>NZ_CP172595.1:2482341-3102927 GCF_044593955.1 Haloferax sp. S1W
AGACCACTCTGGACTACTGCCTCGGCGATGAGGAAGTCGAGAAAGTCGTCCGGGGTTCCCTTGGCACGGTACTTGACGAGGACGACCGGCGGGTCGGTCTGCTGTGTCCACGTCACGGTTCCGTCGCCGGGCATTCCGATGGTGAAATCCGATGAGGCGTAGTGTCGAAGCGCCTCCGGAGCGTCCGCTGGTAGCCACTCGTCGGGGTACGTTGCCGGCGACAACGAATCGACCACGAGGCCGAGATTCTCCGCGGCGGCCGGTGGGATGGTGTCGAAATCACCGGCAACGTCGAAGACGAGCGCCTCCGGAGCGTACTCCTCACGGACCGATTCGAGGTCCGCCGGTAGCGTTCGGGGGTCGAACATCTACTCAGGCGAGGCTCATTCCGACGAACACGAACGCCAGAACGGCCGACACGCCGATGGTACCGAGAACAATCTTCGTCGCTTGGCTCATAGTGTCACGGTTACCGTCCCCCCGCTTAAATCCTTCAGTCCGTCGGCGAATCTCCAGTTGAAACGAGGGGGGTCGAGAGCGAACACCACGGGTCAAGGTGGCACAGAAGAAGGGAGAACCGCAACGGGTCAGTCCCCGCTCAAATCAGTTGTTCGCCGTCGTCGTCGTAGATGCGGATGGCATCAACGGGACAGACGCGGGCGGAGAACTTCGCGTCGAACTCCTCGTCTTCGGGGACTTCGAGGACGAACACGTCTTCTTCGACTTCCTCGGCACCGGGGAGGTCTGCCTTGCCGTCGTCGAGGTTCTTCTCGAAGGTGTCCCACTCGTCGACGCACTGGAACATGCCGATACAGGTCTCTCGGTCGAACTCGACTTTCATATCTCAACGTATCGCCGGGGCGTACATAGCCCTGCCGACGACGTGTGAGGGTTGGTCGTCGCTGCCGTCGGTACTATCGAGCGCCGCCACCGACTAATATAGTAACCGTTAGAACTTTTTGCACAGAAGCGGTTGCAAGAGATAGTGAAGCATCTCGACGAGGTCACCGTCGAGGAATTGCAAGATGCCCTCGACAACGTGGACAAAAAGAGGCCGACACAACGGCTCTTAGCAACGGGTTCTTCGACTCACTTGACGAGTTAACGACAGCGATCGACAGCGATCGACACCGCTCTTGACCAGCTTTCCGTTCCAGAAGTGAGTAACTATTTCTAACGAATACTATAAATTTCATTCTAATATCTGGCTAAGGATATAATTTCATCGGACTCAAATGGTCCAACACACATTTCTAAGCACGGTTTTGGAACCTCTTCTTCCGCCTGGTACAAACTTACGACTTAGAGAGGCCCGAAATGTTATAAACCATATTATATTCTAATTTCATAACATTTAATACATGTGTGAGGCGCAGAATTATTGCATGGATGACATCATGCGGCGAACATTGTTAAGACGTATAGCAGGTTCAACTATTGCAACTGGGGCATTTGCCGGAAGTGCTGCAGCGCATGAATCTAGTGACGATAAGCAACCTGGACTCGGACTCGATATAGAGAAGCAAGAAGTGTCTGTCCGTGATAACCAACTTGGTAGTGTCTGGTCGACGGACCCTGTGAAAGAGATGAGAAAGTTCCTTCGAAAGGAACACGACATTAAGATCGTCCCAAACGACCTCGATACCTATCTTGTTAAACCGTCCGATAAACCGTCCGATAAACAGAATGGGTTCCTTCTGCATAGGACGCCACTCTCCAATGAAACAGATCTAGAGGCTGACTTTGTCATTCGAGATCATGAGGATGGTACTTATACCTCCTCTACTGTGGGAATAGATGTGTACAAAAGCGGTCCATCAATCGTCGGTAATGACGATATTAAAAGTCAGGACCCAGACCTAAAAGAGTATAATATTATTACTGGACAAGAGTGGACTGATCAATTGGCTAAGATTTCCAATAATTCGATTGGAACTTACAGCTCGTGTGATCTCACGTGGGATTTTGAATTTGGAACTGATGCTCAGCCACCAAAGTGGGTGTGTGAGGCTGTATTTATAGTCGGTGGCGTTACGCTCGCCATACTTCCAGAGCCAACTTCAACTGCTGCTGGCGTAGCGACTTTGTCAATTTATGTAACCAGCGGAGGTTGTGCCTTGACACAGAAGATCGAAGACAATACGGAAATCGATCTTGGTGCCACAGTCACCCTGTGCATGAACAGTTCTTGCTCTCTTAGTGGCTTTGCAGTGGACTGTGACTTTGACTTCAAAGCATACTTAGCATAACGTTCTAATCCTCCTCCGCATTCAAGTGGAGGATCTCTCCTGTTGGGTTTACTTCGTCATATTCCTCTTGGTGCGGTACCTTTATAACCATATAGTAAATATATTGACATATGGGAGAACTCAGATCTCAATCAAGTTTGGTAATTCTCTTCGGAGTAGGAGTATTTGTGATTGCAACCTACATTTTACCGGCGATGAACTATACAGAGAGTACTGTTCTAAATATTATACAAATCATAGGTGCTAGTATAATGACTTTAGGAGTTGCGATTAAAATCCATAAAAGTTGAATGAATATGCTATGTAGCACTGTCTATAGTAACCGCTAGAACTTTTTACTCAGAGACTCTTACAAGAGATAATGAACCATCTCGACGAGATTTCCGTCGAGGAATTGCAAGACGCTCTCGACAACGTGGACGGAAACAAGCCGACACAACGGCTCTTAGCGGCTATCGCGTACAAAAACGGTGTCACGCAGACCGAGCTAGCCGAGTGGTACGATGTTCAGCGGCGGACGATCTACAGCTGGCTCAAGCGACTCGACACCGACGAGTCGCTTGAGCAAGCCGTTTCTGACGATAAACGAACTGGGAGAAAGCGAAAACTTTCAGAAACACAGCAAGACGAATTTCAAGAAACCGTCCACGAACCTCCTGAAGAAGTCGAGATCGACGCACCGGCGTGGACGCCGGCGCTTGCCCAAGATTTTCTCGAAGAAACCTACGGCGTCGAGTATTCAACCCCGAGTTGTCGGCGGTTGCTGAAAGAAGCGGGATTGAGCTATCAGAAACCACGCCGTACAGCCGACGAAGCCGACGAAGACGAGCAAGAAGCGTTCTACGAAGAACTCAAAAAAAGCGGCGGGGGATGGACGCCACCGTAGTCTGTATCGACCAAACCAAGAAATCCGTGCAAGTTGAGCCGCGTGCCGCGTGGTTTCCGCGCGGCACGCGGCCATCTGTCGAACTCTCTGGCCAACGCGACTGGACGTGTCTACTGGGCGCGATCACCGAGGACGGTGATCGCTTCTTCTCGCGATTCGAAGAGTACGTCACCGCCGATCACGCGAAACATTTCATTTTAGCACTATGTGAAGAATTTGGAGGTGACTTGCTCGTGGTGTTAGATGGAGCGCCGTACTTTCAAGCGTCGGCCGTCACGGACCTAGCGGCCCGTGACGACCTCACGTTCGTGACGCTGCCATCGTATTCGCCGGAGCTGAACCCGGTCGAAGAGTGTTGGAGACAGCTTCAATCGGCTCTGAGCAACCGGTTTTTCGACTCACTTGAGGAGTTAACGACAGCGATAGACACCGCTCTTGACCAGCTTTCGGTCCCAAAAGTGAGTAATTACTTCTAATGAATACTATAATGAAGCACCGCCACCGGCCAACTTCCCCACTTCCTTCCCGTCTCTCCGACCCGATGGCTTAAACCACAGGACGGCCCAACTCACCGTTAATGCGAACAGCGGACCTGACAGGCCTGCCCGAGGGAATCCCCGAGGCCCTCCACGACGAGGGAATCGAGGAGTTGTACCCGCCGCAGGCCGAGGCCGTCGAGGCTGGCCTGACCGACGGTGAGAGCCTCGTCGCGGCCGTTCCGACCGCGAGCGGGAAGACGCTCGTCGCCGAACTCGCCATGTTGTCGAGCGTCGCACGGGGTGGGAAGGCGCTCTACATCGTCCCGCTCAGGGCGCTCGCCTCCGAGAAGAAAGCCGAGTTCGAGCGCTGGGAGGAATACGGCATCGACGTGGGCGTCTCGACCGGAAACTACGAATCCAGCGGCGAGTGGCTCTCCTCGCGCGACATCATCGTCGCCACCTCCGAGAAAGTGGACTCGCTCGTCCGAAACAACGCGGCGTGGATGGACCAACTGTCCTGTGTCGTCGCCGACGAAGTCCACCTCGTCAACGACCGCCACCGCGGGCCGACGCTCGAAGTCACGCTCGCGAAACTCCGTCAGCTGAACCCGAGCCTGCAAGTAGTCGCCCTCTCGGCAACTGTCGGTAACGCGGGCGAAGTAGCCGACTGGCTGGACGCCTCACTCGTCCACTCCGACTGGCGACCTATCGACCTCAAGATGGGCGTCCACTACGGGAGCGCCATCAACTTCGACGACGGAAGCCAACGCGAGGTGCCCGTCGGCCGTGGGGAAAGACAGACACCGGCGCTCGTCGCGGACGCACTCGAAGGAGACGGCGACGGCGACCAAGGCTCGTCGCTCGTCTTCGTGAACTCCCGGCGCAACGCCGAGTCCGCCGCCCGACGGATGGCCGACGTGACCGAGCAGTACATCACCGGTGACGAACGCGGCGAACTGGCCGAACTCGCCGCCGAAATTCGAGACGTGTCCGACACCGAAACGTCGGAGGACCTCGCGAAAGCCGTCGCCAAAGGCGCGGCGTTCCACCACGCCGGTCTCGCCTCCGAGCACCGAACCCTCGTCGAAGACGCCTTCCGAGACCGACTCATCAAGTGCATCTGTGCGACGCCGACGCTGGCCGCCGGCGTCAACACCCCCAGCCGGCGCGTCGTCGTCCGCGACTGGCAGCGCTACGATGGCGACTACGGCGGGATGAAACCGCTCGACGTACTCGAAGTCCACCAGATGATGGGTCGCGCCGGACGGCCGGGACTCGACCCCTACGGCGAGGCAGTGCTACTCTCGAAGGACGCCGACAGTCGGGACGAACTGTTCGAGCGGTACATCTGGGCCGATGCGGAGGATGTCCACTCGAAACTCGCGGCCGAACCCGCACTTCGGACGCACCTGCTCGCCACTGTCGCCTCCGGGTTCGCACACACCCGCGAAGGACTCCTCGACTTCCTCGACCAGACGCTCTACGCGACGCAGACCGACGACCCCAGCCGACTCGAACAGGTCACAGACCGCGTCCTCGACTACCTCGAAGTGAACGGCTTCGTCGAGTTCGAAGACCAGACGATTCGCGCGACGCCAATCGGCCACACCGTCTCGCGCCTCTATCTGGACCCGATGAGCGCCGCCGAAATCATCGACGGCCTCCGGTGGGCCGACGACCATCGGACCGAGAAACTGCGCGAACTCGAAGGCGAGACGACCAGTGCCAGCAGGAGCGCCGAATCCGAACCGGACGCGACGGCCGGGTTCCAGCGCGCGAGCGACATGGTCCAAGAATCGAGCGGTACCGGCGGCGACGGCGACGACGGAGACGACGGAGACGACTTCGAGAGCGACCGCACGTATCCGACGACACTCGGTCTCTACCACCTCGTCTGCCGGACGCCCGACATGTACCAGTTGTACCTGAAATCCGGCGACCGCGATACCTACACGGAGCTATGCTACGAGCGCGAACCGGAGTTCCTCGGGCGCGTTCCCTCCGAATACGAGGACGTCGCCTTCGAAGACTGGCTCTCGGCGCTCAAGACGGCGCGACTCCTCGAAGACTGGTCCGACGAAGTCGACGAAGACCGTATCACGGAGCGCTACGGCGTCGGACCGGGCGACATTCGCGGGAAGGTCGAAACCGCGGAATGGCTGCTTGGCGCGGCGGAACGACTCGCAAGCGAACTGGACCTCGAATCGGTCTACGCCGTCCGCGAGGCGAAGATGCGCGTCCAGTACGGCGTCGACGAGGAACTGCTCGACCTCGCGGGCGTCCGCGGCGTCGGTCGCAAGCGCGCCCGCCGACTGTACGAGGCGGGCGTCGAATCCCGCGCGGACCTCCGTGAAGCGGACAAGTCGCGCATCCTCGCGGCACTCCGGGGGCGACGAAAGACCGCCGAGAACATCCTCGAAGCCGCGGGACGCAAGGACCCCTCGATGGACGAGGTGGACGAGTCCGACGCGCCGGACGATGCCGTTCCCGACGACACCGGATTCGAGACAGCAAAAGAGCGGTCCGACCAACAGGCCAGTCTGGGTGATTTTGAATGAGATTCGTCGAAGCCAACGCAACCGTATCCGACCTCGACTCGTTCATCGAAACAGTGGGTGCCGTCGCCGACGAGACGGGGGCGACGGTTCAAGCGTTCGACGCCCGATACGTCGTCGACCGCGAACACCTCGAACACGCCGTGAAACTCGCCGACCGTGCCATCGAGCGGGGGAACGAAATCGCCCGCGACCGGGCAGTCGAGTTCATCCTCTACGCCAGCGGCCGACGACAAATCAACCGTGCCTTCGAAATCGGCGTCTCAGAAGGGTTGCTTCCGGTAGTGATTCTCGTCGACGGTGGCGACGAAGAAGCCGCCGAATCGGCGCTCTTCGACCGTCTCGACCTCGACCCGGCAGACACACTGGGAGCGTACGACGAGTCGCTCGTCCGCGAGTTTTACGACATCGGCGACACCGAGTTGGAGGCCGCCGATGACGACCTCGGCGCACTCGTCAGAGAGCGCGTGTCGCTCCTCACCGTGGACCGCTGACCAAGGTCGGGACTGAGAAAATCAACTGCTGTCTGTCGATTTCTCCACTTGAAACGAACCCCTAGAGTTTTCGATAGCTACCCCTCTGTTTCAACTGGAGATTGTGGGGCGAGAGGGTGCCCAAGCGAGTGTAGAACGTAGAGAAGTAGTCCAACCAGGATTCGAACTTCCGGAAGAAACCTTCCGACGTTCGAATCGCGAGGACCGAGTATAGTCCCACCAGGATTCGAACCTGGGTCGTTGCCCCCAGAAGGCAACAGGATTGGCCACTACCCCATGGGACTTCGCAATATCTCGTAGTGAGTGGGTATTTGTAAACGTTGCGTGTCGGTCTCGCCGTGTCAGACACTCGCAGCCAGTTCGGATAGACGTGCATAAACCACCAAGTATTTGGCCTCGTTCTATCCACTGTCGTGTATGTACGTCGGACGATTCGTCGTCGTCGGTCCCGGAATCGGTGCGTATCGCGTCTCCTCTCGGTCCTTCCCGAATCGACAGGTCAGAAAGCGGGACGGAACACTCACTGTCGGGCCGACGCCCGACGCCCCGGAGACGGACAACCCTTACATCGCCTACAACTGCGTCCGCGAGGGCGGCGACTACGTCGTCGTCGGTAACGGGTCGCAGGTCGACCCCATTGCCGAGAAACTCGACATGGGCTACACGCCGCGCGATGCACTCGCTGAGATTCTGCTCGCGCTCGACTACGAGAAAGACGACTACAACACGCCCCGCATCGCTGGCGTCGTCGGCGACGACGAGGCGTACATCGGCATCGTCCGCAAGGACGCGCTCCTCGTCGAGGCAGTCGAAGAACCGACGCTCGTTGCGACCTACGAGGAAGACGACCCCCGCGCGTTCGACCTGAGCGCCGACAGCGCCGCCGACGCTGCCCGCGAACTCTACGACCACGAGTTCGAACACGCGGTCTGTGCCGCCGCCGCGACTGTCGGTGACGATGGTGCCGTCGAGACAGCCTTCTACAACGGCGAGTAAGCAGCACAACGGAAACAACAGCACGAAGCTCACAGGGCGTCCCCCGGCTCCCCGCCGACGCCCGCCTGCGGCCCCGCATTTTTCCGATGCGAACTCCTATCTGGAGCCATGCGTCTCGGCGTCATCTCCGACGTTCACGGGAATCGTCCGGCACTGGAGGCGGTTTTCTCGGACATGCCACGGGTCGATATGCTCGTCTGCGCTGGCGACGTAGTTGGCTACAATCCGTGGCCTGAGGAATGCGTCGCGGCACTCGCCGACCGCGAGGTGCCGACCGTCTCCGGTAACCACGACCGGGCCGTCGTCTCGGGGACGAGTTTCAGATTCAATCAGATGGCCGCCGCGGGCGTCGAGTTCGCTCGCAAGAAGCTCTCTCAGGAGTCGATGGACTGGCTCGAATCACTCCCCGAGTACCGAACGGTCGCCGACGGCCGCGTCCGACTCGTTCACGGCCATCCCGACGACCCGGACCGCTACACCTACCCCGACGACTTCTCGCCGCGACTCCTGTCGGGCGAAGACCTGCTGGTCCTCGGACATACTCACGTGCAAGGGTACGAGCAGTACGAAGCGGGTATCGTGTTGAATCCGGGAAGCGTCGGCCAACCGCGCGACGGCGACCCGAGGGCCGCGTACGCGGTGGTGGACCTCGACGCGCTGGCAGTCGAAACACACCGAGTCGAGTACGACATCGAGAAAGTGGCCGCACGCGTGCGAGACGCCGGGTTGCCACACAGCATCGCCTCTCGACTCTCGGAGGGCCGATGACAGCAGGGCTGTCGAGGGCGGTTACTCAGAAACGGGCTTGAGTCGCGCCGAGAAGTGCCGCAGTTCCTTCATCGGCGGTTCCTCGACGATTTCGAGGCCGTCGTACTCGTGGGCAGACTCCATCACCTTCTCCGCCGTTTCGGCGATGTGTTCGAGGTGTTCGCGACTGTAAGTCCGGCGCGGGAGCGCGAGGCGGACGAGGTCCGGGCGGTCGGTGCCGGGGAACGCGAACCCACCGAGTTCGACGCCGCGGACGCCACCTTCGCGGTAGAGCGCGCAGACGAGTTCCTGTCCGGGGAAGTGTTCCTTCGGAATGTGCGAGAAGATTTCCCCGGCGTCGAGGTAGACGGCGTGGCCACCGGTCGGGAGATACACCGGCACATCTCGCTCTGAGAGCATGTCACCGAGTTCGGCGACCTGTTCGACGCGCTCGTGGACGTACGGCGGCGTGACTGCCTCGCGAAGGCCCACGGCCATCGCTTCGATGTCGCGGCCCGAGAGTCCGCCGTAGGTGGGGAATCCTTCGAAGAGGATAGCGCGCTGCTTGGCGTGTTCGAACACCGTCTCGTCGCGCATGGCGGTGAAGCCGCCGATGTTGACGAGGGCGTCCTTCTTGCCAGACATCGTGAGCGCGTCGGCGTGTTCGAACTGCTCGCGGGCGATGTCGGCGACCGACGTGTCCTCGTAGCCCGCCTCGTGTTCCTTGATGAAGTGGGCGTTCTCGGCGAACCGGCAGGCGTCGATGACAAACATCGCGTCGATATCGCGGGCGAACTCGGCCGTCGCACGGATGTTTGCCATCGAAACGGGTTGTCCGGCAACGGAGTTGTTCGTAATCGTGAGGACGACGACCGGAATCGAGTCCGCGCCGACTTCCTCGACGAGGGCGTACCCCGCGTCGATATCGAAGTTCCCCTTGAACAACTCGTTGGAGTTCGGGTCGCGAGAGGCAGGTGACGGACAATCGACCGGTTCGGCACCCTGGTTGACGATGTGGGCGCGGGTCGTATCGAAGTGGGAGTTGTTCGGGATGACGTCGCCCTCTTCGAGGAGGACGCCGTAGAGGACGTTCTCGGCCCCGCGACCCTGATGGGTCGGGACGACGTGCTCGAAGCCCATCACGTCGTGGACGGCGTCGACGAGGTTCCCGAACGACCGGCTTCCGGCGTACGCCTCGTCACCGCGAATCATCGCGGCCCACTGGTCCGCCGACATCGTTCCGGTTCCAGAGTCGGTCAACAAGTCGATGTAGACATCGCGAGCGTCGAGATTGAACACGTTGTACCCCGCCGCTTCGAGAGCGGCCTCCCGCTCCTCGCGCGAGGGGAGTTCGATGGGTTCGACCATCTTTGCCTTGTACGAGCGCATACCCCTACAGAGGGCCGGAATTGTGAAGAAATATGTACGCGGAAAATAGAGGGACGGCGCGCGTTTTCCGGCGTTCGTGGACGGGTGTGTGCATCGGTGCATGCAGTGCGTCCGAGAGCAGTCAGACACCGCCAGTTTCGACCACTTCACGAAGTCGAGACTGGCGGCTCAAAAGGGGTGAAACGAAAACCGGGAGAGACCAGCGCACCCGAGCAGCCTCGCCCGAGGGAGTCCGTTAGAATTCGTCTTGGATGATGCTGAGTGTCTCTTCGCGGTCGTCCCACGCGACGAAGATGGCGACGGAGGTGGCGGAGGTGATAACGTCGTGGATGTTGATACCCGCCTCCGAGAGCGGTTGGACGATGTCGAAGATGACGCCCGGGCGGTTCGGCAACTCGCCGCCGGTGACGCGGATGACGGCGATGTCGTCTTCGACGGTGACAGACGAGAGCGCCTCGTCAGAGACGACCCGGTCGTGCAGGACCGCTTCGGCGTGGTTCGACTCGTCCTCGCGGACGTAGAACGTAATCGAGTCCATGCCGGAGGCGACCGAATCGACGTTGATGTCGGCCTCGCTCAACGCGACAGAGAGGTCGGCGAGAATGCCCGGTCGGTTGCGAATCGCCCGCCCCGCGACGGTGAGACAGGCCAACGAGTCTTCCTGCATGTCGATGAGGTTGTGGAACTCACCTTCGATGAGCGTCCCACCCGTGAGCAGGTCGCCGTGCTGGTAGTGGACGACACGAACGTCGAGCGCGTCGTCTTTGTACGACAGCGCCGACGGCGCGACGACTTCGGCCCCGCGGAACGAGAGGTTTCGAAGTTCGTCTACGGTGATGCGGCCGACGTTCCGTGCGCCCTCGACGACGCGTGGGTCGCCCGTCATGACGCCTTCTACGTCGGTCACGATGACGACTTCGTCGGCACCCATGTACTTTCCGAGCATCACGGCGGTCGTGTCGGACCCGCCGCGGCCGAGCGTCGTAATCTCGCCTTCGAGGTTCTGCGCGAGGAAGCCAGTGATGACGGGAACGACACCGTCTAACTCTTCAGCGAGTTCCGTGGCCCGACGCTGGGTCTCTTCGACATCGACTTCGCCGAGGTCGTTCGTGATGACCGGCCAGTCGTCGGTACCGGGTTCGACGAAGAGGGCGTCGACGCCGCGGGCCGAGAGGGCGGCCTTGAGCATCCGGACGCTCGTCCGCTCACCCATCGAGACGATTTCGGCCCGGTCGCGGTCATCGGCGTCGAACTGAATCTCGTCGAGAAGGTCGTCGGTCGTCGACCCCATTGCGGAGGCGACGACGGCAATTTCGTGCCCTTCCTCGACCGCTGCGGCGATAGAATCCGCAGCGCGATTGATTCGGTCACCGCTTCCGAGGGACGTGCCGCCGAACTTGGCGACTACGCGCATGGTCCCTCCGGTGCGCCGTGTCGCTGTGACTCTTGGTGCTCAAACATGCGAGGGGCTAACGCAGGGGCACGTATAACTATGTCTCCCTGTTCAACCGTTGCCGACTTCCCAGAATCCGCAGGCGAGACGGCGTATTCGGCCGCGTTTCGGGCAGAGGTTTATTGCCGAAGGGGCGGAACGCTACCACATGGAAGTCAGAGACGCCGTCGACTCAGACGCCGAAGCGATCGCTGCTGTCGCGGACGCGCCGACGGTGGCGATGCGTCGTCTCGTCCGTGACCGGACGGTCCGGGTGGCGATGTCCAGCGCCGGGGCGGACCCGAACGCCGACGCGCCTGCTGCCGAAGAGCAAATCCACGGCTTCATCGGATTCGACGTGGAAGACGGGACCGTCCACGTGACCCGACTCGCCGGGACGAACCGCGCTGTCGAGCGTCTCCTCGAAGAACCGCTCCGATTTGCGAGTACGGAAGAACTTCCCGTCGAAGTCCTCCTCGTCGAAAACGAGTCACAACTACGAGAGGCGGTCGAACAGGCCGGGTTCGAACGTGTAGGCGACGGCCCGCGATTCGAGGGGATTCCGACCATCCGGTATCGGTTCACCGACTCGGTGTAACGACCGGATTGCGGTGAGACCACATGGGTGGAACCGGCGGAGCACATACGTAATCGCCAGTGTTGGTGCGGTATGGTCGGTTTGCGCGGAACAGTGGCCGAAACAAGGTATCGATGACTTCCGTCGAAACGAGATATCGGTGACGTCCGTCGAAACGAGGTATCGATGACTTCCGTACAGGAACTTTTCGTCTCCATCGCCGGGTCGAATCCAGTCGTGCACGGTCTCGTCGGTGGTCTCGTTATCGCCTCCCTGAACATGCTGGGGGCGTTGCTCATCCTCGTCTGGCGCAACCCCTCGAAGCGGTCGCTCGACGGTCTCTTGGGCTTCGCCGCTGGCGTCATGCTCGCCGCGAGTTTCACGAGTCTCCTTCTCCCCGGTATCGAAGCGGCGGGTGGAAACCCGGTTCCCGTCCTCGCCGGGTTCCTCCTCGGCGTGTTCGTCCTCGACCAGGCCGACATGTGGATTCCGCACGTTCACATTCTCGTGACCGGAAAGACGAGAATCGACGCGCCGGAAACGGAGCGAAAGATGGCCTCTGTCGTCCTCTTTATCATCGCCATCACCATCCACAACATGCCGGAGGGGCTGGCTGTCGGCGTCGGATTCGGGTCTGGAGACTTGAACACCGCCATCCCGTTGATGCTCGCAATCGGCATCCAGAACATCCCCGAGGGGCTGGCCGTCTCGATTGCTGCGGTCAACGCCGGACTCCGAAATACGACCTACGCGACGCTCGCCGGAATCCGGGCGGGCCTCGTCGAAATTCCCATGGCTGTCTTCGGTGCGTGGGCCATCCAATACGCCGAGGCGCTCCTCCCGTACGCGATGGGCTTTGCGGCGGGAGCGATGCTGTTCGTTATCTCCGACGAAATCGTCCCCGAGACGCACGCGAACGGAAACGAGCGCATCGCCACCTTCGGGACGATGGTCGGTGTCGTCGTGATGCTCTACCTCGACGTGTCGCTCGGGTAGGCAAGTATCTCCGAAAACAGGACGTGAGGTTCGAGTGGAAGCGAAGGGGTTCCGAGCGAAGGAAAGGCGTCTCAGTCGTCTGCGGGCGGGGTGTCAGTCGGAACTTCGTGGTCCGAGATGGTTGCAGCGGGTGCGAGGAAGTGGGCGGGGTCGAACTGGTCGCGTTCGTCTCCCGCGGCCACGCGCGACGGCCAGTCGGGGTTGGCGAGGGCGCTCGTCCCCAGTGTGAAGAGGTCGGCACCGGATTCGACCGCCGTGCGCGCCGCGTCAGGGTCGCCGAGACCGCCGTTCGCGACGATAACCGTATCGTCGGGAGCGTACTCGGCCGCTGCATCGGCGAGTGACGGTCCGTCGGAACCGAACGTCGGGTCGGCGGCATTCGCGTCGACCGTGTGGATGTAGTCGGCACCAGCGGCCGCGAATTTTCGGAAGAAGACGGCGGCGGCGTCCTCCCCTTCGACCCACTCGTAGCTGTCGTCGGTGACTTTGGTCTGGGAGACGCGGACGCCGACGACGAACTCGTCGGGAGTGGCCTCGACGACGGCCGAGACGACTTCCGCGGGGAACCGAACGCGGTCTACGGGAGCGCCGCCGTACTCGTCATCGCGCTGGTTCGAGTCCGCCGCGAGGAACTCGTTGAGAAGGTAGCCGTTTGCGGCGTGAATCTCGACGCCGTCGAATCCGGCTTCGACCGCGTTCGTCGCCGACTCGACGAATCCCTCACGGACGGTTTCGAGGTCGTCGGGGGTCGCTTCCCGTGGAACAGCGTACTCACCGCTCCCGCCGTAGGCTTCCGATTTTTCGCCGTCTGGCTGGACGGCCGACGGTGCGATTGTCTCTTCGCCGTCGGTGTAGGGGTTGCCCTGCGTTTGCGCGCCTGCGTGCATCAACTGGGCGAAGATGGGCGTGTCGTGGTCGTGGACGGCATCCGTGACCTGTGTCCACGCCTCCACGTGGGCATCCGTGACGAGGCCGGGTTGGTTCAGGTAGCCCTGGCTGTAGGCGTCGTCGGTGTAGACACCCTCGGTGACGAGAAACGAGAAGCCGCCGTCGGCGAACTTCGCATAGTAGTGCGCCATCCGCTCGGTTGCTCGCCCGTCGGCCGTCGCGCTGACACGCGTCATGGGTGCGAGACCGGCGCGGTTCCGAAGCGTCAGGTCGTTCAGCGTCACCGTGTCGAACAGCACGTCGTCAGACATCACCCTCCATCCGACCGTCGATGTAATAAGGCGACGGCGGTCTGGTTGCGGTGGGCACACAACCGATAGGACGGAGAAAACGAAACGCGGCGCTCAGGAGAACTTCCGCACCGTCATATCGAGCGTGTCGAGGTCGACGATGGGGGCGTACCCGGAGTCGGGGTCGATGTTGACGGATTTCTGGAAGTCGGTCTGGGCCTGCCAACACCCGGAGTTGACCGCGAGGACGTTGTGGTACTTACCCCACCCGAGTTTGTGGACGTGACCGGTGTGGAAGATGTCCGGAACCTGCTCCATGACGAGGTAGTCGAGTTCCTCGGGCGCGAGTCGCGTGTGACCACCGAACTGTGGAGCGACGTGGCGCTTTTTCAGGAGTTGGTACATCGCCTTGTGCGGTTCGTCGTAACTCGCTTTGTCCGACGGCAGTTCGGCGATGACCTCGTCCAGCGAGACGCCGTGGTACATGAGGATGTTGACGCCTTCGAGCGTGACCATCGAAGGGTTGCTCGTAATCATCGGGTCGTGTGCGGACATGATGTCGCGGAGTTCGTCGTCGAATCCGGGTTGCGGTTCTGCGAGTCGAACCGCGTCGTGGTTACCCGGAATCATCACGATATCGAGGTCGCCGGGAACCTCCTTGAGGTACTCCGAGAACGCATCGTACTGGTCGTAGATGTCGATTACGTCGAGTTCCTCGTCCTGGTTCGGGTAGACGCCGACCCCCTCGACCATGTCACCGGCGATGAGCAGATATTCGATGTGTTCGGCCTCCTCGGTGTGTAACCAGTCGGCGAAACTGTGCCACGCGTCGGCCATAAACTCCTGACTGCCGACGTGCACGTCGGAGATGAGCGCGGCCTGCACGTGCCGGTCGGCGGTGTTAGTCCGGTGGTTGCGCGGCACGTCGGGGAAGTACATGTCGTCGACGAACAGAATACCCGCATCACCCGAGAGCGTCCCCGACACGGCGATACACTCGTCGAGGAGGAGTTCGTCCACGTACGACGCGATGTCCTTGTCCTTCATCACGAGACACGGGAACGTTCCCGTCGTGTCTTCGAGGTCGATAATCCAGTGCCCGCTCTTGGTCGAGCGAACGTCGTCGACGAGGCCGATGAGTTCGGCGTCCTGACCGCCGGACATGTTCGAAATCGCCTTCGCAGGCCGGTGGTTGACCCGCCCGCGGAGCATCTTCGAGAGTTTCTCGTAGCGGTCGCGGAACACCTTCACGAAGTCGTCGTACTCGCCGGTCCCGGTCGACTGCCCGGTCATGTCGTTGGCGATTTCGAGCGAGCGACGCGACGTATCTCGGCTTCGTCCGCGACCCGACCCCTTCGCTTCAGGTGGAGTCGGTTTTCCAACAGGTTCCTTGTTGTCTGTCGATGTTGCAGCGGAAACAGGGGGGTCGTCGCTGGTGGTACCACTCTCAGATTCTGTCCCCGGCGGGTCGGTTGCGGGTGCAGACGCGAGCACCTCGCGGACGTGGTCGGCAGTGATGCGGAGCGCGTCGTCCGGCGTCGATTCGACGACGCGAGCGAGCGTGACGCCCGGGTCGTCTGCACTTGCGATGAGTGTCACGGCCTCGCGTTCGGCGTTGTAGCCGCGACTCACCAGTGCCCGGACGATGCGCGCCGGCGTCTCCAAAGGCACACGACGTGGTGGGCGAAGCGGAGCAAAAAGGGTGCCGAAACCCAGAACGTTGAAATCCGGTCCGACTAAACGACGGGTGATGAGTGCTGACGATGGTCCCCCGTCCCCCCGCGAGTCCACACACGACTCCGACGAGGGGCTCTTGACTCGATTTTGGACGGCCGACGACGGGCCGCTTTTGTTCCTCCGTGAGGCCCTTTCGAGCGTCGCTGCCGTCCTCATCATCGGACTCCTCCTGTTCACAATCAGCGGGGTGTGGCCCCCGATGGTCGCCGTCGAGAGTGGGAGTATGGAACCTCACATGCAGAAAGGCGACCTCATTTTCATCACGGGACCCGACCGCTACGTCCCTGATTCGGCAGTCGACGGAACCGCTGTCGTCACCGCCGAAACGGGTTCTGAAGTCGGCTATCGGTCGTTCGGCGGAACTGGTAGTGTTATCGTCTACCACCGTCCAAGCTCCACCGGTCCGCCGATTATCCACCGCGCGATGTTCTGGGTCGAAGAGGGCGAAAACTGGTACGACAGAGCGAATCCGGAATACATGGTAGCCGACAACTGTCAGGAACTCGCACACTGCCCGGCCCCCTACGACGGGTTCATCACCAAAGGTGACAACAACCCCCGATACGACCAGGTCAGCGGCATCAGCGACCCGGTTCGACCGTCGTGGGTACAGGGCGTCGCCCGCATCCGTATCCCCTTCCTCGGCTGGGTTCGGCTGACCCTTGCGAACGCAATGGCGACTGCGACTCCTGTGACGCCGGTCTCTGTTTCGTCCCCTGTCGCGTCAGTTCCAGTTTCGTCAGCGTCGCTCGGACCCGCGGTTGCACCGGCGGTCGCTGCCTGAGAACCCCGCGGTCGCTCCTCGAAAACGCTGCTAAGAACAGACCTCGAAAACGCTGCTAAGAACAGACCTCGAAAACGCTGCTAAGAACAGACCTCGAAAACGCTGCTAAGAACAGACCTCGAAAACGCTGCTAAGAACAGAATCAGACTGCGCAGACTAGTTATCGAACCGCGCCTGCACGAACGGTTGTGCGCTCTCGATGTCGCCGAGACGAGAGTCCGTCAGCAAGACCGCTTCCGTCTCGTCGATTGGGACCGAGAGGCTGATTTCCTTCGTCCGGCCGTACCGACCCTTCGAGACGACGACAGCGTTGACGATGCCGAGCATGTCGAGTTCCGAGATGAGGTCGGTGACGCGGCGTTGGGTGAGGATATCGGCGTCGATTTCCTCGCAGAGGCGCTTGTAGATATTGAACACCTCACCGGTGTTGATGTTGCGGACGCCGTTCTTTTCGAGGAGGATGATGGCAAAGAGGACGATTTTCGACTGAGTCGGCAGCGTCCGGACGACTTCGACGACGCGGTCGAGTTCGATTTTGTCCTGTGCTTGCCGGACGTGTGCTTCCTCGACGGTGTCTGCCTGTCCCCGCTCGGCGAGTTCGCCAGCGGTTCGAAGTAAGTCGAGTGCCCGGCGAGCGTCACCGTGTTCCTGCGCGGCGAACGCAGCACACAGCGGGATGACATCGTCAGTCAGCGCCCCACTCTTGAATGCCACGTCGGCGCGATGCTGAAGGATATCTCGGAGTTGGTTGGCGTCGTACGGCGGGAAGACGATTTCCTCCTCGCCGAGACTCGACTTAACCCGCGGGTCGAGGAAATCAGTGAACTTCAGGTCGTTCGAGATACCCATGATGGAAATGCGAGAATTGGCGAGTTCGGAATTCATCCGCGAGAGATTGTAGAGCGTGTCGTCGCCGGATTTCTCGACGAGTTTGTCGATTTCGTCCAGCATGATGACGACGACTCGTTCTTTGTAGTCGACGGCGTCGAAGAAGGTCGTATAGACGCGGTCGGTCGGCCATCCTGTCATCGGGACCGTCTCCATCTCGTCGGCGTCCTCCGACAGTTCGTCCGCGCGTTCGTCTATCTCCGCGATGGAATTGTAGGGCGTCTCGGCGAGGGCGTTCGGGTCCTCGGTCGCCCGCGTTCGCATCTCGTCGAGGCGGTCGAGTTCGGCCTCGATTCGTTCGACGTTCTTCTCGATGAACTTGTTCGCGAGTTGCGCGAGGACGCGATACTGGGTGTCCGTCACCTCGCAGTTGATATACTCGACTTCGCAGGGGACGTCGTACTTCTGCGACGTGGATTCGAGTTCCTGACTCACGAACTTCGCACTCGCGGTCTTTCCGGTCCCGGTCTTCCCGTAGATGAGAATGTTCGACGGCGTCTCGCCGCGCAGCGCAGAGACGAGAATCGTCGCCATCTGGTTGATTTGGTCGGTCCGGTGAGGAAGTTCGTGTGGCGTGTACGACGGACGGAGAACCTCCTTGTTCTCGAAGATGGGTTCGCCAGCGAGCAAGTCGTCGAACAGCCCCTTCGACTCGTCGTCGTCGTTCAATACGACCTTGTCGAGACCAACGTCGGGGTCTTTGTGCTGGTCGAGGTCGGTCTCCTCCGGAACGTCGGTATCGGGGCCGATACTCGCCTGAATGTCGATATCCTCAGCAGAGAGCTCAGCCGACTCCGCGTCCCCGTCACTGGCCGCGCCATCGCGACGGTTGTCGCCTCGTGATGTGTCATCCTCGTCCATCGTGTATTACCCCTCTGTTTCGGGTGGAAGAATCGCCAACACCGGCGCGCACCACGACGTAGGCCGGAGAATTCCGGCACAGACGCCGATAGCCGAACGTGGCGATTCCAGATGATGCAAAGGAACCAAACGAACAGTTGCTACAAAAGTCTTACTTCTCTTACCCGTCACGGCTTAATACGCCGAAATTCGACAGACCGGCACGGCTTCAGTTCGAATCGCGGAAGCTGCAGAAGACGGTCACTACTGGAAGAATGTCCAATCCACCGACAGCGAACGACTCCACGAAGGACTCCAGCGGTTGTCCTGTTCTATTTTACTGCAAACACACCTGAATGAGCGTCGAGCGACCGTCAGTCGACCCGAAACCGGGGGTGGCGGGGTTCGAGTGGTGCAAAAGAAAATTACTAGACACAACTGTCGGCACGATTGCTGGACTCGATTGCCGGATACGACCACTAGACGCGACTATCGGGGACGACTGCCGGAAGCGACTGTTGGGCACGACTGCGGGATACGACCACCAGACGCAACTGCCGGATACGACTGTCAGACACGATTGCCGGATACGATACCACGGGTAGTTCCCAAGGTTGTTGTCGGCGGTCAGCCTAGGCTCGGTGTCGATACTCCTCCCGAACCGCCTCACTTCTGTCGTGTCCCGGGACACAATTTCCCGTAAGCGACCTGGGGAGAGGCCACCCGACACGAAAAATCGGGGGTGCGGACCCCTCCATTTCGAGTGGAAACTAGGAAATCAGTATTTTGCCGAGAGTAGTGTCGAGAGTAGTTCTACCGAAGATGTGAGCGTGGCGGAAGACGTGGAATTAAGTCTGTTTTTCCAGTTCGACGGGAAACCCCTGGGTTGTCGATGCCCCACACCCCTTTGTTTCGGGTGGAGACGAGAAACAGTGGGGAGGGGGTCTCGCGGGATATTGAAAGCGGGTGGATTTATATAGGATGTTGTTCTACCAAACCCGTAGTAGAGGAAAAGTAGTTATTATTGTTGCTTCTCCATCTAGAATTAACATCCGACCGCCGTCTAGCGGTCGACACCCCCACACCCCTTCGGACCGTTCCACCTGAAACGAAGGGGTGGGGGTGTTCACCCCCGATTGTTTCGTGTCCACAGCCCCCACACCACGAGTAGGCACCCCAAACTCACGCGAGACGCTTACCTGAGCACTTCCGAGTTCCTGCCTGACCGCTCTGGTCGTTCGAGTCGGGGTTGCGGTTATTCGAGCCAGATTCGGTGGTCATTCGAGTCGAAGTTATGGGGTTCGAGTCGGAAGCGTGGTTATTCGAGTCGAAATCGTAGGGTAGTGAGACGGACGTACGTCGTGAGACGTAAGTCGTAGAGATGGGTGTACCTGATACGTAAGCCGAGCTGAGAGTCCTGATACGTAAGCCGAGCCGAGAGTCCTGATACGTAAGCCGAGCTGAGAGTCGTCAACTGTGTGGATGTAACATTGAACACTTTCCGATACTCGATTGCTGTTTTTACATCGGTGTGTACATTCACTCTCGTCCAACTTTCGTGCTAATTGGTTGCACATCCATTCCCACGTACCCCTTCGCTTCGTGTGCGCTCGCACGTCCAAAGTAGAAATTATAATATCCCATTATCGACCGACGAAGCCTCGGTTTGACCCAAATATTCCCGTTGCTCTGTCGCGTCCATTAATCCCTTCGTCTCTCGCTCTGCGTGGTTCTCCTGACGTGACAGTACAGAATTCTTTCATAGTTCTTGTCTAAAACATGACTAGTGTCTGACGTAGTGCTTAAGTGAGTCCGGTTGGGTGATACCTCCATACGCCCTCCACGACGTGTTCGGGAGGTGCGGGAGGCCCAGGATGGGACTGCTCACAGATCTCAGAGACAGCATCTCACGAGTCGTCGACCGGCTCTTCTCCGAGAGCGAGCCAAAGAGAATCGGTATCTATGGCCCGCCTAACGCCGGGAAGACGACTCTCGCAAATCGTATCGCACGTGATTGGACCGGTGACGCAATCGGTCCCGAGAGCCACATCCCTCACGAGACCCGCCGCGCTCGACGGAAGGAAAACGTCGAGATCGAGCGAAACGGCAAGAAGGTCACTATCGACATCGTCGACACTCCGGGTGTCACGACGAAGGTCGATTACAAGGAGTTCCTCGACCACGACATGGAAAAAGAAGACGCCGTGCGTCGGTCTCGCGAGGCGACAGAGGGGGTCGCCGAGGCCATGCACTGGCTGCGCGAAGACGTCGACGGCGTCGTCTACGTTCTCGACAGTACGAAGGACCCGATTTCGCAGGTCAACACGATGCTTATCGGCATCATCGAGAGCCAGGACCTGCCGGTTCTCATCTTCGCGAACAAAATCGACCTCGAAGACTCGAACGTCGAGCGCATCGCGAACGCGTACCCGCAACACGAGACGGTCGAACTCTCGGCGCTCGAAGGCGAGAACATGGACGAAGTGTACGCCAAAATCGCGGAGTACTTCGCGTGATTCACCATGCCTGAAGCAACGACATCCGAAAACGGTTCTGGCGGGGTCCAGATAGACCTCTTCAGCGGAAGCCGGATGGAGAGCCTTACCAGCATGGAAAAGATACGGCTCATCCTCGACGGCGTCCGCGAAGGGAACATCGTCATCCTCGAAGAGGGACTCTCGCCGGACGAAGAGTCGAAGCTCATTGAGGTGACGATGGCCGAAATCAGCCCCGACGAGTTCAATGGCATCGAGATAGAGACGTATCCGCGCTCGCAGGCCGCAGACCAGAGCTTCCTCGACCGACTCATGGGTCGGCAATCGACGCAGAAGCTTACGGTCATCGGTCCAGCAAATCAGATTCAAACGCTCCACAAAGACGAGAACCTCATCAGCGCACTCGTCTCGCGGAAATAGGGAGCGAACGCGAGACACGCACCGCGCCACCCGGCGCTATCATCTACCATGCCACACCAATGCACGACGTGCGGTAAGGTGTTCCCCGACGGCTCCAAAGAGATGCTTTCGGGGTGCCCGAGCTGCGGCGGTAACAAGTTCCAGTTCCAACCCGCGAGTACGGCCAGCGATGCTGGCAGTGCCGACGGGAGTGACAACACTGGCTCTCCCGGCAGCGCCGGAACGCAGGACTTGACATCGTCTGCGGCCGACGCGGTTCGCCGCCGGGCGGCCCAGAACGACGCACGACCGAACACAGAGGACGAAGAGACGACAGTCCAAGACTGGGTTAGTTCGCAGACGCAATCGACGCGCGACTCGGCCCCCGAACCCGAGCGACAGCCTCCCCAGACGAGAACGAGTGACCGTGCGGACCCGCGGCGTCCGGCGACGGACGACAAACCGGAGCGCGGATGGGGCGAGTGGCCGTCGCAATCCGGAAACGAACCCGAACCGGCGTCCGCACGCGAGAACAGACCGGACGCCGTCTCGTCGACTGGCCCCGACCCGAACGACCGCTCGCCCGCCCGACGGACCGACCGGCCGAACCGCGGGATTCGCGCGCGAACCGACGACGAAGAAGACAACTCCCAGCGGAGCGCCCGGAGCGATGTCGTCTCCCCAGAAGAGCTTGCGGCGGTTGACGAATCTCGGCGAGAGAAAGTCGACCACCCGCAGCGCAAGCAACCCGAGGCAGAACGCTCGCAGCGGCCAGAGGTGGAACGCTCGCAGCGGCCAGAGGTGGAACGTTCACAGCGGCCAGAGGCGGAACGTTCACAGCGGCCAGAGGCGGAACGTTCACAGACTCAACCACCGGCGGCCGATACCCCCGCCGACGCCCCGGTCGATGGTCCAGACGACCCACCCATCGATGGACCGGCCGATACTCCGAGCGACACGGATGGAACAGTCATCGAGCCATCGACCGACGAGCGTCCGAACCTCGACCAACTGCGCGAAGAACTCAACGACCAGTTCGAGAGTATCAAGATTGTCAACCCCGGCCAGTACGAACTCAACCTCATGGAACTGTACGACCGGGACGAGTACATCATCTCGCTCCGCGAGGACGGCCGGTACGTCATCGAAGTCCCGGACTCGTGGGGTCCCGGCGAACGGGACGACTGACGACGAGGCGTCGCCGTGACCACCTACAAGACTCTCTTACGACCGCTGAACCCCTCCGTTTCGGGTAGAACTCGCTGACAGTCGTCGGTAGAACACGCTGACAGTCGGCACACGAAGCGTTTTCCTTCCATCACGGTTCGAATTTGGACCTCTGTGAGTCCCGAAACAGTGACACGATTCACGACTACGTGGTGCGATTTCGAGTCGAAAGACCGGCCGTTGACCCGCCTACACCGGCACAATCGTTATATACGATAATTGAGATTATATCCTCCTAGGGGAAGTGCTATGTCCGAATCGAACAACAACAAGGTCGCAGAGTGGGCGGCGCTCGTGGGTGCGTCGCTCCCGGACCCACGTGCAGACGAACACGACTTCGAACCTGCTGACGGCACGCGGTAGTCGCGTCTTTGACCCCGCTCGCAGTACGCGGTGCTCGCGTTTTCGAACTCGTTGACGGCACACGACACTCGCGCGCCGTCGGAACAACAGTCGACCATTCTCTTTACTTTCACCGTGCTCTGCGAACGCTTATCGGCGAGGGCGCGTAATCGCCACCGATGCCGTCCTCCGAGGATGTCGCGTACGTCGACCACCCGTTGCTCGTCCCGTCGTTTATCGAGCGACGGCTCTACCAGATTCGACTCGCGGGTGCCGCGCGCGACGACCACACGCTCGTCTGTCTTCCCACTGGTCTCGGAAAGACCACGGTCAGCCTCCTCGTCACCGCGCAGCGGTTACACGAGACTGGCGGGAAGTCGTTGTTCCTCGCGCCGACGAAACCACTCGTCCAGCAGCACGCGGACTTCTACCGCGAAGCGCTCGACATCCCCGACGAGGACATCGTCGTCTTCACTGGCGACGTTCGCCCCGACGACCGGGCGGAACTCTGGGAGGACGCACAAATCGTTATCGCGACGCCGCAGGTCGTCGAAAACGACCTCATCGGGAATCGCATCTCGTTGTGCAACGTGACACACCTCACCTTCGACGAATGTCACCGCGCGAGCGGCGACTATGCGTACGTCTACATCGCCGAGCGGTACCACGCGGACGCCGAAAACCCGCTTGTCACGGGGATGAGCGCGTCGCCCGGCGGCGACGAGGAGGCCATCCTCGAAGTCTGTGAGAACCTCGGTATCGTCCACGTCGAGGTGATGACCGAGGAGGACGCCGACGTTGCCGACTACACTCACGACACGGACGTCGAGTGGGAGCGCATTGACCTCCCGGACGAGATTCTCGAGATACGCGACGCGCTCAACGAGGTCATCACCGACCGGTTGGAGAAACTCAAGCAGTTGGGCGTCGCGCGCTCGACTAGACCCGACATCTCGCAGAAGGACCTCAACCGGATGCGCGCAGAACTCCAGCGACTCATGAACGCCGACAAGTCGGAGGGGTACAAGGGCATGTCCACGCACGCGGAGGTGATGAAACTCCGCCGGGCGGTCGAACTCGTCGAAACGCAGTCCGTCGAGTCGGTTCGCCGGTACTTCGAACGCCAGCGAAACGCCGCCCGCTCGTCGGGCGCGTCCAAGGCCAGCCAGCGCCTCGTCGCCGAACCGAAGGTGCGCGAGGCGATGCGGAAAGCCGAGTCGTTCGACGGACTCCATCCGAAGTTCAGGAAGACGCGCATCCTGCTCGCGGAGACACTCGGCATCCGCGACGGTGAGCGCGTCATCGTCTTCACCGAGTCGCGCGACACGGCCGAGGCACTCACCGAGTTCCTCTCGCAGAGCTTCTCAGTCCGTCGGTTCGTCGGACAGGGCGACCGCGAGGGGTCCGACGGGATGTCCCAGAAAGAACAGCAGGAAGCCCTCGACAAGTTCCGAAGCGGCGAGTTCGAAGTCCTCGTCTCGACGTCCGTCGCTGAGGAGGGACTGGACGTACCCGAAGTGGACCTCGTCCTCTTTTTCGAACCCGTCCCCACGGCAATTCGGTCTATCCAGCGGAAGGGCCGGACCGGGCGGCAGGCCGACGGGCGCGTCGTCGTCCTGCTGGCCGAGGACACACGCGACGAGGCGTACTTCTGGATTTCGCGTCGCCGAGAGAAGACGATGGAAAAGGAACTGCGCTCGCTCAAAGGCGCGGCCGCGGACATCGAGGCTGAACTCGACCACTCCCAGCGTGACCTCTCAGCGTTCGCCGGGAACGGTGGCGAGGCCGCCGAGCGTGATGGGAACGCTGCCGAACATTCAGGAACGTCCACCGGAAACGAAGGGGTCACTGATGCGAGTTCGACCGATGACGGCGGACCCGAGGCAGTCGCGGCCGCCGAGGCAACAGACGGCCAGTCCGGACTCACCGACTTCGGGCCGACCGACGAGGAGTTGGCGCGGGCTGAACCCGGCGAGGGTGACGAGAGCGACACTTCGAATGCGGCCGCCGAATCGGACGACAGCAGCGAGGACGAACGCGACGACACCGGAACCATCGCCAAGGCTGGCAGCGACGACGGCGTGGAAATCGTCGTCGACCAGCGCGAACTCGACTCCGACATCGCGCGGACGCTCTCGAAGCGCGACGACCTGACGACTCGACTGGAGACGCTTGCTGTCGGCGACTACGTCCTTTCGGACCGCGTGGCAGTCGAGCGAAAGAGCGTGGCTGACTTCCTCGACACGCTCACTGGTGGCGACCGCTCGCTGTTCGACCAGATTGCGGACCTCACGCGGCACTACGCTCGCCCGCTTCTCATCGTCGAGGGTCGCGGCCTCTACGAAGAGCGAAACATCCACCCCGGTGCGATTCGGGGCGCGCTCTCGTCTGTCGCCGTTGACTTCGGTGTGAGCGTCCTCTTCACCGAGAGCGAAGACGACACCGCGGAGATGCTCGCAACCATCGCAACGCGCGAGCAAACCGACAGAGAGCGCACCGTGAGCGTCCACGGCGGCAAGAGCGCGAAGACGCTCGACGAACAACAGGAGTACGTCGTCTCGGCAATCGCTGACATCGGACCCGTCACCGCCCGAAACCTGCTCGAAGCGCTGGGAAGCGTCGAAGCGGTGATGACGGCCAACGAGGACGACCTGAAAGAGGTGCCCGGCGTCGGTGCCGTGACTGCCGAACGAATCCGCGAAGTCGTCGGGTCGGAGTACCGCTAGGCACACTCGCGTTTCCGTTTGGTCCTCGATTCGCGTTTGCGTGTCCCAGAGAATAGCCGCCGTAGCCGGCTAGAATGAGACATTCACGATTATTGTAACGCAGAAAACATTATGTGGTCAGCGACGAAATTACTACTCGAACATGAGTTACTCTTCCCTGACCAACGACCGCCCGGCCGGGCAGCGCGCGTTCTACGGCGAACCCCAGCACGAAACCGTGCAGGTGGACGACCGCGACATCTTCTGCGCCGGAGAGCCACGGGAAGAAGAACGAAATCTGTACACCGGTTCCGAACACTACCGCCTGTCGGACCCGGATTTCGTGTCCTCAACCGTCGACGGACAGTCTGCTCGGGTTGCGTAGCCTCACACTGTTTCCGTAGCCTCACGATGTTTCCGTAGCTTCACCTCGTTCTTGCCGTCTACGCGGACCGCCTGAATCGCTTCGTGTGCTGCCGCGCCGACTCGCTTGTCAGGGAACGACCGTCATCGGAACGCCTTCGGACCGCAGGAGCGTTTCGGCCGCACTGCCGAAGATAGCACGTTCGACGGTCCCGACTTCGTGGTGACCCATCACGACGTGGTCGAAGCCGCGGTCCTCAACGAGTTGGAGAATCTCTTTTCCGACGCGGTCAGCCGTCCAGATATCGACCATGATGGTCGTGAGTTCGGATTCTGCGGGGTACCCTGCGTCTTTCAGTCTGCTCCGCGCATCGTCGAGAATCGCATCCGTCGCATCAGTTTCCTTGTTCGTGAAGTGGACGACGTGGAGCGTCGCACTCATCCCGTCGGCCATGCGGATGGCGAAGTCGAGGGCGCGTTTGCTCGCGTCGGTACCGTCGATGGGAACGAGAATCTCCATACCTATCAGTTAGTGTGCGAGTCCGTAAGTCCTCACGGTGGTTGCTGACTTCTGAGAGACGTGTTCCGGTGCAACAGCGGACGTAGCGTGGCGGTTAGCGGTCGAGTGCGTCGATGGCTGCTGCGGCCTCGCGTGCGGCCGACAGGTACTCAGCGGCGCGACGTGGGTCGCTCGTGGACTCCGCCTCGTTTGCGGCCCACGTGAGTGTTCGAACCAGTGACGCTCGCGCACTCGCGATGTCACCGGCCACGTCGTGAGATGCGGATTCAGGCTGCTTCTGCGGCGTGCGACGCGCACCTGACCCCGCCCCGACAGCACGCTCCGGTGTCGTATCGGCCGTCGAGTTTGCCCTGTCGTCTTGCACTGGAGCGGCTGCCGCCGAATCTGTATTTGCGTTCGTGGCGGCCGATTCGGACGTGGGTGCTTCTGCAGCGGCCGATTCAGCCGTGTTGGCAGCTGCAGCGGGTGCATCGACAGCCTCCGGCGTGTCTACGTCTGATTCTGTAGCTTCCGTTGCCGCCGTCTCGGCAGCGTCCGATGATTCTACCGTCGCATCTGTGTCGCCTTCGCCGCCTGCCGAAGCGCTGGCTTGCCCCTCGGTCTGACAGGTGGGGCAGAACTCCGAACCGTTGTACCGGAATATCGGGTCACCACACTGGTCGCAGTGCCGGTTCGTCATCGTCGCGCCCTTGAGCAGCAGCTCGCTCATCCGCTGTGTCGAGCGACGCTTCGCAGTGTCCTGCTCGTACTTCTCCCGAAGCCGCTGGCGTTCTGCCTCCTTGTCGAAGTCGCTCATGTCCAATCGGACGCCGCGTACGTCGAAAAACCCCACGGCGTTGGAGAGACCGGACGGTGCCACCACACTGGCACCGACCGACTGACCACTCGTCTATTTATATTCGACAATCGTCGAATATATAATCGACAGACGGCGCTTCGGTGTTCGTTCCGAAACGTTTACTCGGAATCCACGGCCTGGTTAATGTGGTATGACGAAAGTTAGCGTGATTGGCGCGGCCGGCACGGTCGGCGCTGCGGCTGGGTACAACCTCGCGCTTCGTGATGTCTGTGACGAACTGGTGTTCGTGGACATCCCGAAGATGGAGGACAAGACGGTCGGACAGGCAGCGGACACTAACCACGGCATTGCGTACGACTCCAACACGGTCGTGAAACAGGGTGGCTACGAGGACACCGCTGGCTCCGACGTGGTCGTCATCACGGCGGGGATTCCGCGACAGCCGGGCCAGACCCGTATCGACCTCGCGGGCGACAACGCTCCCATCATGGATGACATCGGCTCCTCTCTCGCGGAGTACAACGATGACTTCGTGTCCATCACGACATCCAACCCGGTCGACCTGCTCAACCGGCACCTCTACGAGACGGGCGACCGCGACCGGCACAAAGTCATCGGCTTCGGCGGTCGCCTCGACTCCGCGCGCTTCCGCTACGTGCTGAGCCAGCGCTTCGACGCGCCGGTCAAGAACGTCGAAGCGACCATCCTCGGCGAGCACGGCGACGCGCAGGTTCCCGTCTTCTCGAAGCTCCGCGTCAACGGGACGGACCCCGAGTTCGACGAGGACGAGAAAGACGAGATTCTCGGCGACCTCAAGGAGTCCGCCATGGACGTTATCGAGCGCAAGGGCGCGACCCAGTGGGGTCCGGCGACTGGCGTCGCCCACATGGTCGAGGCCGTCCTGCACGACACCGGCGAAGTGCTCCCCGGTTCGCTCGTTCTCGACGGCGAGTACGGCTACGAGGACACCGCCTTCGGCGTCCCCGTCAAACTCGGCTCGAACGGTATCGAAGAGGTCGTCGAATGGGACCTCGACGACTACGAGGCCGACCTCATGGACGACGCCGCCGAGAAGCTCCGCGACCAGTACAACAAAATCGCGTAACTCGGTCTATAGGCTCGCGTAACCCGGACTCTCCCCGGTCCAACACTGACTTTTTGGCCGCACTGGCCGACCCACCGCTTCACGCTGACACACCTGTCTCTCTGACGGTCTCACTCTCGGTTGCTCAACTCACCGCTTCAGCACTCAGTGCACTGCTTTAGCTTTCGGAGCGGCCCTCTCAGAGCCGCCGCCGCAGCTCTTCGGCAGTCTTCTCGCCGACGCCGGGAATATCCAGCAGGTCGTCTCTCGACGCCTCGCGGACTCCCTCGACGCTCCCGAATCTGGTGAGGAGCGCCCGCCGCGTCTTCGGCCCGATTCCGGGCACGTCGTCGAGAACGGTCTTCACCTCGTCGCGGAGAGTCTGGTGATACTGAACCGCGAAGCGGTGTGCCTCGTCGCGGACGCGCTGGAGGACGTGCAGGTGCGGCGCGTCGTCCGGCCAATCGAAGGTTCGCCCGGGCGTGATGACCAACTCGCGGTCCTTTGCGATACCGACCGCTGGCACATCCCATCCTGTCGTTTCGAGTGCATCGAGCGCGGCGTTCAATTGCCCCTTTCCGCCGTCGATGAGGAGTAAGTCGGGGTCGGGTCGGTCGTCGCGCCCCTCCAGCGCGCGGGTCGCCCGCCAGCGAATCAACTCGTGCATGTTCGCGTAGTCGTCGTTGCGCTCGGGAAGTCGCCGCCTGCGGTAATCGGCAGTTTCGGCACTTCCGTCCACGAAGCACACGTCGCTGCCGACGACGGCTTTCCCCTGCGCGTGGCTCACGTCGAAGCCCTCGATTCGGGAGACGCGGCGTACGTCGAGATTCAACTCACGGGCGAGCGTTGCGAGTCCGTCGTCACGGCCCGCCCGGCGACGAGCGTTCTTCAGCGCGAGTTCGACCAGTTTCGCCTCGCGGCCTGCGCCGGGAACCCGAACGCCGACGCCTTCGGATTCGAGCCAGTTCACCACATCTCGGTCGTCGGGATGTTCCGAGAGGACGACCGCGTCGGGCAGTTCGCGTTCGGCGTAGAACTGCGCGAGGAACGCCGAGAGGACGGCCGCAGTTCGGTCCTCGCCTTCGGGGGCGTCGAGGTGGTGTCGCGTCCGGTCGACCAACTGGCCGCGTTCGGAGTGGAGACGCGCGACAGTCGCCTTGTCACCGCGCAGGGAGACGCCGAGGATGTCGACGGCGCGCTCGTCAGACTGCGAGGTGACGGCCTCTTCGCCGCCGCCGTGGAACGACTCTACCACGTCGAGGCGGTCCCGGAGGTTTGCGGCGCGTTCGAACGCTTCGTCCTGTGCGGCGGTCTCCATCTCGCGTCGAAGTGGGTCGGCGAGGACGCCTGTCTCGCCCTGGAAGAACCGAATCGCCGACGCCACGTCCTCGCGGTAGGCGTCGTGAGAAATCTCTCCGGTACACGGGGCCGTACAGAGGCCCATCTCGTAGTCGAGACACGGCCGCGACCGGTTTTCGTACTTGTGGTCCGAACACCCACGGAGACCGTACGTCTCGCGGAGCGCCTTCACGACCGTCTCGACGCGTCCTTTATCGGTGAACGGGCCGAAGACGGTCGCCGAGTCTTCAGGGTCGCGCGTCACCTCGATTCGCGGGACGGGGTGGTCCGTCAACTGGACGAGCGGGTACGATTTGTCGTCTTTCAGACGGACGTTGTACCGCGGGTGGTGACGCTTGATGAGATTAGCTTCGAGGAGGAGCGCCTGCGTCTCGGTGTCTGTGACGGCGAAATCGATGGTCTCTGCCCGGTCGACCATCCGAGCGATTCGCTCCGAGCGCGGGTCGGCGTAGGACCTGACGCGCGAACGGATATCGACCGCTTTGCCGACGTACAGCACCGTCTCACCGGCGACGAACTGGTAGACGCCGGGGTCAGTCGGTAGCGCCTGCGCCCGCTTTCTGACCGCGCCTGCGTCCATCGTCGGGAGTTACCCCGCGAATGGCTTGAGGCTGACGCGTTGGCATCTCACCCTGCCGTTCGAGGTGTCTCTCTCGTCGCGAAAGCGAGGCCCACGTTTCCGCCCCGTCGTCGTCTCGTGGTTGATACTGGCTTCCGCTATTCAACAGACTCCATTGTTGTTCGTTTGTTATCACTAATGATAATTGTCGCGAAACTTACTCGTGTGGTGGTCAGGAACACAGTTACAATGCCAGTGGGAATCTTCAAACGTCTCCGCTCCTGGTTTGGTCGTCAGACGCCGTTGACAGATGGTGGAACGGCGGCTACGACGACAACGCCGGATTTGAACGTCGACGACGATGTCCTCCTCGACGGTGTTGGACTCCCCGCGTTCGTTCTCGACGAACAGGGTCGCGTCGCCGCGTGGAACTCCGGCGTCGAATCACTCACGGGAACGTCGGCCGACGCGGCGCTCGGTCGAACAGACCTCGGCGAACTGTTCTACGGCGACCCGGGCCGCTCCGTCCTCGCCGGGGCGGTTCTCGACCGACCCGAATCAGCGGACGAGACAGACGACATCGAACTCGCCGACTCGGCGCGGATGCTCTATGCGCACGAGGAAACGTTTACCGCCGCGAGCGGCGAGGACTGCCACGCGCGGCACACTGCGATGCCGCTCTACGAGGACGGTACCCTCGTGGGCGTCCTCCAGACCGTCCGGAATCGGACGAGCGAAGTCGAGCGCCACCGCGAGGTCGCCGCGCTCGTCGACGAAGTCGAGGCGACGCTGTCACAGTTGACGGCGGGGAACCTCGATGCCCGCGCGACCATCGAGCGCGAGGACCTCATCGACGAGCAACTCCTCGTCGTCGTCGATTCCGTCAACGAGACGGCTCGAAAGCTCTCGACGCTTGCAACGAACGTCGAAGCAGAGACGGACACGGCGACTGCCGCAGTCACTCGCGCCGCGTCGGCCGCGGACGCAATCGCCGAGAACGTCGAAGCCCAGCGAGAACTCCTCGACGAGGGCGCGACGCAGATGCAGCAGTTCAGCGCGACGATGGAGGAGGTGGCCGCCACGGCCGACGAAGTCGATAGCGCCGCCGCCGAAGCGCGCGAGGCGACCGCAGAGGGTCGCAAAGCGAACAGCGAAGCACGCGAGGCCACAGAGAGCGTCGTCACGATGGGTGACGAACTCGTCGACCGGGTGACCGAACTCGGCGAGCGAATGGACGACATCGAAGCCGTCGTCGAGGTCATTTCTGAGGTTGCAGAGCAAACGAACCTGCTCGCGCTCAACGCGAACATCGAAGCGGCCCGCGCTGGCGAGGACGGAGACGGGTTCGCCGTCGTCGCAGAGGAAGTCAAGTCGCTGGCCGACGAGACCCGACAGCACACAGAAGACATCACCGCGCAAATCGAGGGCATTCAGGAGCGCACCGACGAAGCGGTCCACGCGGCGGCCGAGTCCAACGACCGAATCGAACACGCCGACGAGAGCATCACCGAGATGCTGGAAGCCTTCGAGGAGATTGCCGATTCCATCGACACCGCCGCCGACGGCGTCGCCGAGGTGTCGCGGGCGACCGACGAACAGGCCGAAGCGGTCGAGGACTTGACGATGACCATCGAAGACGTTCACAACCGGACCGTCGAGACCGAAGACGCCGTCGAGCGTATCGTCACGGCGACCGAAGAGAGCACGCAGGCGCTGTCCTCGCTCGCCGTCGAAGTCGAGGAATTGACCGGCACGCAGTCCTGAGCGTGTCGGACGAGAGAACGCACTACAGACTGTCCCGAGTACGCTTCGGTGGTGGACTAATGCGGCAGTCGTAAGGGCTGTCCCTCCTAACGACGGGGCATGGCCGACACCGACGACAGCGTCCAGTTGTGGCTGGTGGAGCGTTCCTACGACGACCGGGACCTCATCGTTCTCATCTACGCGACGACCGACGGCGAGTACGAACTCCGGAAGGAACTCGCGGCCGCGGTCATGCACCAGCGACGGATGGTTACGACGGCCGCCATCCAAGCGCCGAAAGAGAACCTCGAACCCGTCACGGATGAGGCGCTTCGAGAGCGCTACGCCGCCGAGGCGAACAAGATGGCCGAATCGCACGCCCCGGACGACGAAGTCTGAGTCGGTAGATTCCGCGGCAACGTGTCAGATGTCTAAAAATCCTTTCTCAGCCCTCGAAACACCGTTTTCGATGGCATTTCGTTATCCGTGTTGATTCTCGCACCTAAAACCCTATATTCCAGCACGACACAAGCCCGCCCATGGCCGCCATCGAACTGGACGGCGTGACGAAACGGTTCGGAGACGACCGTGGTGTGCTCGGTTCACTTCGGTCTTCCTCGGACGCCAGTATCGTAACCGCCGTCAACAACCTCTCATTCACCGTCGAGGAGGGAGAGGTGTTCGGATTCCTCGGTCCCAACGGGGCCGGGAAGTCCACCACGATAAACATGCTCCTCGACTTCGTGCGCCCGACGAGTGGCTCCGTCCGCGTCCTCGGACACGACGCCCAGGCAGAGAGTGTCGCCGTTCGTCGCCGTACCGGCGTCCTCCCCGAAGGGTACGACGTGTACGACCGTCTCACCGGTCGTGAACACGTCGAGTTCGCTATCGAGTCGAAAGAGTCGAACGACGACCCTGATGAACTGCTCTCCAGAGTCGGTCTGAGTCCCGAAGATGCCGACCGCCGCGCCGGCGGGTACTCGAAAGGGATGTCCCAGCGTCTCGCACTGGCGATGGCGCTGGCCGGGAGTCCCGACCTGCTCATCCTCGACGAACCGTCGTCCGGACTCGACCCCGCGGGTGCCCGCGAGATGCGCGACATCGTCCGCGCCGAGGCCGACCGTGGCGCGACTGTGTTCTTCTCCAGCCACGTCCTCGGACAGGTCGAAGCGGTCTGTGACCGCGTCGGCATCCTCCGCGAGGGCGAACTCATCGCCGAAGACAGCATCGACAGCCTCCGCGACAAACTCGATTCGGAGGCCATTCTCCGACTGGATGTCGACGGCGACGCTGACCTCGATGCAGTCCGCGCTGTCAGTGGCGTCTCGTCGGTCGACTACGACGGCGACAAACTCGTCGTCGCCTGCGCGTCCGACGCCAAGACGAGCGTCATCGACGCCGTGGAGTCGAACGGGGCGACCGTCGCCGACTTCGAGACGGACTCGGCGTCGCTGGAGGATATCTTCCTCGCGTACACCGAAGAGGACCGAGAGGAGGTACCGGCATGACGCTCGAATCAGTCGCCAGAAAGGACTTCCGCGACGCCATCCGTTCGCGGTGGCTCATGGGGCTGACGCTGTTCTTCGCGCTCCTCATCGGCGGGTCGACAGTGCTGTTCTACGGCGTCCTGCTCAAGGGTGCCGGCGCGAACTCCGAATCCTTGTTCGGACTCACCACCGCGCCCGGCGGCCTGTTTAGCTTCTCCTACGCGGGGATGCTCGGGTTCGTGCTGGCACTCATCGCCCTCGTAACCGCGCATGGCTCTCTCATCGACGAACGCGAGTCTGGGTCGCTGAAGCTCCTGCTTTCGCTTCCGAACTCCCGCCGCGACGTGGTGTTTGGAAAGCTCGTCGGCCGGACGCTCGTCGTCGTCGCCTCGATGCTCGTCGGGTTCGTCATCGCCCTCTTCGCGATGCTCTTTACCGGCGCGCAGGTGGCGTTCGTCTCCTTCGCGGGACAGGTCGCACTCTCCGGCCTGCTAGCGACGGCGTTCGTCTCCATCGGCATCTGGCTCTCGGCGTCGTCGAACACGCCGCGACAGGCGCTGTTCGGAACCATCGGCCTGTACTTCATCTTCGCCGTCCTCTGGTCGACGGTGGCGACGGGTATTCCGCGGCTGTTCAACTGGGTCGCGGACAAAGTGCCCGGTATCGACCAGATGGCGGCCGAGCAAATCGTCCTCACGCGACTGTTCATCAAGTACCTGAACCCGCTTCGGGCCTACGAGACGCTCATCGCGCAACTGTACGGGTCGGCCGCGGCCGCCCGTCTGTTCAAGGCCGGGCTCCAAGAGTCGCTGATTCTCCAGCCCATCCTCAAAGAGTCCATCCCGGTGTACCTCTCGGGACCGTTCATCCTCGTGGTTCTGCTCGCGTGGATTGCGATTCCGCCGGTACTCGGCTACCGGTCGTTCCAGAAATCCGACCTCTGATTCGGCTGCCGTTCTGTTAATTTGGCTCCCGGACTTTTTTTGCAGGCTTACGCTGGCGGATACCCGATACCTCGCTCGGCGAGCAGCGCTTCGAACTCGTTTTCGTCGAGCGTCGGCACCCCGCGCTCGTCGGCGTCGTCTCGCTTCGATTGCCCCGGGTTCTCGCCGACGACGAGGTAGTTGGTGTTGCCGGAGACAGACCCGGTCACGTTGCCGCCGTGGGCTTCGACGAGTTCGCGGATGTCGCCCCGACTCACCGCGAGTGTTCCCGTCACGACGAGGGTGAGGTCGGCGAGTTCGTCGCCGCCGGATTCGACGGGTTCAGGCTCGACACCGTGGTCGAGAAGCGAGCGAATGACGGTGCGGTTGTCCTCGTTCTCGAAGAAGTCGCGGACGCGATGGGCGACCGTCTCTCCGATGTCGGGGACGGTCGTCAGGCGCTCCTCGAACGCATCGAATGTGGACTCGGAAACGTCCTCACCGATGGGGAACTCGTCTATCGACCCGAACTCCCGGGCGAGCGCGCGGGCGGTCGCTTCGCCGACTTCGGGGATGCTCAGGCCGACGAGGAACGAATCGAGCGATGGCTCTTTCGACCCGTCGATGGCGTCGACGAGGTTCTGGGCGCTCGTCTCGCCCCAGCCCTCTAGTTCGACCAACTCCTCGACTGTGAGGCCATAGAGGTCGGCCACCGACTCCACGAGTTCGGAATCGACGAGTTGCGCCACGCGCTCTTCGCCGAGGCCATCGATATCCATCGCACCCTTGATGGCGAAGTGGCTGATGGATGCCTCGCGCTGCGCGGGGCACGACAGGCCGCCGGAACAGAACGCCAACGGGCCGTCACGGTCGACTGGACTGCCACAGACGGGGCACTCGTCCGGGAACTCGTAGTGCCCGCCAGCGTCTTCGCCGGACTCCGTCCGGCGGGCCGACGAGCGTTGCTCGTCGACTTCGACTACCTCGACCACCTGTGGGATAACGTCGCCAGCGCGTTTCACGCGAACGCGGTCCTCGACAGCGACACCGAGGGAGTCGATTTCGTCCGGGTTGTGGAGCGTCGCCCGCGAGACGGTCACGCCGCCCACGTCCACCGGGTCGAGGAGCGCGACGGGCGTCAAGCGTCCCGTTCGACCGACCTGGACGACGATATCGCGAACCGTCGTCACCTCGTGACGGGCCGGGAACTTGTAGGCAAAGGCCCAACGGACCGACCTGCTTTTTTCACCCAATTCCTCGCGTGCCGCCCGTGAATCGACCTTGATGACGGTGCCGTCGATTTCGTAGTCGAGGTCGTCGCGGGCCTCCAGCATCCGGTCGCGGTAGTCGATTGCCCCCGTTACGTCCTCGACGCGGTCGAGTTCGTCGGCGACGCGGAGACCCCAGTCTCGCAGGTGGTCGAGCGAGTCCCACTGGGAGTCTGGCGTCTCGCTGGCGTCGAGAATATCGTAGAAGAACACCGCCATCGGGCGGTCGGCGACGACGCCCGGGTCGAGGTTGCGAATCGTCCCGGCGGCGGCGTTGCGGGGGTTGGCGAAGGGGTCCTCGCCCGCTTCGACGCGGCGGCGATTCAGGTCGTTGAACGCCGGTTTCGGCATGTACACCTCACCCCGGACGGCGAGCGTGTCGGGGTAATCCCCCCGAAGGTGGAGCGGAACCGTCGGAATCGTCTTTACTTGCGCGCTCACGTCGTCGCCGCGCTGGCCGTCCCCACGGGTTGCGGCGCGGACGAACCGCCCGCCCTCGTAGACGACTTCTACCGAGAGGCCGTCGAACTTCGGTTCGCAGACGTATGCCACGTCGCCGACTTCGCGTCGGACACGCTGGTCGAACTCTCGCAGGTCGTCGGCGTCGGTACTCTGGTCGATAGAGAGCATAGGTGCGACGTGTTCGACCGTTTCGAGTTGGTCGAGCGGTTCGCCGCCGACGCGACTCGTCGGACTGTCGGTTGTATCGAGGTCGAACGTGCCTTCGAGGGCGAGAAGTCGGGAGAAGAGGGCGTCGTATGCGGCGTCGGAGATGAGGGGTTCGGCCTGCACGTAGTACCGGTGGTCGTGTTCGCGGATGGCTTCGCGGAGGAGTTCGGCCTGCGCTTCGGCGTCCTCGCGCGAGAGTTCCTCGGCGGGTTCGAACTCCGTCGGCGGGTCGCGGAGATAGGGGTTCGACTCGGCGTCGGTGTCTGTCATTGTCTGTGGGGTCGAACGCCCGAGTCGTAAACGCACCGGGGTCCGCTCCGTCGTCAGGCGAACAGATGGTGTGGGTGTCGGGAACCGGCTTTCTCACCCCTCTGTCGGTAGATACTTTTAGTATGATGGAGAATTGACACCATGCTTCGAGGTTTGGAACGGGACGACCGGGGGGCGTCCGAGGTCGTGGGTGGTATTCTCTTGGTGGCAATCGTCGTCGTTCTGTCCGCAACGACAGCAACATTCATGTTCGGGACGGCGTCGTCCGCACCGGAACCGGCACCGTCGATTGATGTTTCTCACACGCTCGTCGACGGTGACGAGGTCATCGCCGTCACGCTCGACGCCGGTGATTCTGTCCGGACTGACCGCCTCTACGTTATCGGTTCGGACGAACTCGACATCGGTAGCGCGCCCGGCAGTAGCACCGCAGCAGACGACTCGTACGCCAGCAAGCGAGAGCAATTCACCGAGTCCAGCGGCGATAACCCACCGCAGGTCGGCATCGGCGAGACGTGGGGGGCCGGTGAGACGGTGTATCTCGACCCGGTGGGGAGCGACGCCCACGGGACGACGGTGAGTATCTACTGGAGCACACGGCCGGTACAGGGAATCAACCCCGGCACAGTCAGCGGGGAACAGTCGCACAAACTTCTGGAGTTCACCGTCTAAAACGCGGGGAGACCGTAGGTGTGGAGGGGAGAGTCAGGGGGGAGACGACACGGCACGTTTCGTGCGGAAGAGGGGCAAGGGAGGAGACGACAGGTCTCGTGGGGTGGAGTCGAGTGGACCTGAAGCGGTCCCGGACTATCGCCGACTCACGACCATCTCGACCGACCCCTCGGGACGGAGAGTAATCGAGGGGTCGAATTCGAGTTCGTGGGTCGGGTCGACGGTCCACGACTGAGCGATGGTGGCGAGGGCAAGGCGCGCTTCGAGGAGCGCGAACCGGTCGCCGATACAGCGGCGGGGGCCGCCGCCGAACGGGAAGTAGGCGAACTTCGGCAGGTCGCGCTTGAACTCGGACGTCCACCGACTCGGGCGGAACTCGAGCGGGTCGTCGTAGAACCGGGGGTCGCGGTGGATGACCCACTGTTGGGTCGTCACCGTCTGGCCCGGTTTGATGTGGTACCCGTCGACGGTGTCCGGTTCGGCGGCCTCACGGACGAGTTCCCAGACAGGCGGGTAGATGCGCATACCCTCGGTAATTACCTGTTCGGTGTAGGTGAGGTCGTTGAGGTCCGCGAACGTCGGACTGTCGCCGTCGAGGACGCTGTCGAGTTCCTCACGGAGGGTGTCGGCCTGTTCTTGGTTGGTGCCGAGGAGGTGGAGCGTGTAGGTAAGCGCGAGGGCCGTCGTCTCGTGGCCGGCGAGCAGGATGGTGACCAACTCGTCGCGAATCTGCTCGTCCGGAAGCGGGTTGCCGTCGTCGTCGCGGAACGTCAACAACAGCGAGACGATGTCGTTCGACTCGGGGTCGAGGTCGCCGTCTCTGTGGTCGTTGACGATACGACCGACGACTTCGGTGAGGTCGGAAAGCGCCTGTTTGTACCGGCGGTTGAGCGGCGTCGGCACCCACTGCGGCACGTCGACCGGGCGACGCATCGAGACCGAAGAGTAGTCCATGACGGTTTCGAGCGCCTCGCCGACGGCCGATTCCTCTTCGCGGATGTCCACGTCGAAGAGCGTCTTGGCGGCGATTTCGACCGTGAGGCTCATCATGTCCTCGTGGATGTCCCGCGTCTCGCCGTCCTCCCACGACGACAGCATGCGCTCTGTATACTCGACCATTATTTTGCTGTACCGTTCGAGCATTTGCGGGAGGAACGACGGTTGCATCAGGTGGCGCTGCTGCCGCCAGAACTCGCCTTCGCTGGTGAGAAGCCCCTCACCGAGAACCGTACCGAGCGACTCTTGGAAGAGTTCGCCCTTGATGTACTTCTGGTTCTCCTGGACGAGGACGTGTTCGACCAGTTCGGGGTCGCTTAGCTGATAGAACGAGATACCGCCGATATTGTACTCGGCGACCGGACCGTATTCGCGGGCGACATCCGTGATGAATTCGAGCGGGTCGTCCGCATACTGAAGCGTGTTGTGTACCACCGGAACGCCCGACGGACCCGGCGGCTGTTCACTCCGTTTCTGCGGTGCTTCTGACATGGTTCTAGAGACGGGGCGCGTCCGAATGGGGTTGCTGCCGATGTCCGCCGGCCCTTTATAGAGGTTCGAGGAGAATACTGGTTGGTTTAGCCACCAGATAAATCCGACAATTTAAGTCACTATTTCCTGTTTCGAGATGCGTGCGTGGAGAACTGGCGGTTGACTCGGTGTTCGCCACGGTTCGTAGCCGAAACCAAAAGGTAAGCCGACCACGCCGACAGTCGTTAAATAATCAGGTAACTCGAAACCCTCTACGGGGGACGAGTAACGGCTTCGTGGCAAAGCCACTGGCTGACTGTCCAGCAAACCTTAGACTCCCAACCTTCAGGATTGACCTGCCCGCCAACACCGGGTGGGAGGCCCGCGCCTAAAGGCGCGGGAGGATGCCACATAGCGGCTATCCAAGACGGGTCAGCACGTTCGATTCGACCTTCCGGAGGTGTTCCGAGACGGTACTGGGCGAACAGTCGAGTTCGTCGGCTAGCGCCTCGACAGAGACCTGCCGCGGGATGTCGTAGTAGCCGCGTTCGACGGCCGTTTCGAGGACTTCGCGCTGGCGGGCGGTTAGCTCGGCGCGCACGCCGTTTCGCACGGGTTCGTAGTCGGACAGTCCCTCGACGCAGAACGCATCTTGGAACGAGTCTGGAAGCGACGAGACAGCACCCGAGAGCTGTGTGTGCGTCCCGAGGACGTTGACGACGACGCCGTCGCGGGTGAGTCGAATCGGCGTGTCGAGCAACAGGTCGTGTTCGTCGACGAGTTCGAGCAACCGCTGCACGTCGTCCAAGGGAACGAGGTGAACGTGACACACGACGCCGCCGTCGGTGGTCTCCCCAACGTCGAAGTCCACGATATCCGGATGCTCAGAGAGTCGTGCCTCGATATCTGGCGGCGCGTCTTCGAGAAGACACAACTCGACGACGGTTCCGTCGGGTCGGAGTCGAAGGTCGCGCAACTCGCCGCGCGGGTGCCGGTCGTCAACGGCAAAGAGGTTGTAGGGACTCCCGAACGGGTTTTCTTCGGCGTCGAAGTGGGCCCGGAGACACTTCATGGCGTGTACTCGCGCCCGCGAGCGTATGCAACCTTCCCTTCCAACTGGAAACGTGTTTTTCTACCAACTGGATGCACATCTGCCCTGATGACACACTCCGGGACTGGGCAACGCTTGCCGTAACTGTGAGTTATTCCCCTGTTTAGATTTATGCGTCTCATACATGACCCGAGGATTCCGCACCCGCGGCCTGCACGCCGGACAGGACCCCGACCCGGCGACAGGGGCGCGGGCCCCACCACTCTATCAGACGACATCGTACGTCTTCGACGACGCGGACTACGCTGCGGACCTGTACGCGCTCGAAGCGGACGACGACGTGTACTCTCGCATCTCGAATCCGACGACCCGGATTCTCGAACGTCGACTCGCCGCGCTCGAAGCGGGCGTCGACGCAGTGGCCACCGCCTCGGGGATGGCCGCCATCGACGCTATCACGACCGTTCTCACCACGGTCGGCGACAACGTCGTCCTCTCCGAAGAGATGTACGGCGGTACCTCCTCGTACTTCTCGAAGACGGCCACCAAGCGCGGCATTGAGGTCAGAACCGTTCCGACGCTCGACGTGGCCGCCTACGGCGAGGCTATCGACGACGACACTGCCTTCGTTCACGTCGAGACGGTGGCGAACCCATCGCTGAAGACGCCCGATTTCGAAGCCGTCGCCGACGTGGCCCACGACCACGGTGTCCCGCTCGTGGTCGACAACACGTTTGCGACGCCTGCGCTCTGTCGACCAATCGAACACGGCGCGGACATCGTCTGGGAGTCCACGACGAAGTGGCTCCACGGGTCCGGAACCACCATCGGCGGCGTCGTCGTCGATGGCGGCACCTTCCCGTGGGACGCGGCCGACTACGACGAACTCTCCGGTGAGAACCCCGCGTTCGACATCGACTTCGTCGAGCGATTCGGCGAACGGGCCTTCGCACAGGTCGTCCGGCATCGGGCGGTCAGAAGCACCGGCGGGTGTCAGTCGCCGTTCGACGCGTGGCAGACGCTTCAGGGCATCGAGACGCTCGCGCTTCGGATGGAAGCCCACTGCGAGAACGCCCGTCGCGTGGCCGAGTTCCTCCGCGACCGGGAGGGCGTCGCGTGGGTAACGTACCCCGGATTCGAAGCCCACGAGACACACGACCTCGCCACCCGGTATCTGGACGATGGGTACGCCGGGATGGTCACGTTCGGATTGGCGGGCGAGGACGACGAGGCGGCCTACACCGCGGCCAAGACCGTTTGCGAGTCGGTCGAACTCATCAGTTTCCTCGCCAACATCGGCGACGCGAAGACGCTCGTCATCCACCCGGCCTCGACGACGCACGCACAACTCTCCCACGAGGAACAGCGCGCCGCAGGCGTCGGCCCGGACATGCTCCGCCTGTCGGTCGGCATCGAGGACGTAGACGACATCATTTCCGACCTCAACCAGGCCATCGAGCAAGCGCAGTCTGAGACTGCGACGACACAGACGGAGGACAGATGAGTCGCACGCGAACCCCAATCGGTCGGCAGGTCGAATCGGACATCGTGAACGTCGGCGAGTTCCGATTCGAGTCCGGCGAGGTCATCACGGACATGCAGGTCGCCTACGAGGCCTACGGCGAGTTCACGGGCGAGAACGCGGTCCTCGTCTGCCACGGCCTCACCGGCAGTCAGCACGTCGCGGGGCGCGGCACCGACTCGGGCGTCGCCGGGCAGGCCAGCGCGTGGTGGTCCGACATCGTCGGCCCCGGCAAGGCCATCGACACGAACGAGTACTACGTCGTCTGTGTGAACGTTCCGGGGTCGTGCTACGGAACGAGTGGCCCGGCCAGCGACGGGCCCGACGGGAAACCGTGGGGAACCGACTTCCCACCAGTCACCGTCGGCGACTGGACGCGCGCCCAGCGACTCCTCCTCGACCACATCGGCGTCGGCAGACTCCACGCCGTCGTCGGCGGGTCGGTCGGCGGCATGAACGCGCTCGACTGGGCCGTCCAGTACCCCGACGACCTCGACAGACTCGTCGTCGTCGCGTCGGCGGCCCGCCTCGACCCGCAGTGTCTCGGTCTCGACGCCGTTGCCCGCCGCGCCATCACGGCCGACCCGAACTGGAACGGCGGCGACTACTACGGCGAGGACCGCCCCGACCCCGAACAGGGACTCGGACTGGCCCGGCAAATCGGCCACCTGATGTACCTCTCGAAGGACTCGATGGACCGCAAGTTCGGCCGTCGGTCCGCGGGTCGCGGCGGGCGCGGGGACGCCTACCCCGCCGACCCGGCGGCGATGTTCTTCCCGTACCGCGAGGTGGAGTCGTACCTCGACTATCAGGCCGAGAAGTTCGCCGACCGGTTCGACGCGAACTCGTACCTGTATCTCACCCGCGCGATGGACGACTTCGACCTCGCGGAAGGCTACGAGTCCGACGCGGCGGCACTCTCGGCGTTCGAGGGGGAGGCGCTCCTCCTCTCGTTCACCGGCGATTGGCACTTCACGACCGAGCAGGCCGAGTCGCTGGCCGAGGCGTTCCGCAGCGTCGACGTGCCCGTTGCCCACCACGTCGTCGAGTCCGACCACGGCCACGACGCGTTCCTCGTCGAACCCGAGAAGGTCGGCCCACCGCTGGACGCCTTCCTCCTCGCCGGTGTCGAGGGCCGCGCCGTCACCGACACCGCACCCGACGGCGGCGAACCGGACTCCGAGAAGGACTTCGCGCCGGTCCACTCGTCGCTGTTTTCGCACTGACGGGTTCGCCTTCCGACTGACGGATTCGCTCTCCGACTGACGGATTCGCTCTCCGACTGACGGATTCGCTCTCCGACTGACGGGCCTGCCTTCCGACTGACTACCCCCGCCCTCCGCTACCGGGCGACTTTGTTTTCCCTCTATTTTCGGGGGCTTGATACTCACAAGTGGTGTCACGTCGCAGGCACCGGCGGGAATTGCGGCCGTCACCCCGCTTTACCCCCTCTGCTCCCGAGACTCGTGATATGAGCGATGACGAGACGCCCGGGTTCCACACCCGGAGCCTGCACGCCGGACAGGACCCCGACCCCTCGACCGGTGCCCGCGCACCGCCACTCTACCAGACCACGTCGTACGTTTTCGACGACGCCGCCGACGCGGCGGCCCAGTTCGCCCTCGAAAAGCCGGGGCACATCTACTCCCGACTGATGAACCCGACCGTCGGGATGCTGCAAGAGCGCCTCGCGGCCCTCGAAGGCGGTGTCGGTGCCGCGGCCACGGCATCCGGGATGGCCGCCTTCGACCTCGCAAACTTCCTTCTCGCCTCCGCTGGCGACAACATCGTCTCCGCCTCCTCGCTGTACGGCGGGACCTACACGTATCTCACCCACACGGTCGAGCGCCGCGGCGTCACCACGAAGTTCGTCGATACGCTCGACGTGGACGCCTACGAGGAGGCCATCGACGAGGACACCGCGTACGTCCACCTCGAAACCATCGGCAACCCGGCGCTCGTAACGCCCGACATCGAGGCTATCGCCGACGTGGCCCACGACCACGGCGTCCCGCTCGTGGTCGACAACACGTTTGCGACGCCGTATCTCTGCAACCCAATCGAACACGGCGCGGACATCGTCTGGCAGTCCACGACGAAGTGGATTCACGGTGCCGGGACGACTATCGGCGGCGTTCTCGTCGACGGCGGCACCTTCCCGTGGGAGGAGTACGCCGACGACTACCCCGAGATTGCGAAGCCGAATCCGGCGTACCACGGCGTCAACTTCGCCGAGACGTTCGGCGAGGCCGCCTTCACCTACGCCGCCATTGCCCGCGGCCTCCGCGACCTCGGAAATTCGCAGTCACCGTTCGACGCGTGGCAGACGCTCGAAAAGCTCGAATCGCTCCCGCTGCGGATGCGCGCGCACTGTGAAAACGCGCAGGTAGTCGCCGAATTCCTCGACGAACACGAAAAGGTGTCGTGGGTGAACTACCCCGGTCTCGAATCCCACGAGACGCACGAGGCGGCCAGCGAGTACCTCGACGGCGGCTACGGCGGCATGATTACCTTCGGCCTCGCGGACGGCTACGAGGCCGCCAAGGGAACCGTCAACAACGTCGAACTCGCGTCGCTCCTTGCCAACGTCGGCGACGCGAAGACGCTCGTCATCCACCCGGCGTCGACGACCCACCAGCAACTCACCGACGAGGAGCAAGCGGCCGCGGGCGTCACCCCCGACATGGTCCGTCTCTCGGTCGGCATCGAGGACGTAGACGACATCATTTCCGACCTCGACCAGGCGATTCGGTCGGCGTCGAACTGAATCGGCTTTCGTCACCCGACTTTCTACCGGTCTACTACCGCTGGGACCATTGCTCCTTTTGTATCTGAACCACAAGATACCGCCGTGGTAGAAGCACTCCTCTTCGTCGGACTCCTAGTCGCAGTGTTCGTCGGGTTCAACATCGGCGGGTCGTCGACGGGAGTCGCCTTCGGTCCCGCGGTCGGAAGTAAGGTCCTCGGCAAACTCGCCGCCGCCGGGTTGATGACGGGATTCGCCTTGCTTGGTGGGTGGACTATCGGCCGTGAAGTCGTCGCGAAGATGGGTGGCGAAATCGTCCCGCAGAGTGAGTTCACCCTTCTGGCGACCGTCGCTGTCCTCTTTTTCGTCGGTCTCGCGCTCCTCGTCTCCAACACCTTCGGCGTCCCGGCGTCCACGTCGATGACCGCCGTCGGAGCGATTGCCGGACTCGGCCTCGCCCGCGGTTCTCTCAACTCGGACGTGATGCTCGAAATCATCTCGTGGTGGATTGTCGCACCGGTCATCGCGTTCTGGGTGTGCGCCGTCATCGGGCGCTACATCTACCCGTATCTCGACGCGTGGCTGAAACTCGACCAGAGTCCGGGCGCGCTCGTCGTCCTCGACCGGAGTTCGTCGATTCCGCGGGTACGGCTCGGCCCGAACACGACACTCCGGGAGTTCGGAAGCACCGTGCTCGTCGTTGTCGTGGCGTGTTACATGGCTTTCTCCGCCGGTGCGTCGAACGTCGCCAACGCGGTGGCTCCGCTCGTCGGCAACGGCGCGCTGGAGATGAACACTGGTATCCTCCTCGCTGCCGGTGCAATCGGTCTCGGTGCGTTCACTATCGCCCGTCGGACGCTCGACACCGTCGGCAACGACCTCACGGAACTTCCTATCCTCGCCGCGCTCATCGTCGAGACGGTGAGCGCCTCTCTCATCTCCTTTCTCTCGGCAATCGGCATCCCCGCCAGCCTCGCAGTGAGTGCGACGATGTGTATCGTCGGTCTCGGCTGGGGTCGAGCCACCCGGACGGTCACACTCGGCGAAGCTCTCGGTGGCGAAGCACCGCAGGTGTCGGTCAACGCCCTCACTGTCGAGCGGGAAGACGAGGTGCCGAAGATGGGCGAAGAGGCCCCCGACGAACTTTCCGCACACGACCTGTTCGACCCCGGGACGACCGGTCGGGTCATCTTCTTCTGGATGCTCACCCCGTCGCTGTCGGCGATTGCTTCTTACGCGCTCTTCTCGTCGAGCGCTTTCTGACACCTCGACGCGACGCCGGTTTTGAGGGACATTTTGCAGGGACGTTTGTGACGAAATCACAGTGAGAGAACCGGTCACGCCGGTCGATTCCGTGTGGAATGAACAGCAAAGTCTAATGGTGTGGCCTCCGAACCGCTTGTTGATGCCCACGGTAACCTACCTCAACTACGAAACTTTCGACGACCAGGGATGGGACCTCGACGACGAGGACCTCTTCGAGAAGGCCGCCGACGCCGGTCTCGACGCCGAAGACTACGGTGAACTCGAAGTCAACCAGGGCGAATACATTCTCGAAGCCGCCGAGGCGCAGGGCTACGACTGGCCCTTCAGCTGCCGCGCAGGTGCCTGTGCGAACTGTGCAGCTATCGTCAAGGAAGGCGACATCGAGATGGACATGCAGCAGATCCTCTCCGACGAGGAAGTCAACGACAAGAACGTCCGTCTGACCTGCATCGGTTCGCCCACTGCGGACGAGGTCAAGATCGTCTACAACGCGAAGCACCTCGACTACCTGCAGAACCGCGTCATCTAAGACGCCGATTCAGCATTTTCTTTTGACGGTGCCCTGTGAGCGGTAGCCTCGGCGCTCACAACTATCGACTCTGAGAACCTTCCCGAACACCTAACTCCTCGGCAGACCGTCTGCCGGTATGTTCGGCATCGGCACGCTCCCCGACCTCCTGCGACTGGTGGTTGTGCCCGTCCTCGCGTGGACCGCGTGGCGCGACATCCGCACGCGACGCGTCCCCAACATCGTCTGGTATCCGCTGGCGGCGTTGGGTCTCGTCTTGCTCGCGTGGGAACTCTTCGGGCATCTCCCGCCAGAGACGGTATTTGACCGCCTGTATCTCGTTCGCGTCGGCGTGAGCGTCTTCTTCGTCATCCCGCTTTCGTACCTGTTTTGGCGTCTCGGCGGCTTCGGCGGCGCGGACGCGAAGGCACTCATCGTCTTCGCCCTGTTGCTGCCGACGTTCCCGAGTTACACCATCGGCGCGACCGAATTCCCCATCACGGAGACGACCCTCGGCGTCTTCTCGATGACCATCCTGACGAACACCGTCATCATCGGCCTCGCGTACCCGCTCGCGCTCGCGGCCCGAAACCTCACGGCCGGTGGGTTCGAGTTCCCGCTTTCGTTCGTCGGCCGGCGCGTCTCGGTTCCCTCGCTGGCGACGGCGCACGGTCGGCTGTTCGAGTCGCCCGACGCTATCACCCGAAACGGACTGGACCTCGACGCCCTGCGGATGTACCTCCGCTGGCGCGGCCTCACGCTCTCGGACCTTCGGGAGAACGCCGCGGCGCTCCGCGACCCCGAGACAATCGGCGAGACGTTCGACCCGACTGACGGGGCAGTCCACCGCGAGGTGACGGCCGATGGCGGACTCTCCGACGTGGATACGGAGACGAGCGCCGACGCAACTTCCGACACCGAGTTCGACGACCCGTGGGGTGCCGAAGCGTTCCTCGACGACATCGACGGGTCGGCCTACGGGACGACCCCGGAGAAACTCCGCGGCGGCCTCGAACTCGTGACGACCCGTGACGCCGTCTGGATATCCCCGGGCATTCCGTTCATCGTCCCGATGTTCGTCGGCCTCGTCGTCGCGTTCGTCTACGGGGACATCCTCTTCGGCGTTCTCGGCGCGCTCGGAATCGTTGGCTAATCGACACGCGTTGAGCGACGACGCACAAAAGATAACCTTCGTCACCGCGTGGCCCGAACCATGACGGTCGATGTCGACTTCGGCGACGACGGACTCGTCCCAGCAGTGGCACAGGATGCCGAGTCGGGCGACGTTCTCATGCTCGCGTACGTCTCGCCGGAGGCGCTGGAGCGAACCATCGAGACGGGCCGGGCGCACTACTACTCGCGGAGTCGAGACGAACTCTGGGAAAAGGGCGCGTCCAGCGGCCACACACAGGAGATTCGAGAGGTACGCGTGGATTGCGACGCCGACACGCTGTTGTACCTCGTCGACCAGAACGTCGGCGCGTGCCACACCGGCCACCGGTCGTGTTTCTACCGAACCGTCGACGGCGAAAACGTCGGCGAGCGCGTTTTCGACCCGGACGCTGTCTACGACGAGTGAACCGATGACGCCCGAACTGCACAGATGGTGAGCGTCGTCGCTGTCGTCGCCGCGGCACTCGGTCTCGGGTGTTTCGCACTCGGCGCGCGACTGCTCAAGAGTGACCTCGCGGCCCACCGCGTGGCGCGCTCTGACGACCCTGAATTCGTCCTCGACCCGACTCGTGAGGACCCACCGGACGACGAGATAGACGGAAACGGCCTCGAACGCGGCTTTATGTTACTCGTGCTCGGCGGTCTGTGTCTCCTCTTTGCGGCGCTCAGTCTGTGAGTCGTCGTTGCGGTTTTGGCGTCGCTCTTCAGTCTCTGAGCGACCGGGCCATGAGGACCGCCGGATACGACTCGTCGCCGACTTCCGTCTCGAATTCCTCGACCACCTCGAATCCCTTCGACTGGTAGAACCGCTGTCCGACCTCGTTTTCGGCGAACGTCTCCAAGACGAGGCGGTCGAATCGCGCTGGGATGGCCGCGGTGACTGTTTCGAGCAGTCTCGACCCGATTCCCTTCCCCCACCGAGACGGGTCGACGTAGATAGTCCACAGACCTGCTTCGTCGTCGCCGACGAAGTCCTTCGCCTCGTTTCCCCACCGAGTCGCGGCAAAGCCGACGACCCTCGCCGCATCGTCGTCCGACCCGTCGTCGCCGGACGCTCGGCTCGCCGACTCATCGACGGCGACCACGTACCGCCCCGATTCAGTCTGGTTGAGTATGGTCGCGTAGTCGAACTGCTCTCGAAGCCACGCTTCGTCGGGTTCGTCTTCGGGGTCAGGAAGCACGTCATCCGGAAGGATGTGGTCGTACGCCTCGACCCAGCAGCGTGCGTTTACTCGATGGACGCCGCGCATCTCGGCGGGCGATTGCGGTGGTCTGACGGCGAACTTGTCGCTCATACGCACGCTTTGGGGCGTCGAGTGAAAAAGAGTCGTACGGCTTACAGTTCGTCCACTGCAGCGCGAAGCGCGTCAGCGGCCTCTTCGGCGAGTTCGGACGCCCGCTCTTCGGTGTGGCCTTCGGCGTAGATGCGGACTTTCGGTTCGGTTCCGGACGGACGGACGAGGACCCACGCGTCGCCGTAGTCGAGGCGGTAGCCGTCGGTGGTATTCGGCGTCGCGTCGGACGATTCGGCGTACTCGGCGGCGGCGTGCAGCATCGCCTCCAACTCCTCGTCGGAGTCGTAGGTGAGGTTGACGCGGACGTTGTGGTAGTCCTGATACGGTGCGACAACCTCGCTCGCGGGGCGCTCGGCGACGAGTTCGAGGAACTTCGCGGCGATGTACGCGCCGTCGCGGACGAGGCGGTAGTTGGGGAAGAACACCCCGCCGTTGCCCTCGCCAGCGACGGGAACGTTCTCGCCTTCGCGCCAGAGTTCGCGGATGCGGGTAATGAGATTCGTCGCGCCGATAGGCGTGAGTTCGAGGTCTGCGCCGACTTCCTCGCACACGTCCACGAGTCGCTGCGAGACGTTGACGGCCGAGACGGTCACGTCACCGGGTTCGAGGAACGCGGCGGCGAGTGCGGCCAGCGACGCTTCGCCGGAGATGACCTCGCCGTGTTCGTCGACGAAGATAGCCCGGTCGGCGTCGCCGTCGTGGGCGATACCGACGTCGGCGTCTGTCACACGCACGAGGCGTTCGAGGTCGCGGAGGTTCTCGGGCACGGGTTCGGACTCGCGGCCGGGGAAGTGGCCGTCGGGTTGCGCGTTGACCGTGCGGACCTCACAGCCGAGTTCGCGGAGGAAGTCGGGCGTGACGAGCGACCCCGCGCCGTGGCCGGGGTCGAGGGCGACGGTGAGGTTCGCCTCGGCGATGGCGTCGCGGTCGACGCTCGCGAGTAGTTCCTCGCGGTAGTCGTCGTTGGCCGTCTCGATGGACCGGACCGACCCGACACCGTCCCACGCGGCCACGTCGAACTCCTCGGCGAGGATGTGGTCTTCGATGCGCTCTAACTGTTCGACTGAGAGTTCGACACCGTCGTTGCCGACGAGTTTGACGCCGTTGAACTCCGGCGGATTGTGCGACGCCGTGACGACGATAGCGGGGATTCCCTCCACCTCACTGTATCGGACTGCGGCGGGCGTGGGAACCACGCCGAGGTCGTCGACATCGACGCCGACGCTGGCCAGGCCGGACGACGCGGCGTTGACGAACATCTCTCCTGTCGTTCGCGTGTCGCGGGCGATGGCGACACGGTCGGTGTTCCAGACCGTGCCTGCGGCCTTGGCGACGCGGAGTACGAACTCTGGGGTGAGGCTCTCGCCCACCACGCCGCGGGTTCCGCTGGAACCGAAGAGTTTCATCGAGTGGTTCTGTATTCCGGCGAGACAAAGCCGTTCCGAACTGCTGCCTCACAGATTTTCTCGGGATAATATCTGAATGCTGACTGGTTTCGTCCGTGAGACGTTCCCGACTTGACTGGTCCCGGCTGCGAGACGGGTTTGACGGCCAGTTCTGACGGGAACAGTCACCGCATCCGGTGCGTTTAGGCCCGTCGCCAACCCACGGACGGGCATGTTCCCGGAGTTCGAAGTCGTCCCCGCCGTCGACATGCAAGATGGCGAAGTCGTCCAACTCGTACAGGGTGAACGCGGCACCGAAAAGACCTACGGCGACCCCGTCGAGGCCGCCCGTCGGTGGGTCGACGCCGGTGCGAAAACGCTTCATCTCGTGGACCTCGACGGTGCGTTCGAGGGAGAGCGCGCGAACGCCCCTGCGGTCGATGCCGTCCTCGACGCCGTGGACGTACCGGTCCAACTGGGCGGCGGGATTCGAACTGCGGACGACGCGCGGGCGCTCTTCGACCGTGGCGTAGACCGTGTCATTCTCGGCACTGCGGCCGTCGATAACCCCGATATCGTCGCCGAACTCGCGGAGGATTACCCCGACGGCGTGATGGTTAGCCTCGACGCGAAAGACGGCGAAGTCGTCGTCTCAGGGTGGACCGAAGGGACCGGTCTCGACCCCGCGGAGGCGGCCACGCGGTACGAAGAACTCGGCGCAGCGGCCATCCTCTTTACCGACGTAGACGTAGAGGGCCAACTCGAAGGCGTCCACCTCGAAACCACCACTAGCGTCGTCGATGCGGTCGATATTCCGGTCGTCGCCTCCGGCGGCGTCGCGTCGCTGGATGATATTCGCGCACTTCGTGACGCGGGCGCGGCCGCGACTGTGGTCGGGACCGCGCTCTACGAGGGTCGCTTCACGCTCGAAGAGGCGATGGACGCCTGAGTCGGCGGCCAGATTTCTTCAGCATTCTCGAGGTGGAGCCTCCGACCTCAAGGAGCGAACGGAGTGAGTGAGTAGGTCGGAGAGGAAACCGACATGGTACGACACAACCGGCATACTTCGACTACCTGACTCCCGAATGTATAAGAACCGTTAGCACTACATCTGAAATATAGAGGTCCGGCGTACCGCGCCCGTCAAACTCGTCGTTCCCGACGAGCGACGCGACGACCTCCACGAATCCGCCCGACAATTCCTTCACTGTGCCAACCGTGCCGCCGAGTTCTGTTGGTCCGACAACTCCTACACCGAGTGCGTCACGGCCAACACGACCGCACGAGACGCGCTCTACGACGAACTCCGCGACGAAACCGCCCTCACCGCGAATCTCGTCCAAGAAGCCATCCGACGCGCTGTCCAAGCCGTCAAAGGATGCGTCGAACGGTGGAAACAAGCGAAACGAGTGAGTCAACCAGAGTTCACGTCGTGGAGTATGCTCTACGACAAACGGAGCGCCACATTCTACCGGAACAAAGTCTCGCTCTCGACTGTCAACGGACGTGTCGAGTGCGACTTTGAACTTCCCTCGGACAGCCCCACGCCGTATGAGCGATACGTGTTGTCCGAGGAGTTTGAGTTCCGAGCGAGTACGCTCCAGTACGACGCAGTGGACGACGAGTTCTACTTCCACATCACCACTCGAAAGTACGAATCCGAAGGAGACGACGGTGAGTCGTCTGAGGTTTCGGAAGATGCCAAGCACCAAACAGTCCTTGGCATCGACCTCGGCGTTAACAGTCTCACCGTCTCCTCCACCGGGAGATTCTGGCAGGGGGACGACTACGACCACTGGTGCCGCGAGTTCGAGAAGCGACGAGGAAAAATGCAACAACGCGGCACCCAAGCCGCGCACAACGCCCTTCTTCGACTCGGAAAGCGCGAAGAGGCATGGCGTAAACAGTACATCCACACCGTCGCCAACGAACTCGTTTCGGAAGCCGTTGAACACGACTGTAACGTAATCGCGTTCGAGGACCTAACCGACATTCGAGAGCGTCTCCCGCAGGCGAAGTGGCACCACATTTGGGCGTTCCGACGCCTGTACGAGTACGTTTCCTATAAGGCCCCCGAACAGGGTGTCTCCGTGGAGCAAGTCGAGCCGAACCACACGTCCCAACGCTGTTCTCGGACGGACTGTGGGTTCACGCACGAAGCCAACCGACATGGGGAACAGTTCTGTTGTGTGAAGTGCGGGTACGAAGTGAACGCGGACTACAACGCCGCGAAGAACATCGGCACGCGGTACGCTCGAAAACGGATACACAGACTCCGTTCCTCGCCCAAGTCGGGGGGGCGGAGACGCACCAGTAAACGTGCGTGTGAATGGTGGGACGTTCACGAGAGCAGAGCTCTCGTGAGCCAACCAGAACGCTCTGCGTTCTGGTGACGTTGAACGGCAAGAGTCACCAGCCTATTGCTGGCTACTGATTGCCGGGAGTCCACATCAAAGCCCCACCCTCAAGGACCGAGGCGCGGAGTGCCGAGGGAGTAGGGTGGTGTAGTTTACAGGCGGACGTAGCGCGAGACGACTGCGGCGAGGCTATCGACCGTCCCGTAGACCCCGACGCCTACGAACAGCGCCCCGATGAGGACGGTTTCCACGCGCGACGTGTGCAGGAACGGCCCGCCGAGTGCGAGCATGGCCAGCGTCACGATGTCGCGCTTCGGATTCACAGTCGGCACTGGTCCCGTCATCCGTATTGAACCCATGCCCGTGTTCTACCGGCCGTCATCGTCGCCCGATTTCGACCCCGCTGTCGATGAGTGTCGCGCCGACTGCTATCGCAACGAGCGCGATGCCGAGCGCGACGGCGACGTTGGTTCCGACAGTAAGCAAGAGCCCCCCCACGCAGATGGTGTACCCCGTTACCAGTGCTCCCTTCCGATGCATGGGCAACAGTATCCGTCCGAGAGTATGAATTTCCGTCAGACAAACGTCTGACGTTCCTTGTCGATAGTATCTACCAGTAACTAGTCGAAACCACGTCTCTCAGGCAATCAAACCTGTTTTTGCAAATACCGCGTGCTTTCCGTCTGAGAGTGCTGCACACCGCCGAAGGCCGCAGCCGCGAAAGACTGTGACGACGAGAACCCCTATATGCGCGCCTCCCTTCGAACGCGACATGAGCGACGCGGACAGAACTGCTGCTGTCTCCCGCGAGACTTCAGAGACGACCATCGACGTGACCCTCGATATCGACGGCGATGGTGACGCGGCGGTCGACACCGGTATCGGCTTTTTCGACCACATGCTAGAGGCGTTCGCCAAACACGGCCTCTTCGACCTGACCGTCCAGTGCGACGGCGACCTGCACATCGACGACCACCACACCGTCGAGGACGTGGCCATCGTCCTCGGCGAGGCGTTCGTGGAGGCACTCGGCAACAAGCGCGGCATCGTCCGCTACGCCGACCGGAAGGTGCCACTCGACGAGGCAGTCGCCTCGGTCGTCGTGGACGTGTCCGGGCGGCCGCACTTCGAGTTCTCCGGCGACTTCTCCCAGCCGTACATCGGCGAATTCACGAGCGTGATGGCCGAGCACTTCGCCATGTCGCTGGCGATGAACGCGGGGCTCACCCTCCACGTCGGCGTCGAGGGCGAGAACGCCCACCACGAGGTCGAAGCCCTGTTCAAGGCGCTGGCACGGTCGCTCGACGATGCGACCCGCGTGGACCCCCGTCGGTCCGACACCCCGAGTACGAAAGGACAGTTGTAGCCGACTTTCAGGCTTTTCGAAGCAGTCCGTTGTCGTCTTCTAACAGGCCGCGTTCGACCGCGTAGTCGAAGATATCGGCCACTTGCGCGTCGTCGAGGTCGTAGGCGTTCGACGCGAGTGCTTCGACTTCCGACCGCTCGACCGGAAACTCGCGGTTCTGGAGAATGCGGATGACCTTCCGGAACTTCGGCGGTTCAGGGCGGAGTTCGTCGCCGTTGGATGTCTCTTCGGTGAGTGGCTCGTCGGTGGTCGTCTCGTCACTCTCTGTCTCGGTGGCGGTGGTTTCGTCGTCTGACTCGGTGGTGTCGTCTCCATCGCTCTCCGCCTCGGTGGCGTCGTCCTCATTGACTTCCGCCGCGTCGAACGAGTCGTGGTCGGTGGGGACCGCCGGTTCGGGGTCGGGTTCCGCCACGGCCGCATCGACCGGCGCAACGTCGTGACCCGACCCTTCTGGCCCGGAATCGGTGGTCACGCTCGCGCCTGTCTCGGAGGGGGCGTCGTCGGCAACATTGACGCTGGCGTCGGCGTCGAGTCGCGCAAGCAGTGGTTCGACGGCGTCCGTGAGTGTCTCTCGGCACCCTTCGCAGAGGACGATTCGTCGCTGGTCGGGCGCGGGCGTAAACGCGGGCGGGAGCATCTCGAACACGCCGACCGCGTCGGCACCGCAGAAGTCGCACGTGCGTAGTTCGTGCATGGTCGATTGCTCTTCGTGCCGACGGTTAAAGCCTCCCGCCGGTCAGTCCGACGTATCACTTAATGTGGCCGACTACAAACGCCCAGATTAACGAATGTTCGACGAGATTATGGAGAAGTTCGAGGGCAGTCCGAGTCAACAGGCGGTTATCCGCCTGCTTTTGGAGCGGGGCTTTTCCGTCAACGACGACGGCAGGGTCGTCTCGGGCGGTATCGAGATTCCGAACACTGGAATCGCGCGGGAAGTCGGTGTCGACCGCCGCGTCGTCGATTCGACGACCGACGCTATCCTCGCTGACGAGGAACTCCGGCGCATCTTCCAGAACATCTCTGCGATTCCCAGTCTGATGGACCTCGCGCCGGTGCTCGACCTCTCCGTGTTGACGGTCGAAGTGGGCGATGCCGACGCACCGGGAATCGTCGCAACCATCACGTCCAAACTCGCGGACGCGGGCATCTCGATTCGACAGACGATAAGTGAGGACCCCGAGTTCACCGACGACCCGAAACTCTACATCATCACCGACGAACCGATTCCGGGCGACCTGCTCAACGACCTCTCGAACCTCGATTTCGTTCGCCGCATCTCTCTGGCGTAGCCGTCGCACCGTCCTGATTTCTGTCACGAAACCTCACCCGGCGATAAGATTCATGTGCCGAATCGTGGTATCTTAACACATGGACGAATCGCGTACCTGCCTGTGTTGTGGGGCACCGGTGTCGAAGACACGCCACCTCTGTGGCGTCTGCGTCCAGAACGGCTGTACGTCCTACGCCAACGCCTGCGGTCAGTAACCGGCAGTGGCTGGTCTCTCTCCTTGTGCGAATGCTTTTGAGTGCTGCACTGCCAACTCGGAGTCATGACTGACGCCTATCGAACCGTCGGTGGCCGGGCCGAAGCACGCTTCGAGGTTCAAGGCTCGGAGTTTATCGGATACATCTCGCCCGCCGAGACGGTCGAGGAGGCGGAGGCGTTCATCGAGGAGATAAACGCCCGCCACCCGGATGCGACACACAACGTCCCCGCGTATCGGGTGCCTGCGGGCGGTGCGTCGTCTTCGGTTCCGGGCGGCGGGAACGTCATGCTCCGGGAGTACCAGAGCGACGACGGCGAACCAACCGGGTCGTCGGGCAAACCCGCGCTCAACGTCCTCGTCCAGCAGGAGGTTCGAAACGTCGTCGCGGTCGTCACGCGCTACTACGGCGGCACCAACCTCGGCGTCGGCGGTCTCGCCCGCGCCTACTCGCGGGCCGTCAAGGAGGCACTGGACGAAGCGGGTATCGTCGAAGAGATTCCGCACGAACGCTTCACGGCGACTGTCGAGTACGACGACTCGGGGAGCGTGCGCGGTATCATCGAGTCGTCCGGTGTCGAGTTCGACGCCGACTACGACCAGCGCGTCTCGTTTTCCGTTCGCGTGCCGGTCGAAGCGGCCGACGACCTCCGCGATAGACTCCGGAGTGCGACGAGCGGACGAGTCGAACTCGAATAGAAAACGAACGCGAGAGACGGCCGGGGTTAGTCAGCCGATTTAGTCGGTCGGTTCAGGCGAACCGGCGGGCGTCTCGCGCTTTCCTTCCTGTGCGTCACGGCGGTTCTTCAGCGCGAGTGCGCCGAAGAGTAGGCCGCCAGCGCCGCGCATCGCGAGGTCGACGATAACCGTCTCGGGTGCCGCACCGACCAGACCGAGTGCGCCGCCGAGGTCGAACGCGGCGTTCAGAATCAGGCCCGGAGCCATGAGCAGGAACGCCGAGATGGCGTACAGGCCGCGTTCGACGCGCGTGACGCGACTGTAGAGGTAGCCGATGACCGTCGCACCTAGTCCGATGACGCCGATGAAGACGCCGAGGACGGGAATGACGACCTCGGGGACGAAGTACGAGAGTTCAGCCACGTCCGCCCCGGTGAGAACCCGTGCAGCCTCACCGCGGCCACGAAGGAGCAGGATGCCCGGCGTGAGCGCGAACGCGAACGGGACGATTGCCTTGTTGAGCGAGAGCGAGAACGCTTTCGTCCCCGTCCGGAACGGATTCGACCGGGCGATACCACTCGCGGCGTACGCCGCCACCGCGACCGGCGGCGTGATGTCCGCAATCACCCCGAAGTAGAGGATGAACATGTGCGCAGCGAGCAGCGGGATGTTGGACGACTGCGCGATAGCCGGACCAAGCAGCGAGACGAGGATAATGTACGTCACCGTCGTCGGCATCCCCATGCCGAGGATGATAGAGGCGATGGCCGTAAACAGGAGGAGCAGGACGATGGACCCGCCCGCGACGGCCTTGATGAGCGCCGTAAGGTTCGGACCGAGACCCGTCGCGCTGACGACGCCAGGGATGATACCCGCGGCGGCGACGGCGATGACGACCTCGGTCGAGGTTCGCGCACCGGAGTCCATCGACTTGCCGATGAACGTCACGTAGCGGAACGCGTTGACATCCGCGAGCGACGGCCGAGAGACCACCTGAGCGATTCGCTCGGACGCCTCGTCGGCTGCGTCGTCGAGCTGGAGCAGTGGTGTCTCGAGGTGCGGACGCACGAGCATCGTCACGAGACTGACGAAGATGACGATGATTCCGAGACTCCCGGCGGCCGAGAACATCGCGTCGACGAAGCCGAGGGCTTCACCGCTCCCGCCCCGAAGGGCGTCGAAGATGCCGACGCCGGTCGTGAAGTACGCGCCGAACTGCGCGAGGAAGACGACCGCGATGGTCCCCAGAAGCGGGACGCGGGTTCGCTTGTTGTACGCAGCCACCACAGACAAAAGCGCCATGATGGCGATGAGCGTGAACCACGCGGAGCGAGCGACCGTCAGGCGCTCGACGAGAAGGTAGTACATCAACAACACAAGCGGGACGAGGTAGAACCACCCGCGGGTGAGGTGCGTGCGGATGTCGATGACCTCGGAGGGGTCGAGACCGCCGATACCGGCCCGCGTCGCTTCGAGGTGGACCATCACCCAGACGCCGAAGAAGAACACGACGGCGGGGATGGTCGCCGCGATGATGATGTCGGCGAAGGGGACGCCGATGAACTCGATCATCAGGAACGCGGCCGCGCCCATGACGGGCGGGAGAATCTGCCCGCCGGAGGACGCTGAGGACTCGACAGCCCCGGAGAACTCGGGGCTGTACCCCGAACGCTTCATCAGTGGGATGGTGAAGGCACCGGTCGTCACGGTGTTCGCGATCGACGACCCGGAGATAGTCCCCATGAAGCCGGACGCGAGAATCGACGCTTTCGCCGGACCGCCCTTTCGGGTCCCCGTCGTAGCGTATGCGAGGTCGATGAACCACTGTCCGGCACCGGACATCTCCAGAAACGCTCCGAAGAGGATGAAGATGTAGATGAACTGCACGGACACCGTGACCGGGATACCGAACACCCCGTTTTCGGTGTTGTACCAGAGGTTCTGGATGATGTTCGGCCACGTCCCCTTGGGAATCGAGAGGACACCGATGAGGGGCATGTCCGGCGAGATGATGAAGCCCCAGCGTGCGTAGACGATGAACGAGCCGACGATGACCATCAGGTAGAACCCGAGGGACCGGCGAGTCGCTTCGAGGACGAGGAGGACGCCGACAACACCGAGGAAGAACGGGTAGGAGATATCAGCGAGTGGGATACCGAGAGCGCTAATCGCCTCGGCGAGGATTCCGAGCGGGCCGAGGTACTCGGCAACCGAGCGACCCGCTTCCAGCCCGAAGATACGGAGTTGCTGAATCTCCTTCCATTCCATCACCATGTAGGCCGCCGTCGCGGCAGAGAGGATGACAAACAGGATGTCCAGCGGCGTCACGCGCTCGCGCTCGGGGTCGACTGCGAGCCACCGGACGAACCGGCGGACGCCCGCCGCGCCGCGCGTGACGGGGTGACTCTCACCGAGTTGTGAGGCGAGCGTCGGAACGATGCGCCCGAGTTGGGCGGCGAACGTCCCGCGGCCCGTCGTCGGCGGGAAGAGGATGAACGCCAAGATGAGCGCGAAGGCCACGTGGACCGAGTTTACTTGCAGGAGTTGCAACGCCCCCAGCGACACCTCGCCCACGAAGGGGAACGTCGCCGAGAAGTCGAAGCCGCGTGCCGCCAGCCACGACTGGAAAATCGAGAAGGAGATGGCGATGATGGACGTGATGATGGCCGCCCATCCGGACAGCGAGCGCTTCCGCTCGATGCCTTCGAGCATCTCCTGTGCCTCTTCTTCGGATATCTCTTCGTCTATTCCATCTTCGCGGTCTTCCGGTGGCTCCCCACCGTCGGTCCGGACCGGCGATGTGTCGTCTCGCCGGACCGTGTGGTCGGACCGGAAGTCACCGCTGTCGTCGTCGGGGCCGTCAGGGTGGCCCTCGTCAGGTGTTCTCTTCGTCATTGATTGGTCAGTGGAGGGCGGCGTCGAGCACCGACTGTTGGGTTACGTGAAGACGAACCGACCGAGCGTCAGACAGTTCGACGAGGTCGTACGTCCGGTCGCCGACGTGGAGTTTGTGGCCGGCGATATGGCCCGGTTTGACGTACAACTCTCTGTAGCTGCCTTGCGGGTCGAAAACGAATGACCCGTTTTCGGTCGTCACGTTCGCTCGCGCGGGGAGTCCGGCGCCGTACGATTTAAACTCCATCCTCGTCATGACGAGTTCTCCGTCCTGGACTGCGTAGGCGTCGAGTACACGCGTCTTTTCGACGCTGTGGGTGTATTCGAGCGCCACAGTCGTGTTTTCTTCGACCGGGACGGTCTTGAGACGCTCGCCCGTCTCTGCGTCTTCGACGACGAGTGCCTGTCCCGACGGAACGGCTGCGCTCGCACCGACCGCGAGCGCGAGTATCGCGACTGCGACGAGGATACGTGTGTGAATCGAATCGAGCATCGAAAGGATGGGTTGGTATGCGGCGGTTCGCTCAGGTGTAGCTGGCGATTAGCCGAAGTACGCCTGTGCGCCGGGGTGCAGGTCGATGGACATGCCGTCCTGAGCAGTCTCCTTCGAGATGAAGTCCGTCTTGATGGTCAGGTCGTCGACGTTCTCGAAGATGGCTTCGGTGACCGCTTCGACCGTCGCCTCGGGCTGTTCGGCGTTGGTCGCAATCATCGCCTGGACCGAGACGGTGGGGGCGGGGCTTTCGAGACCGTAGGTTCCCGACGGGATTTCGTCGTCCGCGTAGAACGGCGCGGCGTCCTTGACGGCCTGCCGGTTCTCGCCTTCGATGGGGACGATACGAACATCCTCGGTTGCGCCGAGTTCCTCGATGGCACCAACCGGCCAGCCACCGACGACGAACGCGGCGTCGATGTCGCCGTTCTTCAGTTGGTCGGATGCCTGCGAGAAGCCGGTGTTCTGCTCGCTGAAGTCTTCGATACCGAGGGCTTCGAGAATCTGGAGGGCGTTGACCTGCGTCCCGGAGCCGAGGTCACCGGTGTTGATGGTCGCGCCTGCGAGGTCGGACGGTTGCTCGATGCCCGTGTCGGCGAGCGTGACGATGTGGATGGTCTCCGGGTAGAGCGTGGCGACGCCGCTGAGGTTCTCGACCGGGTTGTCCTGGAAGGCCTCGATACCCGTGCCGTTCTTCGCGAAGAACGCAACGTCGTTCTGGATCAGCGCGAAGTCTGCGTTGCCACGGGCGAGGCTCCCGACGTTCTCGACGGACGCACCGGTCGACTGGACCTGAAGCGTAAAGTCCGTGTTCGCCTCGACGACGGACTTGAACTCGTTCGAGAGCGGGAAGTACGTCCCGCCGGTTCCGCCTGCGTGCCACGAGAGACGGGTTTCTGTCCCGTCGCCGTCAGCTGTCGTGGTGGTCGTCTCGTCGCCATCCTCCGCGGCTGTGGTCGTCGTAGTCGTCTCTTCGTCACCGTTCCCACCGGTACATCCGGCGAGTCCGGCGATTCCGATTGCGCCTGTCGCTGCGATAAATTCACGACGGTCGAGTTTCCGGGTCATACACTACTATTGGCATTAATAGATATATAGTATTGTTCATGTCATCTACGATGGTGTGTATATTTTCACATTACTGGTAATAAATTATTATTGATGAACAGTCTCTAAACTCTGAGAATCCATCACACGGTCCCTTCCTCTATTTTCGGTCCCCTATTCGATTACGTAGCGTCTTCTGTCATCTAATTTTCAATACGAACTTCATAGATATCTATGCATGTTGTATAAATTCTTCACAACTGAATATTGGTGTGCCCGGTTCGGGTGGGTTCGAGTCGAAGTGGAGGGGTTGCGTGTCTGGGGAGGTATCTCCAGGCCCACCCGTGTAACACCGACTCACAATAGCACACCGGGGGTCCGTTTCGTGACGTTCGAGTCGAATCGAAAGTCGCTACTGGCGGTCGGTTTTCGACCCGAAGTAAGGGGGTTCAGGTTCAGTCGACGATGATGTCTGCGTCCGACGAGTCGGTGTTCGACTCCGTCTTCGGTGACATCTCGGATTCGTATCGTGTTATCCAGTCGGCAAAACAGGTCGGACAGAGGCGCTGGTCGTCGACGGCCGCTCCATCGACTTGCAGTCGGACCCGCCGCGCAAGCGGGTCTTCGACCACTCTACCGCATCCGTCACACGGGTCGCTCACTGCCCGTCACCTCTCGCGCCGCGAGTGTCGTGCATGCATCGGAGGTGCGCGGGCGACGACTTATGAATTGCCCACGCGAGAGACCCGTTTGACCCGAGGCGACCTCACGTCGTGCGGAACGCGCGGTCGCCAGCGTCGCCGAGACCGGGAACGATGTAGCCGTCGTCGTCGAGGTAGTCGTCGATAGCGACCGTCAGGAGGTCGACCTCCGGGAACTCGCCGCCGACGCGGAGGAGTCCGTCGGGCGCGGAGACGGCCGAGAGGACGAACAGTTTCTCGGGGTCGACGCCTGCGTTTTCGAGGACGTGGTCGAGGACGGCACACATCGTCGACCCGGTGGCGAGCATCGGGTCGGCCACGATGACGGTGTCCTCTTCGGTAATCTCGGGGAGTTTCACGTAGTCGATGGTAATGGGGAAGCCGCCTTCGTCGTCCATTCCGGCTTCCTCGTCGCGGCCCGCGGAGATGACGCCCTGCTTCGCGCGCGGGAACGCCTTGAGGAGTCCTTCGACGAACGGGGTCGCCGCGCGGAGGACGTTGATGATGACGACGTTGTCGAGGCCTTTGACGCGCTCGCCGGTCGTCTCGGCCAGCGGTGTCTGGATGGAGACGTACTCGGTCTCCATCGCGCCGTCGATGATTTCGTAGCCGCAGATACGGCCGAGTTTGACGAGGCCCTTCCGGAAGGCCACCTGCGTCGTCTCCACGTCTCGGAGGCGCGAGAGCGTGTCCTTGGCCAGCGCGTGCGTGATGAGGTACGCGTTGTCTCGGTCTTCGATGGGCATGTTATCGAAAATCGGTCTCCCGAAGGACATAAAGGCGGCTATCGGCCGCCAGCGGCCCCCTGCGGGTGGTTCACGAATCGAACAATCTCGTCGAAACCTGGGTTTCCCCGTCAGTTGGTCACGAGATACGTCAGCGCCGCGAGCACGAGCGCCGCCGACGCGACGTTGACGAACGTGAACGCGGCGAGGTTGGCGTAGGAAAGACCCAACACGACCACTGTGGCGAAGATGGACGAGAGCACGAGGTTCATCACGAACAGAACGCGCGGGTCGCCTTCGCCCCATTCGATATCGCCCACGTCGTCGCTCATCGGGCGGCCCCCGCTTCGCTCGTGCCGTTCTCCGTCTCGCTCGTGCCGTCGCTCATTGGTTCACCGCCGATTCAGCCTGCGTAGTTGCTTTGCTCGGTTCGGCCAACACGAGTTCATCGCCCGGTTCGGTCGGGTAGCGGGTGTCGGCCACATCTGTACCCGGTTCGAGGACGTGGTCGTCTAACGCCGCCGTCAACGCTTCCTCGTCCACGTCGCGGCCGATGAACACGAGTTCGGTTCGCCTGTCGCCGAACTCGTCGTGCCAGTCGAGGTCCGGGTGGTTGCGGCGGTAGGTGTCCTGTTCGAACTCCGGCAGCGATGCAATCCACGGTCCTCCGGCGGTGACGTACGCCGAGGGGCCAGCCTGACTGTAGGTGTAGTGAACGTCCTCCGCGCCCGCGACCCACAGCGACCCCTTCGCGCGGACCACCGACTCCGGAAGGTCGCCGAGGACCTCAGCGGCTCCCTCCGGGTCGAGGGGTGCCCGTCGGCGGTAGACGAACGAGGTGACGCCGTAGGTCGCCTCGGCGTGGGAGGCGTCGTCGTGATGGCTGTGGTGGTCGTGGCTCTCGTCTTCATTCACGTTGTCTTCCTCATCGAGGACTGCCCGCCACCCGACCGGCGCGTCGGGGTCGTGGACATCCGACAGAAGCAGGTCAACGTCCACGGTGCTGTGGGTCGTCTCGACCACGTCTGCACCCGGACGGAGGGTCTCGACTACCTCGCGGACCTGCGCCACCTCCGCGTCGGTGACGAGGTCACGCTTGTTGAGGACGACGAGGTCCGCGCTTTCGACCTGTTCGACGAGGAGGTCCGAAAGCGGCCGGACCGTCCCATCGGCGTCTTCGGCAACGGTTCGTTCGGGGTCGCCGCCGTCGAAGGTATCCGCGAAGAGACACGAGTCCACGACAGTCACGAGGCCGGAGACATCGTACATCGCGGCTGCCCGCGAGGTGACGAACAACCGGGCGACCGGTCCCGGTTCGGAGACGCCCGAGGCCTCGACGACGAGGTGGTCGAACGAGCGATTCTGCGCTAGTCGGACGACGGCCGTCTCCAAGTCGTCCTGTAACTCACAGCAGATACACCCGTTCGACAACTCCGTCACGCCACCGCCGAGTTCGAGTTCCGACTCGTCGGCGACCAACTCGGCATCGACGTTCACCTCACCCATGTCGTTGACGAGGACGGCGATTTCGCGGCCGTCCGCGTTCGTCAGCAGGTGGTTGAGGAGCGTCGTCTTACCCGCCCCGAGGCTTCCGCCGAGGACTGTCACGGGGGTGACGTTCCGGGAAGTCATGGACGGGCGTTCCGCGCCTTCGTATATCAAATCGCGGGTATCCTACATGGTCAGTCGTGAACGATACGTTTTTGTTTGATAACGAGTGTGGTGTTAACTAATGACGCTCGCCGCGCGCATCGAATCTTTTCTGGAACTCGCAGAAGAGTGGATACGCGGCCTCTACCACGGGATGATAACGCATCCCGCCTACGAGAAGATAGAGAAACAGGCCGAAGATTACGAAGACGCGTTCATGCTCGCGTGTTTCCCCGATGCGTTCGGGATTCCATCACCGATTTCGTACTACACCGCCGAACTGCTCCCGTTCCTCGAAGACGAGTTCGAGGCGTGGGAGCGGCGGATGTGGGACCGCGGGTCGCTTCTCGAACGCAAGGGTCACCAATATCACTTCTAACATGCGCAAGTTCGTCTTCTTCGGCGGGAAAGGCGGTGTCGGAAAGACCACGATGTCGAGCGCCTACGCGGTCAAAAGCGCCCGTGCCGGGGTACGGACGCTCCTCGTCTCGACCGACCCGGCCCACAGCACCCGCGACGTGTTCGACCAGGTCTTCACCGACGAACCGTCTCCGGTCTCGGACGAACCGAACCTCGACGCGATGGAAATCGACCCCGAGACGGAGGTCCGAGAGCATCTGATGGAGACAAAGCGGGCGTTGGGAGAGCAGGTGAGTCCCGCGATGGTCAACGAAATCGACCGTCAGATAGAGATGGCCCACCAGACGCCGGGTGCCCACGAGTCGGCCCTGTTCGACCGCTTTATCGACGTGATGCGGAACGCCGACGCGTACGACCGCGTCGTCTTCGATACCTCACCGACTGGTGGAACGCTCCGTCTGCTCTCCCTGCCAGAGTATCTCGACGGGTGGATTCAGCGCCTCATCCACAAGCGAACGCAGTCTATCGAACTGTTCGAACGCGCGGCAATCGGGAACAACGAACCGCGGCGGATGATGGATGGCGACCCGATAATCGCCCGGTTGGAGGCGCGCCGCGACGACTTCTCGTTCGCGGGTGAGACACTCCGCGAGGAGGCGGCGTTCTACCTCGTCGTCAACCCCGACGAACTGTCGATTCGGGAGACCGAGCGGGCGGTCGAAGAACTCGACTCCTACGGCCTCGACGTGCGGGGACTTGCGGTCAATCGGCTCACGCCCGAACCCGACCCGGACGAAGACGGCCGGGGTGCCCGATTCCTCCGCGACCGAGTCGAGACCGAGAAAGCCCGACTCGCCGAACTCCGCGAGGACTTCGACGTGCCGCTCGTGGCCGAAATCGAGACACGCGTCTCCGAAGTGAAAGGCGACTTCCTCGGTGAAGTCGCCGACGAACTCGACATCGACATCGGACTGGAACCGATACCGGCCGACTGACGGGCGCTTCCGCCCGAAAAGCCGCGTCTCGACTAGCGGCCAGTATATATTCCTTTATCAATTCTACTTGTGTTTATCGTTAACATTAAGGGTAGATTATACGTGTCTGACAATGGGGCACAATACCATGGTACAAGTCATCTGGTTGGTCGTCGCAGTACTTGCGATGTTTACGGTTGGGTATTTCGGCTACTCGCGTTACCTCGCGCAGTTCGTCGAACTCGACGATAGTCGAGAGACACCCGCACACAAGTACGAAGACGGACAGGAGTACGTACCGGCGAAAAAGCCGGTCTTACTGGGGCATCACTATTCGAGTATCGCAGGCGGCGCGCCGATTGTCGGGCCGATTACGGCGGGTGTGGTGTGGGGGTGGCTCCCCGCACTCGCGTGGATAGCAATCGGGAATCCGCTTCTCGGCAGCGTTCACGACTTCGTGTCGCTGTCGAGCAGTCTTCGACACGAAGGCAAGTCAGTCGGGTCCATCATCGGCGAGTACGTCGGCGAGCGCGGCAAGAACATGCTGCTTTGGTTCGCGTTCTTGACGATTATCCTCGTCGTCGGGGTGTTCGCCCTCGTCGTGGCTATCGTCTTCAACGCCTATCCGGAAGCGGCGACAGCGAGTCTGGTCTATATCGCGCTTGCCGTCCTCTTCGGGATGTACCTCTACCAACTGAACCTGCCGTTCCTGCCGGGGACGGTCGGATTCGTCGCAGCGATGTTCATCGGCGTCTACGCGGGTATCCAGTTCCCGTTTGCGCTGTTCGAACCCGCGGCGCGCGCACCGGCATCGACGTTCGTCCTGTTCGGCAGCGGCGGGTCGTGGCTTCCCGTCGCGGAGGCGTTCAGCGCCAACGCGGCGGCGTGGGTACCGATTATCCTCATCTACGGTGCGCTCGCGAGCGCCCTTCCCGTGTGGGTGCTTCTGCAACCGCGTGACTACCTCTCGTCGTTCCTGCTCTATACGGGCGTCGGCGGAGCGCTCCTCGCGGTTATCGTCGGCACGCTCTTCGGCGGGTCGTCGCAACCCCTCGTGACGAACCTCGAACCGTTCTACGGCTTCATGGGTCGAACCGGAACGCCGCTTTTCCCACTGCTTTTCATCACCATCGCCTGCGGGACAATCAGCGGCTTCCACTCGCTCGTCTCGTCGGGGACGACGTCGAAGCAACTGAACAAGGAGTCCGACGCGCGGGCGATTGGCTACGGCGGCATGCTCGGTGAGGGACTGCTCGCCACTGTCGCGCTCGTAACGGTCGCTATCGTCGCTCCCGACGTGGGTGATGGTATCGGCCTCGCACTTCCCACGTTCGCCCAAGGCGGCGGTATCCTCCTCACGAGCTTCGGCATCCCGGCTTCGTTCGGCGGGCCGTTCATGGCGCTCGTTCTCGTGAGTTTCCTGCTCACGTCGACCGACACAGCAGTTCGCCTCGGTCGCTACATGATGGAAGAAATCGTCGGGACGCCCGAGACGCAACTGGAGTCGGTTGCGACTAACCGCTGGAGTAACGCCGCGATACAGACGCTTCCGGCCTACGTCCTTATCACGAGTGGGTCGTGGCTCACCCTCTGGCAGTTGTTCGGCGGCGCGAACCAACTGCTCGCCGCGCTGGCACTCTTGACGGCCACCGTCTGGCTGGCCAACTGGGACGACTCGAAGCAGCTCCTCAGTACCGGCGCGCCGATGGCGCTCATGGTGACTATCACGAGTCTCGGCCTGTTGTGGCTGGCCGTCCACGACAACATCTACGCGAAGTTCATGAACGACAAGTGGATGGCGTCGGCCGACCCCGTGGCGATGGTCTCGGCTGTCGTCCAAATCGTCCTCGCGTTCATCCTCATCTATCTGGCGCTCTCGCTCGCCAAGATGGGATACGAGAACATTCAGGACGTGCGGGAGTCGTCCGGCGGTCGGCCGACGCCCAGCGACGACTGACAGAATTCCGAGCGGTCTTTTTTAGCGGCGCAGTCGGTCGACGAGTCGTCGTATCAGGCCGGTCGAACTCGTGGGTGCGACATCCGACCAGAGGGTGAACGCGCCCACCGAGTCGGCGTTTCGGCTTGCGATGGCCGCCTCGTTTTCGGGGGCGACCACGGCAACGTTTATCTCGTAGTGGCCGTGGTAGCCGAATTTGATGAGCGTCCGGTCCGAGAAGTCGGACACGAAGTCGTGAACGTCGGCGGGGATGTCCGGCGCGACGAGGACGAACGTGAAGTCCGTCCCGAAGTGTTCCGGACTCGGGTCGACCCACTCGTCGGCGAGTGTGTGACCCAGTTCGACGAGACGCTCCAGTTCGGCGACGGTCGCACTGTCAACGCGGCGGGCGAAGAGATACTCCTTCGCGTGGTGGTTGGCGTAGTTGATAGAGGGGTGGACGAACTGCTTGCGCGACTCCATCCGCATCGACCCGAAGAGGTCGAACCGCTCGCCGCGGGCCACGTAGTCCTGTTCCAAGTCGTAGTTGAACATGAGGCGGTCCGAGACACGGTCGAGGAACTTGTCGTCCCAGTCGGGGGCGTCCGGAACCTGTGGTTCCGCCTCGGTGGGTTCGAGACCGTCTTCCTCTCTTTCGGCGTGGTCTGTCTCACTCATTCGTCGTCGGGGTCGAATCGCTGTGCGTCTCCCGACACCGCGGGTGCACCAATGGCGAGCAGTTCGACGGGGTCGGTCGCGTCTGCCGGATTGTGCGCGCGGTGGGGGCTCTCGGAGTCGGCAACGAATAGGCCGCTGGCCGGGACTTCGAACGTTTCCTCGGGAGTGTCGACGAACAGCGTCCCCGAGAGCACGTAGAACCCTTCCTGTTGCTCGGTGTGGGAGTGATACATCAGCGGCACCTGTTCGCCGGGTGCTGCTCGGAAGTAGTTGAGTGCGAACGTCTCGGCTCCGGCCTCGGCACCGATGCGGCGAAGTTCACACGGCCGGTCGGGAAGTGGCTCGACGGTGTCCGTTTCTACGACTCGGTATCCCATGTCACGGTGCACCACGTTCGACCCTATAAGCCCGTCGCGACTGCGAAGAAACCAACACTTATTCGAGACTATCACGAATGGTATCATATGGCAGGGACGAATCGAGAATCGTGCGGTCGGTGTTCGATGACGACCGTCGTCGACGCGACTTCGAGCGAGGGTCACGACCCGTTCGACGACGAGCGAATCGAACTCGACGAGTCCGAACTCCGGATGGCGTCGCCGTCGGCGTGGGTTGGAGGTCTCATGAGTCGACTCGACGCCGTCGCAGAGCGGATTATCTACGGTAGACGCTAGCGCACCAACACGACCAGTTCCCTCGGAGAGTTTTTACCGTGGGGCACCTACCTCCGTCAACGACATGGAAGAGAGCATCTCCGGGTTCAAGCGCCGTGGCTCCTGGGGCGAAGTCGTCGAACACGGGGAGCGAATCACCCGGGCGCTCCACGATGCCGGCGTCGACGGTGACGCGTTCACCGACTGGAACGAGTGGCGACCCAAGTCCCACGAGCGACTCGGTGAGGATGTGAACGAGAAGACGGCGAAGCAGGCCAGCGTCGACGAGGGCGAGGGCGAGAAGGCTGGCAAGACCCCGAACGACGACCTCAAGACGGCGGGCGAAAAGCTGTCGCGCTCCTACGAGAAGGTCGAAGAAGGTGACAACGAGGGTGCCGTCGAGTCGTGGCAAGACTCGATTAACTACGTCGCTCGCGCCGCCGACTCCGTCGGGCGGAAGGCGCTCCGAAAGGTCGAAGACACCGTCTACCGGAAGGTGATGACCCAACTCGCGCCGTACTACTTCGACAACGAACTCATCAGCGCCAACATCCAGCGCGTCGGCCGCGGGACGGGCGAAGAGGTGTTTGTCTTCGAGGTGAACGTCAACGACGACCACCTGAAAGAGAAGGTCTCCGAGACGCTGAAACAGTTCGAAGACGAGGTCGACCGCTGGCACATCGACACCGAAAAAGAGACCGAAATCGCGGAGGCCGCAGAGGGCGTCGAGACGCCCGTGACCGACGAGGACAAGCAGTCGAAATCGACGACGAACTGACCGAGTCGCACCCGCTCCAGTGATATCGTCACCCTGTTCCTCCGGGCCGTCCCCCATCGTCACCCTACTCTTACGGGCCGTCTCCCGGACCGGGCGCGAAGCATTCCGTCGGCTTGCCACGGTCTGATTTTTCTCATGCACGACTGCTTTGGTTCAACAATACTGATACTGTTCGGCCGTGTTGGTCCGGTATGCCTGAACCGCTTCGAATCGAGTCCGGGGAACTGACGGCAGACGAGATTCTCGATGCACTCCGCGAGGGCCACCGCGTCGTCGTCGAAGCCGAGATGCTCGGTGGCGTCCACGAGGTAACGCTCCGCCACGACGGGTCTATCTTCTACTGCGACACGCCGACGACGCTCCACAAACACGAAGACGAAGACGGGATGCGTACGTGCGTGATGAAGATGGGATATGCGAAAGATGAGTAGGTAACCCTCTCATCTCAGTCAGTTCGCCTCTAGGTGAGGGTTTAATCCGGCGCACCCCATACAGATGTGCATGGCCGATGCACCGGATATGGATGACCTGATACAGACCGACGACCCGGACTTCGGGCACGTCCTCGCGTGTGTCTTCGGCATCCAGAGCCACGAGAGCCGGACGTATCTCGCACTTCTCGACAACCCCGGAAGCACCGTTGCGGAACTCTCGGACGTTCTCGACCGGGACCGAAGTAACGTGAACCGCTCTTTGACGACGCTTCTGGACAAGGGACTCGCCGAGCGTAAACGCCGACTGCTCGACCCCGGCGGATACGTCTACCAGTACACGGCGACGCCGCTCCCGGAGGCGAAAGAGATGATGCACGCCGCCCTCGACGACTGGGCGGACGAGGTTCACGCCCGCATCGACGCCTTCGGCGAGTCGTAAGCGACGCGAACGCCCGGTTCCAACCCGGTTCTCGGGGTCGGCAGGTGCCGCCCGAACCCACCCGCTTTTATCCCTCTGGTGCCACCGCCCGAGCAATGAGCCTCGAACTCACGGCACCCACCCCCGAGGAGCCATCCGTCGCCGACGATGGGACCTGGCTCGAATGTATCGAGTGCGGCGCGCAGTTCGCGCCGTTCGAGGATATCCGCTACACCTGCGACGACTGCGACGGACTCCTCGAAGTCCGCTACGCCACGCCCCCGACGTGGGACGACTTCGAGGGCCGCGGCGTCTGGCGCTACAACGCGGCGCTGCCGTTCGAGGAGGGCGTCTCCCTCCCCGAAGGCGCGACCCCACTACACCGCGTCCCTCGCCTCGAAGAAGATGTCGGCGTCGAGACGCTCCGCATCAAACACGAGGGGATGAACCCGACCGGGTCGTTCAAGGACCGCGGGATGACCGTCGGCGTCCGCGTCGCCAAGGAACTCGGCGTCGACCGCCTCGCGTGCGCCTCGACCGGGAACACTTCTGCGGCCCTCGCGGCCTACGGTGCCCGCGGCGGCATGGAAACGCTCGTCCTCTTGCCCTCCGGAAAGGTTGCCGCCGGGAAGATTGCACAGGCCGCGCTCCACGACGCGCGCATCCTCGAAGTCGACGGCAACTTCGACTCTTGTCTCGACATCGTACAGGACCTCGCCGCGCGCGGTGAGGTGTACCTCCTCAACTCGCTGAACCCCTTCCGCCTCGAAGGACAGAAGACCATCGGCCTCGAAATTCTCGAAGAGTTCTACGACGACTACGGCACCTACCCAGACCGTATCGTCCTCCCCGTCGGCAACGCGGGCAACACCTCGGCGCTCTACAAGGCGTTCCGCGAACTCGTCCAGTCGGGCGCGCTCGACGCCGAGGACGTGCCGAAACTGACGGGCGTGCAGGCCGAGGGTGCCGCGCCGATGGTCGAAGCCATCGAAAACGGCTGGGACGATACGCGCCGCTGGGACGAAGTCGAGACGAAAGCAACCGCGATTCGCATCGGCAACCCCGTCAACGCGCCGAAGGCGCTCCCCGGTATCCGCGAGACGGGTGGCACGGCCGTTTCGGTCTCCGACGAGGAAATCACCGACGCGCAGCGCGACCTCGCCGCCGAAGGCGTGGGTGTCGAACCCGCCTCCGCCGCCTCGGTCGCAGGCCTGCGAAAACTCCGCGCCGAGGGCGTCGTCGACGAGGACGAAGCGGTCGTCTGTCTCACGACCGGGCACCTGCTGAAGGACCCCGACGCGGCGTTCGAGGCGGGCAACGACCCCGAACCCGTCGAAAACGACACCGCGGCGGTTCTCGAACTCCTCGGCGAGTAACTCTTCGACTCGGTTCCTCGGCGAGTCGCTCCCCGACCCGGCGACGTACCGCGCGACCGACGCGCGTCAGTTGCCCGTCTGACACATCCTTTTCATTCTGTGGGACGTTGTCCCACACGATGTCACTCTCCAGCATGCCGACCGGAACCGTGAGTCGGGACGGTTCTGGGTCGCGAACGTACCCGCTTGACGGGTCGGACACGACCGAAACAGGGGCCGAGACCGATGAAACGTACCGTCAGGAACCGTCGCCCAGCACAGCGTCGCCCAGCACAGCGTCGCCCAGCACGGCGTCGCCCAGCACGGCGTCACCCAATCCTCGCACGGCGTCACCAAGTACACCGTCTCCCAGTGCCGACGTGTCGTCGCTCCGGCGCGAGAACGAGGCGCTCCGCGAGACCAACGCGCAACTCAGGTCACAACTTGAAGCTGCCTACGAAGACAAACAGGACGTTATCGACCGCTACGAACGAATCGTCGGTGAACTGCAATCGCGGTCGTCGTCGAGCAACGCATCTCTGAAGCAGTCCTCGAAGCAATCTCCAAAGAAATCGTCACGGAAGCGCGGGTGGGCCGCCGCACGGTCGGTGTCGAACCGCGTGATGGCCCGCGTGTTGTCAGCGCTGGGTCTGTACTGACCGCTCAGAGCGTGATGACGTCCACATCGATGATGCGCTCGTCGTCGAGGAGCTTTTCGCGGACGTCGTCCGGAATCGCGTCGTCGAGGTTGTAGACAGTCAGTGCTTCGCCGCCGGCTTTCGCGCGGCGAGCGTTGAACATCCCGGCGATGTTGACATTGTTCTCACCGAGGATGGTGCCGATGAAGCCGATGACACCCGGCTTGTCGTAGTTACGCGCGACGAGCATGGTCCCGTGCGGGATGGCGTCGAGGCGGTAGCCGTCGATGCGGACGATGCGCGGATCCTCGCCCGCGAAGAGCGTCCCGGCGATGGTCATCTCGTCTTCGCCGTTGCGGACCGTGACTTCGACGAGGCTCTGGAAGTCCTCCGACTGGCGGGACTTCGACTCGGTCACGTCGATGCCGCGTTCCTTCGCAATCTGCGGGGCGTTGACGGCGTTGACCTGCCATTCGAGCGGCGTGAAGACGCCCTTCAGTGCGGAGGCCGTGACGAGTTCGACGTCTTCGGCAGCGATGTCACCCTGATAGCTGACTTCGACTTCGCCGATACGGGCGTCGAGGAGCTGTGCGGCAATCTGGCCTGCCGTCTCCGCGATGTCGATGTACGGACGGATGCGCGGGAAGGCGCTCTCGTCGACCGAGGGCGCGTTGAGCGCGTTCATCACGGGCTCCTCGCGGAGCGCGGCGATGACCTGGTCGGCCGTCGAGACGGCGACGTTCTCCTGTGCGGCCGAGGTGGACGCGCCGAGGTGCGGCGTGACGACGATGTCGTCCACAGAGAGAAGCGGGTTGTCGGCGGAGACGGGTTCGTCGGCGAACACGTCAACTGCCGCACCGTCGAGGACACCATCTTCGACGGCCTGTGCAAGGGCCGCCTCGTCGACGACGCCACCGCGGGCGCAGTTGATGAGGTAGCCGCTTCCCATCGTCGCCAGTTCGTCGGTGGAGATGAGACCTTCCGTCTCGGACGTCAGCGGCGTGTGGACGGTGAGGAAGTCGGCGCGGGAGAGACAGTCGTCGAATTCGACGAGTTCTGCACCGAGCTGTTCGGCGCGCTCTTGACCGATGTACGGGTCGTACGCGACGATATCCATTCCGAGCGAGCCGAGCTTCTTGGCGACTTCCTGTCCGACGCGGCCGAGACCGACGACGCCGAGCGTCTTTCCGTTGACCTCGTTGCCGAGGTAGTCGGACTTGGCCCACTCGCCGTCTTTCAGGCGGACGTGTGCTTGCGGAATCGAGCGCGCGGCGGCGAAGCCCATCGCGACGGTGTGTTCGGCGGCCGCGCGGACGTTCCCTTCGGGCGCGTTGGCGACGATGACGCCGTGTTCGGTTGCAGCCTCGATGTCGATGTTGTCGACGCCGATACCGGCACGGCCGACGATGACGAGGTCCGGTGCCGCCTCGAACACCTCGGACGTGACCTGCGTTCCGGAGCGGACGATGAGTCCGTTCGCGTCGGAGACGGCTTCGAGCAGTGCGTCACCTTCGACTTCGTAGGCGGTCTCTACCTCGTAACCGGCGTCTCGTAACCGGTCCAGACCCGCGTCGGCAATCGGGTCCGTGACGAGTACCTTCATGCGCGTACGGAGATACTCATGTGGGTTAAGGGTTGTCACAACGGCCGATTTGGTAACAATGTGTCTGTCTAGCACGATTCTACACGTATCAAATCGGTGTCGGGAAGTTCGTGATTCTGCCGACGCGGAAGCTTTGAAACCCCACGGGAACGACGGGCACGTATGCGAATCATCGCCTTCGACTTCGACGGCACGCTCTCGGATTCGGAGATGACCGTCCTGCTCGGCGAACGCAACGGTACCGCCGACGAGATGGCCGACATCACCGAACGCGCCATGAACGACGAGATTAGCTACGCGGAGAGTCTGCGCTCGCGCGCTCGCCTCCTCGAAGGACTCGACGAGGAACTCGCCGAGGAGGCCTACGGTGAGGTGGAACTTCGCCCCGGCGCGGCCGACCTCATCCAGCGCCTCCGCGACTACGGCCACCACGTCGCTATCTTCACCGGCGGGTTCGAACGCGGCGTCCAGCGCGCACTCGAAAAGGAGGGCGTCGAAGTCGACGACATCGTCTCGAACCGCCTGCCCGTGCAGGGTGGTCGCCTCACCGGCGACGTCGAAGGCTCGCTCATCGAGGGGACGAAAGACACCGCGCTCGAAAACCACGCCGCCGAACACGACGTGCCACTCGACCGAACCGTCGCGGTCGGCGACGGCGCAAACGACCTTCCCATGCTCGAAATCGCCGGTCTCTCGGTTGGCTTCGTCCCGAAGGACGCCGTCCGCCCGGCTTGTGACGTGGTCGTCTCCTCGATGAACCGTCTCGGGAAGGTGTTCGAGGGGTACAACATCCTCGACGCCGACGACGAGTCGTAATCTGGCCTCTGCTAACATTTATCATACCTGCCGTTGTATGGGGTTCCATGTCAGTTAGTGACGTAAACACACCCGAGCTATGGGTGGCAGGCTTCGTCTTTGTGGTCCTCCTCGTCGCCGCCCAGTTCGAGGGTGTGATTCTCTTCGATTTCCGAACGCTGGGCGTCGACAAATCGATTCCTGCCACCGTGGCAGTGGTGGGGACGATGCTGGGACTGTGGTGGTTAGATAACGAGTGAACTGGGATACCGGCTGAGGAAATCGACGACTGAGCGGTTCGCAGCGCTGTTCTCGACTGTTTTCGACTGTTTGTGACCCGCGAGCGGTGCGGCTGTCTCCGAAGCTTCGGTCGAACCTGTCGGGAAAACGACTAAGTGGGTGTGTAAAGCATACTTTACTGTAAAGCACGCTTTACACACGGTGCTTTGCACACAACCATGACACAGGTCCAACAACGCTCGACACCTCGGCTCTCCAAACAGCGGCGGTATCGGTACCTGATGTACGCGTTCCTCCTCGGCGGCGTCGCCGTGGGACTCGGGCTCAGAGTCCTCGACTACCACGTCCTCAGTGAAGCAGTCTACTGGGTTGGCATCGTCGGCGCGCTCGTCGTCTGGAAGGGAACCTCGATTACCCTCTTCGACGAGCGAGACAAAGCAATCGACCGGCGGGCGAGTCAACTCACGATGACGCTCACTGGGGCGCTCCTCGTCGTCGGCGCGTCGACCGCTCGGCTTGGAACGCACCTCGGTCTGGTGGACGTTCCACCGATGGTCCACGGTGCGCTGTACGGCTATATCTCGGTGTTCGTCATCTTCGGCCTCAGCTACTTCTGGGTTCGTTACCGCCCATGAAGAACGCCGTGAGGTCGTACCGCGAAGAGTCGAATCTCAGTCAGGGTGAACTCGCGGAAGCGGTCGGCGTCACGAGACAGACGATAAACGCCATCGAACGCGAGCGCTACGACCCCTCGCTGGAACTGGCGTTCAAACTGGCCGCGTACTTCCAGTGTCGCGTCGAAGACCTCTTCGACCCGGAACTCGACGCCGATTCGACCGCGTAAAAAAGCCGCTTTTCTTCGCTGAATCTACCGATTCAGCGTGTGAATCGCCTGCCCGAGCGCGTTTTCTGCGGCCTCCATGACCGCTTCGGCGAGCGTCGGGTGGGTGTGGATGGTCGAGGCGATGTCTTCGAGCGTCGCGCCCATCTCCACCGCGAGGGCGATTTCAGCGACGAGTTCGGACGCCTCGGGGCCGACGATTTGGGCACCGAGGACGAACCCGGAGTCCTCGTCGGCGACGATGCGGACGAACCCGTTCGCGTGGCCCGTGGTGAGTGCACGACCGGACGCGCGGAAGGGCATCTGGCCGACGACGGGGGTGAAACCAGCCTCTTCGGCCTCCGCTTCGGTCATGCCGACCGTGCCGATTTCGGGGTCGGTGAAGACGGCGGCCGGGACGGCCTGACTGTCGAAGGCGACGGGTTCGCCAGCGATGTGTTCGGCGGCGACGATACCTTCTTTGGAGGCGACGTGAGCGAGCATCGGCGTGTCGTCGACGATGTCACCGACGGCGTAGATGTGTTCCACGTCGGTCTGGCGGAAGTCGTCGACTTCGATGAAGCCGCGTTCGTTGGTCTCGATGCCAGCGTTTTCGAGCTCCATCGTATCGGTGACCGGCTCGCGGCCGACGGCGACGAGCACCTTGTCCGCGCGGTACTCGTTTTCTTCGCCGCCTTCCAGTTCGGTGGTGACGATGATGCCGTCGTCTTCTTCGCGCCAGCTACTCGCACCTTCGCCGAAGTGCATGTCGATGCCGAGGTCGTCGGCGCGCTGGCGGACGACGCGAGCAACGTCGGACTCGTAGCCCGGCAGGATGTCGTCGAGCATTTCGACGACGGTCACGTCGGAGCCGAGTTTGGCAAACGTCGTGGAGAGTTCCATGCCGATGTAGCCGCCGCCGACGACGACGAGGCGGTCCGGGATGGTGTCCGCCGCGAGGGCGTCGCGGGAGGACCACACGTGTTCGTCTTCGAACTCGAAGCCGGGAATCTGAATGACGCGCGACCCGGTGGCGATGATACAGTGTTCGAACTCGATGGTTTCGGAACCCTGCCCTTCGCCGCCGTGGGCGATGCGGACGGCGTTTTCGTCTTTGAACCGGGCGGTTCCCTCGACGAGGTTGACGCCGTTTGCCTTACACAGCTTTTCGACGCCGCCGGTGAGTTGGTCCACGACGCCGTCCTTCCAGTCGCGCAGTTGCGACATGTCGACGACGGGGTCGGCGTGGATACCCATCTCCTCGGCGTGCCCCGCCTCGTGGGCGAGGTTGGAACTCGTGATGAGTGCCTTCGAGGGGATACACCCGTAGTTCAGGCAGGTCCCGCCGTAGGCGTCGCGCTCGACGAGCGTGGTGTCGAGCCCCTGTTGTGCGGCGCGGATGGCGGCCACGTAGCCGCCCGGTCCGGCACCGATGACCAGTACGTCGGTTCCGGTCGCGATATCTCCAACGACCATTATTCGAGCACCAACAGCTTGGGGTCTTCGAGCAGTTCCTTCACGCGGTTCGTAAAGCGCGCACCCTGTGCGCCGTCAACGATGCGGTGGTCGAACGAGAGCGAGAGCGTGAGCACCTTTCGTGGCACGATTTCACCGTCAATCACCCGTGGCTTATCCTTGATGGCTCCGAGCGCGAGAATTGCCACTTCGGGGTAGTTGATGATTGGCGTGGCGTACTCGCCGCCGATGCCACCGATGTTGGTGATGGTGAAGGTGCCGCCGCGCATCTCGCTGGGCGAAATCTTGCGGTTGCGGGCCTTCTCGACGAGTTCGTTCATCTCGTCGGCGATGTCGAGCATGCCCTTGCGGTCCGCCTCGTGGACGACCGGAACCATGAGTCCGGCGTCCGTCGCGGCGGCCACGCCGATGTTGTATTCGTCGCGGAGGACGATTTCCTCGTTCTCCTCGTCGAGTTGCGAGTTCATGTACGGGAAGTCCTTCAGCGCCGCGATGACCGCCTTCATCACGAACGGCATGTAGGTGAGCTTCGTGTCGCGGTCCGCGGCGACAGGCTTGAGTTGCTCTCGCAGTTCGACGAGTTCCGTCACGTCCACCTCGTCGTGGTGGGTGACGTGCGGCGCGGTGTACTTCGAGCGCTGCATCTGGTCGGCGATGGCCTTACGGACGCCCTTGAAGGGGACGCGCTCGCCAGCGACGGGACCGGTCTCGGCTGTCGCGGTACCCGCCTCGGGCTCGGCGGAGACTGCCTGTGCGTCTGCGGCCTGCGCCTGCTGTTGCGCTTGCGCGTACTCTTGGACGGCTTCGGGGGAGACGAACGCCTGCCCGTCGCGCGTCTCCGACGCGGGGACGGCGTTGATGTCGATGCCTTCCTCCTGCGCCAGCGCGCGGGTCGCGGGTGCGGCGAGCGTCTTCTCGCGGTCGGCGCTCTCGGTCGTCACAGCCGCGCTGTCGGTGGTCTGCACCGACGCTTGGCCGTTGTCGATGGACCCCGCACTGTCGGCGGTCTCTGCCGCTTCGGTCGATGCTTCGGCACCGGACTCGGCTGCTGCTCGCACGTCGGTTTCGGTCACACGGCCGCTCGGGCCGGAGCCATCGACGGTCGAGAGGTCGACGCCGAGTTCGCGGGCGAGACGCCGGACGCTCGGCGGTGCGAACACGCGGCCGCCAGCGTCGCCTTCAGATTCTGCTTCGGCGGATTCGTCGGTGTCTGCCTCGGCCTCGGTTTCGGCCGTTTCCTCGACTTCGCCGTCGTCACCGACCTGAATGGTGATGATGACGTTGCCGACGGGAACCATCTCGCCTTCCTCGGCGAGCAGTTCCTTGACCGTCCCGTTGAACGGGGACGGCACGTCGACGAGTGCCTTGTCGGTCTCGACTTCGGCGAGCACCTGGTCTTCGGTTACTTCGTCTCCGGGAGAGACGTGCCACGTTACGAGTTCGCCTTCTGCGACGCCTTCGCCAACGTCGGGGAGTTTGAATTCTTCGAGGGGCATTGGTTAGAAGTTCACAGTTTCGCGGATGCCTTCTTCGACGCGGGCCACGGACGGGAGGTAGTAGTCCTCCAGTGCGTACAGCGGGTACGGAACGTCGTAGCCTGCGACGCGCTTTACGGGTGCTTCCTGGTAGAGAAGCGCTTCTTCCTGAACCGTCGCCGTAATCTCGGCTCCGAGACCACCGTTCTTGGGTGCCTCGTGGACGGCGACCGCACGGCCGGTCTTCTTGAACGACTCGACGATGGCCTCGCGGTCGAGCGGCGAGATGGTCCGCATGTCGACGACTTCGGCGTCGATGCCCTCTTCGGTGAGGTTCTCGGCCGCTTCGAGCGTCGGCCGAGTCATCGCACCGTAGGTGAACACCGACACGTCGGTCCCTTCTCTGCGGACGGCGGCCTCGCCGATGGGGACGGTGTAGTCCTCTTCGGGAACGTCACCGCGGAAGGCGCGGTAGATGAGTTTGGGTTCGAGGAAGATGACCGGGTCGGGGTCGCGAATCGCGGAGATGAGAAGTCCCTTCGTGTCGTACGGGGTCGAGGGGATGACGACCTTCAGCCCCGCCTCGTGCGCGTAGAACATCTCCTTCGATTCGGAGTGCGACTCGGGCGCGCGGATGCCGCCGCCGTAGGGGGCGCGCAGCACCATCGGGAGTGTGTAGCGCCCGCGAGTACGCGTGCGGAACCGCGACATGTGGCTGATAATCTGGTCGTAGCCGGGGTACATGAAGCCGGAGAACTGAATCTCGGGGATGGGCTTGAGACCCATCGCGGCCATGCCGACGGCCGTTCCGATGATGCCGGATTCGGCAAGCGGCGTGTCGATGACGCGGTTGTCGCCGAACTCTTCCCAGAGGCCCTCGGTCGCGCGGAAGACGCCGCCGTTCTTGCCAACGTCTTCGCCCATGACGAGCACCTCGTCGTCATGTTGCATTTCGGTGTAGAGACCGTCCCGTACTGCCTGTACGATAGTAAGGTTCTGTTCCGTCATTCTCGGAGGAATCCTTCGTCGCCGAACTTCTCGTGGAGTGCTTCGAACTCCTCGTACTGTGCTCGGACTTCGGGCGTCATCTCGTCGTACGCGTACTCGAACATCGCGCTCGGGTCCGGACGCGGGTCGGACTCGGCCGCCTCGATGGCGTCTGCCACCTGCTCTTTGACGCTCGCCTCGATGGCGTCGACCGCCTCGTCGTCGAGGCGGCCCGTCTCGCGGAGGAACGCCTCGAGGCGCGGAATCGGGTCCTTCGCCTTCCACTTCTCGACTTCCTCGTCGTCACGGTAGACTGTCGGGTCGTCGGCGGTGGTGTGCGCACCGAAGCGGTACTGGACCGCCTCGATGAGCGTCGGCCGACATTCGCCTTCCTGCGGGTTCTTGGCCTTGTCCAGCGCCGCCTGCGTCACTGCGTAGACCGCGAGCGGGTCCATACCGTCGACTTGAATCCCGTCGATGCCGTAGGCGACCGCCTTCTGTGCGAGGGTCTCGGACGCCGTCTGCCGCTCGCGCGGGACGGAAATCGCCCACTGGTTGTTGTTACAGAAGAAGACGTTCGGCGTGTCGAAGACGCCTGCAAAGTTCAGTCCCTCGTGGAAGTCTCCCTCGGAGGTCGCACCGTCACCGAAGTAACACATGACGGCCTTGTCGGCCTCGCCACGGAGTTTGAGCGCCCAGCCAGCGCCCGTTGCGTGGGGAATCTGCGACGCGATGGGAACCGCGGGCGGGAAGATGTTCGCGCCCTCGGGCATCTTGTTGCCCTTCTCGTGGCCCATCCAGTAGAGCAACGTCTGTTTCAGCGGGAGTCCCCGAACCAGCGCAGCGCCGTGTTCACGGTAACTCGGGACCATCCAGTCGTCTTCGGCGAGTGCAACGGCACTGCCGATTTGGGCACCTTCCTGCCCAGACAGGGGTGGATACGTTCCCATCCGGCCCTGTCGCTGGAGGCTCACCGCCCGCGTGTCGAAGTGGCGGGCGAGTCGCATGTAGCGATACATCTCGACCATCGTCTCGTCATCGATGTCGGGTACATCGCCAACGACGGAGCCGTCCTCGTCGAGGACTCGTACCTGGTCCTGTGGGTCGCGTTGAAGTACGCTCACGGGAGAACCCTCCTGTTCATAGAAAAATCGACACCCGCCGCCGTTATATTGTTTTCGTATATAATTTACTTTGGCTCGGATTATTGCGATTGTGGTCGTGCTATGTCAACTCACGCGCGAGAAAATTGGACATCTTGGCTTCTAAACGATTCTTCCTGAAGGTCGTTAGCGTGAACGCGCACATCTCCGAGGAATAATCGGAAATATCCAGAAAATGCCACGAGTACGCCGGCACGCGTGGAGCGAACTTCGCTGCCGAAATTATTTTCGAGTGACAGTTACTGGCCAGCAGCGGCACGTGCCGCCTGCCGGGCCTCTTCGACGGACGACCCCTCACGGAGGAGGGCATCGACGAACAGTTCGCCCGCCTTGTACGACGACCGAACCATCGGGCCAGACGCGCAGTAGAGGAAGCCAAGTTCGTCTTCTGCGACCTGCCGCCACGTGTCGAACACGTCGGGGTGGACGTACTCGAACACGTCGAGGTGCGTCCGCGACGGTTGGAGGTACTGGCCGAAGGTGACGATATCCACGTCGGCCTCGCGGAGGTCAGACAGCGTCTGGTAGACCTCGTGGTCGTACTCGCCGAGACCGAGCATGATGGAGGTCTTCGTGTGGATGTCCGACCCGTCTGTGACCTGCTGGAGGACCGACAGCGACTGCTCGTACCCGGCGCGACGGTCCCGAACCGGCCACTGGAGTCGTTCGACCGTCTCGATGTTGTGGGCGATAACGTCCGGTCCGGCATCGATAATCTTCCGAACGTGTTCCGGTTCGCCCTGAAAGTCAGGAATCAACACTTCGACGAGAATCCCGGGGTCGCGGCGCTTTATCTCGCGAATCGTCTCCGCGAAGTGACTCGACCCCTGGTCCGGCAGGTCGTCGCGGTCTACGGAGGTCAACACCACGTAGTCGAGGCCGATTTCGGCGACTGCGTCGGCCACGTTCGCCGGTTCGTCCGGGTCGAGAGGTTCCATCCCACCCGTGGTCACGTCACAGAAGTTGCATCCGCGAGAGCACCGGTCACCCATGAGCATGAACGTCGCCGTGCCCGGCCCGTCGCGTCCACTCCAGCACTCGCCGAGGTTCGGACAGTTCGCTTCCTCACAGACCGTGTTGAGGTTTCGGTCGCGGAGCGTGGCTTTGATGTCGGTGAAGCGCCGGCCCGAGGGAGGCCGCATCTTCAACCAATCGGGCTTCCGCCTCGTGCGCATGCCCACTTCTTTCGCGCCCCCCGGCAAAAACGTGAGGATTACCTCGTCGTCACCGAGTCGTCACGAGCATTTCACATCCATGTGCTGTGCTACCACACCTTTCGAATAACCGTGCAAACGACCATCACAGTAACGAAAAAGTAAACGTTCGGCTCAAATTCATCACGACTTTCGACCATAGTGCATGTACAACCGTGCTAGATGTATCACTAGACTGAAAAACTTATATTCGAGTAAATATTTTGGAGTAGTATGAACTGGAAACACCGACGCGACCTGTCGAAGGCCGAATCGAAGAAGCACGAGGCCACCGCGGGTACGAAGTGGTCGTTCATCGCCGCCCTTACCGTCGCCGCGTAAGACGGCCATCGGCTGGCTTCGACCCTGAATAGTCCCCCGTACCACCCCACGCAGCACTCCGGTCCCGCACCCTCCGCTGCGCTGAATTATTCTTTCGTACCAACTCACCGAGCGTCGCCGCTAGATGGAGAAACGCCTTTCCCCCCGGACGACTCGGCTTCCTGTATGACCCTCGTCTCCGTCTCGCTTTCGTCGTCGCCCCATCCGTGGAGGTGCATCCCGTGAAGGTCGTCGAAGCGGTTCCAGAATTCGCCGACGCCTTCGGGTTCGAGGAGTTCAACCGGATGCAACGCGAGGCGCTCCCGGCTATTCTGGAAACCGACCACAACGTCGTCGCCTCCGCGCCCACGGCCAGCGGGAAGACGGCACTCGCCGAACTCGCCATCTGTCGCACGCTCCGCGACGAGGGGACTGCGCTCTTCATCGCGCCCCTCCGCGCGTTGACGACCGAAAAGGAGTCCGAGTGGGAACGTTTCGAGGAACTGGGCTACTCTGTCTACGTCGTCACCGGCGAGCGCGACCTGAACCCGCGTCGCGCGGCGCGCGCGGACATCCTCGTCATGACGCCCGAGAAGACCGACTCCGCGACGCGCAAACACGACTCGGCGCGCTACTCCTTCATCACGGACGTGGATTGCGTCGTCATCGACGAGGTCCACTTGCTCGACTCCGAAACCCGCGGTGGCGTCCTCGAAGTCACTGTCTCGCGCATGCGTCGCATCTGCGACCCGCGAATTGTGGCGCTGTCGGCGACCATGCCGAATATCGACGACGTGGCGGCGTGGCTCGACGCGCCCGATGAGACAACCTTCGAGTTCGGTGACGACTACCGCCCGGTGGACCTCCACGCGGGCGTCAAGACCTACACCCACGGCGAGAACTCCTTCGCCGACAAGTATCGCCGTCTCTACCGGGCGTTCGACCTCGCGGAACCGCACATCCGCGACGACGGACAGGCCCTCGTGTTCGTCTCCTCGCGGCAGGACGCGGTCCGCGCGGCCGGGAAAGCCCGCGACGAACTCGCCAAACGCGACGTTCCAATCGGCGCGCGCGGCGACTACGACTTCCACAACGAGGCAAAGGAACTCGCCAACGACTCCCTCCGAAAGGGTGTCTTGGACGGCGTCGGCTTCCATCACGCCGGACTGTCGCGGGAGGACCGCGAGGCCGTCGAAGAATGGTTCAAGGAGGGAAAGATTCAGCTTCTGTTTTCCACCTCGACGCTCGCGTGGGGTGTGAACCTCCCCGCCCGGTGTGTCGTTATCCGCGACACGAAACACCACGACCCGCTCGAAGGCGAGGTCGATATCTCGCCGCTCGACATCCTTCAGATGCTCGGGCGCGCTGGTCGCCCCGGCTACGACGATGTCGGCTATGGCTGGGTCGTCTGCGACCACGCCGACCAGAACAAGTACCGCCGACTCCTCCGCGAGGGCAAGGAAATCGAGTCCCGACTCGCTGAAGACCTCGATTCACACCTCAATGCCGAAATCGCGATGGGAACCATCCGCGACCTCGACGACGTGCTGTCGTGGTTGGAGACGACCTTCTACTACCGCCGGGCGCAGTCGAACCCGAGCGCCTACGACTTCGAGGACCTTCGCTCGCGCGTCCGCGACGTTCTCGACCGACTGGTGACCCGCGGATTCGTCGAGATGAACGACGACCTCGCAATCGACGCGACGCCCCTCGGCAGACTCACCTCGAAATACTACCTTCGTCTCGGGACCGCGACCCGATTCGCCGAAGTCGCGAACCGCGACCGAATCACGGCCGACGACATCCTCGAAGCGGTCGCCGGGGCCGCCGACTTCCGGCAGGTGTCTGCCCGCCAGTCGGAAGTGGACGCCATCGACTCGGTTCTCACGGGCGTCTCGACCTCACTCGACGGCGGTCCCCGGAAGGTTCTCGCCATCCTCCACGCCGGGATGGCCAATTCGACGCCGAGCGAACTCCGAAGCGACGCGTGGGTCATCCGCCAGAACGCGCTTCGTCTCCTCTCGGCGCTCCGCGAATTCCTCGACACCTTCGCCGACGCCCGCGCCGCCAACCTCGCCCGTCGCGTCGAGGCCCGGGTCGACCACGGCGTCAGCGGCGAGGCTGCTGCCCTGACCGCCGTCGATGGAATCGGCCCCCGACGCGCCAGAAAACTCGCAACCGGCGGCCTCGCATCCCCGACCGACGTGGTTGATGCCGGTGTGAAGGAACTCACTCGCGCAGGTCTCTCACAGGGTGTCGCAGAGCGCGTCGTCAAGAGCGCGAAGAACCTCCCCGCGCCGGAAATCGACTGGGGCGCGTTCCCCACCACGGTCACTCGCGGCGAAAGCGACATGCACGAGATTCGCGTCACGAACACCAGTGGCGGCGGGAAAGTCGGTATCCGCGTCACGGTCAACAGCGTCGAGATGTCCGAAAAAGAGTGCTACCTCACGGACGAAGTGGCCGTCCCGGTGGGCGTCTTCGGCGCGACTGACGACGAACTCGAATTTGCCGTCGAAGTCACGTTCCCCGACCTGCCGCTGCTTCCGATTCGGGAGACGCGGACGGTTCGTGTGGAGTAGGCGTCAGGTTATCCCACTGTCTTGGTTGACCTCTCTGGATGGCTCGCTAGTCGCGTGGAACGCCACGTACACCAGACGACTCTCACCGACTTGATGTGTCTCATCACTATCTCTCTGAGAGATATATTTTAAGGTTTCATTCAAGCAACAAACAATATATGGGATGGATGTCAAGTCAATGTTAAGATGGGATTTCGCTCTGCGAAAGAGAAGACGAGCGAGGGCCAACGGTCCTCGACCGTCCCGTCGATTCAGGAGTTGACAGGTGGGTCCGACCGTAGTCAGCGCGGCGGTGGGTCGTCGACGGCACAGGGTTCTGCGGCTCAGTTCGGTCTGGAGCTGTATCGTCCCGGGATGGACGTTCAGATTCAACGCCTCGTCGAGAGCCACGGTGCGAGCCAAGTGCGGCAGTGGGCTGACGAAGGCATGACCGTGGATACGATGGGCAAACCGCGGGACATGCGCCAGTTCCGCGAGCGCCAGCAGGACCGCTCTGCTGAGATTCCGAAGGATATCGAGCGCCGGAACGCCAAGTCGGTCCAGCGCAGTCGCAATGCGCACCACGAAGCGTCCAAAGCCGGTGACGCGCAGGTTCCCGATTCGGTTCGGGACGTGATTTCGTCGCCCGGTCAGCAGCTCGACACCTCGATTCAGCGCGCGATGGAAGGGCGCATGGGCGACAATCTGGGCGATGTTCGCATTCACACCGGCCCAACGGCTGCGAAAGCGTGCGAAGACATCAACGCCCGGGCGTTCACGGTGGGTAACCATATCGCGTTCAACCACGGCGAGTACGACCCAAGTTCAGCAGAGGGACAGCACGTCCTGGCTCACGAGCTTGCGCACGTTCGCCAGCAGACCGGTGGGGTGGTGTCGATGCTGCCGCAAGAGGGCGAACTGGAAATCGACCCGGACCCGCGCTTAGAGCGTGAAGCCGAGGAGACTGCCGAGCGCGTGATGCGCGGCGGTGAACTCGGTATCTTCCGGATGCAGCACTCCGACGTGCACGTTCAGCGGATGGCCACAAACAGTGACGGGAACTGGCTCGGCTACGATGTCGGCCCGTTTAATTCCGGCGGCTCGAAGGACGACGAAGACAAGATATCGTCTGACCCAGAGGTGTTAGCCACGGAAGTCAAGCAAATCAACGAGCGACTGACCGCTGTCGAAGAGACCGTCAACAGTAGTGAGTCGACAGCGTCGGCCATTGGAAAGGCGGCGGTACAAGGGACAGTCGGTACCGTTGGTGGGTTACTCGGAGCCGTCGCAGGCTCATCGTTCATGCCCGGTATCGGTACAATCGGTGGCGCTGTCGTTGGCCAAGAAGTAGCCAAAGGTGTTGCTGGCGACGTAACCAAGTCGCTCACCGGCAAAGCCTACGACAAAGGTTCTGCGGTCGCCTCAGAGAAAATGGGTGCGGCCAAAGAGTATATCGAGAACCTCATCGACGAGAAACTGGACGCTGTGTTCGGGGACTCTGAGACCGGCACTGAACTTGAAGGCAAGGCACAGAGCAGAGGAGACCGATAGCTATGGATGGGCTAATTACTGGAGAAGGAGATGGCATCGTAGGCCTCAGTGTCATTGACAACAATGACGTTGAGCACTTGATCGAGCTGAATCATAGTGGTGAAATCACAGGTCACCAACAAGACGGCTACCCAGACAAGCCAGCAAAACGCACGCTCGAAGGCAACGAGCATGTCGAACAGGCCCGGGCGTTTGCACGATACTACGTGTCTGCAACCCGTGGGTACGAAACAGTCTCACCATCGAACAACCCCGTTCGAATCAACGCTGTCCGACTTGCTATTCAAGCCCTTGCTGATGAAGAATTCGAGTCGCTGTTCGGCGACCTGTACCAGCAGATGCGCAGCTATCACGACGAGACAGCGCGCGCTATCCAGATTCCAGCCGATGCACCCGGCCCAAACAGCGTGCTGTATCGGCAGGATGTCTACCTCGGTGTCGATCCCACTGAGACCGAACTGAAAGAAGCAGCCGTAACCCTCGCAGCCTCCCATGGAATCACTCTCGACGAGGATGCTATCAACGAGCAGGCCGTGAGTTCGCTCTCGACAGAAGCACTTGCCGACTGGCAATCGTTCGGGAGCGACCTCGCCGACCTCGCTTCTGAGAAGGAAGCTGACCTTACTGATGGGTTGTACGTCGATGCGGTCTCGTCTCTGTACGCCTCGTACGTCGACGATGGCGAATACGTCGTCACCGAGCCCGACGACTCGCCATTCGAGCGCGAGCCAGACACGCACATTGAGCTTCCGCCAGTCGACCCGGGGCCACTCGACGAGTTCCGCGAGTTCCTCGACCACCACCTGAAGTGCCAAGTGCGAGATTGTTTCGTTCGAATGGGCGCCGAACCACCGGAACCATTCCGTGTCCTGGGAGCAGGACGGTTCGAAGCGACAGCCGCCTACAAACTCATGGATATCTATCCGGAGTATCACGACCCCGAAGAGCAGAGCTTACTCGGGAAGGTCCGAGACCTAGTGTAGTGGGCTAGGACAACTCACTGGCTGGCTGTTCCCTCAGTACCACGATTCATCGGATGTGGTCCACCGAGGTACACGTCCAACGGATGTCAGCAGATACCGATTGAATACTGTTGGAAGCGTCGCCCGGCGCACCCGAGGACTTCGGCTACGACACGTACCGACTCGCGTCGGCCGTGTCACCCTTCCTACGAGTCTCTCGCTCGTGGTCCGCTTCCTGTCGTTCACCGCCCGGTTCACTTCTCGCCGAGTAACACTGCCCGCAACGCTTCCGGCCCATCCACGATTTCGTCCGCCCGGGACAGGTCCAACTCGGCGTTTTGGTCGCCGCGGTAGGCGATGGTGTACGCACCCGACCGCACGGCCGCCTTGATGCCGTTCACAGAGTCTTCGACGACGACGCAGTCCTCGGGCGCGACGTCGAGTTTCTCGGCGGCCGTCTCGTAGATGTACGGTTCCGGTTTGCCGGGCTTGTCGATGTCGTCCGCAGAGAGCACGAGGTCGAGAGGGTCGAGGTCGAAGCGCTCGCGGACGGTCGAAATCCAGTCCTGCGGGGCCGACGAGACGATGGCGACCGTCGTGCCCGCGGCGCGAAGGTCGGAGAAGAGTTCTTCCGCGCCGTCCATCAGGACGACCTTCTCACCGTAGAGGTCGACCGCGTTCTCGTTGTACGCCTCGATGAACTCCTCTTTGGTGACGGTGGTCCCATACTCCGCGTCGAGGTAGTCGTAGATTCCACGGAAGCTCATCCCCGTGATTTCCTCGTGGGCAGGGTCGCCGGATTCGATGGCCTCGGCGAACACCCACTCGTCCTCGAAGGCGTGCCAGTACTGCTCGGAGTCGACCAACACACCGTCCATGTCGAACAGCACCACGTTCGCGTCCATACCTCGCCCTGTGGCGCGGCCGACCAAAGGCCTTCGTGCCGCGGCATGGCTCTGCGCCGCTGTCGTCATCACCCAAGAAGGTTCGCACGTAGGTTCAAATCCGAATCCGGGACCACCGCCGCGCATGGAATCCATCCGGGTCTTCGCCGGTGACTGTACCGTCCACTTCGAGGGGTCGCGCGAGCGCACGCAGCGCGGCCGCGTCGTCGTCGTGACCAAACCCGACCGAACCGTCCTCGTCCACGACGCCTCCGGGTACCAGCCCGTCGCATGGCTGACCCGCGCCGACTCGCTCACGGTCGAATCCGGGCCGGGGTCGTTCGGTCTCGTCGCCCGCGCGGGCGAACAAGTCCTCACAGTCGAGTCCCACGACGTAATCGGCCGACCCGAGTATCCCGCGAGCGAAGCGGGCGTGCCCGTGGGGACCCATCCGAGTACTGGTGAACCGCTCGTCCGAACCAGTGGTACAGTCACGGCCCTCGATTCGGGCGTCGAATTCTCGCTGCCCGCGGGTGCGACCGTCCGAGACGAGACGTGCGACGACTGCGGTCTTCCGTCGATGCGCGTCGAACGCGGGGCCGCCTTCGACATCTGTATCGACCGCCAGTGCGACCCGCTTGACGACCACGTAAAAGCGCGATTCGACGGCGAGTGGACCTGCCCGGACTGTGGGTCGCCGCTACGAATCATCCGCCGTGGCGGCCGACTGCTCGCCGGATGCGACGCCTATCCGGAGTGTGAGACGGCGTTTTCGCTCCCGGCGGGTGTCGTCGTCGGCGACTGCGAGTGTGATCTTCCAATATTCGAGACGGCCCGCGGGCGTCGGTGTCTGGATTCGACGTGCGAGTTCGCATGACTGGGGACCCGCGTCGCCGCCCGTGGTCCCGCCGATGGCGACATGGCCTTCCGCCCATCTCGGCCGCTCGCATCGCAGGCCCTTTGTCGTCGCCCGCCCCCGACTCGGGTATGCAAGGACGCCTCGAAGACGGTGTCGTCCACCTCCCGGGCGACGCCCGACAGCGGTTCTACGATTCACGGGGGTACGGGCGACCGACAGGTGGCAACGACCTCGATGTCGCGCCCGTCGAAGCCGCGCATCTCCTGTCCCGCGGTGACATCGACAGTGTGGACGGCATGGGCCTGCGCGACCTCCTCGCCCACACCGGCACCACGCTCGACTTCGTCGTGTACAAAGACCTCCGTGACCGGGGATTCTACCTCTCGCCTGCGCGTGAGGACTGGCCGGGCGTTGACGACCCGGCGGGCGCGGACTTCCTCGTCTACCCCCGCGGGAAGGGTCCGTGGGACGGTGACGTGGAGTATCGCGTCCGCGTCGTCGGCGAGCGCCAGCCGATTCCGGTCGATTCGCTCGGTGACGTCGCCGAGCAAAGCTCGGCGGCTCGCCGGACGGAGTCCGGCGGCGTGGTTCTCGCCATCGTCGACGAGGACGGCGACCTGACGTACTTCGACACCGAGGGCTACGCGCCCGAGGGGACGGCTTCCGAAGACCTCCCCGTGGACCTCGACGCCGACTTACTGTCGGACCGCGTGCTGGTCTCGACCGGCGTGGACCGCCTCTATCAGGGCGGCTTCTTCGGCCAGCGACTCTACGGACGCAACGCCGACAGCGGCCCGCTTCAACTCTCGCTCCTCGAAGCGGCCTCCCTCGCGCGACAGGGTGCACTCGATATCGACTCCGACGCAGTCGTCGAACGCGGCCGTGAAGTCGAAGGCGACCGATTCGACCGCCGTCTGGCGGTCTACACCGCGCTTCGAGAGGTCGGAACGGTCCCCAAGAGCGGGTTCAAATTCGGCTCCGACTTCCGCGTCTACACCGACTTCGAGACGGTGGACGACCTCTCGCACTCCGAGTTCCTCGTGCGCGTGGTCACGCCCGACCACACGTTCGTCCCGCGGGACCTCTCGTTGGACGTTCGTCTCGCTGGCGGTGTCCGCAAGCGAATGGTTTTTGCGCTAACCAGCGCCAAGGGAGAGATAGACTGGCTTTCGGTCAGTCGGCTTACGCCATGACACGAGACGAACCTGCGGAGCGAGTCCGCACCGACGGCGGCACAGCACAGGGAGCAGATGAAGTCGCTCTCGACCCGTGGGGCTCGTCGACCATCGCCGACTACCGGAAGTTGTTCGTGGAGTTCGGCATCGAGGAGTTCGACGAAGTTCTCGACGAGGTGCCGAACCCGCACTATCTGATGCGTCGCGGCGTCATCTTCGGCCACCGCGACTATCGTCCGGTCCTCGAAGCCATGCGTGACGGCGACGACTTTGCCGTCCTTTCGGGCTTCATGCCAACCGGCGACCCGCACATCGGCCACAAACTCGTCTTCGACGAGATAATCTGGCACCAACAGCAGGGTGGCGACGCGTATGGCCTCATTGCCGACCTGGAGGCTCATTCCGCCCGCGGCATCGACTGGGACGAAATCAACGAGCACAGCCGCGACTACCTGCTGTCGCTCATCGCGCTCGGCTTCGACGTGGAGGAGGGCGAACTCTACCGGCAGTCGGACAACGACCGCCTCCAGCGACTCGCGTTCGAACTCGGCGGGAAGGCTAACTTCTCCGAGTTCCAGTCCATCTACGGCTTCGACGGCGAGACCAACATCTCGCACATGCAGTCGGTCGTCACGCAGATGGCCGACATCCTCTACCCGCAGTTGGACGAGCCACAACCGACGGTCATCCCGGTCGGTCCCGACCAGGACCCCCACGTTCGGTTCGCCCGCGACCTGACGACCCGGATGCGATTCTTCAAGGTGACCGAGGCGTTCGCGAGTTTCGAACTCGACGACACCGAGCGACTGGTCGTCGCCGCCGCTTACGACGCCCGCGAGGAGTACGCAGAAGACCCCGACATGCCGCGGTGCGGCGAGGCGGCAGACTGGGTCGCCAACGCCAACCTCGAAGCGGAGGGCATCCTCGTGGACCAATCCGTCCGCGACTCGACGGTCCAGAAGTTGAAGAACGCCGGAATGGAACCGCTTCGCCCGCGCATCCGCTTTTTCGCGCGGCAGGCGACCGACGAGGCGTTCGAGGCGCTCATCGAGGAAATCGAGGGCGAAAAGCGCCGGTACGACCAGCACATCGACGCCTTCGACCTCGATGTTGCGGCGGCCGAAGAACTCGCCCGCGAGGTCGAAGCCCACCACGGCGGCTACGGCTTCATCCCGCCGTCGTCCATCTATCACCGCTTCATGACGGGCCTCACGGGCGGCAAGATGTCCTCGTCGATTCCGGCGAGTCACATCTCGCTGCTCGACGACCCCGAAGACGGCTACAACAAGGTCAAATCCGCCACGACCGGCGGCCGCGACACCGCCGAAGAGCAGCGCGAACTCGGCGGCGAGGCCGACAAATGTCCCGTCTACGAACTCTATGCGTACCTCCTCACGGGCGACGACGACGAGTTCGCCAAGAAGGTGTACGACGAGTGTGTCGGCGGCGAGCGCCTCTGCGGCGGGTGCAAAGAGCAGGCCGCGACGCTGATGCGCGAGTTCCTCGAAGACCATCAGGAAAAGCGCGAAGAGGCGAAAGAAGTCCTCGAATCGCTCGATATCGACGTAGAGACGGAGCGACGAGGGGTAGCAGCCGAGCATTAGCGAGGCGGCTACAGCCGTAGACCGACGGCTAACTACAACCCTACGTCCTCACCAATTTCCCGTTCCTGCGCCTTCTCGTAGAGATATTCCGCCGTCGCCGCGTCGAGAACCGCCGAGCCGACGCTCTCGACGATCAGAATCTCGTCGTCGCCGTCGCGACCGGCGTCGCCCTCGAACACCGCCGAGAGGGGAATGAGGTCGGACTCCGAGAGGCCCGCCTCGCGCACGTCGCCAATTTCGGCGACTTCCTCGGGGACGTCGGCGAAGACTCGCGCCGCCCGGTCGAACACTTCAGGGTCGAGTTCCTGCATCTCGCCGGTGTAGGCCCCGATGGCGACGACGAGCGTTCCGGGGTCGAGCCACTCGCCGGCGAAGACGGGTTCGACGCTGGTCGTCGCAGTAACGACGACGGTCGCCCCTGAGACCGCTTTTTTCGGCGTCGTGACCGCCTCGACGGGCAGCCCCTCGTCTCGGAGGTCGGCCGCGCACGCCTCACGGCTCTCTTTCGTCGGCGAGAAGATGCTGACCGATTCGACTTCGGACGCGGCGGCGATGGCACGGGTCTGCCAGCGGGATTGCGTTCCCGCGCCGATGACGCCGAGTCGAATCGGGTCCGAGGCGAGGTACTGTACGGCGAGTCCGCCGATGCATCCCGTTCGGGCGTTCGTCAGCGTCGTGCCATCGAGGAGTGAGAGGGGAAGCCCTGTCGTCGCGTCGGTCAGGATTACCTGTGCGTTCACAGTCGGCAGGCCGCGGTCGGTGTTCGCCGCGTGGACCGAGGCGAGTTTCGTCGCGTACGTCTCGTGGCCGTGGATGTACGCGGGCATGGTCAGGGCGGTTCCGAGCGGCGGGCGGTCGTCGTGTTTGACCGCGTCGGCGTCCCTGCCGCTGTCCATGTCGATGCCGACCGGAAAGTGCGGGCGCGGTGGTCGCTCTACCTCGCCGTGACCCTGTTTGATGAACGCCGCTTCGACCACGGGAAAGAGGTCTGCGAGCGAAAGCAGGTTGCCCACGTCGTCGGTCGAGAGGATGCGCACCATACATTAGCTACTCGTGGCAGCGGGGTGAACGTTTCGTGGGATGGTGACACTAGACGTGCTTTCCTGTGCCATGTGACAGACACACTCATGTTGGTGCACCAAATCAGAGACCACCATGCACGTTCTCATCGTCGGCGGCGGCGTCACCGGACTGGCGTCTGCGCACGCCCTCGTCGAACGCGGTGCCGAGGTCACCGTCTGCGAAGCAGGGACACTCGGCGGCGGCAGCACGGGCCGGGCGGCGGGCGGCATCCGAACGCAGTTCTCGACGCGGGTGAACGTGGACCTCTCGCTCGCGAGTATCCCCGTCTGGGAGTCGTTCGCCGACGAGTTCGGCGTCGACATCGACTACCGACGGCCGGGGTATCTTTTCCTCGCGCGAACTGACGAGACGGCCGCGGCATTCCGCGATAACGTCGAAATGCAGAACGACGCGGGCGCGCCGAGTCGCTTACTCGACCCCGAAGAAGCACGCGAGTACGTCCCCGAACTCCGGGCCGACGAGTTCGTCGCGGCCACCTACTCGCCCGCGGACGGCATCGCCGACCCGCACTCCGCAGTACAGGGATTCGCGGACGCAGTCCGCTCCGGGGGTGCGGATATCCGAACGAAGACGCCCGTGACGGACCTCACTTACGACGGCGAGGTGTGGTCCGTCGAGACGCCCGACGAGACTATCGAGGCCGATGCGGTGGTGAACGCGGCGGGCGCGTGGGCGACCCGCATCGCCGCGCTCGTTGATGTCGACCTGCCAATCGCGCCGCGCCGCCGACAGATTGCGGTCGTCGAACCCGAGGGCGACCTGCCCGAAGACGCACCGCTGACTATCGACCTCGACACGGGGTCGTACTTCCGCCCGGAGCGCGAGGGAACCGCCATCGTCGGCGGGCACTTCTCGGAATCGGACCCGGACGTCGACCCCGACAGATTCGACGAGTCGATGGACGTGGACTGGGCAGTCGAAGCGACCGAACGGGCCGACGACTGTGCGGCCTACTTCGGGCCGGAGACGCGCATTCGAAACGGGTGGGCTGGCCTGTACGCCGTGACGCCTGACCACCATGCGATTCTGGACGAAGTCGAACCGGGGTTCGTCGTCGCGGCCGGTTTTTCGGGCCACGGGTTCCAGCACGCACCTGCGACGGGGGAGGCGGTGGCCGACATGTGTCTCGGCGAGGACGCCAGCGAGGTGGACGTGTCGGCGCTATCGCTCGACCGATTCGAGTCGGGCGAGACGCTCACGGAACAGAACGTCGCCTAAGAGACTGTCAGAAACCCGTCTCAGCCGCTCATGTTGACGACGGCGCGGAGTTCGCCGAGAGTGCGGACGGGGTCAGCCACGTCGCGCGACGCGAGGACCTTGAACTGACCGCGCTCTTCGACGACGCGGTAGGTTAGTTCGCCGTCATCGAACTCGTATGATGGCTTCGACTGGACGAGCACGGCCTCAACGTCATCCCTGTCGTCGGGTCGGTTCGGCGGTTTGACGATGAGTGACGCTTCTTCTCCGAGCCGAATCGTCTGCAAATCAGCAGCCAAATCTCGCATTCGTCTTTCACCCGTGGGTTGGCCGCCGATATGAAAGTACCCTATCAGCTCCAGTAGATGAGAGCGGCCGTGTGGCACACGCCCGGTTCAGTGCAGGCTGGCGGCACCAGCGTCGGTCGTGACACCATCTCCCACGATTCCGGAACCGTTTTGAGGGAACGCGGCTACCTCGCAGATATGACAACCGAACCTGTCTGTGATGGTGCCTGCGCCACTCGCGAACCGACCACCGGTGGGTTCGGCTTCTTCTTTCTGACCGCCTGAGGTCGGCGGACTTCGCTCGGGCGTGACCACGCCCGGCGGACGAAACCGACCCCACCGGTCAGACTCGCCAGACCGGCGAGGCTTCGAAACTGCTAACCGACTCCCAGACGGCTAACGCCACAACGAATCAGATGCGACTTCCGGAATCACAGGTCGCGGTGTTGAACGCCGCGAGCGCCACAGACGAACGGACGATAGAACAGCTAGCGGAGGCGACGGACCTGAAACCAGAGACGGTGACGGGTGCGGTCTTCGACCTCCGCGACGATGGTCTCGTCTCTGTCTCAGAGACCGTCGAAGAAGATGTCGAACTCACCGACGAGGGCGTCGAGTACGCCGAAGACGGCCTTCCAGAGGTCCGCCTCTACCACGCCGCCATGGACGTTGGCGGCGGCGACGCGGTCCAGATGGGACAGGTCATCGGTGCCTCCTCCCTCGGCGGTCCGCAGGTGGACATCGCGTTGTCGAACTTCGCACGGAAGGGCTACGGCCACATCGACTCGGGCGAACTCGTGCCCGACGTGGACGCCGACCCCGACGCTGACGACGAGGCGGCCGCACTCTCGGCCCTCGTCGCGGGCGAGGTAGTCGACGCTGACGTACTCGACCAACTCGAATCGCGGAATCTCGTGGTTCGCCGCGAGCGAACCATCCGCGCTGTCACCCTTACCGACGAGGGTGTGACGTCGCTGATGGAGGGCGTCGAGGCGGCCGAGACGGTCGACCGCCTCACCCCCGAGATGCTCACCTCCGGTGAGTGGGAAGACGTGGAGTTCACCGAATACAACGTCGAAGCCGACGCACCCGAGGTTCGCGGCGGTAAGAAACACATCCTCCGGCAGACCGCAGACCGCGTGAAGGACGTACTTGTCGGTATGGGATTCTCCGAGATGGAAGGCCCGCACGCCGACGCCGACTTCTGGATTAACGACTGTCTGTTCATGCCGCAGGACCACCCGGCGCGCACCCACTGGGACCGCTTCGCCCTCGACGTGCCACCGATGGAGGATATCCCCGAGGACCTTATCGACCGCGTTCGCTCGTCCCACCTCGACGGCGTCGGCGACGACGGCGACGGCTACCACTCGCCGTGGTCCGAGGACTTCGCCCGCGCTATCGCGCTTCGCGGCCACACCACGTCGCTGTCGATGCGCTACCTCTCGGGACACGAAGTCGGCGAGTTAGAACCGCCGCAGCGGTACTTCTCGGTCGAGAAGGTCTACCGCAACGACACGCTCGACCCGACGCACCTGCTCGAATTCTACCAAATTGAGGGCTGGGTGATGGCCGAAGACCTCTCGGTGCGCGACCTGATGGGCACCTTCGAGGAATTCTACTCTCACTTCGGCATCACGGACATCCAGTTCAAACCGCACTACAACCCCTACACGGAGCCGTCGTTCGAACTGTTCGGCCGCCATCCAGAGACGAACGAACTCATCGAAATCGGGAACTCCGGTATGTTCCGCGAGGAGGTGCTTCGCCCCCTCGGCGTCGAGTGCGACGTGATGGCGTGGGGCCTCGCGCTGGAGCGTCTCTTGATGCTCATGTACGGGTTCGACGACATCCGAGACGTTCACGGAACGCTGTGTGACCTTGACCTGCTCCGCGAGACGGAGGTACTCCGATAATGCCTGTCGTAGACGTTCAACCAGACGAACTGCGCCGCCTGACCGGCCACGAAGAGAAGTCCGACGAGGAGTTCAAAGACGACCTGTTCGCGCTCGGCCTCGAATTCGAGGGCGTGACCGAGGACGGGGCCTTCCAACTGGAGTTCGGCCCGGACCGACTCGACCGTCTCTCGGTCGAAGGCGTCGCCCGGTCGCTTCGCTACCAGTACGGCGACGCCCGCGGCGTTTCCGTCCCGAAGACGAACGACCCCGACTGGACCATCGTCGTCGACGAATCTGTCCCCGAGGAGCGCCCCTACGTCACCGGTGCCGTCGTCCGTGGAGTTGACCTCGACGACGCCGCACTCGACTCGCTCATCCAGTTACAGGAGAAACTCCACGCGACGATGGGTCGCAAGCGCGCCAAGGGAGCTATCGGCATCCACGACCTGACGATGCTGAAAGGCGACGTGCTCTCTGCGCAGTCGACCGGCAACTCAATCACGTACACGGGAATCGAGCCTGACGGCGACACCTTCGTCGCACTCGACTCCGACGAGGAACTCACGCCCGCCGAGGTGCTCGAACAGCACGACACGGGTCGGAAGTACGCCGACCTCGTCTCCGAGTACGAGCGCTATCCGGCCATCTACGACGAAATCGGCCTCTTTTCGTTCCCGCCGGTCATCAACGGCCGCCGGACCGAGGTGTCGACCGAGTCGCGCGACCTGTTCGTCGAACTCACCGGCACGGACCAGTGGACCATCGACCGGATGTGCAACATCATCTGCTACGCGTTGGCCGCCCGCGGGGCGACTATCGAGGACATCGAAGTCCAGTACGACGAGGGAACCGTCGTCCGCCCCGACTTCGAAGTCGAGACGAAGCGCGTCAGCCACGACCGCATCGAGACGGTCCTCGGCGTCGAATTAGAGATGGACGAGGTCATCGACCTCTTCGAGCGTTCCGGTCTGGACGCGAACGCCGAGTTAGGGGAAGAGACGGTGTACGAGGTCTCCATTCCGCCGTATCGCGTCGACGTGCTTCACCCACTCGACCTCGTGGACGACGTGGGACGCGCCTACGGGTTCAACGAACTCGAACCGCGCTACCCCGACGTTGGCACGGTCGGCCAGCGCCACGAGCGCTCCCGCCTCGAAGACGCTGCTCGGACCGCGCTCGTCGGTCTCGGATTCGAGGACCTGCTCAACTTCCACATGATTTCGGAGGAAGAGAACTACGAGCGCATGGGTATCGAACCCGGCTCCGACGTTCCCGCGAGCGAAGCGAGTGGGAACTCGCCGGGACGCAGTTCCGGCGGTGTCCTCGGCGGCGGTGAACCCACCTCCATCACCGAACCCTACAGCGAGGACTACACCATGCTCCGGACGTGGGTGCTGCCCTCGCTGACGATGGTTCTGGAGAACAACACTCACCGCGCGTACCCGCAGGATCTCGCCGAAATCGGCCACGTGGCCCACCGCGACGACGACGAGAACACCCGGGTCTCCGAGGCCCGCCACGTCGCCGCCGTCCTCGCCCGCCACGACGCGACCTATGAGGACGCGAAAGCTCGTCTCGCCACCCTTTGCAGCGACTTCGGTGTCGAACTGGAGACGCCCGCGACCGAACACCCGTCGTTCATCCCCGGCCGCACTGCTGCGGTCGTCATCGACGGCGAGGAAGTCGGTGTCGTCGGCGAAATCCACCCGAAGGTCATCGTCGAACACGACCTCGAACTCCCGGTCGCCGGATTCGAATTCGACCTGTCGGCGTTGCAGTAAGCGCTTTCGGCGCTTCTTTTTGGTCCAGATTTGTGCGCGAGGAGCGAAGCGAGTCGCAGAACCGTGGTTCGTCCCTCGTTCGACCACTGTCACCCCGCCATATTGCGGGCGGCCGCCGCGCAGCAATCCTCTCCGGTCACCTCTGGATAACTTCCAGTAATTTTCAATTTCTGCTCATTCCTTTTGTGCATTTCCAGTATGGGCGATAGAAACCTTTAGGATGTAACCTCTCTCGGGTAATCCTATGAACAATTATGAATTACATCCCGAGACGTTGGCGGTGACATACGGCGAGCGTGGGCAGGCCCCTGCACCCGGTATCGAGGACGTTGTTGTTCCCCTGCATCTGTCGTCGACGTATTCGATTCCCGATGTGGACCCGGACGCAGACCTGGAGACGCTTGACCCTGACGCGGGCGAGTACCTCTACTCGCGCCTGTCGAACCCGACGCGCAACGCGCTGGAACACCGGCTTGCGGCCCTCGAAGGTGGGGAGCACGCGCTCGCGTTCGTCTCCGGCACGGCGGCTATCGCGGCGACGATGACGGCGGTCATCCACCCCGGCGACCACATCGTCGCGTTCGAAGACCTCTACGGCGGCACGAAGACGATGCTGACTCGCCTGTTCGACGAGCGTCTCGACGTGGACGTGACCTTCGTCGATGCGACAGACGCGTCGAACGTCGAGGCCGCGATGCGCGACGACACGCGTCTCATCTGGATGGAGACGCCGTCGAACCCGCTTATGCACCTTTGTGACATCGAAGCTATCGCGGCTATCGCCGACGAGTGGGGTGCCGTCTTCGGCGTGGACAACACCTTCCTCAGTCCGTACTTCCAGAACCCGCTTGCGCTCGGTGCCGACATCGTCGTCCACAGCACGACGAAGTTCCTCAACGGTCATTCCGACTCCATCGGCGGTGCCGTCGTCACCAACCGCGACGATATCATGGACGAACTCGCGTTTCTCCAGCGCGTCGGCATGGGGTCGATGCTCTCGCCGTTCGACTCGTATCTGAACCTCCGCGGCATCAAGACGCTCCCGCTGCGGATGCGGCAGCACGAGGAGAACGCGATGCAGATTGCGGAGTTCCTCCAGTCGCACGACGCCGTCACACGCGTCCTCTACCCGGGTCTCGAATCGCACCCGCAACACGACCTCGCGGCCCGCCAGCAGTCCGGCTTTGGCGGCGTGCTCTCGTTCGAACTCGACACCGACCTCGACGGCACGGCCGAGTTCCTCGGTCACCTCGACGAATTCCCGCTTGCAGTCAGCCTCGGTGGCGTCGAGAGCCTCATCGAGCACCCGGCGACGATGACTCACTCCCCGCTGTCGCAAACCGAACGTGACCGTCTCGGCATCTCTGATTCGTTCCTCCGCATGTCCGTCGGCGTCGAACACGTCGACGACCTGCGTTCCGACCTCGAATCGGCGCTCTCGACCGTCTAAGGTCTGTTTCGACTGTCTCACCCTCCACGCTGGCCCCGCTTTTCACCCGCTGTGCTTTCTGGTCGCATTCGGTCTCCTCGGCACTCTAACCGAGTTGTTTAACAGTCCGCCCGGTGGTAGGTACGCCAACGCAATGCCGAGCGGAGAATACGACCCGGAAACCGTCGAGGCGAACTGGCAAGAGAGGTGGGTCGACGAAGACCTGTACGCGTACCCGGAGCGCGCGGTAGACCCCGACACTGTCTTCTCCATCGACACGCCGCCGCCGACGGTATCCGGAAGCCTGCACTGGGGCCACGTCTACGGTTCCATCCTTCAGGACTTCGTTGCCCGATTCAACCGGATGCGCGGCAAGGAGGTCTTCTACCCGTTCGGATACGACGACAACGGCATCGCGTCAGAGCTTCTGACCGAAGACGAACTCGGAATCAAACACCAGGACTACGAGCGCCGCGAGTTCCAGGACCTCTGTCGCGAAGTCACCTCGAAGTACGAAGCGGAGTTCACCGAAAAGATGCAGCGCATCGGTATCTCCATCGACTGGGACCAGACGTACCAGACTATCTCGCCGGAGGTCCAGCGCGTCTCGCAACTGTCGTTCGTCGACCTGTACGAACAGGACCGACAGTACCGCCAGCGTGCCCCGGCTATCTGGTGTCCCGAGTGTGAGACGGCCATCTCGCAGGTCGAGACCGAAGACGACGAGCAAGGCTCGCACTTCCACGACATCGAGTTCGGTATCGTGGACTCCGAGGAGTCGTTCGTCATCTCGACGACGCGACCCGAACTCCTGCCCGCGTGTGTCTCGGTGTTCGTCCACCCCGACGACGACGAGAACCAACACCTCGTCGGCAAGGAGGCTGAGGTCCCGATTTTCGGCCAGCAGGTGCCTATCCTCGAAGACGACCGCGTCGACCTCGAAACCGGGACGGGCCTCGTCATGTGCTGTACCTTCGGCGACCAGACCGACATCGAGTGGTATCAGGCACACGACCTGCCGCTCCGCATCGCCATCGACGAGTCCGGCACGATGACCGACGTTGCGGGCGAGTACACCGGTCTGGCGGCGGACGAGGCACGCGAGGAAATCGTTTCCGACCTCGAAGACGAGGGTGCACTGCTCGACAAGCGCGCCATCACGCACACGGTCAACGTCCACGAACGCTGTGGCACGAGCGTCGAGTTCCTCGTCAAGGACCAGTGGTACATCAAACTGCTCGACAAGCGCGAGGAGTACCTCGAAGCGGGCGAAGATATGGACTGGTACCCCGAGAAGATGTTCACGCGGTACAAAAACTGGATTGAGGGCCTCCAGTGGGACTGGGCGATCTCCCGTCAGCGCTCGTCGGGCATCCCGTTCCCGGTCTGGTACTGCGGCGAGTGCGAACACGTCGTCGTCGCCGACCGCGAAGACCTGCCGGTCGACCCGCTTTCTGACGACCCGCCGGTCGACTCCTGTCCTGAGTGCGGTCACGACGAGTTCGTCCCCGAGGACGACGTGTTCGACACGTGGGCGACGTCCTCTCTGACGCCCCTCATCAACGCCGGGTGGGACTGGAACCCCGAGACGGAGGAGATGGAACTCGAACGGCCCGAACTCTATCCGTTCGACATGCGCCCGCAGGGCCACGACATCATCTCCTTTTGGCTGTTCCACACGGTCGTCAAGTGCTACGAGCACACCGGCGAGGTGCCGTTCGACAGTGTGATGATAAACGGGATGGTCCTCGACGAAAACCGCGAGAAGATGTCGAAGTCGGTCGGAAACATCGTCTCGCCCGACGAAGTTCTGGACAAATTCCCGGTCGACGCCGCCCGCTACTGGGCCGCCGGGAGCGCCGTCGGCGACGACCTGCCGTACCAGGAAAAGGGTCTCGTCGCAGGCGAGAAGCTGATGCGGAAGCTCTGGAACGCGTCGAAACTCGTCGAGAGCCTGACCGAGGACGCGCCCGCGGAGTTCGACCACGACGAGTTGAAGGCCATCGACCGCTGGTTGCTCGCGTCGCTCGACCGCGAAATCGAGTTCGTCACCGAGAAACTCGACAACCGCGAGTTCTCGAAGGCCCGCGACCGAGTCCGGAGTTTCTTCTGGCACACGTTCTGTGACGACTACCTCGAAATCGCCAAGCAGCGACTCCGCGACACCGCCGAGGATACCTCGGCGAGCAGCCAGACGTGGTCTGGCGATGGCGACGACCCCTCGGCGGCCTACACGCTCCAGACCGCCCACCAGCGGTTCGTCCGCCTGTTCGCGCCCATCCTCGCGCACATCACCGAGGAACTCTGGCACGACATGTACGACGGAGAGAGTGTCCACGTGCAGTCGTGGCCCGAACCGCTCGGTCTCGACGCCGACGTCGAGGCTGGCGAGACTGCCATGGCTGTCGTCGGCGCGCTTCGCAAGTACAAGAGCGACGCCCAGCTTTCGATGAACGCCGATATCGACGACGTCGAAGTCTACGGCAACATCGACGGCTTCGAAGACGACATCAGCGGTGTGATGCACGTCGAGACGCTCACCTCGACCGACGAGGAACCGCCTATCGAGTCTGTCATTTCGGGTATCGACCTCGATTACTCCATCGTCGGCCCCGAGTACGGGAGCAAAGTGCCGGACATCGAAGCGGCGCTCGCGCAGGACGACTACGAACTCGTCGACGACGAACTCCACGTCGCGGGCGTCGAACTCGGCCCCGACGCCTTCGAGGTCAACGAAGAGCGCACCTACTCCGGCGAGGGTGAGTTCGTCGAGACCGAGGGCGCGCTCGTCATCGTGAAGAACGATAACTAAGCGCTCGCGCTCTGCTTTTTCGACCGTTTGCGGTCCGACGACCGCGCCATCGCGCCATCAGTCGCACGGCTTCGACTGTCGCGGCAGCATCCGTTCGGCACCGAGCATCTCGACTATCGTCTCAGCATCTTCGACGTGGGGAACGACCAGCGGATGGTTCGCGTTCGCGTCGTCGCCGTTGATTTCCTCTGGGTCCGGAATCGTGAAGTGCACGTCGGGTCCTGTCTCTACATTCGTGTCGAACTGCACCGTCTCGGTGCCGAACAGTCGGTCGACGGCGTCCGAACGAACGGTGATGCCGGTGATTGCGTCGCGTTCGAGTCGTCCCTGTGGTTCGTCCAACACCTCGTCGTAGACGACGAGGACGTCGTCATAACAGCGGTATTCGACCGTTCCGTACGTGAGATACCGAGTGGTCGCTCTGACCGCGGCGAACATCCCGGCGAGCGCGAGACACGCGAGAGCCAACGACTCCACTCCGAAGACGGTCATCGCCACAGCAGCGGCGTAGCACCAGAGCACGCCGCTCGAAAGTGTGTATCGAATGCTTCGGTAGACAGCGTCGGCGATGGCCGGTACGCGTCCGGGTCGGTCGCGGTGTACTGGTGGCACCTCTGGGACTTCGACCGGAACTGGCTCGATTTCGGTTTCTTCGCTTCCGTACAGTCGGTAGAATATGCTCCGTTCGTCCTCGTCGCGTTCGACCTGAAGCGTTCGGAGGTCGTACAGGAGTTTTCCCGCGGCGACGACAGCGACGAGGGCCGCCCCACCGACCGACTCCACGAGCGGTGCGGCGAAGAAAATGAGCGCCGCGATTGCGAAGAGTAGCTTGAAGGGAGCGAGCACCACCGACCGCGCGGAGTGGTCGCGGTAGCCCTCGTTCACGAAGTACTGCGTCCCCGTTTCGACGCCGCGCGCGACGAACACGCCCAGTCCACCGAGGAGGATTCGACCGGTCGTCTCGTCGGTGATGACGGGGTCTACGAACCCGAATACCATGAACGCCACCACCAGTTCGAGTGGCGCGAGCAGGAAGACCGTCACGAGCAAAACCGGGACGTTTCGGGGGTAAAACGGCGGGAACGGCCCCGGAACCGAGAGGCCGCCTCGTTTGGCCTGTAGCGGACCGAGTAACCGACTGTCCTCGCCCATGGCGTTGTTCGGGCGCTTGGCCGCAAACGGGATTTTCGCACCTGCCCAGAACAGGGCGGCCGCGACTTCGGTGACGAACACGCCGAAGAGAACCGTCGGGGACCATCCGAGCAACAGGACACCAACCGGAACGACCGCGTTAGACGCAAGGACCGCGAGCGCTCCGGAGTCGTGAGGGGAGGGACGTCGCACAATCGGTCAACCGAATGAGGGGAAAAACAGACTTCGGTTCGCCCGCGGCGGCTCTGCCGTGGCCGACTTACAGGTCGACGCCGACCGCGTCGTCGATGGAGTCGAAGCCGTCGCGTTCGAGGTGTTCGATTAGTCCGCGGTTGATGTCGCGCGCGATAGACGGACCCTCGTAGACGAGGCCCGTGTAGAGTTGGACCATCGAGGCTCCCGCGCGAATCTTCTGGTACGCCCCGTCCGCATCGGAGACGCCGCCGACGCCGACGATTGGTACGTCGGTGCGCTCGGCGATGAACCGAATCAGGTCGGTGGCGTGTCCTTCGATTGGCTTGCCCGAGAGACCGCCACGTTCGGCCTGATTGGGGTTCTCGAGCGAGTCGGGTCGGGTCGTCGTGGTGTTGCTCGCGATGATACCGTCGAGCGAAAGGTCGTCGACGACTTCCAATGCGTCTTCGATAGCGGGGTCCGGAAGGTCGGGCGAGAGTTTCACGAGCAGCGGGTCGGCACCCGCGTCCACGAGCGTCCCGAGAATCGCTTCGAGGGAGTCGCGGTTCTGGAGGTCGCGGAAGCCCTCGCTGTTGGGACACGAGACGTTGACGACGACGTAGTCGGAGCCGTCGGCAACGCGCTCGTAGGTGTACAGGTAGTCCTCGGGCGCGTCTTCGGTTGGGGTCACCTCGGAGAGTGCGAGGTTCACGCCGACCGGGATGTCCGCGCGCGGACCGGCTTGCAGTCGGCGACCGACCACGTCCGCGCCGTCGTTGTTGAGTCCCATGCGGTTGATGATTGCCTCGTCTTCGGGGAGGCGGAACATCCGCGGGCGCGGGTTGCCGGACTGTGGCTTCGCGGTGACGCCGCCGACTTCGACGTGTCCGAAACCGAGCGCGCCCAGAACTGTCGGTACTTCGGCGTTCTTGTCGAATCCGGCGGCGACGCCGACCGGGTTAGGGAAATCGAGCCCGAACGCGGTCGTTTCGAGGCGCGGGTCCTCGACGCGGAACTGCCGTTCGAGGAGTGATTCGACGGGTGTTCCACGAACGGCACGCAGCAGTCCGTGGATTGTCCCGTGAGCGGTCTCGGGCGGGAGCGAAAAGAGGAGCGGTTTGGCGAGGTAGTAAGGATTCATGCCTGTGGTACGGGCGGGTCGCTGGGAACACTGCTTCGCAGAACGGTCACGGTTTTCCCGTCCTCAGAAGTCGTGTTCGACCTGCTCTGGGTCTGCCTTCTGGATGATAATTTTCCCATCTCGGACGCGAACGAATACCTCGTCGCCGATTTCCATGCCAGCGACCGCGAGTTCATCCTCGTGGAGGTTGACGTGGACGTTGTGGTACTCGCCGTTCTCGTCTTTAGCGCCACTCGGACTGAGCTTCTTTTTCCGGACCATCTGGGGGTCTATCCGTTGGTTCGCCACAGGGAATACATAAGTGTTGTCTCCGTCACTCATCCTGCGGCCAAATCTACCCGTCGAGTGGGGGGTGTGTTCCGATATTTCTTACCGGATTGATACCTCCGAATCGACCTCGCTCCTCGGCGGAGTATATAAGCATGGCCCCGTCGTCGGTCGAAAATCGGCGATATATTTATCTTGTGCCATGTGGTTGATTGCCATAGAGGTGGAAAATCATGGTACGCGAGGACGGTAAGCGGAACTTTGTGCTCCGAGAGGAGGACGGTACAGAGACGAGTGTCTTTTCGGGAAGTATGCCGAGACAGGCAGCGCTCAAAGCAGCGCGTCGGCTTGACCCGAAGGATTCCGAAGATAATGCAGAGGCGAACGCGACAGAAATTCGCCTCCGTGAGAAGGGAACCGACAAGGTTCACATCTTCGACGCATGGGCGTGGACGAGCAACGCCCCCGGTGACAAACCGGACTGGATGGAAGGCGAGATTACGAAAGGGAACGTCTCGAAGAAGGGCATCGAGCACCTCGACGAGTAGTCGGTCGGTTCCTCAGTAGTCGGTCTGATTTTTCTTTCATCACTCGCGTACGCGTGCGTGCACAGATTTCCGCCCAGTGTACACCTACCCATCACGCCCAGCACGCTCACGCGCACGCACTCTACTCTCGTCGCGTCCACTCATCAGTTGTAGTCGATACGCCTTTGAGTGCGGCCCCGCCAGTTCTGCCTACGCGACCAACACCCGGTCAGACCGTACGTGCGATGCGAGGGATGACCGACCGGCCTCCAGTCGCGTGATATCTGTGACGTGTGAGCGACTGCGCTATCGTTTATGGTCTTTCACGGCATGAAACCGCATGACGATGTGCCATCGGTTCGACGGCCTTTTATGTAACCGTGCCATTCGGACTAATGCGAAGAAGCGCACGGGGGTACGCCCCCCGACGGCTTCACTTTCGAACGCCCACGACCCAAAGGCCGTCAGGCACATACCGGGTGACACACACTCCCGGGCTGCCAACGATACGATGGCCTTAAGTGGTCCAAGGCATTTCGGAAGAATGCGAACGACACACCGCGATTGCGGGGCGATTCAACGCGTCCCGCCTCACCGGCTTTGACCGACCGAGGTTCGACGGGTTTATACCCCCGAACATCGTTGGTTCAAATCCGAAGGAAATGAGGATTCCGCCCCTGCGGTACGCCGCAAGACGGTATCTGATGTTAGCCCTAGTAGTTCGGTGACATCCGAACGGATGTCGCACGAACTCGGACCTTTGAACGGTGATTTGACAGCATATCGCTGCCATTCACCCGCCAAAACCCCGCGACCAGGTTTAAATGGTCGCGACCCATTCCGGTTGATCCTGCCGGAGGTCATTGCTATTGGGGTCCGATTTAGCCATGCTAGTTGCACGAGTTTAGACTCGTGGCGAAAAGCTCAGTAACACGTGGTCAAACTACCCTACGAAGACCCATAACCTCGGGAAACTGAGGCTAATAGGTCATAGGAGAGTCACGCTGGAATGCCGACTCTCCCAAACGCTCAGGCGTCGTAGGATGTGGCTGCGGCCGATTAGGTAGACGGTGGGGTAACGGCCCACCGTGCCGATAATCGGTACGGGTTGTGAGAGCAAGAGCCCGGAGACGGAATCTGAGACAAGATTCCGGGCCCTACGGGGCGCAGCAGGCGCGAAACCTTTACACTGCACGCAAGTGCGATAAGGGGACCCCAAGTGCGAGGGCATATAGTCCTCGCTTTTTCCGACCGTAAGGTGGTCGGCGAATAAGGGCTGGGCAAGACCGGTGCCAGCCGCCGCGGTAATACCGGCAGCCCAAGTGATGACCGATATTATTGGGCCTAAAGCGTCCGTAGCCGGCCACGAAGGTTCATCGGGAAATCCGCCAGCTTAACTGGCGGGCGTCCGGTGAAAACCACGTGGCTTGGGACCGGAAGGCTCGAGGGGTACGTCCGGGGTAGGAGTGAAATCCTGTAATCCTGGACGGACCACCGATGGCGAAAGCACCTCGAGAAGACGGATCCGACGGTGAGGGACGAAAGCTAGGGTCTCGAACCGGATTAGATACCCGGGTAGTCCTAGCTGTAAACGATGCTCGCTAGGTGTGGCACAGGCTACGAGCCTGTGCTGTGCCGTAGGGAAGCCGAGAAGCGAGCCGCCTGGGAAGTACGTCCGCAAGGATGAAACTTAAAGGAATTGGCGGGGGAGCACTACAACCGGAGGAGCCTGCGGTTTAATTGGACTCAACGCCGGACATCTCACCAGCTCCGACTATAGTAATGACGGTCAGGTTGATGACCTTGCCACGACGCTATAGAGAGGAGGTGCATGGCCGCCGTCAGCTCGTACCGTGAGGCGTCCTGTTAAGTCAGGCAACGAGCGAGACCCGCACTTCTAATTGCCAGCAACAGTTTCGACTGGTTGGGTACATTAGAAGGACTGCCGCTGCTAAAGCGGAGGAAGGAACGGGCAACGGTAGGTCAGTATGCCCCGAATGAGCTGGGCTACACGCGGGCTACAATGGCCGAGACAATGGGTTGCTATCTCGAAAGAGAACGCTAATCTCCTAAACTCGGTCGTAGTTCGGATTGAGGGCTGAAACTCGCCCTCATGAAGCTGGATTCGGTAGTAATCGCATTTCAGAAGAGTGCGGTGAATACGTCCCTGCTCCTTGCACACACCGCCCGTCAAAGCACCCGAGTGAGGTCCGGATGAGGCCACCACACGGTGGTCGAATCTGGGCTTCGCAAGGGGGCTTAAGTCGTAACAAGGTAGCCGTAGGGGAATCTGCGGCTGGATCACCTCCTAACGACCGAGACCACCCCGACGGGGTGGCTCAACGCTGATTTCCGAGTTTACACGACACCCGTTCGGACACCTTAGAACTACTAGGGCTGACACGGGCCCATAGCTCAGTGGTAGAGTGCCTCCTTTGCAAGGAGGATGCCCAGGGTTCGAATCCCTGTGGGTCCATGGTAAGCGATGTTCAACACACGTTGAATCGCTCCCCTTAAGTGTGGGACGACGATACGATGTGATGGACATTGACGACTGATGCACCAACCCGCGCAAGCGCGGTTGGGAAGGGTCGAATACACGCCTCGGAGATCACCGAGGGTGTATGATGAAACCGTGTGTACGTGCAATCCAGGCGTCCACTGGACCCGTTCTCCGGGTCACAGTGACTATATCAACTGGCTACTGTGCCAGCTGGTGGATAGCTCGGCTCGAGAGCCGATGACGGACGTGCCAAGCTGCGATAAGCCTCAGGGACCCGCATGGAGGGAAAGAACTGAGGATCTCCGAATGGGAATCCCCACGCAATTGCCTTGCGCAATGGGGAACGTTCCGAATTGAAACATCTTAGTAGGAACAGGAAAAGAAAGCAATCCGCGATGTCGTTAGTAACGGCGAGTAAACGCGATACAGTCCAAACCGAAGCCTTCGGGCAATGTGGTGTACGGACTACCCAACACGGACCTGGACCTTACGTGAAGTCTTCTGGAATGGAGCGTGATACAGGGTGAAAACCCCGTAACGTAAGCGAAAGGTCCCGGGGTTGTTCCAGAATAGCGGGGGTTGGATATCCCTCGTGAATTACGCAGGCATCAACTGCGAAGACTAAACACTCCTCGAGACCGATAGCGAACAAGTAGCGTGAGCGAACGCTGAAAAGCACCCCGAAAAGGGCGGTGCAATAGGGCTTGAAATCAGTTGGCGATAGAGCGACGTAGCATACAAGGTCGATTGACGAATGAACTGGGAGCGATCCCGTAGTAAGACTCAATCGAAGCCGATGTTACGTCGTACGTTTTGAAAAACGAACCATGGAGTGCATCTGACTGGCGAGTCTAAGGAGTGAACCTCCGGAGGCATAGGGAAACCGATACGGCCGCAGTCTTTGACCAGGGCCACCGTCTTCAAGGGCGGGGAGCCAACCGGATGCGACCCGAAACCAAGTGATCTACGCCGGAGCAGGGTGAAGCGTGGCGAAAGCTGCGTGGAGGCCCGTTAGAGTTGGTGTCCTACAATACCCTCTCGTGACTCTGGTGTAGGGGTGAAAGGCCCATCGAACTTGGCAACAGCTGGTTCCAACCGAAACATGTCGAAGCATGACCTCTGATGAGATAGTTCGTGAGGTAGAGCGACCGATTGGGAGTCCGGACTCCGAGAGGAGTTCGCCTCCCTGTCAAACTCCGAACTTACGAACGTCGTCGATTCAGGGAGTCCGGTGTGCGGGGTAAGCTTGTGCACCGTGAGGGAGACAACCCAGAGCTAGGTTAAGGACCCAAAGTGTGGATTAAGTGCGATTGAAGATTGTCTCGAGCCCTAAACAGCCGGGAGGTGAGCTTAGAAGCAGCTACCCTCTAAGAAAAGCGTAACAGCTTACCGGCCGAGGTTCGAGGCGTCTAAAATGATCGGGGCTCAAATCCACCTCCGAGACCTGGCAGCGCCCGCAAGGGCGATCTCGTAGGTTGGCATACTGTTTGGGTGGAAGCACGGGTGAGAACTCGTGTGGACCGAGCAGCAACGAAAATCATGGTCTCAGTAGCAGCGAGAGTCGGGTGTGAACCCCGACGGCCTTACGCGCAAGGGTTCCTCGGCACTGTCAATCAGCCGAGGGTTAGTCGATCCTAAGTCTATCCGTAATTCGAAATAGATGAAAGGGAAACTGGTTAATATTCCAGTACCTTCTTGCAGTGAAAGTCGACGCTTTAGGAAACACCGAGCGGGGCCTTCGCCCCGTCGAATCACCGAATTCCGTGGAAGCCGTAATGGCACGAAGCGGACGAATGGTGAGATAGGGAAACTCGGCGGTACCTAGAGCCCGTGAAAAGACAAGCAAGAAGCTCGTACCGAGATCCGACACAGGTGCGCTGGCAGAGCAAGCCAAGGCCTGTCGGGATCAACCGACGTTAGGGAATTCGGCAAGTTAGTCCCGTAAGTTCGCGATAAGGGATGCCTGCTCTTGACCGAGCAGGTCGCAGTGACTCGGACGCTCCGACTGTCTAGTAACAACATAGGTGACCGCAAATCCGCAAGGACTCGTACGGTCACTGAATCCTGCCCAGTGCGGGTATCTGAACACCTAGTACAATAGGACGAAGGACCTGTCAACGGCGGGGGTAACTATGACCCTCTTAAGGTAGCGTAGTACCTTGCCGCTTCAGTAGCGGCTTGCATGAATGGATCAACGAGAGCGTCACTGTCCCAACGTTGGGCCCGGTGAACAGTACGTTCCAGTGCGGAGTCTGGAGACCCCCAAGGGGAAGCGAAGACCCTATAGAGCTTTACTGCAGGCTGTCGCTGAGACGTGGTCGCTAATGTGCAGCATAGGTAGGAGCCATTACACAGGTACCCGCGCCAGCGGGCCACCGAGGCACCATTGAAATACTACCCGTTAGTGACTGCGACTCTCACTCCTGGCGGAGGACACCGGTAGCCGGGCAGTTTGACTGGGGCGGTACGCGCTCGAAAAGATATCGAGCGCGCCCAAAGATTTCCTCACGCGAGTCGGAAACTCGTGGAAGAGCGCAAGAGCAAACGGAAGTCTGACAGTGACATTCCCAACGAGTGTCGCTGACGCGAAAGCGTGGTCTAGCGAACCTACGAGGTTCATTCATGGGACCCGTAGATGACAGAAAAGCTACCTTAGGGATAACAGAGTCGTCACCGGCAAGAGCACATATCGACCCGGTGGCTTGCTACCTCGATGTCGGTTCCCTCCATCCTGCCCGTGCAGAAGCGGGCAAGGGTGAGGTTGTTCGCCTATTAAAGGAGGTCGTGAGCTGGGTTTAGACCGTCGTGAGACAGGTCGGCTGCTATCTATTGGGGGTGTGAAGGAACTTGACGTGAACGTTCGTATAGTACGAGAGGAACTACGAATGGGTGCCACTGGTGTACCGGTTGTCCGAGAGGGCAGATGCCGGGCAGCTACGCACCGCAGGGTAAGAGCTGAAAGCATCTAAGCTCGAAACCTACACGGAAAAGAAGTTCCACTGAGGTCACTCGTAGAAGACGAGTTCGATAGACTCGGGGTGTACGCAACGAGGCAACGAGTTGTTAAGCCCGCGAGCACTAACAGACCAAGCCACATTCATACGCACTGAGACTCGGGAACGGGTCCAGGCGCAAACTGGATTGCACGTACATTAGTCAGACGCCAGACCGATATTGGTATGGTGACGGTTCGATTCCGTCAATCGGCCTTACGGCGGCCAGAGCGGTGAGGTTCCACCCGTACCCATCCCGAACACGGAAGTTAAGCTCACCTGCGTTCTGGTCAGTACTGGAGTGAGCGATCCTCTGGGAAATCCAGTTCGCCGCCACCATTCATACTTCAAGCCCACCGGACGCTGTCCGGTGGGCTTTCTTCATTTATAGGGTGTGTCCACACGCCCGTCATCCGCTCGTGAGCGATAGCGCTCGGTGATTCGTCAAACACCACCAGTACGCGAACGGGCAGCAAGCTGGTTTGGGTGTGCGATAGCGAGACGTGCTGTGTGAGATACCACGTGAGAGCACGTCTTCCCGTACATCGTCAAACTTAAGCACGAGACAGCGATACGATTAGGTGCGCCAAGGTGGCAGAGTCCGGCCGAACGCAGCGGCCTGCAGAGCCGCCCATCGCCGGTTCAAATCCGGCCCTTGGCTTTTCTGAAAACAACGACAGCCAGTGTCTGCTGTGAGCGTTGAATACTGGAAGTTGAGACTGTCACTCACGAGTGAACACTATTTCATGGTAATAGTTAACGCCTAACGCGTGGAATCTAGTACTTAGTACGCACCACCAGGGCGGGGGATAACCAGGGTGGTGGGTACTATGGAGAGACCAAGATGTCTTCAGCAACGTCACCGTCACCAACAGACGAGGCGAACGCACTCGTCGCTCGACGCTTCCCGGAAGAGGTAGCGACAGAGGGCAACATCGGACTAATCGACGAAATCTGTGCGGAGGATGTCGTCGACCACAGTCCACTGGGGGTCCGGCGGGGCCGCGAAGAACTGAAAGAACAGCTTACAAAACTGAACGAGGCGTTTAGTGACTTCTCGGCGACGGTCGAGGATATCGTCACGGAGGGCGACACGGTCGCCATGCGCGTGACCCTGCGCGGCACGCACGAAGGTGAGTTCATGGGCCTCGAACCGACGGGGAAGTCCTTCGAGGCGGGGAACATGGTATTCACGAGAGTCGAAGACGGACTCATCACCGAACGGTGGGTCATGCCTGATATGCTCGGGATGTTCACGCAACTCGGCATCGTCGATGTCGACTTCCCCGAGATGTAGGTTCACCGAACGAACTCATTTTTCGGCCGCCGAATCAGTTTGGGAGTTCCGTTGACTCCACTTTGTCTTCGAGGTGTGCTTCGAGTTCCGCTTCGGTATCGTCGTCGCCGAGCGACCGGGCAAGTTCGACCCCGTGGAGGGCGGTCTTCCGCGACCGAACCCCGGCATTGACGGCGGAGAAACACTCGACAGCTCGTTCGAGTTGGTCGAGCGCATCAGCATCGCGTCCGGCAGATTGGAGTGTATCAGCCAGATACGACCGAATCCGACCTTCTAAGGCCGTCGTCGGAGCGGTCTCGACCCCGGTTTCGAGATAGTCGATGCCACGGTCTATGTCACCTTCAGCGACGAGAACGAGTCCGAATGCAGCGTTCGCACGGGCGTTCGGCTCCTCGTCGTCGTGTGATGCTGCGCGGTCGAGTGCGTCGGTTGCGAGCGCTCGCGCGTTGGCGACGTCACCTTGACCGAGGTGTGCACGGGCCTGGACAGTGAGGAGTTCCGTCAACTGTGATTCGTTGTCTTCGAGGAGACTGGCTGCTTCGGCGGCGTGTTCGAGTGCGTCGTCGTACTGTTCGAGTTCGAGGAGCACTTGAGAGAAACCGTAGTGGGCGTTTCCACGAATCCACTCCAACTCGTCGTCATCGAGCGATTCGAATACGCTAGTGAATCGGTCGCTGGCAGCCTCTAGCTTGCCACGGTCTAGTTCTATCTGGCCGTAGTTTCTCAACGACGACGCGGCACCCATCTCGTCACCGATGTCACGTCGTATCTCGAGCGTGAGTCGCGTATACCGCTCTGCCTCGTCGAGCGTCCCGTCGACGAGTTCGATAATACCGAGCATCGAGAGCGTCAGTGCTTCGCCCCATCGGTAGCCCTGTTCTCGCCGAAGCTGGAGACTCTCTCGGGCGTGCTCACGTGCTTCGTCGTAATCCCCGAGCACTTGTTCTGCCCGAGCGAGGTTCGAGAGCGTGCTAGCGACTCGAACCGTATCACCGACGGAGCGCCGCAGTTCTAGTGCGCGCTCGTAGTGCGTTCTCGCCGTCTCGAACTCGCCTGACTTTCCGGCAATAGACCCGAGTGCGTTCAGCGCGTCGCTTCGTCCCACGTCATCGTCGATTCGCTCGAAGCGGTCGAGCGCCGCCATCGCCATCTCACGTGCACGGTCGAAGTTGCTGTTGTGTCGTTCGACCTCCGAGAGTCCGGCGTAGCCGTCTGCTCGCACCTGGATGAGCGTCTCTTCGTCGAAGCGGTCGTCTTCGTAGTCGCTGAGAGACTCGAACTCGCGCAGCGCGCGGTCGAGTTCGCCGCCGTTGACGAACATGCGAGCGCGCCACCGGCGAACGTCGATACACAGGTCGTCGTCGCACGCGTTGGGAACGCGGACGCGCGAGTAGTCAGTCTCGGCGTAGAGCGGAGAGAGTCGCGGGTTGTTGACACCGAGTTCGAAGACGTTTCGGACGAGGCGGTTGCCCCACGCCCCAGGGCTGTCGGCAATCGTTCGAACGATGTCTGCGGTCCCGCCGAAGACCGATTGGACGGCTCTGCGGGCCTCAGCGTCGTCGGCGAGTGAGAAGAGGGCGGCGAGGCATCGCTCGAACCGACGGCGAGCCCGTCGTTCCGATTCGATATCGAGCAGGCGCTGGAGGAACTGCGTCGACCACGTCTCGTGGACCGTTCTGACCCGCTCGGACTCGTTGTCGCCGAACGCCGAGTAGAGGACGGACCGTTCGAGCGCGTCGAGCGCCGTTTCGACCTGTTGTTCTTCAGCGCTGGTCGACGCGAGGGCGTACGCGAGCGGCGTGTCGACACCGACGCCCGACGCGTTCAGAAGGTTGACGAGGACGCCCACATCGACACCGACTTCCTCGTCCACTGCTCGAAGGTCGTCGTAGACGCTGTCGATGTCGTCGGCGAGACTCGTCGGCCCGCTGGTGTCGCGCATCGCGGGCTCGACGTAGCGTGCGAGGCGGTGGAAAAAGAGGTACATCTCGCCGGGGGCGAGTTCGTCGTCGTCACCGGGGCGCAGTTCTTCGGGGTCGATATCGACCGCTTGGTCGACCGTCGCTTCGAAGTGGTCGACGATTCGCTCACACTCGCGTTCATCAATTGGAGGAACAGTGACCTCCTCGATGGCGTGGATGCGGTGGGATTCGAGGCGTGCAGACCCTCGGAGTTGACCGTCGCGCCACTCGTTTTCACGGCTGTCGAGGAGGAACGTCACGTGGCCGTCGTCCGCAAACTCGCGGACTAGTTCGAACACGGCGTTGGCTTCGCTCCGCGTCGCGTCTTCGACGATGACGAGTGTGTGACCGGGCGCATCCGCGAGGTACGACCCGAGGTGCGCAGTCGCGGTCAGCGGATCGCGTTCGCCGCTCTTTCGGTAGAGGACGGGTCCGAGTTCGTGTTCGTACCAGCGGCAGGCGACGGACATGCACACGGTGCTCTTTCCCGACCCGGGCGGGCCGACGACGACACGGTCGCGTCCGTCTCGAAGGTCGTCGAACAGGGTTGCCGTGACGTTCTCGCGTCCGTTCGAGACCGGACGCTCTCGGTCGAGCGCGTACCCGACGCGAACCTCTCCGAGGTCGAACCCTGCGCGCCAGCAAGCGAGCGGCGGTGAGACGCCGACGCGGTCGAAGTAGTCGGCCGACAGTCGAACGAGGCCCTGTGATTCGAGTGTCGTTGGCAGTGCGTCCCCGCGAATCCGCGATTCACCGGCGTCGCCCGAGTCGCCGTCGCAGTGGCCCGATTCGCCGTCGGCGTTCTCGGGGGTGGAGCCACCGGAGGATGTGTCGGGAGCTTCGGTGACTGCGGTTCGGGAATCGGCATTTCCGGCGGTTGTGGCTTCGGTGTCGCCAGTTTGTTTTCCTTCGGACCAGTCGCCGGTGGCTTGTCGCGCTTCGGACGCGCCGGTAGTGGGGTGTTCCGCGTCGGAAGCGTTGGTAGTGGGGTGTTCCGCGTCGGAAGCGTTGGTAGTGGGGTGTTCCGATTCGGATGCGTCGGCGTCGAGTCGTCCTTCGAGGTGGAACGGGTCCGCATCTTCCCAAATCGACTGCGTGTGGTGACGCGCCCACGTCACCGCTGCGTCGGTCGTATTGCTGACGACGCTTCGAATCTGGTCGCTGCCGTCGTAGATGATGACCGTCGAGCGGGGGGTCCCGTCGACGACAGTGTGTCCGACCGCGTAGGGTGGCACGTCGCCGACGCGGAGTTTGACCTCCGGCGTGGTCTGGACGACTTCGAGCAGTTCTGGAAACGCGCGCCAGATAGCGGTGACGACGGGTTCGGGCGCGACCAACCGACACGCACAGCCGTTTTTGAGTTCCTTCGCCAATCGCTCGACGAAAGCCCGGTTCGGAAGCCGCGGCATCACCATCGTCCCGTAGTCGGTCGCCGCGAGTTCGTCGGAGAGAAGCTCTATCGGGCGGTGCGGGGTGGTTCCGGCGGACAGTTCGATATCGGCACCCACGAACGCACGCACCGGAAGCGGGTAGTCGGACGACAGGTCGGAAAGAACCGTGTCGAGTTCGAGTACATCCCCAACGTCGTTGCGGTAGGACTCGAAGAGCGACGCCAGATATCGTCCCTTCAGCGATGTCGAATATCCGCGTTCGCCTTTGATGATGAGGCCGACACCGACGAGGTCCCGAATCGCCCTATCGACGGTGGACCGCGAGTACTGAAGTGTCTCTGTCAACTCGCGCTTGGAGTGCGGCGCAGAGTCCAGTACCCGGAGAAAGTCGAACCGGTCGGCGACGAGTTCGAGATGGTCGGCGACGTGGTCTGCGTCTGGCGTCACTGTTCTCCTCCATCGTGTTTCCAGTGCGGACGCACCCCGGCAGTCATACTGTCGGTGTTTTGGGAGAGACGTCAAAACGCTTCCCGGTTGCAACACCTGCGGCCTCACTATTCGGGGTACTAAAGTGAGACGCCGGGCGGGTCGTGGGGTGAGACACTCCGCGGAAAAGTAATCGTTATACGCCGTGTGGCCCATGCCGAAACCATGCAACGACGCGCCGCGGCTATCTCCGTCGTGTTCTTCCTGGTCATCGGTGCGGGTGCATACTCGCTCATCGCGACTGCATCAACACCGTCGATCAGTTTCGAGAACCCAGAGTACTCGCTGGCACAGGACGACGAGTTCTCCGTACCCGGCAGTGACCAGACGTACACTGTGTCGTCTATCTCCGCGGAAGTGGAGTCGGGCGGCCACGGTGGCGGCAGTACGCTCGTCCGTGAGGGCGAACTCATGTACGTGAACGAGTCTGCCCGCTTCACCGAGACGTGGGACAATGGAAGCACCGTCACACTCGATGGCACGGACTGGCGTGTCGAGGTGCCCAACGCCTCCGACCCGTCCGAAGCGACGCTTGTCGAGCTTCGCAACGACACGGCCATCTTGATGAACGACCCGAACGCCGACAACGAAACCGTCACCCGTGACGGCGAGAAGTACGTCGTCCTCAACGACTCCGAACTCGTTCCCGCCGCGGAGTACTTCCCGGCCAACGAGACCCGGACGGTCGCCGAGGGTGACTCCTTCGAGTACGACAACAACTCTGTCACCGTCGCAACCGTCGAATCGTCGGGCGTCACGCTCGAATGGTTCGGTGAGGAAGAAAACACCATCTCCGTCGGCGACGAGTCCAACGTGACTGTTGGCGGCCAGCAGTACCTCGCGTACTTCCCCGACAACAGCACGCTCGTCCTCACGACGAACTACGAGAGCTACAACCACCAGACCGAGGAAATCGAACAGTTCCACGAGACCGAAAACGGTCTGTGGGGCATCGCCATCGCGTCCTTCTCGATGGTCGTCCTCCTCATCGGTATGGCGTACCTCCCGTCGCGGTACTAACTACCTCGACCGCCGCTACCGTTTTTCGGACGCGCTCGTCACGCCGAGCCATGCGACTGCCGCGCCGATACCGATAGTCGCGAGTGCTGCTGCAACCTGTACGACTGCCATGACCGGGCCGCCCCCGGCGTAGCGCCACGGCATCCCCGCGAGCGTTCCGATGCCGACAAGCGCGACGAACGCGCCGACGGCAATCCACAGTCCACGCTCGCTTCGACGACCACGCACGCGTTTCATGGTAGCTGATACTTCAGCGTCTGAGAACAAAAGCTGGATGGCGGGACCATCGGCCGGTGACCGCCGCCACAACCCGCTCAGCACGACACGAACTCCGAGGAACGGAGACGCGAACTGGGGAGCGGAGACGCGAACTCCGGGGAGTGGAGACACAAATTCGGGCGATAAAACACTCGCGCGTGGACTCGTTGTTCGAGGTGAAACGAAGGGGTTCGGCGGGGTGAGACGAAGGAAATTGGAAAGGGACGCGGGAGGGACGACGCAGACGGGTCGAAACTACCGCCGGAGGAAGTCCAGCAGGTGGTAGTCGTGGTCCGGCGTGTAGGTGCGGAACAGCAGGCTGTTGGCGAGGACCGACACCGACGAGAACGCCATCGCAGCGGCGGCGAAGACGGGTTGGAGCAGTCCGACAGACGCCAATGGAATCATCGCCGTGTTGTAGCCGAGCGCCCAAAACAGGTTCTGCTTGATTTTTGCGAGCGTCCCCTCGGAGATGCGGATGGCCTTCACCACGTCGCGGGGGTCGTCGCGCATGAGCGTCACGTCGGCCGCCTCGATGGCGACGTCGGTACCGGACCCGAGCGCCGTGCCGACGAACGCGGCAGCGAGCGCGGGGGCGTCGTTGACGCCGTCGCCGACCATCATCACTCGCGTTCCGTCCGACTGGAGCGATTCGACGGCGTCGGCTTTGTCTTCGGGGAGGACTTCGGCGCTGACGTGTTCGGGGTCGATGCCGACCTGTTTGGCGACGGCGCGGGCGGTCCGCTCGTTGTCGCCGGTAATCATGTGGACCGTGGTGCCACGCTCGCGGAGCTGGGAGACAGCGTCGGCAGCGGTTTCTTTCACCTCGTCGGCGTCGGCGACGACACCTGCGAGTGAGCCACCGACGGCGACGAGCATGGCGGTCTTTCCGTCTGCTTCGAGGTCCACGAGGGCATCTTCGGCGGGTGAGGGGTCGATACCCTCGTCCGAGAGGAGCTTCCGGTTCCCCACGAGGACAGTGCGGCCCTCGACCGTCGCGCGAATTCCGTGACCGGGGACGTTCTCGAAGTCCTCGGGTTCGGTGAGGTTGATACCGCGCTCTTCAGCACCCTCGACGATGGCGCGCGCGAGCGGGTGTTCGCTGTTGCGTTCGGCAGACGCGGCGTATCGGAGGACTGTCGCCTCGTCGAGCGCTTCGTCTTCGCCAGTCGCGACGACGCCCGACCCGTCGGCCGCGGGGCCGAAGGCGACCACGTCGGTCAAGGTCATCTCGCCTTTCGTCAGCGTCCCGGTCTTGTCGAAGACGACTGTCTCAACGTCTTTGACGCGTTCGAGGATGTCGCCGCCTTTGAACAGAACGCCGTTTTGCGCGCCGATTGCCGTCCCGACCATCGTTGCGGCGGGTGTCGCGAGGCCGAGCGCGCACGGACAGGCGATGAGGACCGCCGAGGCGAAGACGACGACGGCGAACTCGAACGTCGAGACGGCACCGCCCGCGGCGGCCGGACCGCCGGCGACGAGCCCCCACACCGGAAGCGACTGGATGATGCCCGCGAGCATCTCGGGAAAGAGGTACCAGACGGACCCCCAAATGAGGGCGTTGACGATGACTGCGGGGACGAAGTACGCCGAGATACGGTCGGCGAGGTTCTGAATCTCGGGCTGGCGACCCTGTGCTTCCTTCACCAGCGAGACGATTTGCTGGATGGCCGTTTCGGAGCCGACTTTGGTGGCCTCGACGACGAGGACGCCGTTTTGGTTCACCGTGGAGCCGACGACTTCGTCACCGGGTTCCTTCGAGACGGGGACTGATTCACCTGTGACCATCGACTCGTCGACGGCGGAATCGCCTTCGACGACCACGCCGTCTGTCGGAATCTTCTCGCCGGGGCGGACTTTCATCCGGTTTCCGACCTGCACGTCGTCGAGTTCGACTTCGCGCTCGGTGCCGTCGTCGTCGACGAGCGTCGCGGTGTCGACTTCGAGTTCGAGAAGCGTCTGAAGTGCTTCGGAAGCTTGCCCCTTCGAGCGGGCTTCGAGGTAGTTGCCGAGCGTGATGAACACCAAGATGAGCGCGGCGGTGTCGAAGTAGAGACTTCCGGCGAGGAGGCCTGAGAGGACGGCCACGGAGTAGAAATACGCCGTCGAGGACCCCATCGCGATGAGCACGTCCATGTTTGCGGTGCGGTTCTTCACGACTGCCGTGTAGGAGTTGACGTAGAACTCGCGGCCGAGGACGACCTGCACGGGCGTCGCGAGCGCGAACGCGACCCACCCGATTGGGAGTCCCGTTCCGGGAATCATCTCCGGGAGTCCCGCGGCGGTGAACAACTCGACGGCGAGCATGGCGAGAAGCGGTGCCGACAGCGCCGCGCCGAAGAGCGTCAGGCGCTTTTGGCGACGAATCTCCTCGGTTCGGGCCACGTCGCGGGCGCTCTTGTCCTCGTCGTCTTCCCCGCTTCCTTCCTCTCGAATTGGGCTGTAGCCCGCATCTTCGATTGCCTGATAGAGTTCGTCGAGGGTTACGTCGGCGGGGTTGTACGTGACGCGCGCCTCGTCGGTGGCGAAGTTGACCTCCGCGTCGATAACGCCCGGAACCGACTCCAGTGACTTCCGGTTGGCGTCGGCGCAGTTCGCACAACTCATGCCGCTGATTCCGATGGTTCGCGCCTCGGAGACGGCCTCGTAGCCGGACTCCTCGATGCGGTCGTACACTTCGGCGAGCGAGACGCGCTCGGGGTCGTACTCTACTGTCCCTTCGTCGGTGGCGAAGTTGACAGTCGCGTCAGTGACGCCGTCGAGCGATTTGACGGACTCCCCGACCGTGCGCGAGCAGTTTGCGCAACTCATGCCGCGGATATCCAGATGGGCCGTTCGGCTACTCATGTTAGTAGAGGGTACGTGCCCCTCTCTTACCTCGATTGTGCCTTCGGAAGCGAAGGTCTCCCCCGATGGATTTTTTCGATTCGAAAGTAGATGGATGCGTTTAGTTCTCAGACCGCGCACCCGCCTCTAAGCGGTCGTATCGGGACTGGAAACGGTCGAGACAGGACGAACAACAGAAGTGATAGAGCGTGCCGCCGATGCGGGCGCGCTCGCCCTCGCTCGTGACGGTGTTTCCGCACTCCGCGCACTCCAGTGCGAACCCGGTCCCACTGACCGTCGGCGTCCATTCGGCGGATTCGACGAGGCTAACCTCGTAGTCGGAGACGGTCGAGAGGTCGACCAGTTCGTCGAGTTCGATTCGAAGCGCGTCGCCGTTGAGTCTCGCGTGGAAGGTTACCTCGCCATCGGCCGTGACGAAGAGATGTTCCACCGGGTCGGCGTCTCGGAGCGCGTCGCGTACGCCGGTGACGAACTCCGGACGGACTGACAGACGGACGAGGACGGGGGTCCCACCGGAGAGCGTCGATTGGTCCACGTCGACCGTGAACCGCCGGATGACGCCCTCTTCGCGGAGGCGGTCGATTCGGTCAGAGACGGCGGGTGCCGAGAGGCCGACTTCGTCGGAGATATCGCTGAAGGGGCGTCGAGCATCGTCGGCGAGGAGTTCGAGGATGCGAAGGTCGGTCTCGTCGAGATTGCGCATAGGGTGTCGTTCGACGCCGAAGATAATAGGCATTTCTCGAATATCGCTTTCGATTCCAAAGCTATCTCCCGCCAATTGTCGAATAGATAAAAGAGAAATCGACTAAGGGAGAGAACACGTCGTTTCGAGTGATGAGTACGACTCTCACCGTCACGGGTATGACCTGCGAGCACTGCGAAGGACGCGTCGTCGACGCGCTCGAATCGGTCTCTGGCGTCGAATCGGCGACCGCCGACCGCGAGGCGGACACCGCCACTGTCGCGGGCGACGTTGACGTGGACGCGCTCGTTGCCGCCGTCGAGGACGCTGGCTACGACGCGAGCAATTAACCGGGATTCAGCACGCCTGACGGCGTTTTCGAACCGTCGGCACCCCCCGGCTGCGTTTTCCGACCGCTGTCACGTGGGAGCGGCGCGTGGCAGCGAAAGGACGACTGCTTCGCCCGTCAGCACCGTCTCGTTCGTCTCGGCAACCGTCTCTACGCGGACTTTGTCGCCGTCGAGGGTTTCGACCACCGTCGCAGTTGCGGTGACCGTCTCACCGGGCCGAATCGGGTTTTGAAAGTCGAGGTTTTGTGAGAGATAGACGACCTCTCCCGGGAGATTGGCGAGAGCGGCGCTGACGGCACCGGCGGCGAGCATGCCGTGTGCGATACGACCGTCGAACATGGACGCTTCCGCGTACTTGGCGTCGAGGTGGAGCGGGTTCGTGTCGCCGCTCACTTCGGCGAAGGAGTCGATTCTCTCTGCCGTTACGTCGAGTGTCGAGTCGGCGGTGTCGCCGACGGATACGGCTGGCATGGAGAGACAATGCGTAGTCAGGTGCTTCTACGCACAGGTTGATATATCGACGTGAGTGACGACTGCCGCGACAGTCGTCTCGAAATGCAGGAGAAAAATCCGGGACTGGGGGCCCGGATTCGGCACGGATATCGGAACGAGGCACCCACTGGCAGGGCAAATGCAAACGGTATCACCGGGTCGCCACGTTCCACTCGTATACTAGTCCGGAGCGGAGTTCAACCACCGGGTTGATATGTGAATGCTGGACAGTCGCCTCACGCGCGCTCGTCGATGTCGCCCATCGCGTCGAGTACCTGACCCATCAGTTTCCCCTGTCCACGACGGAGATTCTTCGAGACGGCAGTCTTCGAGATACCGAACTCGTCGGCGAGCGTTCCAAGGGTCGCGTCGCGCGGCGTCGAGAAGTAGCCGTTTTTGTGCGCCGTTTCGAGCGTCTCGCGCTCGACGGTAGAGAGCGAACGACACGCGTCGAGGAGCGTCTTCGCCGGACCGACGTGTTCGACGAGGTCGAAGTAGTCCTCGAACGTGATGGTCGCACGCGACTCCACGGTGAAGTCGTTCTCGCGGTCGAGTTCCGAGAGGGCGTCGCTCACTATGTCGCTTCGGTCGAAGCCGATGTGCCACCGCTCGCTCCCGTCGCTCGCTTCGAACGCTCCCGTGAGGTAGCCGTTGTTGTTGCGAATCGCCTGCATCGCGCTCGTCTGGCCGACGGCGTTCTTGATTATCGCCTGGTCGCCGCGACGCGAGAGCAACCGATAGTCCGTCATGTTTCGGTGCTCCCGAAGCGTGTTGAGTCCGTTGTCGAGTTCTTCGACGCTCCCGGCTTTCACCAACACACGCGATTCGAGTTGTTGCCGTGCGGTGTTGAAGTCCCAGTGAAGACCGGTGAACGATACGTCGTGGTCCACCGTTGTGTCGATGTAGGGGCAGTCGTATTGCACCATATCGACCATTAATGATTCCATGCTAGGGGCTATCAATTGTCGTCATAAATAAAGTCTTTCATCGGTACGTTTCTAGAAACCCTGTCGTTGTCTCCCGATTTGGTTTGGGTTTATAGATAAACCCCGGTCACTTTCCGGTTGTTTGGTGTCAAATGTTACCTAAGGTCGCAGAGTTCGGAATCGACTCCGTGACTCCGACAGTGCACACCAATGGCAACATCAAACAATTCACTCGACAGACGTACGATGCTCAAAGCAATCGGTGGGACGGCACTCGCGGCATCCCTCGCCGGATGTACCGCGCTCTTGGGCGACGACAACTCGTCGCAGTCCGAGGGCGCTGCGGACGTGCCCGACGAACCGATTCAAGCGGGCCTACAGACGTTCACGGAGGGGGCGGCAGCAGTGCTCGGCCTCCAGACCCAGTACGGTGCGGAACTGGCGGTGCAGCGAATCAACGAGGCAGGCGGCGTCGCCGGTCGAAAGATACAACTCGATGTCGTCCACGAGGCTGACGCGCACGTCGAGAACTACAAACAGTTCGTCGACGAGGGAAAGGAGGTGACCTTCGGTCCCACGTCGAGCGGGGGTCACGCGGCGCTCGCACCCGAAGTCGAGAATCAGGGCGTCGTCAACGTCGGAACCGACGGCACGGTGACGACGCTCTACGAGGAGACGCTTCCTGACCCGACCTACTCGTTCCGGTTCCAGAACCACGACGTGATGGAGTGTGTCGCCGCTGCTCGGGCGGCGGTGGACCGACTTGGTGCAGAGAATATCGACACCGTCGCGGGCATCAATCCGAACTACGCGTTCGGGAAAGACGAGTTCAACGTGTTCAAGAAGGCCATCCAGAAACTCACCGGGGCCGAAGTCGTCTACGAAGGCTACCCGGACCTGTTGGCCGAGGACATGTCCACGCACATCACCGAGGTCAACGACAAACAACCGGACGTGACCTTCTCGTCGAACTGGGGCGGCGACGTGACGACGCTCCTGAATCAGGCGGCGGCGAACAACATGTTCGAGAACACCAAACTCGTCGGGTCGGTGCTCTACAGCGCCGTCAACGACCTCAGCAAGGATGTCGTCGAACAGGCGAACGCCGTCTCCGGGTCGCGGAACTTCTACTGGGGCGAACCCACGCCGTCGCGCTGGAATCCCGGAAAAGAACTCCTGCAGGACGCCCGCGACCAGTGGGACATCGTGCCGAGTGCGCACTTCATGAGCGGGTACGGTGCCGTCGCTGCGTGGGCAACCGCGGCCGAGAAGGCGGTGACCCTCGTCGGCGGGTGGCCCTCGCAGGACCAACTCGCAACGGCACTCGAAGGCCACGGCTTCTACACGCCCGCAGGGTACCACGTGATGGGACAGGGCCATCAGGGACTCTCGAACGCCTACTACGGCGACATGGTCTGGGACGACGGCCTCGGCGCGCCGGCGCTGGACAACATCTCGATGCACAGTCCGCCGGAACTCGCACCGCCACCGCGAGCTACCGCATCGGAATGGATTTCGAGTTGGTGATGCAAGACACACATGTCTGGACTCGAAACTTTCGTCACACACACGCTCCACGGGATTCAGTACGGGTTCGTCCTGTTTCTCATCGCCTCGGGGCTGACTATCGTCCTCGGCATCCTCGACGTGCTGAATCTCGCCCACGGCGAGTTGTTCGCCCTCGGTGCGTACGTCGGCTTTACCATCATCGGGTACCTGACGGGCCTCGTCGCGCCGCCAACCACGCTCCCAACGCAACTCGTCTTCCTCGGCGTCGTACTCCTCGGCGCGGCCCTCGCGGCGGCCGTCCTCGTTCCGGTCGGGGTTTTCTTGGAGGCGACGTTCTTCAAGCCGATATACGGCCGCGACGAGGTGTACCAAATCGTCCTCACGTTCGCGCTCTTGCTCATCATCAAGGACGTGAACAAACTCATCTGGGGTCCCTCCCCGCTGCGTCTACAGGACGCCTACGGCGGCATCAACTCGATTCCACTGATGTCGCTTCTGGGACTCACCTACCCGACGTACAACGTGGTCATTATCGTCATCGGACTGGTGACGGTCGGGGGGCTGTTCTGGTTCTTCAACCGGACGAAGACCGGCCGCATCATCCGTGCGACGGCCATCAACCGAGAGATGGCGACGGCGCTCGGCGTCAACACGGGTCGGACGTTCACGCTCGTGTTCGCACTCGGCGCGTTCTTCGCCGGGTTCGCGGGCGCACTCGCACTCCCGCCGCGCTTCGCCAGCCTCGACATGGGAGCGAACCCGCTCGTGCTGTCGTTCGTCGTCATCGTTATCGGCGGTCTCGGGAGTCTCCGCGGCGCGTTCGTCGCCGCACTGCTCGTCGGCGTGTTGAGTCGGTGGGCGATTTGGCAGTATCCCCCGGCGGAACTCGCCGCGCCGTTCGCCATCATGGCTTTCGTCCTCTTGGTTCGGCCAGAGGGTCTCTTCGGTACGTGGGGTGAGATGGGATGAGCGACAACTCCCGACCCGGACTCGTCTCGCGAGACGGCGAGACGCGGGTTCGAATCACGAAGGGCTTGGAACTCACGAAGCGGCAGGCCGCGTTCGCACTCGTCGGTCTACTCGTGTTGTTCGCCGTCCCCGACGTTGCGACGGTGACTCCGAGTCTTCAGCTAACGGTCGTCCATCAGGGACTGCTGTTCGGCCTCGCCGCGGTGGGGCTGAATCTGCTGCTTCGCCACACGCGATTGGTGTCGTTCGGCCACGCGGCCTTCTTCGGCACCGGCGCGTACACGGCGGCAGTGCTCGCGGCCAAGTTCGACGTGGCGTCGTTCACGCTTCTCTTGGTCGCTGCGATAGTCGTGGCGACGCTCGTAGCCGCGGTAATCGGGTACCTCTCGCTTCGCCACACAGGGCTGTACTTCTCGCTTTTGACGCTGGCGTTCGGGCAACTCCTGTACGCCCTCGTCCAGGGCCAGTCCTTCTTCGGGTCGAGCGACGGGCTTCCGGTTCGTCCCGGCGCGGCGCGACAACCGCTCATTTTCGGTCTCGCGCTCGATTCGGAGGCGTACGCGGTCATCCTCTACTACCTGACCGTCGTCATCCTCGTGGTGTCGCTCGTGGTCATGTGGCGAGTGGTGAACTCGCCGTTCGGCAACGCCCTCGACGCCATCGGACAGGACCGGACCCGCGCGCAGTTCATCGGAATTCCAGTCCAGCGCTACGTCTGGATTGCGTTCGTCATCTCGGGCGTCTACGGTGGCGTCGCCGGTGCGCTCTACGCGATGGTCCAACAGCACGTCCGCCCCGGACCGGTGTTGTACTTCCTCCGGTCCGGCGACATCCTGTTCATGGCTATCCTTGGCGGCTTCCAGACGCTCCTGGGACCGCTCGTGGGCGGCGTCTTGCTCGTGTTCTTGCAGGACGTGGGCCGCGACCTGACAGCCTACTTCGACGCGTTGACTGGACTGGCGCTTCTCGTCATCGTCTTCGGACTCCCGCGCGGCCTCGTCGGGTCGCTCCGTTCGGGCGGGCTTCTGTCCGGGGCGACTCGGGAACTCCGCGAGAACCCGGCTGTCGTCGGCGACTGGATTTCGAAGGCGACGACGAGTTTCGTCCGGTCGACTCGAAACTGGCTTCGGGACGTCCAATCCGCACTGGGGGTGCGCTGAGATGCTTCGCGCAGACTCCCTTCGGAAGTCGTTCGGAAGCGTCCGCGCGACTGACAACGTGACGGTCGAATTCGGCAGAGAGACCGGCGAGATGGTGTTTATCGTCGGCCCCAACGGCGCTGGCAAGACGACGCTCGTGAACCTGTTGACGGGGCACCTCGCTCCCGATAGCGGCCGCGTCTTCCTCGACGACGAGGACGTGACGACTCTCTCGCCCGACGAACGTGTCCACGCCGGGTTGGTCCGGAGTTTCCAGGTCGTGAAGCTCTTCGAGGAGATGACGGTCCGAGAGAACGTCCGAACCGCCGTCCTCTCGGAGCACCAACTCACGAGAAGCCTATTTAGCCTCAGAGATGGGCACGACGAGGTCGAATCGACGGTCGACGAACTCCTCGACAAGTTCGGACTCGTCGAACACGCCGACACGGTGGCCGAGGAACTCGCCCACGGGACGCGCAAACTCCTCGACGTGGCGATGTCGTTCGGACTCGACCCGGACTATCTCCTCCTCGACGAACCCACGGCGGGCGTCTCGACGCAGGAAAAGGCGTACGTCATCGACACTATCGCGGAAGTGAGCCGTGAGGAGGGTGTCACGACGGTCACCATCGAACACGACATGGACATCGTTTCGGAGTACGCCGACCGCGTCGTCGCACTGCATCAGGGTGGTGTCCACGGCGAAGGGCCGCCGTCTATTCTCGAAACGGACGACGAACTCCGCCGCCTTCTGTTGGGGGTAGAACAATGAGCCTCCTCGAACTGCGCGGCGTCGATGCCTCCGTCGCCGGATTCGACATCACCCACGACGTTTCGCTCTCGGTCGGCGAGGGCGAGGCGGTCGCTCTGGTCGGCCGCAACGGCGCTGGCAAGACGACGACGTTCCGGAGCATCATGGGGCTCACAGACGTGACGGCGGGGTCGATTCGATTCCGCGACGAGGAGTTGACCGACCTGCCTGCCGACCGCATCCCCAGTCACGGACTCGGCTACCAACCCGAAGACCGCAAACTGTTCACGGGGATGACCGTCGACGAGAACCTCCGCCTCCCGATTTGGACGCTCGGCGACGAACGCGGCATCGACGACGAAGACGCTGTCGTCGCCGATGTGTACGACGTGTTCCCGGAACTCGAAGAGCGCCGCGAAGCGAACGTCGAGAACCTCAGCGGCGGGCAAGCGAAGATGACCGCCGTCGGGCGGGCGCTGTCGCTCCAACCCGACTTGCTCCTCCTCGACGAACCATTGGAGGGGCTTGCTCCCGTCGTCGTGTCGAACCTCAAGCGCCACATCCGCGCCATCAACGACCGCGGCATCGCGGTGCTGGTCGCCGAGTCGAACGTGACGCACGTTCCGGACATCGTCGACCGAATCTACGTCATCGAGCGCGGGGAAATCGTCGCCAGCGGCGACCCCGAGGAACTCGCCGAGGAACCGGAGATTCAGAAACTGATGCAGGGAAGCGGGATGTAACCTTCCGAGAATCGGGATGTAGTCTCCCGATTTAGCTCGATTCGGTCAATACCTTCTTTTTCAGACGCTCCCGGGTGAATGTATCAGAAGACAGTGACAACGTTTAGTCGAAACTGGCGATTGACGGCGAAGTCACCTGCCTTCGTTCACATGTGAACCTGACAACTTTCCCACTACTCTGGCCATGTTAGACCTATGCACAGCGAGCTACTCGCGACGGAGTTCCTCGACAGAGCCAGGACGTACTACGGGGAACTGGACGCCGTCGTGACGACCACGGGGGACCGCCTCACCTACGACGAACTCGGCGAGCGCGTCGACCGTCTCTCCGCGGCGCTGCAAGCCCGCGGCGTCGAGCAAGGAGACCGAGTCGCCGTCATCGACCCGAACACGCACTACCATCTCGAAACCGCCTACGCGTCGCTACAAATCGGGGCGATACACACGCCGCTGAACTATCGGCTCACGCCAGGTGAACTCGACTACATCGTCAACGACTGCGGCGCGAAGGCCGTCGTCGCCGACTACGAGTACGCCGAGAACATCGAGGCGATTCGCGACGAGATTCCGACGGAGGTGTTCATCACCAACGACCGCGATGCCGTCGAGAACGACCCCGAAGTCGAAGCGGGCGTCTGGGAGGACTTCGACGAGGTCATCGCCGAGACGGACCCCGACGCGTACGAGCGCCCCGAGATGACCGAAGACGACGTGGCCGCCATCAACTACACGTCGGGGACGACAGGGGACCCAAAAGGGGTCGTGATGACCCACCGCGCGGAGGTGATTCACACCTATCTCTCGGTCGCCCACCAGGAGGTTTCGGACGACGACGTGTATCTCTGGACGCTGCCGATGTTCCACGCCAATGGGTGGGGCCACATCTTCTCTATTACCGGGATGGGGGCGACTCACGTCTGCACTCGCGGTATCGACGTGGCGGATATCTTCGAGACAATCGTCGCGGAGGACGTCTCCTACATGTGCGCCGCGCCGACGGTGATGAACATGCTCATCGAGCACTACCGGGACCACGACCCCCAGACGCTCGGCGACAACCCGCTTCGTATCGCCTCGGGTGGCGCGGCCCCGCCGGAGGCGACAATGCGAACCCTCGAAGACGACTTTGGTTGGCACTTCAAGCAGATGTACGGTCTCACCGAGACGGGGCCGCTCATCGTCTCGTCGGACTTTCGGCGCTTCTACGACGAAGACGCCGATTCGAGATTCGCGGTGAAAAAGAAGACCGGAATCGGATTCATGGGGACCGAAATCACGGTCGTCGACGAAGACGGCGAGGAGGTTCCCCACGACGGCCAGACCGTCGGCGAAGTCGTCGTCCGCGGCAACCAGATTCTCGAAGAGTACTGGAATAAGCCCGAAGAGACCGAACGGGCGTTTTCCGACCGCATCGAGGGATGGTTCCATACCGGCGACCTTGCGACCGTGGACGAACAGGGCTTCCTCACGATTCAGGACCGCAAAAAGGACATCATCATCTCCGGCGGCGAGAACATCTCCAGCCTCGAACTCGAAGACGTGCTGCACGACCATCCCGCCGTCTCGGAAGTCGCGGTCGTTCCCATGCCGAGCGAGAAGTGGGGCGAGTCGCCGAAGGCGTACGTCCTCCCGACGAACGGTGATTCACAGGACCCCGGTGTCGCGGCGGACGAACTGGAGTCGTTCATGCGCGAGTCGCTCGCGGGCTACAAGGTCGTAAAGGAAGTCGAGTTCGTCGAAAACCTCCCCACGACGGCGACCGGGAAGGTCCAGAAGTACGAACTCCGCCAGTCCGAGTGGGACACCGAAGACCGGATGGTCGGCGAGGGATAGCCTCCGACGAGTTCCGTAAGACGAGGAACTGTTTGTCTCTCGACCCGCTCGCTACCGGGCAGTTCACATGTGAACCCGACTTTTCTTCGGCGATACGATAGATGTGTTACATATGAGATTGGTAGCACATGACGTACGCGCCCGCGACGGAACTCGACTCCGCGTCTGGGAACGAACGCCGAACGGGGCCGAGGAGGCCGTCTTGTTCCTCCACGGCGGGATGACCTCGTCGAAGGCGCTTCTCGACCCGCCCGTCCCGGACGACGATTCGTACTCGTGGTTGAACCGCGCGGCCGAACACGGACAAGCCGTCTTCGCGCTCGACGTTCGAGGATACGGCGAGAGCGACCGCCCGCCGGAGATGCAGGTTCCGCCGGAGGAACACAGTCCGCCGGTCCGTGCCAGCGACGCGGTGATGGACATCGAGTCCGCCTTCGAGTTCGTCGGCGACCGGTTCGACGCGATTCACCTCGTCGGCATCTCGTGGGGGACGATGACCGGGGGGACGTTCGTCTCGGAGCGTTCGCCAGTTCTCGAATCGCTCGTCATGTGCGCTCCCGTGTATCAACCCCCGTACGGCTTCGAAGAGGGACTTGCCGGACTCGGACTCGAACCCGGCCTCGACGCGTACTACAAAGAAGAAAAACAGACTGTGATGGCCAGACAGGGGATGGACGAACCGACGCCGCTTTTCGAAGCCATCTGGCAGACGCAGGTGAACTCGAATCAGGGCGTCGAGGGCGAAGACGCCTACATCGCACAGACTGGTGCCCTCGCCGACGTTCGGGACGGCTGTGAAGGAAATCCGGTCTACGACGCCAGTGAAATCGACGCGCCGACCCTCGTCGTCCGCGGAAGTGCCGACCCCGTCGCCCAACGGGCCGACGCTCTCACGCTCTACGACGACCTCGGGGCCGACGAGAAACAGTACGTCGAGATTGGCGGCGGGACGCACTTCGTGATGCACGGTCCACACCGCCAGACGCTCTACGACGCGGTCTACGACTTCCAGCAGCGCTCCTGAGACTGCCTCGCCCGCTCCGGGGTTTGTATGTCAACCCATCGTTGTATTGACGTGTCTCGCCTCTTTTGACACATGGTTGGGAATATCTCGCGTAGACAACTGCTTCGAACGGTCCCCGTCGGCGGCCTCACCGGACTCGCGGGCTGTACTAGCGGTTCAGGAGACGGCGACACGACGACAGCGCAGACGGAGAAGTCGGCCGACACGGGCGACGAGACGACGCAGTCCGGTGGAGGTGGTGGCAGTGGCAGTCGCTCGGTGACAATCGGTGTGTTACAGCCGCTTTCCGGCCCGCTGACGTACTACGGCCAACAGAGCCTCTGGGGGATGTTCTCCGGGTTCGCGTACAAAGCGGGGGTAGGCCCCATCGCAACCGCGGAAACGGGGACGAAGACGGTGACGGTTGGTGATGTCGACTACGAACTCGTCATCCGGGACACGGAACTGAGCGCCGACAAGGCACAGAGCGTGGCGACCGACCTCGTACAGAACGAATCCGTCGACCTCCTGTTTGGGGCAACCTCGTCGGCCGCGGCCGACCGCGTCGTCAAGAACGTCGCAAAGCCGAGCGGAACACCCATGATGGTCGGTCCTGCGGCCTCGGCCAGCATCACGGCGTCGAGCGAGACGTGCGCCGAGTCGGTCTTTCGGGTGAACGAGAACACCGCGATGGACGCCCGAAGCGGCGGAAAGTACGTCGCCACCGAGACCGACGTGAACTCGGTGTATCTCCTCGGCGCGGACTACTCGTTCGGCCACGCCGTGGTCTCGAACTATCGGTCGGTGCTCGAAGCCGAGGGCATCGAAGTCGTCGGCGAGAAGTTCGTCCCGCAGGGCTACTCGGAGTTCGAGGGCCTCCTCGACAACGCCGCCGAGGCGGGCGCGGAGGGCGTCGTCGGCGGGTTCACCGCGCAGACGCTCCCCGCGCTGATTACGACGTTCGTCAACGGCGAGTACGACATGCGACTGTTCGGTGGGTTCGCAACCGAGATTACGAACACCGTCATCGGACAGACGCTCCAGAAGGCGCTCGGAAAACCGCTAACGAAAGAGAAAATCGCCCAACAGCAGTTCGGTCCGTTCACGACGCGGTACCACTGGAACCAGTACGACAACGACATCAACAGCGCCTACGTCGACATGCACACCTCGACGTACGGGAAGGTCCCCGACCTGCTGTCGGCGGGGCAGTTCACCGCCGCGTCGGCCATCGTGCAAGCGGTCGAAGAAAGCGGGTCCACGGACGGGGCCGACATCGCGGCCGCCCTCCGCGGGATGACTGTCGCCGAGACGCCGAAGGGGACAGACGGCTACACCTTCCAGCAATACAACAACCAGGCCCGCTCCGAGATGACCATCGCGGACCCGGTGCCGACGACGGACGAGTGGGCCGACCAGTGGGGTGCGGCCATCATGCCGAGTGAACCGGTCGCTCGAATCGCCGCCGACGAGGCCACGGTTCCGGCCGACTCGGACGACATGGGATGCGGGCTGTAACTCTGCCGATGATTCTTCGAACTCACGGACTTACGCGCGAATTTGGCGGCCTCGTCGCGGTCGACGAGGTCGATTTCACGCTCGGCGACGGCGAACTCTGCTCGCTCATCGGCCCGAACGGCGCGGGGAAGACGACGTTCTTCAACCTGCTCACCGGGACGCTCGCCCCGACTCGCGGCCGCGTCGAACTCAACACCGACGGCGAGTGGGTCGACCTGACCGGCCGCCCGCCGCACGAGACGGCGACGATGGGAATCCACCGTTCGTACCAGATTACGAACGTCTTCCCGACGAGCACGGTGCGCGAGAACGTTCGCATCGCCGCGCAGGCCCACGGAAACGACTCCCACAAACTGTGGCGCTCTGTCGATGTGTTCGACCGATACTACGACGAGGCGGACGCCATCCTCGACCGTGTCGGCCTGTCCGGCGTCGCGTCCGAGACGGCACAGAATCTCAGCCACGGGGAGAAGCGCCAACTCGAAATCGCCATCGCGCTCGCTGGCGACCCGGACGTCCTCCTCCTCGACGAACCGAACGCGGGCGTCTCGTCGGCCAGTATCGACCTCGTCGTCGACCTCATCGAGGACGTGTCGCGGGACCACTCGGTCCTCCTCGTCGAACACAACATGGACATCGTGATGAACGTCTCCGACCGCATCGTCGTCCTCAACCAGGGTGGCGTCATCGCCGACGGCCCGCCCGAGGAAGTCCGCGACGACGAGACCGTACAGGAGGCGTACCTCGGCGGCTACGAGCGAGGTGAGGCCGCATGACCCTCCTCGAAGTCGACGACGTACACACCTACTACGGCCAGAGCCACATCCTTGAAGGCGTCTCGCTCACGGTCGAAGACGGCGAGACGGTCGCCCTCATCGGCCGCAACGGCGTCGGAAAGACGACGACGCTACGGACGATTCTCCAGTTGACCGCCCCTCGCCGCGGGTCGGTTCGAGTTCGCGGCGAGGACGTGACGGGACTCGGAACCCACGACGTCGCGCGCCGCGGCCTCGGGTGGATTCCCGAGGAGCGGCGCATGTTCAGCGAACTGAGCGTCGAAGAGAACATCCGCGTCGCGGTGACGGACACAGACCGCGTCGGCGACAAACTCGCCCACGCCTTCGAGGTGTTTCCCGACCTCGAACAGTTCCGAGACAAGAACGCGGGCGCACTCAGCGGGGGCCAACAGCAGATGGTCGCCATCGCGCGGGGACTCGTCGGCGACAACGACCTGCTTCTCGTCGACGAACCGAGTGAGGGTCTCGCGCCCCTTATCGTCGAAACGGTCGCCGAGTCGCTTCGACGGGTGTCCTCCGACACGTCGCTTCTCCTGGTCGAACAGAACTTCCCACTGGCGATGGACCTCGCGGACCGATTCTACCTGCTCGACAACGGGCAGGTGGTCGAACACGGGTCGACCGCCGACGTGTCGCGCGAGGACGAACAGATACGGAGGCATCTGTCGGCATGATTGGTGAACTCGCCGTGACTGCGACGACGCCGCTTTTCGTCGATGCGCTCTTGGACTTCCTCGACCCCGGAACGCTGGCGTCGGTGTTCGTCGACGGTCTCTCGAAAGCCGCCCTGTACGTGATGATTACGGCGGGGTTGACGCTCATCTTCGGATTAATGGGCGTCCTCAACTTCGCCCACGGGTCGCTGACGATGATTGGCGCGTACGCCGGTGGTCTCGTACTCGTCTTCCTCGTGAGCGATTCGACCGGCGGGGTCGCTCGTCTGGGAGCGTTCTTCGCCGCCGTTGCCGTCGTCTTCGCGTTGCTCGCGGTTGCCGGTGCGGGAATCGAGATGAAACTCGTTCGCCCGCTGTACGACCGGAATCCGCTGTACCAGATTCTGCTCACGTTCGGCTTGACGCTCGTCCTCGACGAACTGGTCGAGATTCTCGTCCACTTCTACGGCATCCAACCGACCCACGAGTGGCAGGCCGCGATGGCGACGAAACCGGCCTTCCTGACCGCCACGTATTCGGCATTTGGGCTGTCTGTCGTCGGTCTCGACCTGTTCGAAATCGCCTTCGGCGTGCTCACGGTCGCCGCGGTCTGGGCGTTCTTGACCCGGACGCGATACGGGCTTTACATCCGCGCAGGAAGCGAGGACAGCGAGATGACAGAAGCGCTCGGCATCAACGTCCGCCGGGCGTTCACCGTCGTCTTCGGTCTCGGCGTTGGCATCGCGGCCGTCGCTGGCGTGCTTCTCGCGTGGGACGTGACGTGGGGTGCCAGCGTCCCGCTCGCAGCGGAGACGCTGCTTCCAGCGTTCGTCGTCGTCATCGTCGGCGGACTCGGGACCTTCCGCGGTACCGTCGCCGCCGCGGTTATCGTCGGTCTCGTGGACGCGACGATGACGTGGTGGTTCCAGAACGTCGTCGACTTCCCGGGACTTCCCGAGATGACCATCTTCCTCATCCTCGTGGTGATGCTCGTCGTCCGCCCGCAGGGACTCTTCGGCGTCGCGGAGGTGGGTGGCCATTAGCCCCGCTCTCGACACGGTGCCCGGCGTTTCGGCGCTCCGGCGCTACCTCCGGAACCGCGCCGTCTTCGTCGTGGTCGTGGTGCTTCTCGGCACCTATCCGGGGCTTCATCACCTTCTCGTGAGTTCGCCTGTCGGGACGGAACTCGCGTTGGTTCTCCCGCGCGTCGAGACGATGGTCTCGGTGTTCTACTTCGGGCTCTTTGCGATGAGCTTCGACTTCATCAGCGGCTACACCGGCTATCTCTCGTTCGGGCATGCGGCTTTCTTCGGGACCGGCGCGTACACCGTCATCCTCGTCGCTAACGGGAAGATTCCGTTTCTGGCGTCGTCGACGCCGTTTATGCTGTCGCTCCTTCTCGGAGCCGTCTTGGCGATGGTGCTTGCCGTCCTCATCGGTGCGGTCTCGTTCCGACTCAGCGGGGTCTACTTTGCGATGATCACCCTCGGGTTCGCGCAGGTGCTGTACGTGTTCATCCGCAACTGGGACTTCCTCTCCAGCAATCCGCGCGACGGGATGAGCGTCCTCGAACACCCGTCGGGCTTCGAAGTCGGCGTCCCCGGCATCGACGCGCTGAACCTGCAAATCGCCAGTGCCGATTTCGTCGGCGAGACCCTCTCTGTCGGGTGGATTCACCTCTCCGCGGCCGAGGTGTCGTACTACATGGTCGGGGTCGTCGTTCTCGCGTGCTATCTCGCCATGCGCCGTGCACTGCGCTCGCCGTTCGGACGCACGATGGTCGCTATCCGCGAAAACGAAGAACGAGCGCGAGCCATCGGCTACGACACGTTCCGGTACAAACTCGGCGCGTTCACGGTGAGCGCCTTCTTCGCCGCCGTCGCGGGTGGTCTCTTCGCGGGCTACGCGCGGTCTGTCACGCCGGAGAATACGTTCTTCTTCCTCGTGAGCGGTGACGCGCTCCTCGCGGCTATCCTCGGTGGGTTCGGAACGCTCGTCGGGCCACTCGTCGGCCGGTTGTTCCACGAGTCGTTCAGCGAGTTCCTCTCGGACCAAGCCGGCGGCCCACACGTCGATGCCGGGCAGTTAGGACTGTTGCCCTACCTCCGCCGAACGCTCGGTGAGTCCACGCTCGCGACCGAACTCTACAACGGCTTCACGGTCGGCGAGTTCGTCGAGGTGTTCATCAACGGTCACGAGAGCCTCTATCTCGGCGTTCTGTTCGTGGTCTTCGTCTTCTACGTCCCGAACGGACTCGTCGGCTCGGTTCGCGACCGACTCGGCGGTCCGGTCGTGACTGCGCTCCCCGCCGCGGTTCGCCGCCTGTGGGGGCGATACACGACCGAACTCCCGCCGACGCTTCGTCGTCTGTGGGGCCGGTAACGCGTCTTTCCCGCGTCTCTTTTCGGCCGCAAACCCCGAACGGCAACTGACAGCGGTGCTCCCGCTGAAAGCTGTAGGTACAAAAGGCTCGGCACCGAAACCCGACTGTGTCTCCTCCGAGCGACGACGAGTTCGAGAACATGCCACCGAGTGAGAACGTCGACGACGTGCCCACTGTTTCGTGTTCGCGCTGTAACCGTGAGTGGAATCTCGACTACGAGTTAGACGAGTTGAAACTCGGAAACCAGTCGGTCGAGCAGTTCGCCCTCGACCACCGCCGCCACACCGGTCACTTCCCCGACGACGTGACCCCGTGGGTCGCCACCTGCCGACAGTGCCCAGACGGCGAGCAGTTCCTCTCCGAAGGCGCTGCCCGCCGATGGGCGCGGACGCACGCCCGACACACGACGCACGAAGTCACGCTCGAACACGCCGGCGAGGCGACCATCCTCAACGCCGAGTAACGAGCGCGTCGCTCACTCAGTCTTCGGCCGACACCGCGGGTGGTCCCCTCGTCGGAAGGGCTGCGGTGTCGAACGAAAGTCGCATCTTCGTCTCCGAACTGGCACACGGAACCACCTCGAACCCGAGTCCGAGATAGACGTGAATGGCCCGTTTGTTCTCGGGTGCGACGTGGAGGACGAGCGCCTCGTGCCCGTTCGACGCTGCGTCGACGATTGCGTGCCGACAGAGTTCGGTTCCGATTCCCCGTTCGTGACTGTCCGGATGGACGAAGACGGCTAGCTCCGGTTCCGGGTCGTCGTACGGTGCGTACGTGATGTGCCCGATGACTTCGTCGCCATCGACGGCGACGTAGTTCCGCCCGCGTTCAGTGAGCGTGGTCAACCACTCGGTTAGCTGTGCCCCCCCAATTGGCGGCAACCCCAACGACTGGTGCTCGGTCCCGTAGGTCCGATACATCTCGTGCAGTCGCTCCCAATCGTCTTCGGTGTACGTGCGGACGACGAGTCCAACCCCCTGTTTGTCGACGAACCGCGGGCACCGGGGCGGACAGTACGGCGTTCCGGTGCACTGGCTCGGGTCCCACAGGCTGGCGTCCCCACCGCCTTCGGCCGTCGCGTCCATCCCATGAGTGTACGTGACGCACGACCGACGGTATGTTACCACAATATAACGGGGCTATATCAGTGTCTCACGGAACTCAGTCGCCTCGATAGCCTATCCGTCTGCACCCTCTCGGCCGAGTGCTGCGCCGACGACTGACCCGACGGCCGACCGGAGGGCATCCCAGTCCACGCCTCCCTTGTCGAGTCGGACGTACTCCTCGCGGGCGACCATTTCGAACACTCGTGCGTGAACCGCTTCCGTCGTGACCGGGTTCTCGGCCGACTCAACGGCGTCGACCGCTCGTTCGAGTCGGTCGTCGGTTACGAGTCTGTCGGCAACCGATGCAGCGTCGTCCCGAATCGGTTCCGGACTGGCCCGGTCGTCGAGCACCGGGTTTCGAAGGAGTGCACGCCCGCCACGTCTGTTTTCGACGATGATGCCTGCTGCGGGACCGTCGCCCCACATCGAGTCCGGAATCTCGTAGCGACTCGGGTGGAAGTCTCGGACGTTCACTTCCTTTTCGACGGTGTTCACTGGGTCGAGACCGAGTCGTTCGAACGCCTGTTCGGCGGCGTCGACCGGAAGGAGGCGTTCCTGTTCGTCTGTCCACACGGCGTGTCCGAGAAACGGCGGGAGGCGCGCCCAATCGTAGTCGAGACCGAGATTACACGGTGCGACGCCGAAGAAGACGAAGTCGGTGGGGTCGGAGACGGCGTCGTAGAAGGCGTCGCGGTCGAATCGGTCTCGGACGTGCCGGACGGCGTATTTGGTGACGGGCGGGATATCGTCGAAGCGGCGCTCTCGGTCCCCGAAGACGAGGAGTCCAGCAGCGGTCATCTGAAACCGTATCCGGTGGCCGGTAACGTCCTCCCGGAGCCATAGGTGACCACTCGCGAGCAACTCCTCGGGTGCGTCGGCGAGTCGTGGGAGCGGTGGATGCGATTTCATCGGGTACGACTACGTTTCGACGCGAACGCAATATACTGTGGGCCACTTCGACGTAGCCACCCACCTATACTGCGGGCCACTTCGACGTAGCCACCTACCGAATCCCTTGCCCGAATTTCATCGACTCCAAGTGTCACGGTTTTTCAGCCGCTCACCAGGTTTAGGAGTGCCTAAACTTCGAAAGTAGTTTATCGTCTTAGGTTTGCCTAAAACGTATGAACGGAGACGAGACGAATTCGAGTGGGCCGACACGTCGTTCGATTATCCACGGTGCGGGTGCCATCGTGGGCGGTGGGTTACTGGCTGGCTGTACGGGTCAGACCAGTTCGGACGCGAATGCGGAGACGAAGTCGTCGACGCAGACGGCCACTGCAACCGAGACGGAGACCCACGAGACGACGGCTTCGTCCGGCGATTCGTACACTGTCTCTATCGAACCTGTCGGTGCGGTCGAGTTCGAATCCGTCCCCGAGACGTGGGTCGCGAACAACGGCAGTTGGGCCGATATGGGAATTGCGCTCGGCCTCGAACCGCCGAAGGGCGTCTGGCTGACGAGTCGCTACCACACGCAGTATTACGACGCGATTCCGGGTCTGTCGGTCGACAAGAGCGACATGGTTTCGCTCTATCAAGACGGCGTCAGCAAGGAGTTGTTCTACGAACTCGACGCCGACGTACACGTCATGGACCCGAACTTCCTGATGAACCGATTCAAGGGATGGAAGCAGGCCGACGTGGACGAAATCGTCTCTGAAGTCGGCCCGGTTTTCGGGAACTGCATCTACGCCCAGCACTACCCGTGGCACGAGGACTACCGCTACTACACCCTCTACGAGGGCTTCGAGAAACTCGCGCAGGTGTTCCAGCGCACCGACCGCTACGAGGCGTTCGTCTCGCTCCACGAGGAGTTCAAAGCCACCCTCCAGTCGGTCGTTCCGGCCGAAGGCGACCGTCCCTCCGCGGCGGTTCTCTGGGGTGTCGGCGACGAACCCGAGGAGTACTACCCGTACATCATCGGCGGCGGGACCGGATTCAAGCATCTCCGTGACCTCGGCGTGAAGGACGCGCTCGCCAACACCGACGTGAAGGACTTCCACGGCACGCGCGCCGCTATCGACCTCGAAACGCTCCTCGAAGTCGACCCCGAGGTGCTCTTGCTCCGCGGCTACGAGTCGAAATCCCGCGAAGAGTTCGAGTCCACGGTCGTCGAATTCCTGCGGAACCACGACACCGCAAGCGCGCTCACCGCCGTCGAGAACGGCGATGTTTACCGCGCAGGCAGTCTCTATCAGGGGCCGATTACGAATCTCGTGCTCACCCAGCGGACCGCCGAATCGCTCTACGGAACCGACGAGCAACTCTACGACGCCCAGCGCGTCGCGGACATCGTCTCCGGGGAGTTCTGAGGATGACCGACAGCGAACGCGAACAGACGACGGACACCGCCGACGTTGTTGTCGTCGGCGGCGGCCCCGCAGGGTGTGCGGCGGCGATTTTCACCGCCCGCTACGGTCTCGACACCCTCGTCTTCGACCGGGGCAACGCCGCACTCCAGCGGTGTGCGTACGTCGAGAACTATCCGGGCTTTCCCGCGGGAGTCGGCGTCGACGCGCTCGTTGACCTATTTCACGCCCACGTCGCCGAGGTCGGCGGCGAACTCGTCTCGGATATGGTCACCTCCGTCGAGCGAGCGGATGTGAGTAGTGACGTTGACGCGGACGGCGAACCCGCGACTGACGACGACGCGGGCGCTCGATTCCTCGTCGAGACGCAGGACGACAGGCGTGTCGCTACCGACTACGTTCTCGCCGCGGCGTGGTACGACGGGTCGTATCTCCGCGGCCTTGACGACGACGCGGCGATGTTCGAGGTACACGACCACCACGGCGAGGAACACGAGCGCTTCGACCCGTCGTACGCGGACGACGACGGCCGGACGCCGGTCGACGGACTGTACGTCGCTTCTCCGGCCGGTACGCGAAGCGCACAGGTCGTTATCTCCGCCGGACAGGGTGCACACGCCGCTCGGTGCCTGCTCGAAGACCACCGCAGCGAGCAGGGCTACCCCGGCTTACTCGCCAACCATTACGATTGGCTCCGTCCCGACACGGAGTTCCAAGGCGAGTGGGAAGACCGCTCGCGCTGGCGCGAATGGTTCGACGGGGAAGTTCCCGACGACTGCGACGTGCCCGAGGACACGCTTTCCGACCTCCGCGAGTCGTACATCGACCGCGCGTTCGAGACGTGTCGAAGCGAGGACGAAATCGAAGCGCTCGAAGAACGCGGTATTCGCCGCCTTACTGGCGTCCTCGGAACTGACCGCGTTCTCGACGCCATCCCGGACGACGACATCCGGGCATACATCGACGCAGCAGATGGCCTATATTTTGAATCGACAGACAGCGAGGTGACGTCGTCGTGAGCGACGTTCACAAAAACGAATCCGCGTCGACCACCCGGCCGTTCGGTTGGATAGACGGGTCGCTCGTGTCGCTTTGTCTCGGGTCGCTCGTCATCATCTTCGTCGCGGGACTCGTGCAGGTCAGTCTCGGCGCGTTCTCGATGAGTCTCGCCGAGGCGTGGCAGGCCGTCTTCGACCCGGCGGTCGTCTCCGACCCCGGAGTGTGGATGTCGCTCCTCCTCGGGGGCGCGCTTCCCGACCTCAGCAAGCAGACGCTCGTCGTGTGGACGATTCGCGTCCCGCGCGTCTTCGTGGCGATACTCGTCGGGGCGAACCTCGCCATCTCCGGTGCCATCTTTCAGGCGATTACGAGAAACGAACTGGCGAGTCCGTTCATCCTCGGCGTCTCCTCCGGGGCGGGTCTCGCAATCCTGCTCACGCTCGTCGTGTTCTCCGGGTTGTCGGCGTTCCTCCCGCTTCTCGCCGCGCTCGGCGGGGCAATCGCGTTCGTCATCGTCTACGCAATCGCGTGGAAGAACGGCACGTCCCCGGTTCGACTCGTCCTCGCGGGCGTCGTCGTCGGGACCGTGTTCCAGAGCCTCCAGACGGGGCTGTTCTTCTTCGCAAACGACCTCGCAGTCGTTCAGTCTGCCCTCGCGTGGACCACCGGGTCGCTCACGGGGACCGACTGGGAGCAGGTCAGAATTGCACTGCCGTGGTCGATTCTCGCAGTGCTTCTCGCACTCGCGGGGTCGCGGCAGTTGAACGTCCTGCTTCTCGGCGAGCAGACCGCCCGCTCGCTCGGGATGTCTATCGAGAGGGTTCGATTCGCGCTCGCTGGCGTCGCCGTCCTCGCGGCCGCGACGAGCATCGCCGTCGCCGGAATCGTCGGCTTCGTCGGCTTGGTCGTGCCCCACCTCGTGCGAAACATCGTCGGCAGCGACTACAAACGCCTCGTCGTCGGTTGTGTCTTCGCGGGTCCCGCGCTGATGGTTGTCGCCGACGTTGGCGCACGACTCATCTTGAGTCCGTCGCAACTGCCGGTGGGGGTCCTCACCGGCCTCGTCGGTGGGCCGTACTTCCTCTACCTGATGCGAAAACAACAACAGCTGGGGGCGGTATGATGTCGGGGATGGAATCTGAGCGGAACGAGGTCCGCGACGACCAGACGGACGAGGTTGCGATGGCCGCACCCGACGCCGCACAGAACGAGTCAGACGCCTCCGGGTCGCGGAGCGAAACCGACAGCGCCCTCGTCGGCGACCAGCTTTCGCTGTCGTATCCGACGAGCGACGGTGCAGTCGTCGAATGCGACCGAATCGACGTTCCGCGCGGTGAAGTGACGGCGCTCGTCGGCCCCAACGGCTCCGGAAAGAGTACGCTTCTGAAGTCGCTCGCCAAGCAACTGTCGCCCGACCAGGGGAACGTCTACCTCGACGGTCGGAAACTCTCCGAGTACGACGATGCGACGTTCGCGCGCGAACTCGGCTTGCTATCGCAGGAACACCAGACGCCCGGGTCGCTCACCGTGGAGAAACTCGTCTCCCACGGCCGCTACCCGCACCGCGGGTTCTTCGAGCAACTCGACGATGACGACCGAACGGCCATCGACCGCGCGATAGAACTCGCGGGGGTCGACCACCTGCGCGACAGACAGGTGTCGAGTCTGAGCGGCGGCCAGCGCCAACTCGTGTGGATTGCGATGGTGCTCGCACAGGACACCGACGTGCTCCTCCTCGACGAACCGACGACCTACCTCGACTTGCACCACCAGTTGCGCGTGCTGGAGACGGTTCGCCAACTCAACGAGGAGCGCGGCGTCACCGTCGCTGTCGTGCTCCACGATATTGCACAGGCCGCCCGCTTCGCGGACTATCTCATCGCCATGCAGGACGGGTCGGTCTACGACTGGGGGCCGCCGACCGACGTCGTCACCGAGGAACTCCTCGCGGACGTCTTCCGCGTGGACGCGACGGTGACGTACACGCCGGACCCGAGCATCCTGCCGAATCGGTCGCTGTAGTCGCCGCCCCCTTTCACAGCCGAATTCATCCTCCAAGTGGACTGAGAACCACATCGAAGACCATCTCGACCTGTCCAGCCACGCCGAGCACGTCAAAGACGACGAGGAGGTAGTAGACGCTGACGACAAGCATAACCGCGCCAGTCACCCGATTGATTTCGGTGGTGTGGCGGGCGAACCAGCGCGTCACCTGCCGACTGTAGCGCTCGGAGACGAGGGCGAACGCGAGTAGCGGCGCACCGATGCCGAGACCGAACGCGAGGAAGCCGAGCAGGCTCTCGGCGGCCGTGTCGAACAACACCGGCACGCGGGCGAAAAAGAGCGCGATGAACCCCGGATTACACGGGAGGATGATGGCTCCGAAGAAGAAGCCGTAGGAGAACGCCGACAGCGCCGGATGTCTGGTCTCCGGTGGTTCGATTGTCGGTAGGCGAGCGAACACCTTCGCGTCCGCCAGGAGCGCGAGACTCACGACAAACAGGATACCGAAGGCCACCGGCGAGACGACGCCGACGACGGCGGTGAGAGAGATTTCCAAGAGGAGCGAAAAGAGGACGCCGACGGCGAGCATGAACGCCACTGCACCGAGGGTCACGAGTCCGCCGAGGACGGCGATTGGGAGGCCGTTGCCTCTCAGCGAGCGAGTGCTATCGTCGTCGCCGAGGCGACTCTGACGCGCGAGATACGCGAGGAACCCGGGGTAGAGCGGAAGCGCGCACGCCGCGGTCAGTGGTGTCCCGACGCCGATAAGGAACAGTTCCAAGAGTTTCGCGGCGAGTCCCATCAGCACTCAGAGACTTTCTTGCGGAGGAACTCGGTGGTCTTGTGGCCGTTCTTGAGGCGGGTTGCTGTCCCGTCGGGGCAGACGCGAAGCATCGGTACAGTTGGTGCGTTCGCCATCGACGACCCGAACTCGGCGGTGAGGCTCTTCGTCACCGGTCCGGGCGAGACGGCGTATCGCCAGTCGAACCCGTGGCGCTCGGCGTGTTCGCGGACCTTCTGTGCGTCTTCGTTCGGGTCGATGTCGAGGGCGACAGTCACCACGTCGTCGCCGACTGCCTCGTGGAACGAAATCAGCTCTTTTTGCTGACGGAGGCAGTTCGAACACCACACGGCGAACGTTTCGAGGAGGACGGGGCGGTCGAGAAGCCCCTCGATGGTGAACGTCTCACCCGTGCGTACGTCTGTGAGTTCGGTGGTTCGCCACGCGCCGTCGGTGGTCGCGCCGCCGCTCGACTCGGAGTCACCTGTTGACCCTGCCCCACCGCCGAGACACCCGGCGAGGGTGGCAACTGCGCCTGTGCCTGCGAGTTGAAGGACGTGCCGTCGGGTTCGTTCGCTTCGCTCACTCTCTCGACGACTTCCCGCCCGCGGTTGCTCGCGGGAATTCCATCGGGTTCCCGCTTGTGACTGCTCGCGGGAACCTCGTCGCGTCGGACCAACTGTCATTGCTGTGTAGGAAGGGCGTCAGCGGGTAATTCTGCTCCGCTTGGGCGACTATCACGCACAACCGCCTCGACAGACTACGCGGGGTCGTCGAGCAACTGTGCTGGCTGGTCACGACAGCAGACGGCCGTCTGCAATCCCACCTCTGCGATGTTCCCCGCGTGGGCGGCCGTCCGGCGGAGGCTATACAGCGCGTGGGTGTACTGGTACGCCACGTCGGACGCATCGAACAGTTGTCGTTCGAGTCTGTCGACTCGCTCGAACACGTCGTCTCGAGTTTTGAGCACTGTCCGTGCGTCCTCGACGCTTCCGTCGTCGAAGACCGCGTCGACCGCCGCTTCGACGGCGTCTCGGGCAGTCTGGGCGACAGTCGAAATCTCCTCGTCGAGTGGCCGGTCGAGCGGGTCGTCGACCGCGGCCGCGACGTTCGTGATGCGCTCGGCGTGGTCGGCGATGCGTTCTAACTCGCGTGCGGTCTCGTGCAGTCGAAGTAACTCCCGTCGCGTCTCGCCGAGCGCGTCGACTTCGTCGAGGCGTTCGAGGCTCCGAACGAAGTGCCGCTCGACCATCGCGTAGAGTCTGTCCGCGCGGTCGTCTTCCTCCGTTGCATTCACGGCGGGTGCGTCGCTCGTCAACGCCGTCGCCGCCTCGCGGTGCATCGACAGCGCCACGAACTGCAGTTGGCGAACGGACTGGCGAACCGACACCTCGGTCGAGTCGAGGACGTTTCGCACGACGACGTGCGACGCCGACTCCTCGACGATGGTGACGCCGACGAGGTTTCGAACCACGCGCCGGACAACCTGTTTTTGGCTCCCGGTGAACTCACTGCTGGCGGTGAGGACGATTTCGCTCGGCCCGGCGGCGTAGGCCGCGCGGAGCGTCTGTTCGACGTGGGCCGTGTCGTCGCATTCGGTCTGCAGTTCGACCGCTGCGACCGAGTCGAGTTCGCTCTCGGGCGGTTGAATCACGAGCAGGCCGTCGATGTGCGTGTGGAGGTCGACGACCGTCCCGGCGGAGATTCCCGCCGCATCCGCCCAGTCTCTGGGCAGTGAGACCGTGAACGTCCCGTTGCTGACTTGTTGTATCTTACGTGTCTCCATGGTTTTCGTGGGTGTCCGCGCCGGTGTCGGGGGACCTGTGGCTCACCGTCGCGGGTGACCGACCGTCGGTCGGTCTGTGCTGTGCCACTTCCCTCACCCGAACTTGCCGCTGATGTAGTCTTCGACGCGTTGGCTCTCTGGGTCTTCGAACACCTGTTCGGTCGCGCCGTACTCGACGAGTTCGCCGCCCGTCAGGAACACGGCGGTCTGGTCGGAGATGCGGGCGGCTTGCTGCATGTTGTGGGTGACGATGACCACCGTGTACGATTCCGAGAGGTCGTGGACGAGGTCCTCGATTTTCGAGGTCGCAATCGGGTCGAGCGCGGACGCCGGTTCGTCCATGAGGAGGACATCCGGCTCGGTCGCCAGCGCGCGGGCGATACAGAGTCGCTGCTGCTGGCCGCCGGACAACCCGAGTGCGTTGTCGTCGAGGCGGTCTTCGACTTCGTCCCAGAGGGCGGCCTGTCTGAGCGACCGCTCGACCAGGTCGTCGATTTCGTCCTCGTCGCTGCGGCCGAGGAGATTCGAGAGGAATCCCGTTTCGAGGTCGCCGTGCTTCCGCGGGCCGTAGGAAATATTGTCTCGAATGGACTTTGGGAACGGGTTCGGCGACTGAAACACCATTCCGACCTGCTTTCTGAGTTCGACGAGATTCACGCCGTCTTGGTAGATTTCCTCGCCATCGAGTCTGACCGCTCCATCGACACTGGCTGCCTTGATGCGGTCGTTCATCCGGTTGAGACACCGGAGGAACGTGGACTTCCCGCACCCCGACGGACCGATGAGGGCCGTGACGCTGTTTTCGGGAATCTCCATCGAGACGCCCTTCAGCGCGTGGTCGTCGCCGTAGTACACGTCGAGGTCATCGACGGCGAACTTCGCGTTGCCCTCGAATTCGTAGTCGGTCCACTCGTCGCGGGTCTTTTCTCTCGTCTCGCCAGCCGTGACTTCGAGTGGCTGGTCAGAACGCGCCGGGCCGCTGGCCGTCGTGTCCGCGGCCTGCGCTGTGCTGTTCGCCTGGTCCGTCTCTGCCGATTGTGTCGTTTCAGTCATTGGTCACTCGTGTTGCAGTTTCCGCCGGAAGTAGTACCGGGTCGCAATACCCACCGCATAGAAGCTCAAGACGACGACGAGCAGGATGAGCGCCGTCGCCCACCGGAACTGTTCGATGTTCGCGATGTTGGACGACTGCCCGACGCCCGCGGTGATAAGCGAGTACAGTTGGTAGGGAAGCGCCGAAGTCGCCTGCAAGAGTTCGGGATTCTCCACGAACGGCGGCGACGAGATGAACCGGAAGCCGCCGATAACGTCCACCGTCTGACTGCCCGGCGGCGCGACGCTTCCGGACATCGTCAAGAGAATCGGTGCGGTCTCTCCTGCGATGCGACCGACGCCGAGGATGACGCCCGTGACGATACCGGGGAGGGCCGCGGGCAGGACGATGCTCCGAATCGTCTGCCACTTGGTGACGCCGAGGGCCGCGCTCGCGTCGCGGTACTCGTCGGGGACCGCCAGCATGGCCTCGCGACTGGTGATGACGACCAGCGGGAGGAGCATGAACCCGAGCGTGAGCATCCCGGCGAGCAGCGATTTCCCGTTTCCGAGACGCGGAACGAGGAAGGCGAGGCCGAACAGGCCGAAGACGATACTCGGGGTACTCCAGAGGCCGTTCGTGGCGATTTCGACGACCTGCGTGAACCGACCGTGTTCTGCGTACTCGGTGATGAACACCGCTGCACCCACACCGAGCGGGACGGCGAACAGTACCGCGCCGACGACGAGCCAGATAGTCCCGGCAATCGCCGGAAGGACGCCGTTGACATCGTTGAGGAGCGCGACACCGTTCATCACGAAGGGCCACGAGACGGGCCACGCGAAGGTGACCCCGAAGAGCGTCGTCTCGGGACCTGCCCCGAGGCCGAAGGAGAGACCATTGAACAGTCCCGGCAGGCCCTTGACCACGGTGAACGCGACGAGCAGGAACAAGACGGTGATGATAGAAAGTGCGTTGAGGTAGACGAGGAGATACGCGCCGATGTGTCGGCCGCGAGCACCGAATCCGCCGTAGGCCTTGGCGGCCGCCCACGCGACGAGGAGCGAACAGAACGCCGTAATCACCGGCATAGAGAACTCGGCGTTGAAGGACGCGGGTTGTTCCCACCCGAGGTCCCACACCCACACGGGGTCGATGATGCCGCCGACGAAGACGACTCCCGCGAACACTGCGAGAACGCCCGCCGGAACCGTCGAACCGATGTCTTCCCGCGGGAGGGCACTGACGGCGAACGCGACACCGCCAGTTGCGAACGCGGCACCGGCCCACCCGACGGAACCCAGCCCGAACGTCTGCGAGGCGACGAGGCCACCGACGACGAACCAGATACCGGAGAACGTAATCGCCGCAACCAGTCCCGCAGACGGTCGCGGGTCGGTGGCGATGTAGCCGAGTCGAGACCCGAGACCGAAGGCGAGGACGGCGACGCCGAGAAGCACCAACATGCTGCCGAGGAGGACGACCATCGGGACCCCGGCGAGCGGGTCGGTGATGGTGACGAGTTCGAACAGTGCGGCGAGCGAAAGCGCGAACAGGAGGGCGGCAGCGCCGACCGTTCCCGCGGCGACGGCCTCGACGCCGGAGGTGTCCTCGCTAACGAGCGAGGATTCGACTGCGCCCGCCATTAGTCGGCACCTCCGAGTTTTTTCCGCATGCGTGCCTCGATGTACTGCGACCCGATGCTGAGGAACAGCACCGTGATGAACAGGATGACGCCCGCGACGAACAGCGCCGACAGTTGCAGGCCGTCCGCGTCACCGTAGTTCGCCGCGATGAGCGAGGTCAGGGTGTCGTTGCCGTAGAACACGTTGTACAGCGGTTTCGTGAGGCCCGGACTGCCGCGGAGCATCACCGTCGCAGCCATCGTCTCGCCGATGGCACGGCCGACGCCCAAGAGGACCGCCGCCGACACGCCAGAGAAGGCCGCCGGAAGCGTAATCGAGGTCATCGTCTGCCAGTCGGTCGTGCCGAGGGCGAGCGACCCGCTTTTCATCGACTCGGGGACGCTGTTGAGGGCGTCTTCGGCGACCGAGACGACGGTCGGAAGCGCCATCAGCCCGACGACGACGCCGACGAAGAGGTAGGTCCCCTGTCCGACGATGGAAAATTGGTCGGACGCCCACGGGCTGAGGATGGTAAAGCCGATGAACCCGTACACGATGGACGGAATTCCGGCGAGAATCTCGACGCCCGGCTTGACGAGTTCGCGGACCGGCTGCGGTGCGATTTCGCTCAGGAAGAGCGCGGCCGCGACGCCGAGCGGTGCGGCCACGGCCGTTGCGATGATGGTGACGAGGACGGTTCCGTGAATCATCGGCACCATCGAGTACCGAATCGGTGGCGAAACTGGACTCCAGCGGGTGTCGAGGAAGAGTCGAAGCCCCGGCACGGGGAGTCCGAACACTGTCACGGTCGCATACTCGACGGTCGGCCACGCCTCGACGAAGATGAACACGAGGATGAGCCCCAGTATCAGAATCGTCGAGACGGTCGTCGTCAACGTGAGGACGCGCGCGGTCAGTTCTTGATGTCGGAACCAGCCGTAACCGGACGCGACGAGGAACACCGCGAACGGGATGGCTGTGAGCGACGAGACGGCGAGAAAGCCTACGAACGCGGCGAGAAGCGCCACCGAGGCCACCGTAACCGTGACGAGCGCCTCCGGGTCGGTCTCGTCGACGAAGTCGCGGCCCCGTTGGACCTCTCGCCGTGCCGTGGCTCGAAGGTCGCCGCCGTCGTTGTCTGGCAGTATGGTCATGATTGAACTGGAAATGAGTAGTGAGAAACGAGTCCGGGCCTGCGATGCGTGCGCGGTGCGGGCTTACGCCTGCTCGGGCAGCTTCGCTTTCTCGGCCTCGATGTCCTTGTCAGGAAGCGGGATGTAGTTGTTCTCCTCGACGAAGAGCTTCTGGCCGAAGGTCGTCAGGAACATGTTGATGAAGGCGGCTTCGCGCTTGTCGGTCCCGCTGGGCGTGCCATCGGTGATGGTCGTGTACTGGTGAAGGTCACGGTTGAGCGGGTACGCGCTGTCGAAGATGGTGTTTTCGGCGCTCTTGTCAGCCTTGTAGACGGTGCCCTCGAAGTCGATAGCGATGGGCTTGACCTGCGGGCCGGTGAAGGCGAGTGCCATGTACGCGATGGCGCCTTCGTTCTGCTGGACGACCGTCGCAACCTGCTGGTTCTGTCCCTTCCGGGTGTCGACGCCCGGCATCTCTGCCTCGGCGTCGCCGAGCATGTTGAGGCGGAACGAGGTATCCGTCCCGGAGCCCTCCGCGCGGCCGATGACGTAGATTTCCTTGTCTGGGCCGCCGACTTCCTTCCAGTTGGTAATCTCGTCCTGGTAGATTTTCTTGATTTGCTCGCCGGTCAGTTGGGTGACGCCAGCGTCGTAGATGTCCTTCGAGACGACGACGGGCTGGCCGTCGCGGCCGACGACGTGGTCGACGTACTGCTCTTTGGCTTCCGACTCGCTAATTCCGAGTTCGGCCGTGATAGGACCGGAGGAGTTGCCGATGTCGACGAGGCCGTCGCGGACGGACTTACATCCGGTCCCGGAGTGGCTCAGACCGATGCTGGTCGCAAAGGGCGGGCTCGCCTGCGTTTCGGTCGGCTCGAAGCCATAGAGGCTCGCGAAGTAGTCGGCCAGACGCATGTCCGGCTTGCCGAGTTCGTCCCAGCCGGGGACGGTTCCTTCGGAGCTGGACCCCCAGTACTCGCCGTCGCTCGGCGGCGCGTTGGAGTTCCAGTACGAACTCCCCCTGTTTGCGATGGGGTAGACCGTCGAGGAACCCTCGGCGGTGAGCATTTCGGGCTCGTTGTCTCCCGGTTTGGCCGTCTCTTCTTCTGTGTTGGGTGATTCGGTCGCGGTTTCTTCGTTCTCGGGCGCTTCGGTCGCGGTCTCGGTCTCCTGACCCGTCGAACCGGAACATCCAGCCAGACCAGCGAGGCCTGCGGCACCAGATGCAACGAGGAATTTCCGACGTGATACGGTCTCTGAAAGCTGCTTGGAGTCGCGCGCCATCACCTGAAGCGACCCAGGATATGATAAAATGCGTTTATAATACTACTTTAGTCTAATAGTATTTGACAGTAGGAATAAAGAGTAGTATGACGTCTGTATTACGACCGTAGAGTGGTACGTTACCCTCTCACGACAGCCGAGTACTATGTTTCTCTATATATTTTCTGACCGACAGAATGTAGAATGCGGCCGTCAGACGGGGCTACATATGGGCACCGAAGACAGCGACGCCCCGGCGCGCATCGTTGGTTTGTCGAAGGACGAAGCCACCGAGGAACTCGTCGCCGAAGACGAGACACGCGACCCCCAGTACGTGCGCGCTGTCTTGGACCACGTCACCGACGGCGACGGCGTCATCACCCGCGACGCCGTGGATGACGCCGTGACGGACACGTCGATGATTCTCTCGACGGCCGAGACGCGCGTCGAACTCGCGACGATTGCACTCTCGGAGGCGACGGAAGCCGCACGCGACGTTGCTGATGTGGACGCCGTCCGGACCCGCCTCGACACCTTCGAACAGCAGGTCTCGGCGGCCGAAGAACGCGTCTCAGAACTCGGGTCAGAGATGCAGTCGCTTTCCCACTGGCACAGCGACTCACGGCCGGTCTACGACCTCGTAACCGACCTCCGGGGCGTCGCGTCCGACGCGCAGACCGTCCAGCGAGTCGCGGACGACGTTCAGTTCGAACTCGAAGAGTTCGAACACTGGCTTTCGGACGACGACCTGCGACGGTGTGACCTCGGTTCGGACGTGGACGCGCTAGAGCGCTCGCTTGACGACGTTGCGCGTACGCGAGAGGACCTCGACACCGACACTGACGCAGTCGAAGCCTCCGGTGTCGATGCCGAGGTGGCTGCCGATGCGGCCGAGACGTGGTATGGTGCGATGCTTCGCTGTCGCGTCGTCCCGCTCTTGCTCGCCGACCTTCGAGCGGAACTCGCCGACCTGCGTGAACTCGCCGCCCGCGACGATATCGACGACACCAGCGGACTGGACGATATCGAGACTCGCCTCGACGATATCGACGCACAGGCCGACCAGCACGCCACTGAACTCGATGCGCTTGCCTCACAGGCGTGGACCGACCGCTACGGCGAGTTACTCGCCGATTTCCGGTCGGCGCTCGACGAGTTCGAACCGCCGGTCTCGTGGGGTGCGGTGCAGAAAGAACTCGACCGGTTCCGCGACGGACCGACCAACTGAGCGTCTCGTCGTGGGTGACGAGACTGCCTCTTCGAGACCGACGAAAGAATCTGCCTATTCGAGGTCGAACGAGAGGTCTCCGCCCATGCGGAACAACTCGAACCGGATGCCGAGTGTCACGTTCACCGACCGCGTTTTCCCCGGTGGTACCGTCACTGTCTCAGTCTCTTCGCGCCGCTTTTCGCCGCACGTGCCAGCGATGGTGACGGTCCGTGTCTGATACTCGTATCCGTCGTTTCGGAGTTCGACGACGACGTGCGTGTTTCCGTCCTCGCTCCCCGCGAAGTCGAAGTCCGTGATGCGAACTGATTCGGTCGTCGCCATGGCCCCTCCTACGACCCATGCGTGTAAAAATAGTAACTTAATTTTGGTGGAAACCAGCTTCTCGGAAAGACTGTCGTCGGGGAGTGGATGTCGGTTACGGCGGGAGTACCGGGCTATTTACCGGCGTACACCTCAGAGGACGATGTATGGACCTGTCGGCCCCGCTTCCCGTGCTTCTTTTGGCGTTCGCACCGGCGGTGATGTGGGGATTTACGCCCGTCATCGAGAAGCGAGCACTCTCTGATGGTGGCAACCCGCTTCAGGCGTCGCTCACGGTGGTTATCGTGGACTCGACCGTCTATCTCCTCGCGCTCGCAGTCTTTCAGGACGACCCCTTCGGCGGCATCTCGCTCGGAACGGTCGCCATCTTCGTCGGTGCCGGAGTCGTCGGTACCGCACTCGGTCGTCTCGCCATCTTCGCCGGAAACCAGCGAGTCGGCGCAAGTATCTCCAGCGCCGTCCTCAGTGCCCGTCCACTTTTCGCAACCGCACTGGCAGTCGGGTTCCTCGGTGAACCACTCTCTGCGCCGACAGCCATCGGCATCGTCGTGCTCGTTCTCGGCCTCGGCGTTCTCTCGGTCGCCAAGGGTGGTGACCTCGAGGGTTGGACGACCCGCGACCTGTTGGTTCCACTCGCCGCCGCGGCGTTCTTCGCCGTCGGCAACGTGGCCCGCCGCTGGGGACTTTCGGCCGCCGACGCGACACCGCTCGAAGCGGTGGCTATCAACGAATTTGCCGCGCTGGTCGCGCTCGGTGCGTACGTCGCGCACACCGGCCCCGACCGGGTGCTGAACCGCCCTCGGCGCTCGTATCTGGTGTTCGCCGCGAGCGGTCTCATCACGTCGGTTGCACTCCTCTCGATGTTCACGGCGCTCTCGATGCCCGAGGGGCGAATCGCGGTTATCGACCCGCTCATCGCTACTGCGCCGTTTTTCACTGTCATCTTCTCGTGGGTCTGGCTCGGTGACCTCGAACGGGTCACTCGCGGCGTCGTTGCCGGTGTGGTTCTCGTCGTCCTCGGCGCTGCGCTCGTGACTGGCGGTCCGTCGCTGGTTCGCGGCGTCGCCGCGCTCGGACTCTAAGAGATGTCTCGGGCCACCGCGCCCGAGGCTGTTTACCGACCGCGGTGAATCTGTGAAAAAGAACTCGAAACGGTGGATTCTCACCGGCATCCGGTGGTGACTCGTCGTGCCAGTGGGGTCCCTCTGACAAGACCCCGTGGCGGCCGAGCGAGGCTCAGCCACCGAGGAAGCGCGTCCCCGAGTTGATGACCCAGAAGACGGCCGTCCCGAGGACGACCCCGCGGTTGTTCGCGGTGCCGCCGATGATGACCGCCGTGTAGGCGAAGAACGTCACCGTCGAGGCGAACTGCGTCGGGTCAATAAAGCCGATGTTGGCGGCCCAGAGACCGCCCGCGGCACCCGCGAGCGCGGACCCGAACATCAGGCTCTGAATCTCAACTGAAAATTTCGCCAACGAGGCGTATTCGGGTGGGACGATTGCCGACTCGCTATTCGTCGTGTCGTCGCTTTCGTATGGGAAATCCAGCCGCCTCGGCAGCGTCTCGAACCGCGGACGGAAAGAACTCGGCCGGGAGCGCACCCTGCCGCGCGCCACTCCGTTTTCCGCCGATCTGTGACCCGCAGATGTCGATGCGGGTGCAGACGGTCTCTCCGTCCTCGTCGGTACGGAGCCAATACTGAAACAACCGTCCCGAGTCGTCGCGTCCGACGAGTTGGACACCCGACGTGTCACCTTCGGTGTCGAAGGGCTGTGAGTTTACGATTTTGAGTTGTCCCGCTGGCGAAACTCCCCGCGACCCGCAGTTTGGACACGTTCCGTCGTGCGGTTCCTCACCCACGTACCAGTACGAGTGACCGCAGGTGTAGCACGAAAGCGGCGCATCCGAGGATACGGGCCGCGGGTCGTTCATCTCGTCTCGACGTACAGACGGCACACCCGTCAGTCCTCGCTTGGTGTATTCCGAGACTCCTCCACTGGTTGTAATATACCAACCATGTCTATAGGGCTGGGGACGTAAACTGCAGGGACATGCGCGAGTTCGTCTTTACCGTCGAATACGAGAAGGGCGTCGACGAGGTGATGGACCTCTTTATCGAGAATCCGGGTTTGCACTCGAAGACGATGGCAATCCACGCGACCAGCGAGTCGATGTGGCGTCTCGACCGGCTCACCGGCCCGACCGACGTTCTCGAATCGTTCGACGACATCATCGAGAGCGTCACCCACTGCAAGGGCGTCAAGGGGATGTGTGGTGCCCCGGTCGTCGAGTGGGACTTCGAGGTACTGTCCAGTACGCCCGACGGACGCATCGTCTACTCCTTCCGGGAGGAGGGCGACGGCGTTCACTCGATTCCCCACATCGCGGCGAAGCACATCGGCGACGGTCTCCTGATGCAAGCCGAGCGCCGCGGGTCGCAGTATCAGTGGCGACTCCTCATCGATGAAGACGATACGGTTGGCGAGATTTACGAAGAGGTCCACGACGCGTTGAGCGACGACCTCTCGCTGAGCGTCCAGCGAATCAGCGAACCGGAGTGTTGGCTCGAAGATGGATTCGGTTCCGACGGCCTCCCACCGGAGCAACAGGCCGCGCTCGAAGCGGCGGTCGAATACGGGTACTACGAGACACCGCGGCGAAACACCGTCCAAGAGATTTCGAACAAACTCGACGTTCCGAACTCGACGCTCCAGTACCGCCTGACGCGCGCCGAGGCGTGGTTAGCCCAGCAGTTCGTCTCCGACGCGCTCGGAACTGAAGTCGAAGACCGTATCGACCCCGCAGAACTCGAAGTCAGCGCCTGAGTCCGTCTCGCCTTCCCGTTCGACTGCTCTCCTCGATGGTTGGAATATTCTAATGCAACTCTCATCCCGACCACACCCCTCCGGATGAGTGTGGAACAGGACACACGAAACACCATCACTGGATTGCCAGACGACCTCGGAATCGGAGCGGACCTCGCCCGGTCGCAACAGCGTGTTTCGATTCGCGTAGACACTCGCCGGTACGGAAAGCCCGTTACTGTCGTCGAGGGTCTCGACCTCTCGGCCGACGAACTGACGACACTCGCCTCGACACTCAAGCGCACACTCGCGGTCGGCGGCACGATTTCCGACGACAGCGAAATCGAACTCCAAGGAGAACACGGAGCGCGTCTCGAAGCGGCGCTCCGTGACGAAGGATTCGACGTCGAAACCTAAGCCGCCGTCCGCACTGTCCCCGACTGCACGTTAGTCCGGCAGTGGCGGCCACGTCGGTGCGACGGTTTCCTCGACGAGTCGCGTTTGCGCCCGTCGGAGTCGTTCCGACGCCGACGACGGTGAGACTCCCAGTTCTGCTGCGATGTCTTCGAGCGACGTCCGGCGCGGGATATCGAAGTATCCGCGTTCGTACGCGATTCGGAGCGCCTCCTGTTGGCGGTCGGTCATCCCGTTTCCGGGTGACTCAGGCTCGCCGCCGCGGGTCAGTCGGAGCAGTCGGAAGTCCGCGTTGCGCCGCCAAAACGACGAGAACGCGCGGAACTCGTCGCGGTCGGCGAACCACCCCGCCTGTTTCCACCCGTTCGTTTGGACCTCGATTCGTTCGATGACGGCATCGGCCCGAGCGAGGGCTTCGAGTTCGCTCAAATCGTCGATGTGGTCGCCGAGTTGTTCGTCCAGACTGAGCCCCGGCCACGCCTGGTATTTACGCGTCTCCCCGGCCACCCCGACGAGCGTCCAGTCGGCCACGTCGGGGGCCGTGTCCAGTGCCGCTTCGAATTCTCGTTTCGGTCCACCCGTCACGGTGACGATGAACATCGGTCGCGGTCCGTGATTGAACTGGAGTTGAAGGACGACCGTTGCCTCGGGTACCGCCGCGGCGACCCCAGTGAGTGGGAGTGCATCGCAGTACATCTCGAACTCGGCGACGAGTCCCATGGGCTCCGGTTCTTGTCGATTCACATGTGGGTGTCGAAGTGGATGACCGAACTGACACTCCCGTCTAATTGCTCCCCTCACTTGAAGGACCGAACCACTGAGAGAACGGCTTAGCCGGCCCACTCCCCAACACGGAGTGCAATGCAGACGACGCAATTTCTCGACGACGCTGAGATAGCCTTCGAACAGCACGGCGACGGCCGACCGATGGTACTCCTCCACGGCGGGATGGCCCCCAAAGAGTACTGGACTCCGGTGCGTCCCCATCTGGAGGGATATGCCGCCATCGTCCCGCAACGACCGGGATTCGGAACCTGCCTCGACGCCCCGGCGGAGACGAGCGCCGCCGACGTACTCTCTCGTGAGGTCGAGTACGTACGGGCACTCACCGACGCCGTCGATGGCGACCCAATCCTGTTCGGCCACTCGTTCGGTGCGCTTACTGCTCTCGAAGCGGCGAGCGAGATGGAAGTCGAGGCCGCCGTCGCCTACGAACCGGCGATTCTCCCCGAGGGTTTCCGACGCGAGGCCGACCTCGCAGACCGCATGGCGGACCTCGTCGAAGACGGAAACCCACGCGAGGCGGTGAAACGCTACATCGAGATGGTCCTCCACCCCGATGGAATCGACGACCTCGACGCGTGGTTGGAGTCGTGGCCCGTCTGGCCGGAGTGTGTGAACCTCGTCGAGGAAGTCATCCGGATGAACCGCGCCGTCGAACAGTATCGTCTTCCCAACCGCCTCGATATCGACGCTCCGATTCTCGTCCTGTCCGGAACCGACGGCCCGGACTTCCTCCGCGAGAGCGCCCGCGCGGTCCACGACGCACTTCCACGGAGTCGATTCGTCGAGTTCGACGGTGTCAGCCACAGCGGCCCCAGTGAGGCACCGAAACTCGTCACGGCGGAGATAGAGGCGTTCCTCGCTGAGTAATCGATAGCGGCTGCCGGACGGCGGGCTGATTTCCGTGGTCGACGTGACCGACGACGGCCCAGTTGGAATGTCCCAAACGAGATTCCAATACCCATACGCCGGAACGATAGGGTACCTCAATGTCCGAGACGAAGCGAATCAGTTGGCGTGCCGCAGGGAGTCGTGTCGCCCCGTCCGAAGACGACGAGCAACACGACGCAGAACGGACGCGAGACGAGTCGACGGTAGACGAGGACGAACTCGTCTACGACGAACAACACGGCGAGTGGGTCGACCCCGAGACGGGCGAAGTCGTCAGAGAGGGCGCTGTCGACCGCGGTCCGGAGTGGCGTGCGTTCGACGCTACGGAGCGCGACCAGAAGTCCCGCGTCGGGTCGCCGACGACGAACCTCATGCACGACAATGGGCTGTCGACCAACATTGGGTGGCAGAACAGAGACGCCTACGGAAACGCCCTGTCGTCGAGGCAGCGTCAGAAGATGCAGCGACTGCGCACGTGGAACGAGCGCTACCGCACCCGCGACTCGAAAGAGCGGAACCTCAAGCAAGCCCTCGGAGAAGTCGAGCGCATGGGGTCGGCGCTCGGCCTGCCGGATACCGTTCGCGAGACGGCCTCTGTCATCTACCGCCGCGCGCTCGACGACGGCCTGCTTCCGGGTCGGTCCATCGAGGGTGTCGCTACGGCCGCCATTTACGCCGCCGCGAGACAGGTCGGCGTCCCTCGGTCGCTCGACGAAGTCCAGCACGTCTCCCGAGTCGACAAACTGGAACTCACGCGCACGTACCGCTACATCTCCCGCGAGTTGGGGCTGGACATCCAGCCTGCGGACCCGACGCAGTACCTCCCGCGGTACGTCTCCGAACTCGGCGTCGACGACGCAGTCGAGCGATACGCGCGCACGCTCCTCAAGACGGCGAGGCAGGAGGGCGTCCACAGCGGCAAGAGTCCGGTCGGACTCGCCGCCGCGGCTATCTACGCCGGTGCGCTGATTGCCGACGAGGAACTGACCCAAAGCGAAGTCAGCGATGTCACCGACATCAGCGAGGTGACTATCAGGAAGCGCTACCGCGAACTGCTCGACGTGACCGGAGAAGACGGACTCCACAGCATGCGAGCGAACGCGACGGCGTAACTACCCGTTTCTCGGACCACGATTCAGTCGGTGTCACCTCCGACCCGGATGCGACTTAGGAATTACACTGGCACTTCGACCCGCGGAGACCGCTCCGACAGCAGACTATTTTCTGAACTCGCATCGTGGTGTTACCCCCTTGATACCCGAAGTAGAGCGCCGTCGGAAGGAGGAACGCGGCGTACACGCCCCCGAAGACGACGGCAATCTGTGCAGGATGGTCGGCAGGGACAACCACCCACCCGAGGACGACCAGTACAACGAGTACGAGTCCTTGCCGAATCGCCTGTTGCCATCCGCGGTGCTGTGAGGGGGTCGTGCGCTCGGTGTCGCGTGAACGCCACCCGTCGGTCGACACTTCGTCGAGTCGGAAATACTCGGGGACCACGTTCTATGCAGTCCTACGAGTGTCATCCCCTTGGGTGCGCGTTTGGAATGTCCCAACGAATTCTGGCGTTCCCCCTCTTCCCCGGCGACTCGACCGGGAGTGGGATTACCCGGTGGTCTTCGAGTGAATCGGGACGCTCGCCAGACCGACCGCCTTCGACTCGGTCGAAACCGTCAGTTTCCCGTGCCACTCGTCGTCGTCGCGGGTGACGTGAAGCGAAACCGGTTTCGACGCGCCACGTCGTCGGTAGAGGTCGAGAATGACCGGCAGGACCGGCAGGCGACCCTCTCGTTCCGAGAGCGCGTACCCGCCGAAGGTGATGTCTATCGACTTCGTGCCGTCTTCGGAATTCGGCGACCACTGCGAGCAGGTGTACGAACCGACGAGTCCGAGTCGTTGCATCTCGTCTAACGTCGCCTCGACGGACCCGTTCGACTCGGGTCGCGAGGGGAGTCGCGCTGCGGCGCGGGAGAGAACCTCGGCCTGTTCGGACGACTCCAGTCGGAAGTGAAGCTCAGTCGCCATGCTTTCGAGCAGGCGCAAACAGAGTTCGTCCGGACTCGACGTGGTCTCTGCGAGGTCGAAGTACGCGTCCATGACTGCCGTCTCGACGACGCTGTGGCCGGTGTCGCTGAGCGCTTCGAACACCGAGGCGGCGACGCGGTGACAGAACTCGATGCGTTCTGTCCGGTGGTTCTCCTGGGTTTCGCTGCCGAACAGTGCGGTGTCCGATTGCTGCTTGTCGATGGCGTGCTGCCAGTTGCTGGTCCGACTCGATACGAGCCGTGCGTCGTCGCTGTGTGCCACAATCAGGTCGTAGTACGGAAGCCGCGGGTCGTACCGTCTGAGGGCGGACCGATACTGCGATGCGGCCCGTACGGCGTTTTCGGCGGTCGTCCGGTCTGCGAAGGCGAGGCCGTTCGTCGGCACCGGTTGTTCACCTGTCCGTCCGCAGACGATGACGTAGGTGCCGTCGTCGGTGGCGAGTGCTTCGATGTGGTTCCGAATTTCAACGAGTGTCGTTCCAAACATTGGGTGGTGTGTCGTGGTGCGCTGTGTCTGTCTTCGCTACACGGTGCCGGTGACGATGTCCGCGACGCGGGTGCGGTCGAACAACTGCTCTTCTTCGGGAATCTCCGGGTACGGCTCACCCGGTGTGTACCCCGGCCACTCACCGAATTGCTCCGGATAGAGCTGTTTCGCCGTCAGTTCGAGTTGGAACAGGTTCGCAATCGGTCCCTGGAACCGGACGCCACCAGCGAAAAAGCGGTCGTTCTGAATCGCCGAGAGTTGGCTTCCGACCGGGTGGTTTGCGACGCGCTCGCGGATGTCGTCGATGTAGTATCCCGGCGACATCCCCCAGAGGTGCAGGATAACGTCAGGGTCGGTCTCCAACATCGTCTCGTAGTCGAACATTCCCCACGTGCTGTCCCATTCTACGTCGGCGAACGCGTCAGTTGCACCCAGTGGACGTGTATCGGCGTGCCAGAATCCCGGTGCGTTCAGTTTGTAGGCGTAGAACGTGTCGTCGATGAGCGTCACGCGGGCCGCCGTCGGGCGCTCCGATTCGGGCGGCAGCAACGATTGGATGTCGCTCACGAGGTTGTCGTACACGGCCCGGAGCGCCTCGTAACGTTCCTGTTCTTGATACACTGCGGCGACTTTCTCGAACAGCTCCCACAGTGAGTAGTACTGGTAGTCGTCGGCGTATGCCGAGACGGGTTGGTCCTGCAGTCCGCTGTGGTAGTTGCCGAACCACGGGCCGACCTGCTCGGTGATTTCGGCCACGTCGTCGGCGTCCCACCCGTCCTGCGTCTTGACGACGTACGAGGGGTCGATGAAGTGGACGTCGCTGTCGAGTTCGTACAGCATCTCCTTGTCGACGCCGTTCGAAAGCGGGTCTGGAAGCCCCTCCCAGTCCAGCGAAACACCGTCTAACCGGCTGTAGAAGGTGTCAAGCGATGGCCCGGCGAAGTCGGGCGCGTAGAGCGACTGGACTGTCTCTGCTTTGCCCAGCGCTACGGCCATATCCGCGTAGTGAGAGAACACGACCATCGCCTGCTCCGGCGGCGCGTCGAATTCGACATCTCCGACCGGCGACATCGACACGGTGTACCCGGACTCGGAGTCCGCCGTTGTCTGGGTCGCATCGCCGCTGTGTTCGTTCGCTGTCGAGGAGTCCGCTTTGGAGGGCATCGCGGTCGACGACTCGGTGTCACCGCTCGCCGTACAACCGGCGAGGAGGCCGCTGCCGACGACACCTGCGTACGTCAAATAGTCGCGACGCGTGGGACCGCGCTCGCCTGCCGTCTCTCTCTGCATACCATTTAGGCTAGCCTAAAACAATTTACCTCCTTCGGTTTTTAGGCCAGCCAAAACCTAGGTGGCGGCTTCCCATTTTGGGCCTCAGAGGAGGCCGAAGAACGGGAGGTCGACGCTCGTCCGAGCGTTCGCAAAAATCTAACCGTCGGGGCGAAACGACTCACCAGTTGGTCATGAGCGTTGCTTCGATACGCTGTAATCTGTCGCTAATCGTTCCCGGTGTAACCCCGAACTCATCGGCGAGTGACTCGTGTGTCGTTCGACGCGGTACCTCGTAGTACCCGGCGCGAACCGCCGCATCGAGTAACTCTCGCTGTGCTTCGGTGAGCAGCGAACGCCTCTCGGAACGCGGACCGGCGTACTCGCCCGTGCGAACGAGTTCGACCCGAACTGACTCGGGAAGGTTGCTGGTCACCTCACCGAGCGCATCGGTCGTGCCGATGACGGTCGTTCGAATCCCGTGTTTGCCGGGGTAGTCGATGAATTCGACCGGCCACGTCAACACGACTCTGTGGTCGAAGACGACATCGAGCAACGCGTCCATCAGCGGTGCCGACTCGTAGTGGACGTACGTGTGTCCCGTGCCCTCCGAAACATCGAACGCCAGAACTGCCTCCGTCTGCGAGAGCACTTCTCGAACCCTGTCGGTCGGCCCCTGAAACCGGGCGAGTTCGACGTACGTCCCGTCCCCGACCGGGTTGATGTAGTCGGTTGCTTCGATTCGAATGTCCGGTGCTGTCGTGACAGCGTCATCCAGTGGGTGCAGTTGGCTGTCCTCCCACGAAATGTCGAGCGTTGCGTACCTCATGTGAGTGTGACGTGCCGTTCTGTTCACGGCCGATATTTGAATGGTTCTAGGATACTGGAAGTCAGGTAGAGTGGCGCACGCGGGTGAGGTTCACTCGAAATGCAACCAGTTACGACACCGAGTCTCGCTCGTGACGCCGGTTTCCAGTCGTGTATCGGATGGTGGGGTCGTCGATGACCGGCGACGTTCGATACGGGAACGACATGCGCGTTCTCATCGTCGGTGGAGGAATCGCCGGACTGACGCTCGGAGCACTCCTCGAACAGCGAGGGTTCTCCCCGCACATCGTCGAAAAGACCGTCGACTACGGTGGACTCGGATACACGCTCGCGCTGTGGCCCGCCGGTTCGAACATCCTGAAGGGACTCGGGATGTATGGGGGCCTTCTCGGGAACGCAGACCAGTTGCGGACGTACACGCTTCTGAGCGACCGCGGCAAGCAACTCCATAGCTACCACATGTCGGACCTCGCTGCCGACTACGGGCCGACGTATCTCATCTGGCGGCCGGACCTCGTCGACGTTCTCCAGCGGTCCGTCAGCGACGAGGCTCTCCGAATGGGTACGTCCGTCACCGCCATCGAACAGGGCGAGGGCTCGGCCAGCGTGACGTTCACCGACGGGACGACCGGGACGTACGACCTCGTCGTCGGAGCCGACGGTATCCACTCCCGCGTGCGAGAACTGGTCTTCGGTGACGTTCCGTTGACGTACCACGGGATGACCGGGTGGGCCTTCTGGGTCGACCCGTCGCTGGCGACCCCGGGAGAAGCAATAGAGCACTGGGGCGACGGACGATTCGTCGGTCTCTACCCAACTGACGACAAGCTGGCGTGTTTCATGGCTGTAACCGCACCCGAGGGGTCTCCCGACCCGGTCGACCAGCGACTCGACCGAATCAGGGAGTGTTTCGGGGGGATGGGTGGTCTCGTTCCGGACGTACTCAACGAGATGGACGACCCGGAGGAGATGTGGCACGACGATTTCTACGACCTTCAGATGGACGAGTGGGTCAGAGACCGCGTCGTCCTGATTGGCGACGCCGGACACGCGATACTTCCCACCGCTGGCGTGGGTGCGTCGATGGCGATGGAGTCCGCCACAGTTCTCGCTGACGAACTCACCCGAACGGATTCGGCGTATCTCGAACAGGGACTCGAACACTACGTCGCCCGCCGTCGCGACCGAGTCGATACTGTCCAGAAGAAATCGCGCCAACTCGGGTCGGTTGCGCTCGTAGACAACTCGCTGCTCGCCAGTCTCCGCGACCAGAGCGTGAAGTTCTATTCGCAAACTCGCATGGAGAAGTACTACGAGGACTTCCTGTCGTCAGAAATCTAACCGCGGTGGGAGGTCACCACGAGACATCCCCTTTTTCGTACCTCGTTTCCCAGTCTCGAATCATCGCTCTGGCATCGTACTCCACGCCGTTGGTGTCGCCGTATCTGGCGTCTTCGTCGTACTCCTCGTCGGGCGACCTGAGAATGAAGTGGTGGTCGCAGTAGTCGTCTCCCGACCCGATTGAATGCTCGCGTTCGAAGTACAACTCGGGAGTGTGAGTGTCGAAGTGGATGTGGTCGCAGTAACAGACCATAGAGGCTGCCCGGTGGAGCCCGTACGCTTGCAAGACTTCGACGTAGCCGCACCTGTCGAATCTGTACTTGACCTCCCGGCCGTCGTCCGAAACCTGTTCTGTCCACTCGAAGGCGTCCCCCGTTCCGAGGTACGTGCCCATGTCCCGTCGCACGGCGTCGATACTCTCTACTTCGGGATGTGAAGTGAACGTCTTACCCAGATACGGGAGCGTTACCGGAGCGACAGCCTTCGTCATGAGTCGTTGGGTTCGCTCCGCTTCGAGATGCGTTCGTAACCGTTCGTACAGACAGATGAAGGGCGTCAAATCGTCGAATATCCGCTTGAACGCCCGTTCCATGTCCGCGTCACGAAAGTCGAACTGGTCCGGGTTCCACTCGGGTGCATCGAGAACTGGGTCGAGCAAGAACGCTTGTGCGAGAAGCGCCGTGGCTTTCGCAGCCCCGACTTCGTCGCCGACGAGTCGGTGAATCGTCAGGAGCGTATCGAGAGTCACGACCGACTCCATCGGTTCTCCCTCGGTGTCTAGTTTCTCCGCTTCGTGGAACGCTTTCGTGAGTTGTTCTCTCGGCGTTGGCTCGGCGTCTTGCTCGGACATGTCTAGTTGTGCCTACGGGCCAGCACGAACTATCGCTGGTTTCTAGCACTCTAGAATAATTTATAAAAAGCCAATCCGGGACGTTACAGACGCTCGACGAACGTATCGAACGCCCCGCTCTCCGCGTGGACGTGGCAGTAGGTGCCGAGCGTCTGGTACTCCACTAACCCGTCTGAGCTGTCCTGAATCCCGCTTCCTCTGACCACGTCGAACGCGAGTCGCGCGTCTGAATCGACATCGGCACTGGAGTAGTGGAATTCGTGGCCGCGGAGGCGACCACCCTGACCTGCGGTGAGCGTGTCAGTCTTCGCACGGAGTTCCACGTGGTCGAGCGCCTGATAGCGGTCGCACATCGTCACGGACGCCGGGAGGACACCGGCCATCTCGTACGTTCCGTCGTCTGTCGTCAGCGACTCGGTGAGCGCCATCAATCCGCCGCACTCCCCGAACACCGGGAGGCCGTCGGCGGCACGGGCGGCGATATCGTCCAGTGCGGGACTCTGCGCAAGTTCGGGGCCGTGGAGTTCCGGGTAGCCGCCGGGGAGGTAGACGCCGTCGCAGTCCGGAAGCGGGTCGCCCGCGACGGGCGAGAACGTCACCACGTCCGCCCGCTCTCGGAGGCGTTCGACGCTCGCGGGATAGGCAAAGCAAAACGCTTCGTCGCGGGCGAGTGCGACGCGTGAGTCGGTCTTTTCGGGCGGCTCCACAGACGGCGGCCGGGGAGGCGCTCGCGCGGCACCGACTAACCGCTCGGGCCGCAGGGATTCGGCAGCCTCCGACAGCGCATCCTCGTCCAGTGCCGACTCGTCTCCCATATGAAGCCCCAGATGCCGGTCCGGAATTTCGAGATTCGACCGCGGTGGAATTCGACCGAAGTAGTCGATACCCGGCGGGAGCGCGTCTTTGATACCGTTTTCGTGGCGGCCGCCGTGGGCTCGTTGGGCGACGATTCCGGCAACGTCGATGTCGCGCCCGGCGTGGTCGGCGTATTCGCGGAAGCCATGGGCAGTGGCCGCGACGCTCTCCATGCCTGCTTTGGCATCGACCACCAGCACGACTGGGATGTCGAGGGCTTCGGCGACCATCGCGGTGCTCGAACCGTCGCCGTCGTACAGTCCCATTACGCCCTCGACGACGCAGATGTCCCCCTCGCCGCGGTAGTAGTTCCGGCGCACGCCCGCCTCGCCTTCGAGCCACAGGTCGAGCGTTCGAGACGGCCGCCCAGCGACCTGCTCGTGGTGGCTCGGGTCGATGAAGTCGGGACCAGCCTTCGCGGGTTGGACGCTGTATCCTTCGTTCTGGAGCGCCTTCACGATAGCCAGCGTCGCGACTGTCTTTCCGACGCCGGAACTCGTGCCACCGAGGACGAACCCCTTCATTCTCGGTCTTCCTCTGCAATAGGCGCTCGAACTGCAAGTACGGACAGGTCTGAGTACGGCGTCGATTCGGGACCGCTGCCGCCCGCGGACTCGCTCAGTTCGCCGAGTGTGGTTCGCGTGATGTGTTCGTCCTCGTGGGTCAATCGTTCGAGGACGAGCGCCTCCAGTGACTCGTCAGCACCGGAGTCGAGCAGGAATTCGGCGATATCGCCCGGCATCCAGTCGAACGGCCGCGGGAGGACAAGCAGGTGTCGTTCGCCGACAACTTCGGCCAGTCGGTCGAGGTCGGCGTCCAGCGACCCGCTCTTGTGGAGCGTGACGAACCGCGTATCCTCCATCGGCGTTCGCGACCGACTCGCGGCGATTTGCAGCGAGGAGATACCCGGAATCGCCTTTACGGGTCGCTCGACGACCTGTTGTACCTTTCCGAGGAACTGGTAGCCCGAGTGGTTCGGGTCGCCCATCAGCACCGCGGTTCCGCGCTCACCGGCCGCAACGCGCTCGGCGAACTCGTTCAGGGCCTCCGCTTCGTCGGCGTACCCGCAGGTGAGCAGGTCCGCGTCGGTCTCGTCGGCGACGAAATCGACGACCGTCTGGAAGCCGACGACGACATCCGCCTCTTTGATAGCCCGCAGGCCACGCGGCGTCAGATACTCCAGATTCCCGGGACCGATGCCGACGCCGTAGACCGGATTGTCGGCCTCGTCGATGTTTGGCTCCGGTTCGGCGGCCGCGAACGTCGCCGGGTCCGGCCCCGAATCGAGGTCGTACGGGTCGTCCTCACTCATGCGCCGACAGGTCCACGTCGCCGTCGCGGGCGTCGCTTGCGACGTGAATCAGTTCGTTCGTGAGCGCCGCCGCGAGGCCGCTTCCACCTCGCTTTCCGACGTTCGTCACAGCAGGGATGTCGTACTCGTCGGCAATCTCACGGATACGCTTGCGACTCTCCTCGGCTTTGACGAAGCCGACGGGCGTGGCGACGATGGCTGCTGGTCGGGTTCCGTTTTCAATGCAGTCGGCGAGCGCCAGTGCGCCGGTTGGGGCGTTGCCGACGACTGCGATTGCGCCTTCGTAGACTCCCTGCTTGTCGAGTTCGAGGACCGAGGCTGCGGTGCGTGTCATTCCGGTTTCGGCGGCGAGTTCGGCCCCGTTGCCGATTGCCTTCTGGACCGGGCAGTCGTGGCCGCGACCGGTGATTCCGGCTTTCACCATCGTGATATCCGTCACGATTGGCTGTTCGTCGAGAACGGCCCGCGCGCCAGCGACGACCGGGTTGTTCTGACAGCGAATGAGGTGCTGGAACTCGATGTCACCGGTCGAGTGGACCGCCTTCTGTCGAAGTCGGTCGTTCAGCGTCTCGTCGGGGACGAACGTCCGGACGATGTCCATGCTCGTCTCCGCGATATCCATCGCTTCCTGCGTCGTTGCACCGAGGTCCGCGTAGTCTTCCTTTTCAGTCATTGGTCTGGGTCACCGCGTTGGTCGTGTTCGCTTCGAGGTCGCCCTCGACGGAGAGGTTGATGTCCTGCAACTGTTCTTTCACGTCGCCGGAGGCGTCCCACAGGCCGCGGTCGATGGCCTCGATGAACGTCTCGGTGATGCTTTCGAGCGCCCACGGGTTCACGTCGCGCATCCACTCCTGTCTGTCCTCGTCGAAGGCGTAGGCTTCGGCGAGGCTCTCCCAGAGCGTGTCGCTGACGACGCCGGTCGTCGCGTCCCATCCGAGCGCGACATCGACCGTCGTCGAGAGGTCTCCGGCACCTTTGTAGCCGTGTTCTTCCATGCTGTCGAGCCAATCGGGGTTGAGGACGCGCGCCCGCATCGTCTTGCGGACCTTCTCCTCATTGGTGTAGATTTGCGGGTTGTCCGGGTCGCTAGAGTCGCCGACGTAGGATGCCGGGTCGCTGCCGGAAATCTCGCCGACAGCGGAGACGAATCCGCCGTGGAAGGCGTACCAGTCCGACGAGTCAAACTCGTCTTGCTCGGCGGTGTCTTCGATTTTCACCGTCGCTTCGACCCCACTCAGGCGTCGTTCGAACGCCTCGTGGGCTTCGGTCACGCGGCCGCGACTCCCGAGGGCGTAGCCGCCCCACTGGACGTACACGTCCGCGAGGTCGCTTCTGTCGTCCCAGTTGCCTTCGTCGACCGCCTTGTTCGTCCCCGCGCCGTATCCGCCGGGCGTCGTCGTAAAGACGCGATGCTTGGCGAGTTTCTCGGCCTCACTGGCGTCGAAGCCGTCGTCTTCTAACTCCTCGGCTTCCTCCTCGACGTGCTTCTTGACGTAGTTCATCTCGTGCGGTTCGTCGAGTTCGACGACAGCGTCCACGGCGTCGTTGATGACGCTCGCGGCCTGCGGGAACGCGTCGCGGAACAGTCCCGAGACGCGGGTCGTCACGTCGATTCGCGGGCGGCCGAGTTCGTCGAGTGGAATCGGCTCCACGTCGTCGATGCGGCCTGCGTCGGTCCACACCGGTTCGACGCCCATGAACGCGAGCACCTGTGCGATAGTCTCGCCACGGGTTCGAACCGTGGGCGTCCCCCACGCGACGACGCCGAACTCTTCTGGGTACTCGTCGTGGTCGTCGTGGTGGCGTTCGAGAACGCCTTCAGCGACGCGCTTGCCCACGTCCCACGCCGGTTTGGCGGGCACCTTGCGGGGGTCGAGCGTGTAGAAGTTCCGGCCCGTCGGGAGCAGGTCCACGCCGCCGCGGGTCGGCGCGCCACTGCCACCCGGTCGGACGTATTCGCCGTCGAGCGCGTTCGCAGTCTGCGGAATCTCGTCTTCTGCGGCGGCGATTCGCGGGGCGGCCTCCTCGCAGATGAACGCCAGCACCTCGCGGAGGTCGTCGTGCGCGCCGCGCTTCGCTCGCGCGTCGCCGAGTTGGTCGATATCGACCACGAGCAGGTTCATGTTCACCTCGTCGTCGGGGTCGGCTTCGACCTCCGATTCGGGCACGTCGAAGTCGTGTTCGGCGAGAGTTCCGACCAGTTCGACACACTGGTCGTAGACGTGGTCTGCCGCCTCGGAGAGGTACATCCCGAGGTCCTCGTCGTAGGTTCCCGGTTCGTCTCGCATCCGGTCGTAGTCGACACCCATGACGCCCGCGACGCTCGCTCGGAGGCTCGGCGTGTCGGCGTTCGGCAGTCGCGTGAGGGCGACGAGGTACTCCACGAGGCGGTCGTCCGCCGGTGGTTCGCTCATCGTGTGCAGCCCCAGTCGAATCTGCGTCGTCTTCACGTCGGTCAGGTACTCGTGGATGCGCTCGACGAGGTCGTCGAAGTCGACGCTCTCGGAGTCGGAATCTGCGTTCTCGGTCGCTGCGCCGATATCGTCGGCGTCCTCGAATCCGAGTTCGACCGCGAGGTCCAGTTCCTCGACCGCCTCCACGACGAGTTCGCGGAGGTGGTCGCCGCGGTCGGGTCGTGCCTCGTCCATCCCCGCCTCGCGGTACTCGCGGGCGAGTTCTTCGAGGTCGGCGAGGTCGTCGTAGGTTCCCGCGGTTCGCATGACGGGCGTCAGGTAATCGACGATAGCCGCGTAGGACCGGCGCTTGGCTTGCGTCCCCTCGCCGGGGTTGTTGATAATGTACGGGTAGACGTTCGGCAGGTCGCCGACCAACTGGTCCGGCGCGCTCTCGCCGTTCAGACCGACCGTCTTGCCGGGCAGCCATTCGAGACTGCCGTGGGTGCCGAGGTGGACGACGGCGTCGGCATCGAACTCGTTTCGCAGCCAGCCATAGAACGCGAGGTAGTCGTGGGGTGGCTGCAGGTCAGAATCGTGGTACACCTTCGAGGGGTCCATCCCGAAGCCACGCGGCGGCTGGACGGTCACGAGGACGTTCTCGAACTCGACGCCCGGAATCGCAAAGGGTCGCTCCGGCGGCTCACCCCACTCTTCGACGAGATTCTCTTGGAAGCGCTCGTCGGTTGCTTCGAACCACTCGCCGTACTGGCCGGGCGAGACGACATCGACGCTCAAGTCCCGAACGTCCTCGGGCGCGACCCAGCGGTCGTCCAGCGTCAGTTGCGACGTGAGGGTGTCGATGAGCGACTGTCCATCGTTCGGCACGTCGCCCACAGAGTAGCCGCGGTCTCGCAGTTCGGACAGCAGGTTGACCGTGCTCGCCGGGCTGTCCATCCCGAAGGCCGTGCCGATGCCGTCGTCACTCGGCGGGTAGTTGTGGAGGACGACGGCGACGTTCTTCTCGTCGTTCGGCAGGTGGCGAAGCGTCGCCCAGTTGACTGCGAGTCGGGCGACGTGGTCCACACGGTCCTCGATGGGGAAGTGCTGTTTCGGCGCGCTGCCGACGCCCGCCTCGTCTTCCATTCGTTCTTTCCCGCTAATCGGGTGGGTGATGACGTTCCCGTCGAACTCCGGCAGGGCGACCGACAGCGCAAGTTCGAAGCCCATCACGCCAGTGTCGCTGGCTTCGTACCGCGAGCGCGACCGCATCGTCGTCATCGCCTGCAGGACCGGCACGCCGAGTTCCGTGAGGAACACGTCTTCGGCGCTGTCGCCTTCGTCGGACGCACTTCGTCCGCGCTCGCTCATCGACAGCGAGAACATGAACGAACTGACGACCGCATCGACGAGTGGGCCGTCGTCGTCTGAGAACCAGTTTTTCGCGACCCATTCGGCGTTCTCCTGACCCTCTTCGTCGGTTGCGGGATTACAGAACGCCGGAAGGACGTTTGCGCCGAGCGACTCCAGTCGTTCGACCATCGCGTCAACGTACCGGGTGTTCGCGTGCGTCCAGTGAGACTCGTAGAACCAGAGACCAATCGTCGGCTTGTCGTCGTCGTGGGTGTCGAGTAGTTCCTCGTACTCGATGCCGGGGTAGTCCGGGTGGTAGACGCCCTCGGTCGGTAGTTCGACCGGGTCGTCGGGTGTCGCGTCGAAGTCGTCGTACTCGGTGGCGAGGAACCGACAGAGGTTCTCGATGTTCACCACGCCGCCGCGTTCGAGGTATTCGTACGCTCGGTCGCGGTCGCCCTCGGCGACGCTGGTATCCCGGAGGGCGAAAGCGTCGCCAGTCGATTTGACGACGAGCGGGACGCCCGCGTCGGCCAGTCGCTCGACGGCGTGGTCGTAGCCGGGCATGCTGTCTTCGGACCCGTGCAACCAGAGCACGACTGCCGTCGCCGACTCAACTTCGTCCACGAACGCGTCGACCTCAGCCACGTCGTCGAGGTCGCTCGAAGACCGGACGACGAGGTCGATTCCGTCGAGTCGTTGCGCGGCTTGCTGGACCGCACCCAACTCGTTTTCGGTCGCCGTGTACAAGCCGATTGTTGGCATTCTTAGTAAAGCATTATTGCCCTACTACAAGTAAGGTTTCATATCTCATGAATGCGCAGGCACTTCCGTTCCCGGCTATCGTCGGGCAAACGGAGTTGAAGCGGGCGCTCTTGGCCGTCGGCGTGAACGACGAACTGGACGGGCTCCTCGTCCGCGGCGAGAAGGGAACGGCGAAATCGACCGCCGTCAGGGCGCTCTCTGAGTTGCTCCCGAAACAGGAAGTCGTCGCGGGCTGTTCCTACGGATGCCCGCCGGACGACCCGACCCGACAGTGTGAGGCGTGCCGCGAGCGCGACGACCACGATGTAGAATTGCGGTCGGTTCCGCTCGTCACGCTCCCACTCGGGGCGACCCGAGACCGGGTTGTCGGGACGCTCTCGGTATCGGACGCGCTCGCCGGTGAGGCGTCGTTCGACCCTGGGCTGCTCGCTCGTGCGAACCGCGGCATCCTCTACGTGGACGAGGTCAACCTTCTCGACGACCATCTCGTCGACCTCCTGTTGGACGCGGCCGCGAGCGGTGTCAACCGCGTCGAACGCGACGGCGTGAGCATCGAACATCCTGCGGAGTTCACGCTCGTCGGGACGATGAACCCAGAAGAGGGCGACCTTCGCCCGCAACTTCGAGACCGATTCGCGCTCCAGGCGACTGTCGTCGGAAGCCGCGATATCGACGACCGAGTCACGATTATCGACCGCGCACTGAACCGCGGTCGCGACTCGGCAAACGGCTTCGATTCGTCCGCCGCGTTCGGTACGTACCGCGACGAGACCGAGGCGCTGCAATCGCAGGTCCACGACGCGGCGGACCTGCTGGACGCTGTCTCTCTCCCCACGGACTTCAAGCGTGATATCGCAGAACTCTGTCTCGATGCGGGTGTCGAGGGCCACCGGGCCGACATCGCCATCGCCCGCACGGCCCGCACGCTGGCCGCACTCGACGGCCGAACCAAGGTCATCGAAGGCGACGTTCGCGAGGCGGCCGCGCTCGCACTGCCGCACCGACTCCAGAGCCGCCCGTTCGATGACGCGCCCGACACCGACGAAATTCTCGACGACCACTTCGACGACGAGGAGCAATCGGACGAAGACGAACCCGACAACGCGGACGACGGCGACGAGGACTCTCCGGGCGACGATGACGCCGACAGCGAAGCAGACGCCGACAGCGAGACAGATACCGGCGGCGAAGCAGATACCGACGGTGAAACGGACGCTGACGGCGAGACAGACACCGACGCCGAGGGAAACGGGGGAGAGGAGAGCAACGGCGAGAGTGGAACGGAGTCACGCGACATCGAGGCGACTCTGGACCACGATGGCGATGACAGCGGCTCGGACCCCGACGGCGACGACAGCGACCCGGACCGCGACGGCGACGACAACTCCCCGTCGGACACGGGAACCGACGACGAGGACGACGCACCTGAAGCGACGCCTCTCCTCCCCGGACAGCAGCGAGCGGCAATCGGTGAGGCCGACCAGCCGCCACTCGACGACACGGAGCTACGCGCAGAGACGCCCGGCGGCGGAACCCGAGCCACAGTCGGCGAGTCACGACAGGGGCGCGGGTCACGAGTTCGAACCGAACCGGCGACAGGTTCGGACGATATCGACGTAGCTGCCTCAGTTCGTGCGGCGGCGACCGGCGGACGGACCAGCGTCACCGAAGCGGACCTCAAAACGTCCGTCAAACGCGGCGCTGCTCGCTCGCTTATCGTCTTCGTCGTGGACGCGAGCGCTTCGATGCGGTCGGCGATGCGCCAGACGAAAGGAACGGTGATGGCTCTCCTCGAAGACGCCTACCAGCAACGGGACGAAGTTGCGTTCGTCGCGGTCGCTGGCGACTCGGCCGAGGTTCTCCTCCCGCCGACCAACAGCGTTACACTGGCCGCTCGACACCTGAAGGAACTCCCAACGGGCGACCGAACGCCGCTTCCGTCCGGGTTAGATGCGGCTCACCGACTCGTCACCCAAGCGAAGGCGGACTCGGCTCTCGTCGTCGTCGTGACCGACGGCCGGGCGAACGTCGCCGACGGAAGCCCGACCGGAGAGACGCGGTCGGCGGCGCGGCAACTCGCAACCAGCGACGCGTCGGTTGTCGTCGTTGATGCCGGAGACGACGGTGTCGGCGTGACTGATATCCTCGTCTCTGAGACGGGCGGTCAGCGAATCTCGCTATCAGAACTCTCGGCAGAACGAGTGGCGGACGCGGCGAAGTCGGAACAGGAGCGCTGACGCCCGAGAACAGCTATTCAAGCGTCCCCGAGTGAAGTCGATACGCTCCGTGCGTGACTTCTTCGTCGTGGTATTCGACTGGTTCTTCGACCACTGCAAGCAGGCCGTCTCCGACCGCGAGCGCCGTCGGAATTCCCGACAGCGGGGTCGTCTCGTCGTGTCCGCCCTCGGCATCGAAGACGTGCACGCCGTGGGTCTCGGCACTTCGCCGTCGGAAGTTCTGCGCCGAGGGGACGACGACGCGCTCACTGACAGATTCGACACCGCGGGCGAATCCGCCGATAGCGTGCGTCCACAGTGTCTCGCCGTCTTTGACGGCGAACACGGTGTGTTCCTGTGGATGTCTCGCGTCCGGGTCGCGCGTCGATTCGGCGAACGTGTTGCCCGTCACGAAGACCACGACGCCGTCGGCAACACACACGTGGTTCGGATAGGCGTATACCGTCTCGTCACCGACGGACTGCTTCACCGCGAGGTCGACCGACCACCGCTCGTGGCCGTCGGCATCGAGCAGATAGCCGCGCTTGTCGCCGTGGCAGGCGACTGCGATATCGTCGCCTGAGAACACAACGTCGCCGACGCGGCGCTCCGCGTCGAGTTCGGGGTCCCACGTCGTGATGGCGTCTCCCGTCTCGCAATCCAGCACGACAAGCCCATCTTGCGCAGGTTCGGGACAGCGGTTGTACGCGACGGCGACGCGGTCACCATCGGTATCAAGTGCAATTGGCGAAGCGGCGGCCCGGTAGCGCCACTGGACCGCTCCGTCGTGGTCGAACCCGAGGACGACGCTCGACCAGACTCGCTTCTCACCGTCGCGTTCGTACCGTCTGGCGGCGGCGACGATTCGGTTCTCTGTGACCGCGACATCGACGACGTAGGGGAGGAAAAACAGCGAGTCCTTCGTCGCAGTGCCGATGTCGTCGGTCGTCGCATACGTCCAGCGTTGGTCGCCTGTTTCCGTGTCGAAGACGCGGATAGTGCCGTCACCGCCGCGCTCGCCGACGACGAGGCACTCGTCGGTTGCCGCCATCGACACGATGCGGTGGTCGCCGCCTGCGTCCCACTGTACGCGGTCGAGGGCCGAATCAAACGACACGATGTGACCGTCTGCTGTCCCGGCGAACACTCGGTCATCGGCCGCGGCCACGTCGGACCGCGCCCAGTTGTGTCGGCTTCGAGCGGCGTCGAGTGGTCCCAGTTCGCGGCAGTTCGTGAAGTCGGTCATCGCGTTATTCCTCGACGGGGAAGGTGTCGTGGAGGTCGTGGTGCGCCTCGCCGAGGTCGTCGAGGAACGAGTCCGTCTGGGTGCGGAGTCGCCGAAGCGACCGCTCGGCATCCCGGACGGCGACGACGCGACCCCGGAGATAGCCGGATTTCGGGTCGTCGTTCGGCGTCTGTGTCGCCTTCTCTTCGAGGTCAACGAGCGCGGCGTCGAGGTGCCGTTGTGCCTCGTCGAGGGTGGTCGCGTTCGCGAGCGCCTGAATCGGGCCGGGTTCGTCGAGGTGGCCTTCGAGTTCGGCTTCGGCGTGTTGTTTGACGCTCTCGTCGGTCGTGCCGGTGATGTTCATCAGTGCGAGTCGGAGTGCTTCGAGTTCAGCGCATGCCATGGTTAGAGTGATTGGTGAACGAGGTCGGAGACGATACGGTCCCGTTCGAGGTGGGACGAAACGATGCGGTCTGTGTCGTCGGGCGTCACGCCGCCGTACCAGATGCTGTCGGGGTAGACGGCAACGATTGGACCGTCGCCGCACTGGCCCAGACACGAACTGCGCGAGACGTGCACGTCGCAGTCGTCAGCATCACGGGTCTGCTGTCTGAGGCGTTCGAGAACGGTCGCCGCGCCGCTCGCGGCGCAGGTCTGATTCATACACACGGCGACGTGTTTTTCGGGTGCGTCGTGGACGTGCGGGTCGTCGCCAACGTCGCTCCGGTCGGCGTGTTCTGCCTGATGGACGAGCGAGCGGAGCATCGCGCGAGCGCCGCCCACGTCGTCTTCGTAGCCCGAGAGTTCGACTTTGTACTTGCAGGTGTCACACGACATTTGCACGCTTCCCGACCGTGCCTCCTGACAGCGGTCGACGAGCACATCGACGACCCGGCCGTCGACGCCGAGGGGTCCGGACGCACCGGCGCGGACGTAGGGATACTCGTCGTCGAACGTCTCCGTCTTGTCGACGATTCGCTGTGTCAACACGCCGTCGCCGAGCATGTACGGGAGGACGACGATTGCGTCCGGGCGGTCTTTCGCCACGGTGTGAAGCGTCTCTTCGAGGCGCGGCGTGGTGACACCGATAAACGCCGATTCGACGCGCGTGAACGCCCGGCCTTCGTACAGGAGACGGGCCAGTTTGTGTACGTCGCCGTTCGAATTCGGGTCGCTCGACCCGCGAGCGCACAGGACGACAGCCACGTCTTCGGCGTCGCGGTCGACACCGAGGTCAGCCTCGACGCTGCGCACTCGGTCGTCGAGGAGGTCCACGATTGAGGGGTGGATTCCGAGGTGCGACCCGACGTGGAACGTCAGGTCGTCGTACTGCGCACGGGCAGTCTGAACCGCCATCGGAACGTCGTTTTTGACGTGACTGGCGGCAAACAACGACAGCGGAACGACGGTCAGCGACTGGCACGTCGGAGCCAGCGACTCGATGGCGTCTTCTATCGACGGTTCGGCCAACTCGATGTACGCTGCGTCGACAGGAAGTGACAGGTGGGTTTCGAGTTTGGAGGCGAGCGTCCGAACCTGCTCGTTGGATTTCTCTCGGCGCGACCCATGGCCGACGAGGAGTATCGCGTCGTCGTCGAGCGAGGGGTGGTCGAGACTCATGCGTGGTCGGGTTCTGTGGGACTCATGCTCGTTCAGACTCGACGGGACTCATGCGTTTTCAGCCTCTTCGAGACTTCGCGTGAGCTTTTGCCGCCGCGTCGGTGCGAACAGGTTCGTCTCGTCGCTGCCGTCGTAGACCCACGTCCCGAAGGCACCTGCGGCGTCGTCGTCGATGCCGAACCAGTAACCGCCCGAGGAGGTTTCACTGATGTCGCCGGTCGGTGCGTCGACTGGACAGGAGTCGAGTAGCCGGTCGATTCGCTCCAGCAACGCCCGGTCGTCGTGGACGAACGAGATGCCGACCGTGCCGCTGGAGGACTTGAAACAGACCGTCCCACAGCTTTCGAGCAGACCGCGGAGCAGTTGCTTCCGGGAGTCGTCGAACACGTCGAAGCGATACCCGCCCGCATCGTCGCCGACGGGGAGGCCGAACGCGCCGGTCGCGTTCGCGACGACTGCGCCCTCGATTTCGACGAGGTACTCGTCTTTCGTTCGCGTGACCGAGGTGTTGTGCGCGTAGGGGTGTTCGGTCACCTGCTGGTCGATATCGCCGCCGCCAGCGACTGCGACGAGGCGATTCGCGCATGTCTCGTCGTTCGTGTGGACTGTCGCCGTCTCCGGTTCGATATCGCCGCTTCCGGCGACGTGGCCCCAGAGATAGGCCGTTTCGGGCGCGCTTTTCAGGAGGTCGGTGGCGGATTCGACGTCGGGGTCACTCATGTGTCTTCCTCCCGAATCACGATGGCATTTGGCGGGCACGCTTGCGCGGCGAGGCGCGCGTCGTTGATGTCGCCATCGACGGTCGCGACGACCCTGTCACCGTTCTGCGACACCGACACGACGCCCGCCGCGTCTGGGTCCACCGTGGCGAGTCCGTCTTCGTCTTCGACGAACCGCTCGTCTCGGGTGAGGCAGGCGAAGATACCGTCGCAGGCGTCTCGGTCGATTTCGATTTCGAACATCTCAGTACTCGTATTTCTGTTCGTACCCTCGGGGCGTCACCATCCGGTCGTCCCAGACGTACGTCTCCTCGTTGCCGACGAGCAGCGTCGTCGTCATGTCCACGAGGTCGGTTTCGCCGAGTTCGGGCAAGTCTTGGAGTTCGACGATTTCGACCTGTTCGTCGTCACGGCCTGCGCCGTGGACGATGCCAACCGGCGTGTCGGGGTCGCGGTGTTCGAGGAGAATCTCACAGCACTTCTCGTAGTTCGACCGTCGCTTGCGACTCCACGGGTTGTAGATGACGATGGTGAAGCCCTCTTTCGCGGCCGAGTGCAGGCGCGACTCGATGGTCGGCATCGACGTCAGGTGGTCAGAGAGGCTGATAGTGACGGTGTCGTTCACCAGCGGCGCACCCAGTCGGGCCGCACAGGACTGCGCGGCGGGGACGCCAGCAACCACGTCGAAGTCGACCATGCTCGCGGTCGCACCCTTCGATTCGAGGATTTCGAGTGCGAGACCGGCCAGCGCGTAGACGTTCGGGTCGCCGCTGCCGACGATTGCCACGTCGTTTCCGGCGAGCGTCCGGTCGACCGCCTCTTCGGTCCGGGAGACTTCGCCGCACATCGGCGTCGAGTAGATGTCTTCTGCACTTTCGACGATGTCGTCCGGCAGCAGTTCGACGTAGGTCGTGTAGCCGACGATGTGGTCGGCCTCGCGGAGCGTCTCTTTCGCCAGCGTCGTCATCTCACTCGCTCGGCCGGGACCGAGTCCGACCGCGACGAGTTGCCCCGGTTCGCCGTCGAAGTCGTCGATGGTCGCTTCGACCTTCTCGTCGGTCTGTTTCTTCTTCGAACTGCCGCATTTGGAACTCGACTGTTCTTCGGACGTCTTCGAACCGCCGCATTTGGAGGCCGAGGAGTCGCGTGATTCGGTCGCGGCCGACTTGCCGCCGCACTTCGAGGTCGACGCCTCGGTCGATTCGGTCGTCTTCGATTCGGTCGTCTTTCCACCGCACTTCGATTCGGTTTCTGTGTCTGTTTCGCTCATGGTTAGAAGTCGTCAACGTCGCGCCCGCCACGGGGCGTGACGAGGTACGTTTCGTAGTCGTTGCTCCAGGGTTCGGTTTCGTGCGTGCCGATGAGAATCGACGTGCCCATCCCGCCGACGTCTTCGTCGTGGGATTTCGCGTCGCCGAGGGTCGTAATTGAGAACGTCTCGTCGTCGAGATTCCGTCCGGCTTCGCCCCGGCCAGCGTCGTTGAAGATGCCGACCAGAACGTCGTCGGCGCGTTCCTCGCGGACGATGTCGATGGCGCGGGTGTAGTTCCGCCAGCAGTTGTACAGTACGATGACGAAGTTGCTGATGGCTGCGGCGCGCAGTTTCTCCTCGATTTCGTCCCACCCGCGCCACTTGTCGGACAAAGAGATGGTACAGAAGTCGTTCGACAGCGGCGCGCCCATCATCGCCGCGCCGCCGAGGGCAGCGGTCACGCCGGGGACGATTTCGATTGGCACGTCCGTCGCGTCGTCGGCGTCGGCCATCGTGAACACGAGGTCGGACTTGCCGTAGACGTTCGGGTCGCCGCCGGAGACGTGCGCAACGTCTTCGCCCGCCCGGACTCGCTCGAAGGCCTCACGGGTCAGTTCGACCTGCTGGCCCATCGACGAGCGAACGACTTCCGGGCCGTCGTCGCTGTCTTCCGGCGGGAGCGTGTCGTCGTCGCGGAGGAACTCCTGATACAGGTTCGACGCGACGACGCAGTCCGCCGTCTGGATGACCTCTTTGGCGCGCTGGGTCATGTGCGCCGGAAGGCCGGGACCGATACCGACGACGTAGAGTGTGCCGTAATCGGCAGGGGCTTCCTCGCGGTCGCCTGTCGTCGTCTCTGTGCTTTCGCTCATCGCCCCACCGCCACGGTCACGGCGTCGTCGTAGCGTTGCTTCTCAACGACCAGTTCGTGGTCGCGGCCGCCAGCAATCGCACTCGCCTCGGCGATGCCCGGCCAGCCGATGAGTTCCTTCGACCGCGACGGGGTCGGACCTTCGAACTCGGTGAGCGTCTCCTTCTCGAAGTAGACGACACCCACGTCGATTTCCTGCGCGGCGTCGAGCATGCCGGGTTCGTCGGCCTTTCGCGTGCCGGTCGCGACGAAATCCACGTCGTCCCAGTCGCAGTCGGCGTCGTCGAGGGCGCGTTCCCACGCGGTCAGGAACTGTTCTTTTTTCGCGCCGGAGACGCTGCCAGTCCCGAGGACGACGCCGTCGTCGCCGTTTCGCTTCAGGACGGTCACGTCGTCGTCGACGAGGACGGCTTTCGGCCCGTCGAGTCGGGCGACTGGCCCGAGTTCGTCGTTGAGGACCGCGAGGTTCGTCGCGACGGTCGAATCGCCGTTGACGACGTGGGAGTCGAGCGCCTTCGCCTTGCTCTCGACGCCCTGTTTTCCGGCCGCCTCGGAGGCGGTCGTCATCGCCGGGACCGCACCGAGTTTCGAGAGGTCGTACGCGACCTGATTCGCGCCGTGGTGCCCGCCGGTGAGCGGAATCGCCCACGTCAGTTCTTCGTCCACGACGACGACCGCCGGGTCTTCCCACTTGTCGTCGAGGAGGCCAGCGGTTTTTCGCATGGCGATGCCGCTCGCCATCAGGCCGACGAAACAGTCGTACTCGCCCCAGTGCTCGGCGAACACGTCGCCGTGGTAGGTCAGAATGTCGATGCGGTCGTAGTCGTCGGCGAGGTCGCGTTTGATCTTCTCGGCCGTCTCTAGCTTTCGCTCGAAACTGACGATGCCAATCTCGCGTGCGACCTCTCCGTCGCTGTCTGGTGTTTGACAGTGTCCGCTTCCAGAATCAGAATCACTCATTGTGCATCACGCTCCTGTGTTGCAGAATCGGGGTCGTCGTTCGGCGCGTCTCCCCCGCGGGCCCAGTCGCCGTAGAGGAAGGACCGCTCGTAGTCCGACCCAGTCACGGCGTCGCCAATCATCACGAGTGCCGAAGCGCGGTAGCCTGCTTCGGACACCTTCTCGCCGATGGTCTCGATGGTGCCTTCGATAACGTCCTCGTCCGGCCACGAGGCGTGATAGACGACCGCGACGGGGGTGTCTGGGTCGTGACCTTCGTCGAGGAGGCGGTCCATCGTCTCCGCGACGGCGTGGGTGCCGAGGTAGATACAGACCGTGGTGTCGCCGAAGCCGACGAAATCACTGATGTGGTCTTCTTCGGCCGTGAGCGTCCGACCCTGCGGTCGGGTGAAGACGACGTGGTTTGCGACTTCGTTCAGCGTCAACTGCGTGCGGAGGGTCGCGCTCGCGGCGAACGCGGAGGTGACTCCCGGAACGAGGTAGGTCGGGACCCCTTCCTTGGCCAGCGCGTCCATCTGTTCCAGCGCGGCCCCGTATATCGCCGGGTCGCCGCTGTGGAGTCGGACGACTGTCTCGCCGGATTCGTAGGCGTCGGCCATCAGCGGAATCAGCTCTTCGAGGTCCTTGCCGACGCTGTTGACCTGTTCGGCGTGGTCGCAGTACTCGTCGAGGAGTTCGCTGTTGACGAGCGACCCGGCGTGAACGACGAGGTCTGCTTCTTCGACGAGTCGTCGCCCCGCGACCGTGAGCAGTTCAGGGTCGCCCGGTCCAGCACCGACGAAGGGAATTCCCTCCTTGTCGGTGAAGCCGGTGTCCGCGTCTCCGTCGCCCGTCATGCCGAACCCCCCGAGCCCACGCCATCGAACTCCGCGGTTGCAACGTCACGTTCCAGCCCTTCTCGCTCGGCGTACGCCAGCGTGTAATAGTCGCGTTCTGCGAGTTCCTCCGGGTCGGACGTGACGATGGTTTCGCCCTGTTCCATGAAGAGACGGCGGCCGAACTGCACGGTGTATCCTGCATCGGTCAGCCCCTCGTAGGTCGCGGAGGCGTCCGTGACTTTGAACAGAATCATCCGGTCGGGGCCGGTCGGGGCCGCGCCGTTTGCGGCCTCGCGGAGCGCGAGTCCGGTTCCCGACTCGATTTCGACGCCCAGCGCAGTGGCGAACGCCGTCATCGCGCTCACGCCGGGGACGACTTCGAGTTCGACTTCGGGGTGGAACGCGTCGAGCGTCCGGCGGAGGTGACCGAACGTGGAGTAGACGTTCGGGTCGCCGAGCGTCACGAACGCGACGTCGTCCGATGCGGCTCTCTCGGCGACTTCCGCGGCGGCCTCTTTCCACGCACGCCGGAGTTCGTCCGGGTCGCGCGTCATCGGGAAGTCGAGGTCGCCGATTCGCTCTTCGGGGACGTGATTCAGCGCGACCGTCCGGGAGAGTCGCCCCGGCGAGTAGACGACATCGACCGATTCGAGGATTCGTTTTCCTTTGACGGTCACGAGGTCGGCGTCGCCGGGACCGAGACCGATTCCGTAGACGGTCATCAGTCCAGTCCTCCGGCGTCTCGTCGGCCGACGATGATGTAGACGGGGTTGTTCGACCGGAAACTCGTCGCGCCAGCGAGTTCGTAGCCGTGGCTCACCTGCATCTGGACGACTTCGTCGAGCAGGTCACGCTCGCGGAACGCCTCGATAGCCGCGCCCGTCGGTTCGACCCGCGAGACGTTCATGACGACTCGGTCAACTTCGGTCTCGACGGCGTGGTCCAACACCGCCTCGAAGTTTCGGCTCCCACCGATGAACATCGCATCGGCGTCCTCCGGAAGGCCCTCCGGCGCTTCCGCCTCACGGAGCGTCACGTCGGCGTCATACTCGTTCGCGGCGAGGTTCTTTTTCGTGACTTCCAGTCGGTTCGGTTTTCGCTCGACTGCCGTCACTCGTCGGACTCGCCGTGCCGCCTCGATGGTGACAGAGCCGGTACACGACCCGACATCGACGAAGTGGTCAGTCGGGCGCAAGCCGAGTTTGTCGAGCGTCACCGCTCTCACCTCGGGTTTCGTGGGGCCCGCCCTTGCGTCGTGCGGGAGCTGTAGGCGTGACATTCGGGTCAACAATCCAAGCGGTGTTTGAAAACAATTGTGCTTGTAATACAGAAACTGAGGTTTCATAAAATCACGCGCTGAGATGTTAAATTTAGGTTGTTCTAACGCAACTCGTCTTGACCCCTCTCGAAAGTTTTACAATCTGGCTTGATTTTACTCAATTTGAGTTTAGAATGGCCTCCACCACCAACACCGTTCACGGTCGAATCGAACAGGCGCGGATGGAGCTCACGCCGACGCAGATGGCTGCCGGATTGCTCTTTGCCGCCGCGCTGGGATTCACGCTCCTGTTCATGCAGGAACCGCTCGTCCACGACTCGATGCACAACTTCCGACACGCGGCTGGCATCGCCTGCCACTGAGGATGCTCGCAGCACATCTGACGCGGGGCGTGAAGGCCGGAATAGCCGCCGGACTCGTGTTCGGCCTGTTCATGGCGCTCGTCGCCAACCCGCTTGTCGTCTACGCCGACGAGATGAACCACGCGGCCGCCGAAGCAGGTCACAGCGAGAGCGGAACGCCGTGGGAGTGGGCTGGTTCGTACCACCTCGAACCCGGAACCTACACGTACACGTTCCAGGAGGGACCGGACCCAGCCATGCACCTTGCCGTACTCCGGAGTGACCACGCTGGTCAGGAGAGTATCCACCAGACCGAAGGAACAGCAGCAGCACTCTACGAAAGCCACGATTCCGCCGTTGCAGTCGAAAACGGCGGTTCTCTCGGTGCGGCACAGGACACGCTCTATGACCTCCGGTTCGCCGAATCGGGTGCGACGACGTTCACGCTCGAAGTGGAGGAAGAAGGACACTACGTCCTCTTCACCGAACACGTTCCCTCGGAGTTCGACGCAGCGCTCACGAGCGAAAGCGGTGCTGTGGTCGAACCGGACGTGACTGAAGGCGCAGGTGCTCACGCCCACGAAGAGGAGGGTGGCCACGCCCACGAGGAGGGTGGCCACGCCGGTGAGGGCGACGACCACCACGACACCGCCGTCTCGATGGCGGTCAACAAGACGGTGAGCGTCATCTCCAGCGGACTGTGGGCGATTCTGCTCGGCGGCGTGTTCTTCGGCATCGCGTTTTACTTCCTCGAACCCGCGATTCCGGGAACCGGCGCGGCCAAGAGTTACGCGATGGGTCTCGCCGGGTTCGTCACTGTCTCCGGCGCACCGTGGATGGTGCTGCCGCCGGTGACACCGGGCGCACAGCAGTCCCTGCCGACTGACACCCGTCTCCTGCTCTACGGTGGGATGATGGTCGTCGGCGCGCTCGTCTGTCTGCTCTCCGGCTATGTGTACAACCGCGTGTCCGAGTCCAACGGGCGCACCGTCGCCGTCGTCGCTGCGGTGCTTCCGTTCGGTCTGCTCGCGATTCCGGCCGCGGTGGCACCGACGAACGTGGTCACCGATGCGCTCTCGCCCGAACTTCGAACCGGACTGCTGGGGCTGTTCGTCTTCGGACAGGTTCTCGTCTGGTTGCTCCTCGCGGCGACGCACGCGCAACTCCGGTCGATTGACTCGCAAACAGACACGCAAAACGCTGGTCACGGGTCAACCGTGATGGCCGACTGATGCAGGATAGAACCGACGAGGTACGTGAACACGGCTTCACGGACCACGTACTGGTCTGTACGAACGACCGAGACTCCGAATACGCGGCCTGTGCGGAGGCTCACGGCCCGGCGGTGTACGAAGCGGTGAAAACGTGGTTGCGTGACCGCGGCGTCTTCTGGTCGCACGTCTACGTCGCGGAGACGAGTTGCCTCGGGCTGTGTAGCGCCGACGGTGCTGCGATTGCGATTCACCCGCGAAATCGCTGGTACTCGGACGTTCGTCCGGAGGACGTTCCGGCGTTGCTGAGCAACGAGTTTGGAGACGAGGCTGACTTGCTCGGCCAGCACGACGCTGCGGACTCGCCCGCTGAAGATGGCTCCCCGAGATAAGTTCAGACCGATTCTCTCGGCTCGGAGCTAGGCTTTTCACTCGCCCCGTCGAACCTTCACATATGTCAATAGCGTTCGAACTCGACACCCAGGAGGCGACGTTCCACAGTCCGCTCGAAGAGTTCGAGCAGACAACGGTCGAAACCGAGATTCGGACCGACCCGCTGACCGGGCGCACCACGCGGGTCGTCACCGACAACTTCCTGCTTCCCGAGGACCCCGAAATCGACGACTCGGTCCTCGATAGCGAGGGCTGTTTCTTCTGTCCGGGGACGGTCGAAGAAGCGACACCCACCTACCCCGACTGGGTCGGCACCGACCGCGGGAAAAGCGGCGAAGCGACTTCCTTCCCGAATCTGAATCCGTACGGGTCGTACTCGAACGTCGTCGCGCTCACCGAGGAGCATTTCGTTCCAATCGACGAGTTCACCACAGAACAGTTCGCCGACGGGCTCTGTGCGGCGTTTCAGTACGTCCGGGATGTCTTCGGACACGACGCCAACGCCCGGTTCGCATCGGTGAATATGAACTTCCTCCGCCCCGCCGGGTCGAGCCTCATCCACCCGCACATGCAGACGCTCGTCGACGACCGCGGGACGAACGAACAGCGCCGTGTCGCTGACGCCGCTCGCGAGTTCTACGAGGAGCACGACAAGGTGTACTGGTCGGAACTTGCAATCGAAGAGCGGGGTGGTGACCGGTACGTGGCCGAGACCGGCGGCGTACATTGGCTCGCACCGTTCGCCCCGAAGCACCACCGCCACCTTGTCGGCGTCGCGTCGCAGATTCATACTGGCGTTCCCAACCCCCGTGGCGACGTGACGCACGACTTCGCAGAAGGACTCGTGAACGTGCTCTCGTACTACGCCTCGCTTGGGCTGAACAGTTTCAACGTCGCCATGTTCATCGAACGCGATGACCCTGCGCTCCCGCCGGTACTGAACGTCACTGCACGGTCGGTCTTCGACGAGTACTACTGGAGCGACGCGACCTACTTCACCTCGTTACACGACGAGAGCGTCGTCGACGTCGCACCCGAAACCTACGGCTACGAAGCGCACAAGTTCTTCTGACCGTCGAGGGCGACACCAGCACCCTCGCCTGTCACTGCGTCCAGACCGTCTTGCGGTTGACGAACTCTTTGATGCCGATTTCGGAGAGTTCGCGGCCGTATCCCGCGTCTTTGACACCACCGAAGGGGACTCGCGGGTCAGATTTCACCATCTCGTTGATGTAGACACACCCTGCTTCGATATCTCGTGCGAGGCGCTGGCCTCGCTTCCTGTTTTCGGTCCAGAGACTCGCTCCGAGACCGAATCGGGTGTCGTTCGCCTTCTCGATGGCCTCTTTCTCGTCGGCGACTTTGTACACGGCCGCGACGGGTCCGAAGGTCTCTTCGGCGTCGGCGGGACAGCCGTGAGGAACGTCGGTCAGCACGGTCGGCGGGTAGTACGCACCCTCGCGGCCGAGGGGTTCGCCGCCGGTCAAGACCGTCGCCCCAGCGTCGACGCTCTTTCGAACCTGTGCGTGCAGTTCGGCCATCAAGTCGGGGTCGGCCTGCGGACCGATAGCTGTCGTTTCGTCCATCGGGTCGCCGATGGTGAGTGATTCGAACGCCGTGACGAGTCTGTCGACGTACTCGTCGTAGACTGCCTCGTGGACGATGAATCGCTTTGCGGCGATGCAGGACTGTCCGCCGTTTTGGGTACGGGCCTGCACGCCCGCTTCGACCGCCGCGTCGAGGTCCGCGTCGTCCAGCACGACGAACGGGTCCGACCCACCGAGTTCTAAGACGGTCTTTTTCAGGTGCTTCCCGGCGGTTTCGGCCACTGCCCGGCCTGCCGGTCCACTGCCGGTGAGCGTCGCGGCACGCACTCGTTCGTCAGAGAGCACATCGTCGACCTTCCCCGACCCGATGAGAAGCGTCTGGAAGACGCCGTCCGGGTAGCCTGCCTCCTCGAACACTTCCTCAAGTGCGAGGGCGCACCCGGGGACGTTCGAGGCGTGTTTGAGCAGGCCGACGTTCCCGGCGGTCAGATACGGCGCGGCAAATCGGATAACCTGCCAAAAGGGGAAGTTCCACGGCATCACGGCCAACACCGGGCCGAGCGGGTCGTGGACGGTTTTGACCTCGGACCCGGGCGGACTGGGGTACTGTTCCTCACCGAGATAGGCGCTGGCGTATTCGGCGTAGTGGTCACACGCCCAGGCACACTTTTCGACTTCGGCGAGTGCCTGCGAGATGGGTTTCCCCATCTCTTTTGTCATCAACTCGGCATACCGTTGTTTGTTCTCTCGAAGGACTTCCGCGGCGTTCGCGAGGAGTTCTTCGCGTTCGCGGAGTGGACGCTCGCGCCACTCCTCGAAGGCGTCCATCGAGCGGGAGAGCGCGACTTCGACATCCTCGTCGGTGTCTTTCTCGTAGGTTTCGATTCGGTCGTTCGTAGCGGGGTTTATCGACTCCATATCGTCACTGCTCCTCGAACACACATCACTGTTAATTATATTTGTAAGTTTACACTATGGCGGTCGGGTGAAGAGCGCTTGTGTAGTCAATGGGTTTCGTTCCGCGCGGCGGGCTACTCCGACAGAGAACCTCGCCTGAATCGTTCGACTTCGAACTTGAGGTCCATCGAGCAGTGATGTCTTGCCACATTAGAATTGCATCTAATACACAACACTATGGGTAAGTAAAATACTATAATGTGGTGGTAGTATTGGATATTATTGCTTCTCAATGGGGCAAATCGGGGCCACAGACTAATTTTGTAATTCGAATCTAGAAATAATTTACTTTCCTTGGCAATTCACATACTTTCTACAAGATATAGGTTGAATATTGGGTGTTTGTGCGGTGAGAACTGGATAATGACTAGTATCTATCTTGGTCCATGGTTATCGGTTGTTCCCTAATCAGGCAATACTATGTGCTTTTTGTTGGCGACTAACTCGACAACCCGGAGAAGAAACGGGTGTCCGGCACCATCTCTCGGAGGAGGCCCTCTGAACAGACTCTCACTGCTACCTCCCGATTGTTCGCTAATACAAAACACCCCACTAAGACGGGTCTCTGTATAAATTATATTGTCTTTGACTATTGCTATTGTCCACGAAACGTTGCTCTGGGATGTTCTACTGCACGCATTTAGGAACAATGATGTAAAACATACATTATGGAAAACGTCTTGGAGTAGTTATCTATTACAAGAGTACGTTTGTAATGTGGGTGTGAAGCGAAGATAGTGACGGTCGTTCCTCCATTGCTTTCGTTCGGCATTAGGAAACAAATGAGTCGGTTTTCATAATTTCTTGCCTCTTTGGTATGAACTACTCTGTCTCGCATACACACCTCGAACGGGTGCTACACCGCTGACACCCGGTGTCAGCGGTTAATTGGTTTTGGACTGCACAGAATGAACTCGAAATTCGCTGTTCGGTATCTTTGGACGCGAATACACCGGCAGCGTGCCGAACCACGGCTTATCTGCTCCTTCAGTTAGTCTCTCGTCTATTTCGTACGCAGTGTCGGTTCTGGCGACCTGCCAACGGGCTGGTGCAATTATCTGCCACACGGGTTCAAGAACGGTTCTCAGTCGAGCCTCGCGAGAATAAGTGGGTGGTCGGCCGGGTGATTACCGTCTGTCGTCGGTCAGTTCGTACTGCCGCTTACGGGGGTCCGTAATCTTCGCTCGCGAGTGTACGAGCTTCGCGTCCTGGAGTCGATTCAGTGCGTCTCGTACCGTCCGAGGTGCGAGGAGCGTTCTGCTGGCAATTTCGGTACTCGATACAGGTTCGTCTGCCTGCGTGAGAATGTCGTATACGAGCGCCGCACTCGGCGGCATCTCGTCGAGGTGCTCGTTGCTTCCGTCCGTCTGCCGCGTTTTCGGTCTCTCCAACGGCCAGAGGTTCTGCGGGCGTGTGTCCGTCATCGATTGGCGAACTTGGATAACTCGCGTTCTAACCGTGACATCTCTTGGGCGTGCAAGTCGTCGAAAACGGGGCAGGACTTCTCTGTTGTCGCCAGTTCGAAGACGAGTGATTGCCGAAGTTCGTGAGAACATGCGGCCGAGAAATGCTGTCGGTGCGGGCAGTAACCGCAGCACTCAGGGAATTGCATGTGTTCTTCTGTCATGCTACTTTGTCGCATTCGGTCGAGCATAAACATTTTGCTCCGAACCCCAAGCGACCGAGACTCCTCGGTCGTGGGCCGTCTCTGTCGCACATGGGCTACTCGTCGGTCGGGACCGCGACGACGGGAACAGGCGTGTGCAGCATCACCGACTGGGTCGTACTCCCGAGCAGGGCCTTCCCAACCGGTGTCCGCTTTCGCGACCCAATCACGACGTAAGAGGGACTTTTCTCCTCGATTGTCTCAAGGAGGCTCGCGGCGGGTGCTCCGATTTGACCCAGCAGTGTCACCCCATCGGTGTCACCGACCGTCTCTTCGACCACTCGTCGAGCGACCTGTTTTGCGTCGTGAACGGCATCGTCACGGAAGTAATCATCCGCCAACTCTGACCGTTGTTCGAACAGCTCTTCGGAAATCGCGTGGAAGACGAGCAACTCCTCGCCGTGGGCCTTGGCGAGGTCGTTTGCGACGGTGACAACTTGGTCTGGCGACTTCTTGCCGCTCACAGCAGCGAGTATTGCCATACTTGTAGTAAGTGCGGACATCCGAGATAAATGTTCACGTCGCTGGCGCGGCGAATCCGGGTGTAGCGTGGCGCTGCTGGGAACGCTTCGAGCGTCACGCCCACATGGTCAACACCGCGACGCCGACGACGATAGTCACTGTCCCGACGAGAACCCGGCTACTGAACAGTTCGCCGTCTCGAACGAACAGCCCCGTCAACAGGAGGACGAACAGCGGGGACGTGTTGAAAATCGGCGTGACGACGGTCACTTTCCCGATACTGAGCGCAGCGTACAGAGACGCGAGGCCAAGACTCGAGACGGTACCGGCCGCGACGAAGGTAAGGGCATCTCGACGCGGGACGACGAGTGTCTTCAGTCGTCCCGTCGCGACGATTCCGCCCGCGACGAGGACGAACGACGTGGTCAAGTTCACTGCCGCACCGATTGTCGGTTCGGCGACGAGGCCCGTTCCAACCTTCCGGAATATCTGGACGGTTCCGTACGTGAGCGCGCCGAAAAGCGGGTACAGGAGGTCGGTCCGGCGAACGCGGTTGATTCCGTCCCCACGAACTGACGCGAGGACGACGCCGCCCCCGACGGCAAGCAGCACCCCAGCGTAGCCGGGAAGCGGGAGTCGTTCGCCAAGCACCGCGATGGCGAGTCCGACCGACACGAGCGGGTTCATGTTGGTGATAGGGGAGACGAGGTTCGCGCCGACGCGTTGGATGCCGATGTAGTTCGCGAGCCGACCGAGTGCAGGTGCGAAAACACCAGCGAGGATGAACCATCGCCACGACCAGAGGTCGACGGAGATATCGTACCACGCGAAACTCAGTCCCCACAGGACGACGACGTTCACGGCCATCGTGATGACGAGCGCGACGAGTGGACTCGACTCTCTGACGCCCACTCGAACGAGAACTGTCGAGACGGCGAACGCGAACGCCGTCAGGAGCGCGAACAGGACTGGCAGTAACGTCTCCATTCGTGTTCAGGTTCCCACGCGTACCGTCGCGCCCATCGTTCGGAGCTTTTCTATCGCCGAAACCGCAGCGAGGTAACTCGTCTTCGGATTCGTCGGCGAGGGGACGTTCCGAACTGTCGTCTCGATGGATCCCATCCCTCCCGTGGCCTCGATGTGGTGGACGTTGTTTGACTCGTCGGGGTCGGCGACGATTCGGACCGTCGTCTCGTCCGGACCGATACCCGCGAGGCTCAGCGCCATCGCGACGTTGATGTTCGAGGGAAAGGCAAGCGCCGCTTCGGTCGCAGACCCCTCGAATACTGTCGTCGCCGTCTCGAACGCCTGCACGTCGATGTCGTTTTCCACGAGGTACGGTGCGCCCTCGAGTCCGGCAGGATTCTTCGTCGTCGTCAGCGAGACCGTCTCTAGGTCGCCGGTCAAGGCCGCAGCTTTCACCGCATCGAGACCTGCGATAGCCCCGGAGGGAACGTGGACGACCTGCCCTTCTCGTTCGGCGGTACGAACGGCCCGCTGACGGAGGGCAGCGTCTGCAAGGGCACCGGCACTCAACACCAACACGTCACACCCGGCTTCGAGGCTCGGAACGGTCACGTCGGCGACGGCGGACTGACCGGCGGCCTCGACGACGAGGTCGACGCCCGCGAACAATTCGGTGGGTTCCTCGACAGGTTCGGGTGCGTCGGTTCCTCCAAACTCGTCGATGACGGTCTGCCGTTTCTCTGCGTTTCGGTCGTAGATGCGTGTGAGTTCGGCATCGATGGTTTCGTCGGCAAACGCGCGAGCGATTTCGAGACCGATGGTTCCGCAACCGAAGAGGCTCACTCTAAGCGGCATAGTCGGTCAGTTGTAACACGGTAGCAAAAGTCATTCGGGAACGGCGGACGCTGCGGGTACCGGGTCGCCCGGCGGTCAGAGTCCGTCAGTGACGAACTCGGTCGCACGACCGGCAACGGACGTGATTCCACGAACCGAGCGACCGAGGTCCGCGCGGATAATCGTCCCCGTCATGGGCCGCGAATTTTCCCTGGACGCCAGTAGGACGTAGGGTCCGGTGTAATCCTCGGGTGTCGGGACGATATCGAGCGGGTGGTTGGAGGCGTCGAACTCCTCGGCTGTCACGATTGCTCGGTCGCCACCGAGTGAGTCGGTCGCGCTGAGTTCCGTCGGGACGTATCCCGGCGCGACGGCGTTGACTCGCACGGTCGGTGCGAGTTCGAACGCGAGTTGTCGAACGATTCCCGCGATGGCGTGTTTCGACGGGACGTACAGGATGCCCCCGCCGTCGGAGTTGAAACTCGCTTGCGAGGCGGTGAACACGATTCGCCCCTCTGTCTCGACGAGTTCGGGGAGGGCGGCACGAGCGCCCAGCAGGTAGCCGAGCACGTTGACTTCGAACAGTTCGGCGAAGCTCTCACCGATAGCGTCGGCGTCGAGTTCGGGAAGCGAGACGTTGTCGTCGAAGACGCCAGCGTTGCCGACGAATACGTCGAGGCGGCCGAATTCGTCGACTGCGGTCGCGACGGCCCGCTCGTTGTCGGCGAATGAGGTTACGTCGCCGTGGACGGTCGCCACTTCGTCGTAGGTTGCGTCGAGGTCGTCGAGCCGTTCGCGGTCTCTGTCGAGGACGACAACCTCAGCCCCTTCTTCGAGGAATCGTTCGACGACTGCGCGACCGAGACCGGAGCCACCGCCCGTAATCAGTGCTACTTGATTGTCAAGCCAGGTCATTACACCAAAGAAGGGAGACTGGGAACATAAGTGTGTTCAGCGCACGAATGTTCGCCGGTGACTCTGAACACGCTACTTGCGGCGCTCAAGAGCGGTCCGGGCGGTTTGCGCCCGTTACAAAACGGCAGACAGGAACGTTTGACGGCGGTTCACGGGAGGTATTCGAGGTTGTAGAGGTTGTCAATGTCAACCGGTTCCTCGATCCACCCCATGTCGGCGACGAGCTGATTGATTTTCTTCAGGCTCTCGGTGAGCGGCTGAACACTGTGCGTGTAATTGGGGAGCGACACGTAGGTCTCTTTCGGCGTCTGGACGTAGCCAGCGTCGTGAATCGCTCGCTTCGACTCTTCGGCGTTGTTGTTGTAGTAGTCGACTGCCGTCGAGTAGTCCTGTAAGAATTTCTCGACGACATCGGGGTTCTGGTCCATGAACTGCGTCGAGAACCAGAGTTCCATCAGGTCGTGTTCCCACCCGACCGTGTCGATGACGCTGAAGATGGGTTTGAGTTCGTGTTTCTGCTTGCCCAACATCTCGAACACGGGCGGGAATATCGCCGTGTCGACCTGTCCTTTACTCACCGCTTCGCCCATCGACGGGAACGGGACCTTCACTAACTCGACATCCTTGTCGGGTTCGAGACCCACCGACCGGACGGCCGATTGGGCCCACAGGTCACACCACGACTTGAACGCGCAGATGCCGATTTTCTTCCCCTCGAGCGATTCCTTGTTGAGGCCGTTCATATCCGAATCCGGCCGGGCGAGGAACTTCTCGTGGAAGGTGTCTTCCCGTTCCTGGGTGATGTTCGCGACGACGGTCAGTGGGAGTCCCCTGTTCGTCGAGAAGATTGCGGTGACGGCCGCCGAGGTTCCTGCCTGCAGTTCACCCGCCTGAAACGCCTGAAGGCGCTGGTTGTTGGCGGGGAACGCCTTGAACTCGGCTTCGTATGCATCGCCCCAGTGTTCGAGAAGGTCGGGCATCGCATCCATCAGCCACAGCGGTTCTTCCGATGCGATTCCATGACCGAGTGTAATCGAGACTGTCTCCGACCTGCCACCGGTGACACCGCCGAGACAGCCAGCGAGGCTACCCGCGGCTATCGCAGTGCCGGTCGCTTTCAGAACGTCTCGCCTGTTTGCATGTGTGTCTCTCACAGGCATCATAAATCAAAAAACAATACCCGGATATATTTCTACCGGAAGATATCTCCGGGCACATTCTTGGATTTATCCCGTTATATCGGGGCCATTTACGTTTGATATGGTCTGAACCACCCGTAAGAGACTGCTGACTTCATTCGGCTGGCGGTTGCATCAACTCGACGTAGTTCCCGTCAGGGTCGCGCATGTAGGTTATCTGTGCCCCGTTTCCGACCGTCTGCGGCTCGTTGACGAAGTCGGCGTCGTCGCGTAGTTCCTCGTAGCATTCCCACACGTCGTCGACTTCGAGACAGAGGTGGGCGACCCCAACGTCGTGGCCAAACGCCGTGTCGTGGACGTTGTCGTTCGGTGGTTCCTCGTAGGCGATTAACTCGATGAAAAAGCCGCCCGCGTCGAGGAACGTGATGTCGCCTTCGACACCGTCGACGCCGACGATGTCCGCCTGTACCTCGCTGACCGGAAACTGCCTGTCGACTTCGAGTCCGAGCAGTCCGTTGTAGAATGCGAGGGCGTCGTCCATGTCCGAGACGTTGAGTCCGTAGTGTGTGGCAGTGCCTCTCATTTGCCTACCCGAAGAGACCGACTTCGCAAGAATAACTGTTTGGGCGAGACACGCGTCACAACTCTGGTTCCCACAGACAGTGTAATCTGGCTCCTCCGCGGATGGTGAGGCGTCGCGTGAGGGCAAAATTTATGCTGACTCGAAGCGGTCTTTGACACGCGATGTCACACGGTATTGACGAATCACAGTCTACTAACCAGACGGAGTTCGGTCGGGTACAGAAACTTCTCAAACGGATGGATGAGACCCTCGAAGACGGCGAGGTACCGATGCAGATACTAAACGACGAGGCCGTCCACCAACTGGAACTGGAGCGCATCTTCGGGCAGACCTGGGTGTACGTCGGCCACGAGTCCGAAGTTCCAGAGCCCGGCGACTACCGACAGCGAACGATTGGCGAAGACCCGTTCATCTTCGTCCGCGACGAAGACGGTGAGTTCCGTGTTCTGTTCAACAGCTGTCGGCACCGGGGGGCGAACGTCTGTCGGGCCGAGAAGGGTAACACCTCTCACTTCCGGTGCCCGTACCACGGCTGGACGTACAAGAACACGGGCGACCTCGTCGGCGTGCCGCAGAAGGCCGCCGGTTTCGACCATCTCGACGCCGAGGAGCGCGGCCTCCACGAGGCACCCCACGTCGAGGAGTACAACGGCCTCGTGTTCGCGTGCGTCGCGCCGGAAGTAGAGCCGCTGGAGGAGTTCCTCGGCGGCGCGACGTGGTTCCTCGACATGTACTTCGACCTCATCGATATGGAAGTCATCGGCGACCCACATCGCTGGGAGGTGGAAAACGACTGGAAGACGCCGACAGAGAACTTCTACGGAGACAACTACCACATTCCGATGGGTCACAAATCGGCCATCGACGCGGGCGTGGGGAGCGATACGGCGACCGGTGAGAAGGAAAGCAACCTGTACGGCATCGCCGACTGCGACGGACACGGGTTCAGCTTCTACCAGATCGAATCCGAAGAAGATAGCTACTGGGGCCACCCGCCGGAAGTCGTCGAGACGTTCAATCACGACGCACTCACCGACGAGCAACACGAAGTCGCCCGCAAGTCCGGCGTGACGCTGGGGACGATTTTCCCGAACCTCTCGTTTATCTTCCTCGGCGGACGCGACGACCCGGAGAAAGATTCGGTCGGCACGTTCCTGCTCCGGAAGTGGGAGCCGCGCGGTGCCGGAAAGATGGAGGTCGTAAACTGGATTCTCGCGCCGAAAGACGCGTCTGAGGAGTACAAAGAGCGCGTTTACGAGGTCGGCATGTCGAACTTCAGTCCCTCGGGGAACTTCGAAGTCGACGACGTCGGCATCTGGTACGGCATCGACGACGCGGCCGGCAGCGTCTTCGCCCGCCAGAACGACGACGTGAACACGTTGTTCACGATGGGTCGCGGTGAGAATCCGGCGGCGACCGTCTACGAGGACTGGGTTGGCCCCGGAACCGCCTACCTCGAAGGCGGCATGACCGACGAGAACCAACTCGACTTCTACCGGACGTGGCACGAGACGATGACCACTGACGGGGGGATGTAGATGAGCGAGACCATCTCCAACCCGGCGCTCCGGGCCGAGTGCGAGGACTTCCTCTACCACACGGCCGAACTGCTGGACAACCGCAAGCTCACCGAGTGGCACGACCTCGTGACCGAGGACATCGACTACCGCGTCCCTATCCGTACGACTCGCGAGCGGTCCAACCCCACGGAGTTCAGCGACACCTCGTTCCACATGAAGGAAGACTGGGGGACGCTGGAGGTTCGGACCGAGCGGATGCAGAGTGACTTCGCGTGGTCGGAGGACCCACCGTCCCGCACGCGCCGTCACGTGAGCAACGTCCGCATCGTCGACGACGACGGCGAGGAAGTCCAACTCAAGAACAACCTCCTCGTCTTCAGACAGCAGGGCGACGAGACCGAACCTGACGTGCTCTCGATGGAGCGTCACGACACGCTCCGTCGCACCGACGAAGGGTTCAAACTCGCCGAGCGGCTCGTGCTGCTCGACCACACGATAATTCCGACGAACACGCTCTCGATAATCCTATGACCGATACGACCGACACCCCGACGATAACGCTCCGGGCCGACGACCGGACGGTTTCGCTCACTCGGAAACTGACCCCGGTGGGAGAGCGACTCCACGTCGAAACGGACGACGGCTCGATACGACTTGACGCACTCGCACTGGAGAGCCTCACGTGGCAAGAAGGCGAGTTCTTCACCGACCTGACGGGCGACGAGTACGTCCCCGGAGAGAACCCGGTTCGGACCGACGACTCGCTTCAGATTGGAAACGAGTACACCGTCGTCCAACTAACCGTGTTCGAAACCGACGACGGGCCGCGTCTCGAAATCGACTCGCCCAAACTCGGATACTCGTGTCGGCTGGGCGTCGCGGAGCTTGCGGCGCTGAGTCAAGCGGATATGTCGCTGTTTTCCGACCTTCTCCACACGCCGCTGGGTCCCGTCGACGACCACGACGACGACCCGCTGTTTCACTAGCTTCGACGCACGTTTTTACTGATACTCACGGGCGCGTTCGATGAACGACGCGGTGCGGTCCGCAACCTGCTTCTCGCGTCCGGTAAAGAAGTGGTCTGCGGCGATTGGTTCGACCTCGACGAGCGGACTCGCGGTCGCCGTCTCGGCAATCTCCTCCGCCTCGGCCGGGGTGACGTTCCGGTCCGTCGAGTGGGGAAGGAGGAGTATCGGAATCTCGATGTCGGGCGTCCAATCGATGGTCGCACACTTGCTCTCCGGCGACCGATACGAGAGGAACGACTCGGCTGTCATCGGGATGTACTCGATGTCGCCGCCGACCGGCCGAGGAAGCGCGACGATTTCGTTACCCCGCCCGGCGTCGACGAGGTCGCGGGCGGCCCTCACGAACTGTTCGTACGCCGCATCTGCGTCGTCTGAGACCGCCTCGAAGTACCCCCGTGTCGACCGCTCTCGAATGTCGGCGAACGGAGCAGCGAGGACGACGGCATCGACGTTCGGGTCGTTTCGCTTCCCTTGGAAGTACGCCGCCTCGGTTGCCCCGAGACTCCGACCCCAGATGACGACCTCCGTGGCACCGTTTTCCGTCGCCCACTCGACTGCACCCGCGATGTCGCGGTCGAGTTCGGCAAAATCGGACGTTTCGTAGCCCTTCCCACTATTTCGCTTGTTGATGGAGACGCACCGAATGCCATCCCGCGCGAGCGGGTAGGCGACCGGAGAAATACCCGCCCCGAGCGCGAACCCGCGCAGACCGTGGAGAAAAATGACGCACGTGTGTTCGCCGTGGAACGTCTCTGACTCGCTCGTAATCTCGAATCCGTCGAGTGCTCTTCCGTCGTCAGCCTCGTAGTTTATCGCCCGGAGGTCGATGTCCTCCGGCGTCGGCTCCATTACTGGCATGGTAACACATGGTTCGATTGTGGGCGGACACTATGATTCTTGTGCAACCCACATCGTCCCCTACCAGATTTTCCGAGAGACGTATTCGGCGGTCGGGTCGATTCGCACGTCAAGGACGACGTGTTCGTCCGCGTCGAGCGCCATTTCGAGCGCGGGACGCACCTCGTCTGGGTGTTCGACCGTAATCCCGCGGACGCCGAAGGACTCCGCCATCGCGGCGATGTCGGTCTGGGGGATGTCGGTCGCGACCTCCGCGTGGCCGTCGGAGCGCTGGTAGTTCCAGATCATCCCGTATTTGGCGTCGTTCATGACGACGGTGACAGCATCGGTCTCGGTGGCGACGGCCGTCGCCAGTTCCATGTTGCACATCAGGAAGCCGCCGTCACCGATGAGGTTGACCACCTGTCGGTCCGGGTCGACGCGCTTTGCGGCGTTCCCCGCCGGAACTGGGAAGCCCATCGAATCGTACAGCCGAGAGTGCTGGAAGGAGTTCGTCGTGCGGTATTCGAAGGCGTCGTTCGGCCACGCACCGCCTGCCGCGCCTGCGTCGCCCGTGATAATCACGTCATCGTCGGCCACCTCACGGAGTTCCGCCATGATAACGAGCGGGTGGACCGGCGTCTGGTCTCTGACTGCTTCGAGGTAGTCGACCACGTCGTCGCGGACGCGCTCTACCTCCGCGCGCACGGTCTCTCTGTAGTCCGGGTCGGTCGCCCCACCATCCTCAGCCAGCACGTCCGCAGCAGCACCAAGCACCGTCGAGAGGTCGCCGTTGACGAACGCGACCGCGCTCGATTGCGGGTACTCGACCTCGCCGGAATCGAAGTAGACGATGTCCACGTCGTCGGGTGTGCGGTCGTCGAGGACGGCGGCCTCGTGGGAACTCGGTCGGACGCCGACAGAGAGCACCGCCTCGGCTTCGGATAGCGCCGTGGCCGCGGCCGGGTGGTCGGACATCCCCACCGTCCCGGCGAAGGCGTCGTGGTCGTTCGGGAACGAGTCGGGGTAATGCCGCGGACAGACGACGGGGCAGTCGAGCGCGTCGGCGACGGCCACGAGTTCGTCGGTTGCGAACGCCCGGAGAACGCCCTTTCCGGGGTAGAGGACTCGCTTTTCGGCGCGTTCGATGGGTTCGAGCGCATCGACGACGGCCTCGGCCGACGGCGGCGTCTCGGTGATGTGGGTCCACTCGAACGCCGATTCGGGGATGTCGACCGACTCCATCAGGATTTCTTCGTCGATGCCGACGAACACTGGTCCGGGACGACCGGTCGTCGCCTCGTCGAAGGCTCGATTGAGCGCCGCAGGAACGCGCTCGGGGTCGTGCACTTGCGTGCTCCACTTGGTCGCCGGTTCGAACGCCTTCTGGACGAAGTACGGGTCGTCGACCCCGTGGAGCGATTCGGTTGGTGCGTCCTCCGGCAACACCGCGCTGATGAGAACCATCGGCGACGCGGCGGTGTACGCCTGTGCGACACCCGTCAGTGCGTTCGTCGCACCGGGTCCCGCCACCGTGATGGCGACGCCGGGGTCGCCTGTCAGGCGGCCGTACGTGTCCGCCATGACGGCCGCGTTGTACTCGTGGCGTGCCGTGATTACGTCGACGCCACGTTCGTCGAGACCGTCGGCGATATCTACGGTCTGGTTGCCAAGCAGTACGTACGTCTCAGAAACGTCGTTCTCTACGAGAACGCGCGCTACGGAGTCTCCTCCCTTTGTCATCGTTCACCATTCGAACAGGTGCCACGATAAAACTTGCTCCCAGTCGTTTGAACTGGCTGATACTATTTACCGCCGCTGCTGCCGGAACCGACAGATACACTTTTTGCACTTGTCGTCACTATTGGTAGCACGCATGATGCTCGGTTACGAGTTGGCAACATACTGTGATTCGGCTGGCGGTGCAAGACTATGAAGACAGAATCCACAACCTGGCCCGACGGAGATTCGGTTTCGGACGGTGTGAAGGTCGTCGCTGGGATACTCACCCGTAGCTCACCAGTCATTGCTCTCTTGCTCCTCTGGCAAGCGTTCGGGCTGGTCGGTGCCCTGCCGGTGTACGTGCCCGCGCCGACGACTATCGTCGACCACTTGCTCGGAATGCTGGCCGAGGGAACGATTCTTCCGCACGCGTGGGCGACGCTGCAACTCGTCTACGTCGGGTTCTTCGGCGGGGCTTCACTCGGGGTTATTCTCGGCGTCCTCACCGGTCGGATTACTGTCTTGGGACGGCTGTTCGACCCGCTGGTCTCGATGACCTACCCGATTCCAAAGATTGCTCTGTTCCCCATCTTCGTGATTTGGTTCGGAATCGGCTTCATGTCGAAGGCAGTCGTCGTGTTCTTGGCCGCGTTCTACCCCGTGTACATTCACACGTTCGACGGGGTTCGCGGCGTTCCTGACCTCCACATCTGGTCGGCGCAGAACTTCGACGCGTCGCGGTTCCAGATACTCACTGAGGTCGTCATCCCCGACAGCCTTCCGCAGATTCTCTCGGGACTGCGCGTCGGACTCGCGCTCGCGTTCATCGTCGTCTTCTCGGCCGAACTGATTCAGTCCGACCTCGGCCTCGGTCAGTTAGCACTGCAGGCCAGACAGTTCAACAACTACGAACTCATGTTCAGCGCTATCTCGGTGATTGCGCTGTTCGGCGTCGTTCACGACCGGCTGTTGCTGTTGGTCCGTCGTCGCCTCCTCTACTACCGGGAGGGTGACGAGCAATGAGCGTCCAGTCTCGCGGTGAGGCGTGGTTCAGTCGCCTGAACGACTGGGCGGAACGGACGACGTTCCCGATTGGATACCTCTCCATTCTCGGCTTGCTCGTCGTCTGGGAACTCGGTGCGCTCCTTGTCACCTCGTCCTACGGGCCGCCGCTCATCCCCCGCGTCGAGGTCGTGGCAATGCGGTTGTACACGATGCTCGTCGTCGAGGGCGCGGTGTACTCAGACATCTTTGCGACCCTCTTTCGGGTGTTTGTCGGCTTCACCGCCGCCATCGTCGTCGGGATTCCAATCGGCCTGTGGATGGGGTCCGACGACCGCGTCGAGTTCGTCCTCGACCCGCTCATCAGTACGCTCTACCCGATTCCGCGTATCGCGTTCTATCCGCTCTTGCTCGCTATCCTCGGTCTCGGTCACGCGCCCAAACTCGTCATCATCTTCATCGAGTCGCTCATCCCCATCCTGCTCGGGTCGTACTACGGGGTCCAGAGCGTGAGCAAACTCCACATCTGGTCGGGCAAGAACTTCGGTGCGTCTCGAATCCAGATTTTCAGTGATATCGTCCTCCCCGCAAGCTTGCCCTACATCTTCTCGGGTATTCGGATGGCGATGCCCATCGCGCTCATCGTGACGGTCGTGACGGAACTCGTCGCGTCCAGTCAGGGAATTGGGTTCGTCATCATCCGGGCGCAAGGCTCCTTCGAGTACGAGACGGTCTTCGCCGGTGTCGTGCTCATCTCTATCCTCGGAATTCTCTTCGACCAGGCGCTCGCACGCCTCCGGGAACGCCTGCTCTTCTGGGCGGGCGATGTCAGTATCGACATGTAACGCCCACTCGCTGCGGTCTTCTTTTCTGTCGTTCCAGTACCTCCAGCGTGGGCCGTCTTCCTCTTCGGTCGCCTATGTCCCCAGTCCATCTTCCTCTTCGGTTGTCCTGTGTACTTCCGTGATGGCGCTCTCGGGGACCTGAGAAACTCCTTGTCCGTGATTCGTCTCACGAAGTGTGGACCGTGGTTCACGGCGTCTCTCAGCTATCGCCGCGAACCAGCGGTGAAAATGGGTATCGCGTCTTCGGACGAACTGGTGTTCGTGCTATCCGTGGCTCCTGCGTCCGCGGGTAGACGCTGCCAGTTCTGTGTCTGCGATTAGACGATGTCTTCGACGACGGTTCCGCCTTCGACGACTGGCGTGCCGTCGAGGTAGACCGAACAACCCTTCTGAGCGATATCGTAGTGGCACGGTGCGTAGCGGTCGATGTGCGTGTTCGGGCCGGTGCTCCAGAGCATGTTTCCGGACCAGACGCGGCCTTCACTCGCACTGACGCCTGTCTCGTCTGGCTTCCGGTCGTGAAGCGCCATATCGTAGAACTTCCCGTTGGGGTTCAGCCCCCACCCGAAGTGACTCGTCGCAAAGACGTCTGGGTCGTCGTAGCTCTCCATGTGGCCGCGCATCAGTTCGGCGTCGCCACCCTCGCCATTGATTTCGACGATGTAGTTGTCCTCGATGACACACTCGACCGCCGAGTTCACGTAGTCCGCGAACGGCACGACGTTGTAGTCGCCCGGCGCGATGACGATTGTCCCCTCGACGTTCGTGGGATAGTTCGAAACCATGTTCTGTCCCCACACGTCCCACTTCCCCGGCGTGTCGACGAAGCCGTAGGAGTCGAACGCCGTGTCCGACTCGACTTTCATCGTCACGTCCGTGCCGTGGTCCGACGTGATTCGCATCTCGTCGGTCTCGGCGAGAAGTTGGCTGTGCTTTTGGACTTTCTCTTTGACCGCCTGTGCTTCTTCTTCGGTCCACGGCATGAGACGGCGAAGGTAGAACGGTTCACGAGCGCCGACGCGGAGGATTCGGGTTCCGGCATCGCGGATTTCCGTCCGCTCCGGCACGTGGATGAACCCTTCGAGCGTGAAGTCGAACACCATGTCCGCGTTCTTGCACGCTTCGACGGGTCCTTTCGGCAGGCGGAGTGTGCCGCCCTGTCCGGCCGAAATCTCCGGCCCGACAGAGTTCCGCCCGTACTCGGGAACCTGAACCTCGAATACGTCGGCACCGAGGTCCTGTGCGGCCGCGAACCCCGCCCCGACGTACTCGCGAGGACTCTTTACGTCCGTCACCAGCGCAACGGTTTCGGAGTCGTTCACCTGACAATGCTCCATTTGCCTCCGGAACAGAGGCACTAGTAGGCCTGCTTTCTCCATACGCACCGTTACAGACTGAGAGAACGATAAAAACTGTTGCGGATGTTACCTGATTTGTTACACGTTTTGGGTGCGTAGACGGTGATATTCTGCTGTTTGAGGGGCGCTCGTCGCTCCCGACGATATGGTTAAAACTGCCGTCTCTGAGCCTCCTGAGTGGAGAATGCGTTTCGGACCATGTCGTGACAGAAGTTCATCCGTCGCATGCTAGAGCCTGACTGCCAGAACCGTAAGCTAATTAATAGTGGACGTAATCCTCAAATTCGTATGGTTGTCGAGAACATGGGCTTAGACCATATAGCCATCAAAGTACGCGATATCGAGAAGTCCGTTGAGTTCTACCGGAACGTCCTCAACATGGAAGTCTCGGACCGTATTGGAGACGGCGTTGCGTTCCTTCGTACCCCGAAGGTCGCAGCGAAGGCACAGCACCACGAGATGAACATCACACAGATGTCCGACGCCGAACTCGACGTGCTCGAAGAGCGCGGCGAACTCGAACTCGACCTGCACGATTTCGAGGAGGAACTCCCCGAAGACGGCCCGCCGATGCTACCAACCACGGGGCCGATTTACCACATCGCATTTGAAGTTCCCAATTTCAAGGCACTCAAGGCCGCCGAGGAGGGTCTCCGCGAGATGGGGTGGCCCGTCTATCGCGGCCCCGGCCGTCATGGTCCCGGGGACAACTTCTTCCTCTACTTCCCGGACCCGGACGGATATCCAATCGAACTGACTGCGAACATGGAAGATGCACCCGAAGAGGGTGGCAAGCCGCCTCGTCGGTGGCCCCAGAATGCACAGACGTGGAACGTCTGGACTGGCTCGGAAGAGCTGAAAGAGGAATAGCGGTTACAGACACCGTCCAATCGTACTCGACGGTTATCGACGTTTTTCTTCGTGGTAATGCGGTCGTAGCACGACTCGAACCAGAACGGCCATAGCGACGACTCGAATCAATCAGTGCCGTAGCGACGACCTGAATCAATCAGTGCCGTAGCAACAACTCAAACCGTCACTTCCTCCTGAATCATCCCCCAGAGCTGGTGACGGAGTTCGGCGAACGTCTCGGTCTCTCTGATGTCCGTCTCTCGCGGGCGGCCGAAGTGTTGGGTCACGTCGATAATCGACTCCACGCTGCTCGGACGGGAACTCAGCACGATGATTTTGTCCGAGAGGTACAGGGCTTCGTCGATACTGTGTGTGACGAACATGCAGGTTTGACCGGTCTGGCTCCAGATGTCGAGCAGTTCGTGTTGCATCATCTCTCTCGTCTGCGCGTCGAGCGCACCAAAGGGCTCGTCCATGAGGAGGACCGACGGGTTGACGGCGAGCACTCGTGCCATCGCGGCCCGCTGTTTCATGCCGCCGGACAGGGAGTTCGGATAGGCGTCTTCGAACCCCGAAAGCCCAATCATCTCGATGTACTCCTTCGCCTTTCGCTCGCGGTCTTCTTCGCCTTCGCCGAGTACCTTCATCCCCCACGTGATGTTCTCTTTGATTGTCATCCAGGGGAACAGCACGCTCTCTTGGAACACCATCCCACGCGATGGGTCGGGTGACGTTACCGACGTTCCATCGACTGTGATGCTTCCGGATGTCGGCTCGATGAACCCCCCGAGCATGAACAGGAGTGTACTCTTCCCACAGCCAGACGGGCCGAGGACGCTCACGAAGTCTCCTTCTTCTATCGTGAGTGATACGTCGCCAACTGCAACGACATCTTCGTTGTACACCTTCCGAACCGAGTCAATCTCTATCATGCCTCTGCTCCGGATGAGGCGGTACTAGTATTTAATCCTCATGGAGAATCCGACGGCATCTTCACACGAAACGTCCGATATCACCTGTTTTCTATCGCGAAACCCCGATTTCATGATTTCAGTTGGCCGATATCAGACTGGACTGACCCTGTGTCTTCGTGTTTGGTGTATGGTACCTACCATCATAGGCTGTTCGGCAATGCGAAACGGTGAAGTAGCACGAATTTGAATGTTAACTATGAGCACGCACGCGGATGTCCCGGTCAAGTCCATCGCGCGGATGGCGGAGCTACTGCAGACGCTCCAATTGCTCGACGGAGCTGGTGTCTCTGAGTTAGCACGGGAACTCGACGTCTCCAAGAGTACAGCGTACAACCACCTCAAATCACTCCAAGAGTACGGCTACGTCGTTCAAGAAGATGATGCGTACTACGTCGGACTCGGGCTTCTCGACCACGGCGAGTACGCGCGCGAACGGCAGGTCGGCTACCAGTTGATTCGACAGAAGGTTCGGGAGGTAGCCGAGGAAACGGGCGAACTGTGTCAGTACCTCGTGGAGGAACACGGGCTTGGGATTTTCATCGTCCGAGAGTCGGGTGACCATGCGGTCGAAACCAGCACACGAATCGGGAATCGGGTGTACCTCAACCACGTGACTGCCGGAAAGACACTCCTTGCGTACCTGTCCGACGACCGCGTGGCAGAAATCATCGACCAACACGGTCTCCCCGGAAAGACGGAACACACGATAACGTCTATCGAGGGTCTCGAAGCCGAACTCGAAGCAATCCGCGAGCGCCGCTACGCCATCGACCGGGACGAACACTTAGAGGGACTGTACGCTATCGGCGTGCCCATCCGAGACGCTACCGGGCACCCCATCGGTGCGATGAGCGTCGCAGGTCCAGCGAACCGAATCAACCGCGAGCAACGAGCAGAGGAGATTGCGCAGGTACTCTTGGAGAAGGCCAACGAAACCGAACTGACCATCAAACACTCCTCGGTGTAGTCGCCAACTGCTGTTTACCGATGCCGAACGGGCCGCCCCGTTTACTTGCCCGCTCACTGGAAAATGCCTAATTATTATTAGTTAATAATTTCCAGTAGATGCAAAATACGCCCTGCAACGGTCGCAATACTAGCAAAGTGCAGTAACCTGCCCACTGTGATGTGTTCCGCATTAGAAAACGGGGTTGGCACTCCCTAGCACGACCGGCAGTACAGACATTACAAACGTACTCTTGTAATATGTGCCCCGACGAGTGACGAATCCGCTCGTGAGGCAGGCGGATAGTGGTGTCTACGTTGCAGCCTCACTCCATTTCTAATCGACATTTTGATATCTGATGTCTGTGTTATCTTACTATAGCTCTTTTGCGATAATATTGTGGGAATTTGCATTATTGACTGTGTGGTGAGTCTGTGTCCATTGCGGTATCTCTCTGTGGCTTAGAACAGAAATATCTCGCTTGGTATTTTCCATGGGCGGTGTGGCTGTTCTTGTCTAGTGCTTAGCGGCATTCTCCCGAGTCAGTTTACGCAAGTGATGTAGTAATATGCTGGGTGCTGTCCTCGATACCGTCCTAATTTCTTCCCTTCCTTCGTCATTAGAACTCTGGATAAGACACAATACTGTGGCCTATTCATAGTGTTGCTGGAGAAATGTGTTTCTCTCGGTTTGTAAAACCAAATCTAAAATTGACACCACTGGTTACATCGGTGCTCATCGCGAGGGGACGTTGGGGCGTTCACGATGGGTCCCAGGTGTCACCGTTCGGCTTGGATTGCTGGCTTGATATCGACGAGTGGCGACCCGTCTACTGCGTCGAGTCCACGAACCCGCATCCGACGGCTGTCGGTTTCGAGGACCGTGCAGGTGCAGATGTTGAGTGGGTTTGGACGGTTCGGACTCCGGCGAGCGAAAGCGCCGACGCCGTCGTCGCCGACCCACTCGCTTCGGTCCGCTTGGTCTGCCCAGTAGACGACTGTCACTCGCAGTACGTCTTCGATGCCTGCGAGTGCGTCCGCATACGTCTCGAAAATCTCGAGTTCGGACTCAGCATCGTCTGCAAACCCCTGATGTGGGGCATCGGTGGGCGTCTCGTATGGGCTATGGACGACGCCGATGGCATCGAGTCGAAACGTGTCCTGCTGGTCGGTGTCTGTCATGTGAAAAACCGCGTGGTGGTCGCCATCACGCGCAGTCGACGACCGCACACTGGATACCGGCGGGCGTCTCCGAGGCGGTTAGCGTCTCGAACTGGTCAGGGACGAGCGAGAACGCTATCGCCGCGATTGCCTGGAACCAGTGTTGGAAGACGACGTGGAGGAACACGCCCGCGAAGAACGGAATCTGCCTCGACGGCGCCAACGGTTGCGTGATGAGCTTATCCACCATCGGCGTTCCGACGAAGACGTTGAGCATCCACGCCGCCGGAATGATGAATGCGAGCGCCCGCAGGGCGTACGCCTGCCAGTTGTCTCCCTGCATGAATTGGAGCGTACTCGGCCAGACCGCCAACAGGATGACGAGGACAGACACCAGCGGGGAGATGTCGAAGACGACAGTCCCCCATGCCGGTATCTCTCCGCTAAACAGCGGTGCTACCCAACTGAACGCACCGTTCGGTGCGGTAAACACCGTGTAACTCGCCAACCACGCCAGCGCACTCAGGAGCCCGAGTATCTGGAAAACGCGCCACCCAGTTCCGATTGCTCCGGTTGTTCCCGCACCTGTGCCTGCGTCTGCCGATTCGTGTGCTCCGGCCATCTGAATCACCTGACTTCCGTACTGGGAACTAGCTTCCCCGAAGAGAAGCTACCTCTGATTGACAATGACATACGAAATCCGATAAACATAACGATTATTAGTGAACAAGTGGCTGACTATCCAGTTTACAGTCCTGTTCGCCCCGGAACGTCTCCCCGACTGCATCGCTTCGAGCGGTACCCAAACAGTCGCTTCGCGCACTAGCCGCACACCGCTGCCGCGTCACCTATTCCACATCGTCGCCGGTCTCGTCGGAGCCGGGTCCGATGCGTTCGTGCAAGCCAGTGGCTTTCGCAACTCGCCCGGACTCCGGCAGATACCCGCGACTGACGAGATAATACCCCGTGACTACCGTGACGGCGACACCCCAGATCAGCGTTCCAGTGACGATGGTCGTCTCTCCACTCGCGAGAGCAACCGCGAGCGGCACCCATCCGACGAGGAGTCCGACGAACGCGTTCGCGACGGTACAGGGCCAACAGCGGTTTTCGCCTGTGAGGTCTGTGGTGGTCATCCGTCGTCACTCCATGCTACTACTTGTCGTGAGCAGAGATAAGAACCCGCGCCACCGTGATTTATTGAGTGTCTCGGTGACTCTGTAGTATGGGCAGTTCGACGCTTTCTCCACCAGCGTGGCTCACGCTCGCTGATAGCGAGCAGGTATGGGTGCGTACCGCCCCGTCTCGGAACCTCGTTCTCGCTGCGCTCGCGACTGGGTTCGTGCTGCTCCTCGTGATGTCGGTGACTGTGAGTGCGATGGACGACCTCCAGACGGGCCGCGCGGTGAGTTTCACGGTCCTACTGCTCATCGTTGGGCTACTCGTCGTGGCCTTTCTCATCACGAAGCGAAACGAGTACGTCCTGACGAGCGACCGAGTGTGTACCGGTGTCGGACTCCGGTCGAAGCGGGTCACTGCGGTTGCCGTCAGAGACGTACAGGACGTGACCGTCGAGCAATCCACCTGGCAACAACTGGTGAACGTCGGGACAGTCCGATTCGTCGCAGGTGGTGACGACCTGCGGTTTTCCCTCGTCGGGAACCCGGTCTACCTCCAGCAGCAGGTGTTCCAGTTCGTCGACATCACTGATTAATCGGTCGCTGCCCACTCCAAGAGTGTTACTCGGTCGCTGCCCACTCCAAGAGCGGTTGGAGTCGAACTTCGAGTTCTCTCCCTCGCGGCGTCAACGAGTACTCCACCCGTGGCGGGATTTCGTCGAAGCTTCGGCGTTCGACGAGGTTCTCGTCCCGAAGGTCTGCCAGACAGTCGGTGAGCGTCGAGGTACTCGTCACGCCGAGCGTCGCTTCCAATTCACTGAATCGCGTCGGCCCCTGCGCCCCGAGCAACGCGATAATCTGCATCGCGTATTTGCGGCCGACCGTCGTGATGACGCCGTCGAGCGGGCAGTAACAGGTTACAGACGCATCCTCGTCCGTCCGGGTGGTCTCACAGCAAGCGCACTGACGACTGTGGGCCATTCATCTAGATATGCGCTCCCGGCCAAAAAGTGGTCGGCGAGTGCGAATTTTATATGCGATAGCGACCGAGCTTTCGGTATGGTGTCTCGTTGGCGGCGGTACGTGGGCGGCGAGTCTGACTCCGGGGACGACAAGCAGGACCGGCCACTCCTCGCCGACGGCGGCGACTCGGACGAAGGTACGGACCCTGACAAGGACACAGACTCGGACGAGGGCGACGACAACGACGCGGATACCGACCGCACCGACGCGAACCCGGACGACGCACAGGATGAAGACGCCGACGACTCCGCGGCGGGAAGCGGTCTCGACCGGTCGAATATCGAGGTGACGCCAGCGGGTGACGCCGAACCCGCGGACCCCAAGTGGGAGAAACCCGACCCCGATGATATCCCGGCGTTCGAGACCGGCGCGGACAAGCCACTGACGCGACCCGGTGGCACCGACGCCTCGGGGGACGAATCAGTGGACCCGACCGAGGGGATGCCGAACACCGCCCGAAGTCCCGGCGACGCACGTATCAGCAGCGAAGGGACCGAAGGATACGTCGCGGCGCTCGAACTGTGCGCGCGACTTCCGGACGATATTCGCTTGCCCGAGGAAGCCGCCGACCTCGTCCCTGCCGCCGTCGAAGCCGAACTCGAACAGGACGTACAATCGTTCGCAGCCTCCGAGTTCGACAATCCCTCGCCGCACGTGGAGGTTCTCGATTTCGTCGAGCGCGACGGCGAGATTTGGCTTCGCCTCCGCCTCGGCGTTCCCGCGGCGGCGTTCACTGACCTCGACCCCGACGCGATACGCACTCACGCCCTCGAAACGTTAGATGGATTCATCTGAGCGCCGTGCAGGTCGGCGTAGACAAGTTCTCAGATAAGACCTCGGGAAAGTCATTAGTCTATTGCTAGCATAGCACATATAATGGCTACCGTCACCGAAGCGGCCGATACGACGCGGTTGCGTGACTCACAACGGGGATTCGCATTGCTATTCGGGGGCGTGTTACTCCTCGTGGGTATCTTCGGGTTCGTTCCGCAGTTCGTTACCGACGGGCTTCTCTTCGGGGTCTTCGGCGTCAACGCGCTCCACAACGTCGTCCACATCCTGACTGGGCTTCTGGGAGTGGTGTTGGGCTACTACGCGGGCGGCGCGTCGCTGTTCAACAAGGTCGGCGGCGTGCTGTATCTCCTCGTGTTCGTCCTCGGGGCGCTCGCCGTCGCGCTGGGGAGTGGCCTCTTTCTCAATCTCAACTGGGCGGACAACATCCTCCACCTCGTGCTCGGACTCGTCGTCGGAGGTGTCGGCTTCGGTATCGGCGAGAAACACCCGACGTAATTGGTACTGGCTGGGCAAACACCCGTCATTGAGTTTGTCCGATTTCTGCGCTACCACAAAATGATGTGAGCGTGAAGCCTTTATACATGAGGTCCACTCCTGATACAGAAGGAGGAAATCCAAATTCTCCGAGTAGAGTTTAAAACGGCCCCGACGGGTGTGATGGATAAAATAGATGCACGCATGGACGATGTGCGGAGCATCGAGCTTGATAATGCCTTCTATGTCGAAGACGGGACGTGGATTGAATCCCTTACCGTATCGTCGGGGGCGGACTTCGAACCGGAAACACTCACAGACGATATTTCGGGAGTGTCGCTCTTTTACACGCAAGAGATTCCTACTGGTCCGACAGAACTCACTATCCGCCGGATTACTATTCTCGCGAATGAGTCGTATCCATTTATACTTGGATTGGTTCTCCGGAACGAAGCGATTCCAAACCGGATTCTACTACAAGGCGGCACATTCCAGGTTGTGATTACGGTCCGAAACTGGGACCAATTCCGAAACCTCGCTGACAATATACAGGAGACACTCGGGACATTCGAACTTTTAAGTGTTAACCAAATTGAAGAACCGGGTGAGCCGTTAGATAGCGGCCGACTCACTGAGGTTCTCGTGACGAAGTTGCCTGAAAACCAACTTGCAATCCTCGAGACAGCATACAATATGGGATTTTTTGAAGTCCCACGCGAAGCGAGTGCAACAGATGTTGCTCGGGAGTTCGACATCGCTCAGTCGACGGTGAGCGAGCGGTTGCGAACTGCAGAACGAAACCTTCTCGAAATTATCTACGGGCCGCGCGATTCGTGACTCCTCGTTGAACGGAGTTTGCCAACAGAATCGCCCCATATATTAGACCCCATATAAAGTATGAAGCCCATCGTTCGGCATCGGGGCTATCCTGAATGTACAATGGTGATATTGGTCACCCTGTAGCATGGCACGGAAACCCCATGACGACGAGACAGACGCAGAGAAACAGAATCTCTCCCGACGACGCTACCTTCTCGGAACTGCAGGTGTCGTGAGCGCGGCCACGCTCGCGGGATGTAGCGGCTCTTCCGGAGATGCCTCGGGCGGAGAATCGTCGCCGAATACGAGCGCAGAGGACCAAGATCCACAGGTTCCTGAAGGGACCCCGGAGACCGTCGAGACGCAGTACTGGCACGATTGGGGGACCATCGATGCGGACAACCCACCGCTCGACTACACCGCGACGGCGGGTGCGGGATTAGACCCGATTCCGGTCGAATTCTCCAGCGAAGACGACCCGTGGATGCGCGAGCACGCGCTGATGGTGAAACGCGGTGCCAACGAACTCGGCCTGACGGTCGAACTCAATGACCGACCGCTCAACCAGTTGTACGCGCAGAGCTGGGAGACGCCCGGTCTGGAGGCAATCGTCTCGATGAGTACCCACGGGCCTGACCCACAGCGAGGGCTCGACCCGAATCCGCTTCTGATGCGGCGTCACAAGGACAGCCTCTCGAATTACGACAACTACTACCACCCGAAGCTCAACGAACTGCTCGACCAACAGCGAACGGTCACGGGCGACCCTGAGAAGCGACAGCAACTCGTGAGCCAGGCGCAGCAAATTTTCGCCGAGGACATTGGTGGGCTCATCACGCTCTTCCCGGATGTCATCACGGCCGTCAACACGAACAAGTGGAGTGGGTACGTCAAGACGCCAGGAAACGGTCCGACGGGCGACTCCTTCCGATGGACTGAGGTGAACCTCCAGCCCGAAACTGACCAGACGACGTACGTCAAGGGCGTCACAACGTCGATGAACTCCCTGAACCTGCCCTGGGCAGCAGGCGGTGCAGAGGAAAAGCGCCTGACGTTCGTCTACGACGGCCTCTTCGACGCGACGCCCGAGTTGGAGGTCGTCCCGGCACTGGCCACCGATGCGACGTTTACCGACGAAACGACAGTCGAGATGAGCCTCCGCAAGGGCGTCACGTGGCACGACGGCGAACCGTTCACCGCGGAGGACGTGAAGTTCACCGTCGACCTCTACAAAGAGCACTCTTCGACGAGTCAGGTTCCGTTCTACGAACCAATCGAGAGCGTCGAAATTCTCGACGACCACTCGGTCCGGTTCAACCTCTCGGAACCCGATGCGGCGTTCATGACCCAGCGGGTCGTCCGCAGCGTCATCCTTCCCAAACACAAGTGGGAGAACGTCGACAACCCGTCGCAGCACAACCCACAGAAGCCGGTCGGGACTGGTCCCTTCAAGGTAGAAAAATGGGAGCAAGGAACCCGGTTCGAAGTGTCGAGAAACGACGACCACTGGCTGTTCGACGACGGCGTGCGCGGCGAGTACCTCAGCGACCAGGCTGCGAGTGGTCCCGGTATCGAGCGGGTCATCTGGATCAACGTCGGTAACGTGGACTCCCTCATCGGGGCGCTCCAGCAAGGTAAGGTCGACGCCATCGGAACGACACTCTCGAATACGCAGGCGAACCGTGCTTCGTCGACGAACGGCATCGAGAAATCAGTCACCGAGAACTTCGCGCCGCTCGATGCGAAACTGAACTTCTCTTGTCCGCTCGTTCGTGACAAGGAGTTCCGTGTTGCAATCGCCAAAGCGGTCGACGAAGAGAGCTTCGTCGAATCGGTGCTTGAGGGGCGAGCAACTGTCTCGAACGGCGAGAATCCGATTTCGCCGATCACCCAATGGCACGAACCAGACACGAAAAAGTACAAAAACGACGTTGAAGAGGCGAAGTCCATCCTCAGAAAGGCGGGGTACACCTGGGACTCGAACGGGAACCTCCGATTCCCCAACGGCGAGGCGTGGGCCGCATTCGTCGAACGCGTCCAAAACGGAAATACCCACAAACGGCGGTCTGAGATCGGGCAGCCGGACTTCTCGTGAACGACGACAGAACAATGATCCCAGACAAACCGCTGGACGGAATCACCGTCGTCGACGCGGCAAGCCTCTACGCCGGGCCGTTGACAGCGATGATGCTCGGCGACTTCGGTGCCGAAGTCATCAAGGTCGAACACCCCGAACGGGGGGATTCACTCCGCGAGTTTGGTGACTATCCTGAGGAACTCTCGTGGAAGTGGGTCAACCGGAACAAAAAGAGCGTTCCACTGGACCTCCACGAGGAGTCCGGCCAAGAAATCTTCAAAGACCTCGTCGCAGACGCCGACGTGCTCGTCGAGAACTTCCGGCCGGGAACCCTCGAAGAGTGGGGTGTCGGTTGGGGGACACTCTCCGCGCTCAACGATGACCTCGTGATGGTCCGCGTGACCGGGTTCGGTCAGACGGGGCCGTACAAGGACCGCCCAGGCTTCGGAACGCTCGTCGAGGCGATGAGTGGATACGCGTACTCGACGGGACAGGCAGACGGACCGCCAACCCTCCCACCGACTGCGATGGCTGACGCCATTAGCGCCCTTCACTCCACGTATGCGACGGTGATGGCTCTCTACTGGCGCGATGTCCACGGTGGAAGCGGCCAGTACGTCGATTCGTCGATTCTAGACACGATGTTCGGAATGCTCGGTGACCACGTCATCGAGTACGGACAGAAAGGAATCGACCACAAGCGGTCGGGGAACCGCAGCAGTCGAACCGCCCCGCGGAACACCTACCAAACGAAAGACGACCGGTGGGTTGCTATCTCGGGCAGTTCCCAGAGTATTGCCGAACGGATTCTCCGAACCGTCGGTGGCGACGAACTGGCGAGTGACCCTCGGTTCAGGACGATGCAAGACCGTCTGGAGAATGTCGAGGAACTCGACGCCATCATCGCGGCGTGGATGTGCGAACACACCCGCGACGAGGTCATCGAAACTTTCGAGGAACACGAGGCTGCCATCGGTCCGGTCAACAACATGGCGGACATCTTCGCCGACCCGCATTTCGCCGAGCGTGACGCCGTCATCCACGTTGACAACGAAAACGGCGAGTCGGTTCCGATGCGAGGCGTCTTCCCGAAGCTCTCTGCAACACCCGGAGAAGTGAACCACCCCGGTCCGTCGCTCGGGTCGCATGCACTGTCGGTTATCACCGACCGGACTGACAGAACCGAAGCGGACGTGTGGCGGCTAGCGGTAGAAGGCGTCACGACATTCGGAGGTGAGTCCTGTGACTGAGCGCCTCCGCCGGTCGTTCCTCTACACCCCGGCTGACGACGCAGAGATGATGGAGAAGGCCCTCGGATTAGATGCCGCTGACGCGGTCATCTTCGACCTCGAAGACGCGGTTCCGAACAAGTCGCTGCCCGACGCCCGAGCAAACCTCGAAGACGTTCTCGGGGAGCGCTCCGACCGCGGGGCGGAACGGTGCGTTCGAATTAACGGTCTCCAGACGACGCACTGGAAAGACGACATCGAAGCCGCAGTGGCCGCAGGCGTCGACACAATCGTCCTCCCGATGGTCGAACGACCTGCGCAGACCGAACGGGCCGTGGCGGCTGTGGAAGACGCTAGCGGAGCCGTACCGGAGTTCATCGTGACGGTCGAAACGCCACGGGGACTGTTCGCCGCTGACGAACTCGCTGCCCACGGTGGGCGTGTTGATGCGGTGACCGGGTTCTCTTACGGCATCGGAGATTATGCACGGGCTGTCGGTACAACCGGCGCACCTGCACAACTCCACGAATACGTCAGCAATGTCGTCGTCAGTGCCGCCGCAGTCGGCGGACTGGACCCGATTAGCACGGTGTACCAGGACTTCACTGATGACGACGGACTCCGTGAGCGCGCAGCACAGGCACGAGAGAGTGGTTACATCGGGCAGAAAGCAATCCACCCAAGACAATTATCTGAAATCAACGATATGTTCACTCCAACAGCCGAGGAAGCCGAGGAGGCGGCGCGTTTCATCGACGCGTTCGACGCCGCCGAGCGCGACTCAATCGTCGTCGACGGCGTCTTCCTCGACACAGCAATCGTCGAACAGTACAGGACGATCCTGCACCGCTACGAGGTGGTGGGGTCATGAGCGACTTCCGCCGGTTCCTCCTCAAGCGGTTGGTCATCTCGATGGCCCTCACGCTCGTCGCAGTGTCGATAATCTTCGTCGTGCTTCGACTCCTTCCGGGGAGCCCGTTTGAGGCGCTTATCACTGCCGGGAACCTCAACCAGCAGCAAATCGAGGAGATTCGGAGTCTCTACGGGCTCAACAAACCGCTCTTGCAGCAGTACCTCGCGTACCTCCAGAGCCTCCTCACGTTCCAGTTCGGCTACTCCATCCTGCGGAGTCAGCCAGTGTGGGAAATTCTGCGCCCCAAGCTGTTCAACACGCTCGTGCTGCTCGTTCCCGCCCTCGTTACGACGGCGGTTCTCAGCTCATTGGCAGGGATGTACGCTGGGTGGAATCGCGGGAGTCTGTTCGAGAAGGTGAGCATCATCACGACGACGTTCCTGCGGTCGACGCCGGTGTTCATCACGGCGATTATCTTCGTCATCGTGTTCTCGTATACGCTCGGTCTCGTGCCAGCGTTCGGGATGCGAGAGATAACCGCCTCACCCGACGGGTTGCTCGACACCTACCTCTCGGTGGACTTCCTGTACCACTACATCCTCCCGTTCACCGTCGCTGTGCTGTACTACAGTGGCGACTTCCTGTTGTTGGCCCGGAACGGGGTTATCGAGAAGAAAGGCTCGGAGTTCCTCAAACTCCACCGCGCGAAGGGGCTGACGGAGATGGAGCAACTCGCTCGGGCGGGTCGCAACTCCATGCTTCCCATCCTGACGTACTTCGCGCTCCGTCTCGGGATGATCTTCCAGGGGCTCATCCTGCTGGAAGTCGTCTTCGCGTGGCCGGGTATCGGTCGCGAACTCGTTCTCGCGATCCAGCAGCAGGACTACCCGCTGGTGCAAGCGGCTGTCTTCATCATGGCGCTTGCGGTCATCCTAGCGAATCTCGCTGCTGACGTGCTGTACGCGTACTTCGACCCGACTGTCTCGGCAAGCGGAGGTGACGCAGCATGAGTACCGACACGATGAACGGGGCGGTCTTATTCGAGCGTCTCGACCACTGGAAGCAGGTTCTCTTGGACCAACTCAGGTTTCTCCGCCGGGACAGGCTCGCGTTCCTCGGAGTCATCATCGTCGCAGGGTTCCTCTTGCTTGGTCTCTTCGGACCGATGCTCGCCCCCCACGACCCCATCGAACACGACATGCTGAACGCCGATGGGAGCATCATGCGCCTCGCATCACCGAACGCCGACGCACTCTTTGGGACGACCGCATTCGGCAAGGACGTACTCAGCCAGTTCCTCGCCGGCGCGAGGCCGACGCTCATCGTCGGGCTGTTTGGTGGCCTCGGCACGGGCATCATCGGCTTCCTCGTTGGCCTCGTGAGTGGCTACTACGGCGGCTGGGTCGACGAGGTGCTGATGCGCATGACGGACCTGACGTTCTCACTGCCGTTCATGCCGATGGCACTGCTGTTGTTGACGTTTGTCACCCCGAGTATCTGGCTTATCACCGTCATCATCGCGGGGTTCCTCTGGAAGATGCCTGCCCGCGTCGTCCGGTCGGAGGTGCTTTCGGTCCGCGAACGCACGTTCGTGAAATCGGCTCAGGCCAGCGGTGCCAGCGACCTGCGGACGATGTTGTTACACGTTGGCCCGAACGTCCTGCCCATCGGCTTCCTCTATACGGCCTACGGTGTCGCGTGGGCAATCGCTGCACAGGCGAGTCTCGCGTTCCTCGGATTCGGCGACCCAACCATGACTAGCTGGGGCCGAATGCTCCGGCAGGTGTTCGAATCCGGGAACATGCGCATCGCCTGGTGGTGGGTCTTTCCACCCGCGCTCGGTATCGCTGCGATAACGACCTCGGTGTTCCTCATCGGCCGCGCCTACGAGGAAGTCATCAACCCGGAAATCCAGACTGAACAATGACACTACTCGAAATATCAGACCTCAAGGTCACGTACAGCACGCAAGGCGGGAAGGTACACGCGGTCAACGACGTGTCCTTTTCTATCGGTGAAGGTGTTAACTACGGACTCGCCGGTGAATCTGGATCCGGCAAGTCGACGATTGCCGAGGCGTTACTCGGCCTCCTGCCGGATAACGGCCACATCGAGAGTGGTGAGGTCCTGTTCAAGGGGCAGGACCTGACGGCGCTCAGCCCTGCTAAACGGCGAGATATTCTCTGGGAGGACATCGCCTACATCCCTCAGAGTGCGATGGACGCGCTAGACCCCGTGATGTCCACGGGGGCACAGATTCGGCAGGCGATTCAGAAGCATCGGAACGTCTCGAAGTCGAAGGCCCGCGAACGCGTGCGGGAGTTGTACGATATCGTCGGGTTGGACCCGAACCGTATCGACGACTACCCCCATGAGTTCTCCGGCGGGATGAGACAACGCGTCACCATCGCGATGGCGCTTGCTCTCGAACCAGACCTCATCATCGCCGACGAACCCACCACGGGACTGGACGTGATTGTCCAGGACAAGATCATCGACAAAATCCTCGAAATTCAAGAGCGAATGGATAGTTCGCTCCTGCTCATCACCCACGAAATTGGCGTCATCGCGGAGACGTGTGACGACCTCTCGATTCTCTACGGCGGGAAGGTGATGGAACAGGGGAGTGTCGACAACGTCCTCATCAATCCAACGAACCCCTACACGATGGGGCTGAAGAACTCCTTCCCGGAAATCGAAGATGGTGGAGACCCGGTTTCGATTCCGGGGTCGCCCCCGAACCTCAGTCAGGAGCCGTCGGCCTGCGTGTTCAAGGACCGCTGTCCGTTCTCCACCCCGGAGTGCGCACAGTCACATCCAGACCTCGTCGACCTCCCGAATCGGAACCACCAGTCTGCCTGCCACCACGTCCGGAAGGCGGCCCAGATGCGACGCGACGCCAAGGAACCTGACACGTGGGGTATCACAGACGAAGAGAGTGACGCCGACGAAACCGGTGAGGTCGTGCTCGAAACACACGGGCTGGAAAAGTGGTACCAACAGAGCCAGACCCTGGTGAGTAAGTTCCGTGGTGAAGCTCCGAACTACGTCCGTGCAGTCGATGGTGTGTCACTGTCGGTTCGTCGCTCGGAAATCCTCGGCGTCGCCGGAGAAAGTGGCTGCGGGAAGTCGACACTCGGTGAGACCATCGCACTGCTCAAGCAACCAACTGGTGGGGAGATTACCTTCGATGGGCAGTCCCACGAATACTACCAAGGCGGGAATATGAAGGAGTTCCGTCGGAAGCTCCAGATAATCTTCCAGGACCCATTCGACTCTCTGAACCCGCGTCAGACCGTCCGACAGCTCGTCGGTGAACCACTTACCATCCACGACTACCGAACTGACGAGCGGGACGTGGCAATCAAAGAGACGCTCGAAAAAGTCGGGTTGACGCCTGCCACGAAGTTCCTCGACCAGTATCCACACGAGCTTTCGGGCGGCCAGCGGCAACGCGTTGCTATCGCCAGAGCGCTCGTGGTCGACCCGGACTTCCTCATCTGTGACGAGCCCGCGTCGATGCTCGACGTTTCGCTCAAGGTCAACCTCCTGAACCTGCTTCGAAACCTCGCCGACACCGAAGACATCGGTATCGTCTACATCTCTCACGACCTTGCGAGTCTGGTACAGGTGTCCGACCGGCTGGCAATCATGTACCTCGGTCGCGTCGTCGAAACGGGAGGTGTCGACCACATCGCGAGACAGCCGAAGCATCCGTACACAAGCTCGCTACTGTCTGCGACACCGGAGAAAGACCCCTCTGTCGGACGAACGCGAGTACTGTTAGAGGGAGAGCCGCCGGACCCAGTGAACCTCCCATCCGGGTGTACGTTCGCTCCTCGGTGTCCGAAAGCCTCGGAGGAGTGTCGGCGCGCAGAGCCCGGTCTCTCGGAAGCAGGCGATGAGGAACACATGGCCGCGTGCTACTACCCGGAGGACGAAGCCGACAAGTCGACCATCGTTGAGGAGACACAGCCGCCAAACAGCGAGAGCATGAGCGACTGAGTGGATGACAAACCCCCACACGATGTCCCTCGAACTGACTCCGCCCCCGACTGTGGTTCCGCTCGTAGCTGACGAGATGCTCACGTTGGGTGGCGTTGCGGCACTCGCGGTGTTGATGGTACTCTCGGCGTTTTTCTCGTCGTCCGAGATTGCACTGTTCTCCATCGCGCAGCACCGAATTGAGCGTCTCGCTTCCGAGGGAACGCCCGGTGCCGAGACGCTCCGGTCACTGAAGGCCGACCCGCACCGGCTGCTCGTCACCATCCTCGTCGGCAACAACCTCGTGAACATCGCGATGTCGTCTATCGCCACCGGACTCTTCGCGATGTATCTCACGCAGGGACAGGCTATCTTCGCCGCGACGTTCGGAGTCACGGCGCTCGTGTTGTTGTTCGGCGAGAGCGTGCCGAAGTCCTACGCAATCGAGAACGCCGAGCAGTGGGCACTGACAGTTGCCGGACCACTCCAACTGTCCGAGTACCTCCTGTTTCCTCTCGTGGTCACGTTCGACAGGCTGACCCGGATTGTCAACCGACTCACGGGGAGTAAGATGGGCGTCGAAACGTCGTACGTCACCCGGGACGACATCCAAGAGATGATTGTAACCGGAGCCGACGAGGGCGTCATCGACGCCGACGAGCGAGCGATGCTCGAACGAATCTTCCGATTCAACAACACCATCGCCAAGGAAGTGATGACACCCAGACTGGACATAACGGCAATCCAGTGCGATGCCGATGTCGAGGACGCAATCGTCGCCTGTCTCCAAAGCGGCCACCACCGCGTACCGGTGTTCGAAGGCTCTCTGGACAACGTCGCGGGTATCGTCGAGTTAGGCGACCTCGTCCGCGAACTCCGATACGACGAGAGAGACTCGCCGGACCTCGGCCGCGTTATCGAGCCGACCCTGTACGTTCCGGAGAGCAAGAACGTCGGCGATCTCCTCGAAGAGATGCGCAGTCAGCGGGTCGGCATGGCCCTCGTCATCGACGAGTTCGGAACGACGGAAGGACTCATCACGAAAGAAGACCTCGTCGAGGAAATCGTCGGCGAAATTCTCACAGACGGCGAGGACTCTCCTGTCCAAACTCTCGACGAGTCGACGGTGCTCGTCCGAGGTGATGTTAATATCGAGGTCGTAAACGGTGTCCTCGGTATCGACCTTCCCGAAGGTGAGGGATTCGAGACTATCGCCGGGTTCGTCTTCAATCGAGCCGGGAGGTTGGTCGAGCAAGGAGAGGTATTCACTCACGAGACGGCTGAACTCCGAGTCGAACGCGTGGACAACACTCGCGTAAAGCAGGTTCGAATCAGCGAACAGCGGGACCACTCACCAAACGGTGAGCAGACCACACCAGCCTAGCGTTGCATCGCCAGAAAACTACACACCTGACACACAACAATGACCATACTCGCAGCAATCGGAGAAGAACAACACGCACAGAACGTTGTTTCGGTCGCGTACGACCTCGCAGAGACATACGGGGACACGCTCATCGCGTTACACGTCATGCCGAAAGAGGAGTTCAACGAGCACAAGCAAGCGATTAACTCGACTCCCGGATACACTCACCTCACGATCGACCAAGAAGAAAGTAGTGCGAAAGAATTCTCACGGGAGGTCGTCGACGCAGCGCTCGACGGTTTCGACCGAGAGAGGGTCGAGGTCCGGGGACGGGTCGGTGAACCTGCAAACAAAGTACTTGACGAAGCAGAATACGTCGACCCGCGCTTTGTCGTCATCGGGGCGAAGCATCGGTCACCCGTTGGGAAGGCGCTCTTCGGCAGCACTGCACAGAAAATCCTCTTGGATTCCGACACGCCAGTTGTCACGACGACAACCCAATAACGGTCTCACCCCGGTGACCTCCTGACGAACGTCGAACTGGGTCGCCGTCCAGTCAGTTCCCGTATTCTTCCTTCACCCGTTTTCCATCAGCAGATCGTGGCCTGCAACCCGGATTAGTCTGGGTAGTACTTCTTTATCGACCCGAGTCCGCCGGGCAGTCCACCCGCGGTGGTTCGCTGCCCGGTTCCCGGCGGAAGCGGCGGCTGTCGGCTGTGAATCTTGGCGTCCGGAACGCCGACAACCAGCGAGTTCCACAGCAACAGCTCCATTTCCATCAAGATGGCCTGCATCTCGGGGTGGGCGAAGAAGATGAGGAGCGTACTCGGGCGGACACAGCGGACGTGAGTTCGGCCGTCTTCTTCGTGGATAGTCACCGACAGCGGGGCGAACACGCCAACGTCCGGGTCGATTGCCAGCGCCTTGTGGGCCTGTCCGGGGTTGACGACGAGCAGTACGTCCCCGCCGCCGACCTCTCCCAGAACGTGCTGTCCTCGTTGGCGGAGCGCCTGTCGGAGCGAGCGCGTCACTTCCTCCCGCGGCCGGTCGGTCGAGACGTGGATGCTGAACTCCGCATCGAGGAGGTTGAGGACCGGGTAGAGAGCCTGCTTGAGTCGTGCGCGTCGTTCCTCCTGACCCGGAGCGACTGGTGGTTCTTCGCTCAGCATCGTCGACTCCGGAACACCCTCAGCTAGCGCGTCCCACAACACCCCTTCGAGTTCGCGAACCGTTGCTCGAACGTCCGAGTCGTTGAACAACGCAAGGAGCGTACTCGGCCGGATGGCACTCACGCGCGTCTCGCCGTCGAGGTCGTAGACGACGATTGACGGCGGGAGGAAGACTCCCGTATCTGGGTCGATGGTGATAGCCGCGTTCACCATCGGGCACTCGTAAAACGTCTGTGCCTTCACGACCTTGAGAATCTTGTACGCGGGGTAATCCAGCTTGTAGTGGTTGTGAACGGCTTTCACGTCGGTCTCGTGGATGACGTGGAAGCCGCGTTCGCGGAGAGACGCCCGAAGCGCCGACTCGGTATCCTCGACCGACTGAGGCGTCGAAGCCCGAATTGCGTACTCCATCCCGAGGCCGCCGACGATAGGTCTGAGTACATCTTTCTTGACGACGGTTCGAATCGTCTGATACAGGGTTTTCTCGGTCATGGTGGGTGCAGCCGCGAACGCGCCTCCTGTGTTGTATGTTAACTAATGTCTTGTATGCATATAGTCACGTCGCGTTCTGCCGGGCCGCCGCCACCGTCGCCTGTCCGTAGGCGATACCTCCATCCCCCGGAGGGACGCGCTCGTTGCCAAGGAACTCCAGGTCCGCAGCAGTGACGCGCTGGCGGATTCGCCTCGCGATATGGTCGTTGTAGGCAACGCCACCGGAGAGCGCGACAGTCTCGCGGTCTCTCTCGCCGGCTGCTTCGATAGCAATGTCTGCCAGTCCACGGGCGAGCGCGTCCTGTGCGGTTGCAGCCACGTCGGCGCGGGGGGTACCGTCTCTGGCGAGGTCGGCCAGTTGGGCCAACAGGCTCGGCGCATCGACGACTGGTCGGCCATCGACGCGTGTTCGTGGTGGGTCGATGTCGAGTACGCTCCCCTCGGAAGCGAGGGCTTCGAGTCGCATCGCGGGTTCTCCTTCGTAACGACGCTCGCCACACACCGAGAGCAGGGCGCTCACCGCGTCGAGGAACCGCCCCGCACTGGTCGTCGTGGGGGTGTTTACACCGGTCTCCAGTTGCTGGCAGACCACGTCTCGTTCTTCGGCGTTCGGGAACGGCACGCCGAGGTCGGAGAGCGTCTCTCGGACCCGCTCGGCGTCGTAGTCGGCGTGGGCGAACAACCCACCCGCGAGCATCCGCCCCGGGATGCGAGTCGCTCGGTCCCCGCCCGGCATATCCATCGGTGCGAGTCCGCCTACTCGCTCGTAGGTTTCGCGAGTTGCGTCGAGTACTTCGCCTCCCCAGACGGTTCCATCGGAACCGTAACCGACACCGTCGATAGTCACCGCGATGGCGGCCTCACGGTCGTGTTCGGCGAGGACGCTCGCAGCGTGAGCGTGGTGATGCTGAACAGCGATGCGCTCGACACTGGTCTCTCGTTCGACACCGGCCGCTCGTTCCAGTCGGCGTGCCTCTTCAGTCGTGTGGAATGCGGGGTGGGCGTCGTGGGCGACGACGGGAGGTTTGCTGAGGCCAGTCACCGACAGGAGGTGGTCGACCGCCTGCTGAAGATATTCGAACGTCGCAATGTCGTCTACGTTGCCGACGTACTGGGTGAGAAAACACTCGCCAGCGGCGAGGACAGCGGGCGTCACGTCGAGTTCCGGCCCGAGCGCGAGAACCGTCCCCTCGGCGGGAAGCGGCACGGGCGTCGGTGCGTACCCGCGTGACCGACGGATGAGACGGCGCTGTCCGTCGACGACTCGCGCGACAGAGTCGTCACAGCGAGCGACGATGCGTCGGTCGTGCAGGAGGAAACCATCGGCAACCTCCACAAGACCATCGGTGATGGCCCCGTTTTCGATTAGCATCGGTTCGCCCGGCAGGTTCGCCGACGTGCAGACAATCGGGATATCGAGGTGGTCGAACAGGAGGTGGTGGACGCCCGAGTACGGGAGCATGACGCCGCGGTTGTGGAGGCCCGGTGCGACTTCGGTTGTAACTGTCGAGTCGTCGCGTTCGTCTACGAGGAGAATTGGTCGGCGCGGTGAGGTGAGTGCGTCCCGTTCACGCTCGGAGACGTGAGCGAATCCTTCGGCGGCATCGAGATTCGGTGCCATCAGCGCGAACGGTTTGGTCGGACGGCCGGTGCGCTCCCGCAGGCGTGTCACCGCGCCGGAGTCAGTCGCATCGCAGACGAGGTGCGCGCCGCCGATTCCCTTCACGACGACGATGTCGCCTTCGACGACGCTGCGAGCGGCGGCGGCTATTGCGTCGGTGCCGTCGCTCGTCTCCGAGAGTCCGTTGGGGAACGGGTCACGACCGTCGTCGGGTGTTTCGACGGGTGAATCGCCGGGTTGCGGTGCTGCGTCGGCGACGACACCATATCGGAGTGATGGGCCACACTGTGGGCAGGCGATAGTCTGTGCGTGGTAGCGTCGGTCAGTCGGCGTTTCGTACTCGGCGCGGCAGTCGTCGCACATCGGAAACGCGGACATACTGGTTGTGGGGCGGTCGTACGGGAGGGATTCGATAACAGTAAACCGAGGGCCGCAGTCGACACAGGAGGTCGCCCAGTAGTCGTGGTAGCGCGAGTCGCCGTCACGCATATCTCGGCGGCAGGCATCGCACATCGCGGTGTCCGGCGGGATGGTTCCACCTCCCTCACCGCTGTGGCCTGATGTAGATTCGAGGATATCGAACGTCTCGAAAGTCGGCTCGGTGACGGACTCTCGCTCGACTTCGAGCGTTTCGACGCGAGCGAGTGGGGGGTTGTCGTCGCGTAATGCGGTGAGGAAGGCGTCGAGTTCATCGCTGGACCCTTCGAGTTCGATTCGGACGCCGGCGTCGCCGAGGTTTCGGACTGTCCCGCGAACTCCGATGTCGGTGGCTGTCCGGTAGACGAACGGTCGGAACCCGACGCTCTGAACCACGCCGTCGACGCGGACGGTTGCCCGCTCCATACTCTCTCTGTACGTTGCCGTGCTACTTAATGACATATCGGTGAGGGTGAGTTACACCGCTGTTGTCGATGGCGAACCGCCGACCGGCTGCCGGTTTCGTTACTCTCGGGCGGCCCACGTTCTGTTATGTGCGAAAGAAGGTATTTACGAATGTGTGAATAAGTAACATAGGTAATCATGTGTCTCGGCGTACCGGGGGAGGTCGTAGCCGTGGATGGGTTGCGTGCGACGGTGGACTTCTGGGGGGTCGAAAAGGAAGTCAGACTCGACACCGTCGACGCCCCTGTCGAACCGGGCGACTACGTCCTGAACCACGTCGGATTCGCCATCCGGCGTATCCCCGAAGAAGAGATAGACGAGACGATGGCGCTCTACGAGTCGTTCGTCGACGGCGACCCCGACGACATGTTGGCGGAGGACGTGATGGACGAAATTGAAGCAGGTAGGTCGGTACCGCCCGATGCGGGGGTTCCAACCGACCCGAGCGACGAAGAACCGGCGGACGCGGACGACGCGGAAGACCTCTTAGAGGAGTTGGGAATCGATGTCTGAAGCAGACCCGCCAATCGGCGGTCCGACTGGCGAGTACGTCGGGAGCGGCGAGAACGAACTGGAGTTTCGGGACCCGCAGAAGGCCCGTGCCATCGCCGACAGCCTGACGCAGATTGCCTCGGAACTCGACGACCCCCCGGCGACGATAATGCACGTCTGCGGGAGCCACGAACAGGCTATCGCCAAATTCGGTCTCCGGTCGATGCTCCCGGATACCGTTCGACTCATCATGGGTCCGGGCTGTCCCGTCTGTATCACCGACATGCCCGAGGTCGACGAGGCAGTCGCCCTCGCGGAACAGGGGGTGACAGTCGTCACCTACGGCGATATGCTGAAAGTCCCCGGCACGACGAAGTCGCTCGACGACGCCCGGGCAGAGGGTGCAGACGTTCGGGTCATCTACTCGGCGGCCGACGCCGCCGACATCGCGGCGGAAGAAGACGGTGAGGTGGTGTTCTTCGCCACCGGGTTCGAGACGACTGCCGCACCGACGGCCGCCGTGATTCAGTCCGACCTCCCGGAGAATCTCTCGGTCCTCTCGGCACACAAGTACGTCCCACCGGCGATGGATATCGTCGCGGAGATGCCCGACACCGATATCCAGGGCTATCTCGCGGCCGGTAACGCCGCAATCATCACTGGCTCTGGCGTGTTCGAAGGCCTCGTCGACCGCCACGGCCTCCCGGTCGTCGTCGGTGGATTCGAACCGCTCGACATCCTCGCAGGCATCACCAAACTGGTCGAGATGATTCGCGACGACGAGGCCGCCGTCGAGAACGCGTACCCCCGGTGTGTCACCCACGAAGGAAACGAACTGGCGCAAGAACGGCTCTGGGAGGTGTTCGAGGCCGTCGGTGGCCAGTGGCGGGGCATCGCCCACATCCCGAACGCGAACCTCCGAATCAGGGACGACTACGCCGCGGTGAACGCCCGCGAGCGATTCGAAATCGACACGAGCCATCTCCGCGACACGTCGGCCTCGCGTCTCGCGGACGACTGCATCTGCGGGGACATCATGGCGGGCGTCGCCGACCCGGTGGACTGCGCGATGTTCGGCGAGGAGTGTACGCCCGAAAGTCCGGTCGGTGCCTGTATGGTTTCAAGCGAGGGGACTTGCAAAATCTGGCACGAGTACGGCGGCCGCCCGGACATCTGAGCCATGAGCGACACGCCAGACACGGACGCTGTCGAAGACACACTCGACGAGGAGTTCGGCGACGAGTTCGACGATGAGTTCGGCGACGAGCGAGTCGGACTCCAACACGGGGCGGGTGGCGCAGCGACCCGCGAACTCGTGAACTCCGTCCTCACCGCCGGGTTCCCCGATGACGGCGCGGCGGTCGGACTCGCGGCCCGAGACGACGGTGCCGTCATCCCGGTGGGTGACGCGAACCTCGTCGTCACCACCGACAGCCACGTCATCGACCCACCGTTTTTCCCCGGTGGAGACATCGGCCGACTCGCCGTCTCGGGAACCGTCAACGACCTCGCGGTGATGGGCGCAACCGAGGTGCTGGCACTCACGAGCGCCGTGGTCGTCGAGGCAAACTACCCGAAAGCGAAGCTTCGACGAATCGCCGAGTCCATGGCGACGGCCTGCCGAGAGGCCGAGGCCGCTGTCGTCGCTGGCGACACGAAAGTCATGGGCCACGGCGAGGTGGACGGTGTCGTCATCAACACCACCGGCGTCGGCGTCGCCGAGCACGTCACGCCCGACTCCGCGCTCGCCCCTGATGACGTTATCATCGTCACAGGCAGTATCGGACAACACGGTATCTCGCTTCTCGCCGAACGGGAAGGCATCGAGTTCGGTGCGGACCTGCGGTCCGATGTTCAACCGCTCAACGGACTCCTCGCGGATGCGCTCGCGGCGGGCGGGTCGAAGGTGAAGGCGATGAAAGACCCGACGCGGATGGGACTGGCGGGCACCCTCAACGAGTTCGCAGAAAAGAGCAACGTGGGAATCGAGATTCGCGAAGCGCGCGTCCCCGTCCCCTCGGACGTAAAGGGCGCAGGCGAGATGCTCGGACTCGACCCGTTCCAGATTGCCAACGAGGGTGTTGCGGTCCTCGGTGTGTCGCCGACGGCCGCCGAGGACGTACTCGCGGCGCTCCGAAATCACCCGAAAGGAGCCGACGCCGCCGCCATCGGCAAGGTCATCGACGACCACCACGGGCGCGTCATCCTCGACACGGGATTCGGAAACCGCTACCTCCGCGAACCGACTTCGGAACCAGCGCCGCGAATCTGCTAGGTCGGCGTTCTTTTCTGCCGCTCTTTCGCTCCTTTGCGTTCTCTGCCGCTCTTTCGCTCCTTTGCGTTCTCTGCCGCTCTTTCGCTCCTTTGCGTTCTCTGCCGCTCTTTCGCTCCTTTGCGTTCTCCGCCGCTCTTTCGCTTTTGCACTCCGTTATTCGACTTCGAGATGCGCATCGACCACACCGAAATAGGCGGGTGCCTCGCCGCCGAACAGTTCAGGGGGGAGCACGCTCTCGTACGCCGCAAGGTCACCCTGCGGGACGAGCGTGCGTCCGCCCGGTCGGTAGACGAAGCAAGGTGCGTCGGTTTCGTGCGCTTGCGCCTCCACGTCCGGCCAGATGTCGGGCGACTGGAGGTACAGGCCGAACGAGAACCGCATCAACGAGACTGACGCTGCTTTGTCCTCGAACTGGTCTGCCTCTTCGGCGCGGAATTCCTCGTCGGTCATCCACGCCAGACAGGGTGCATCACCGGGAGCACGGGCGAGAAAGAAGTCCCACTCGCGGGCGGCGTCGAATCGAAACCAGGCGGCACGGTCGCCGACGGTGTCGAGTTCGAGGTCGAAGGTTTCTCCCTCCTCGGACCAGACGAACGTGGCGTTGTAGGCCGGGACACGTGCCCCTCGGTGATGGTAGACGACGCCACCGACCGGAACGTCGAGATTCTCGCGGACGGAATGAGCGCCACGCTCGCGTACCCGGTCCAAAAACGCCGGCAGGTGGTAGAGCCACCCCTCGTCACCGCGTGGTGCGGCCATCGGAGTTACTGGGAGTGCCCCCCGAGTAGGTCGTCGGCCAGTTCTCGGATGGACTCGACGCCGGGACTCTCCGAATCGTAATCGATTGGCGCATCGCCCGTCTGGTCAGCACGTCGAATCGAGTCGTCGAAGGGAACGAAGGCGGCGATTTCGAGGTCGTGGTCCGTACAGAACTCCTCGATGGCTGCTCGGTCCTGGTCGTCGCGGACCTTGTTGGCGACGACGCGAACGTCGGGGATACCCAACTCGGCCGCGAGGTCTTTCGTCCGCCGCCCGGTCTCCAGAGACTTGAAGTAGGGTTCGACCACGACGAGGAGCGTGTCCACGTCCTTGGCGGTCCCCCGGCCGAGGTGCTCGACACCGGCGACCATGTCCATCACCGTCACCTCCTCGCGAGCCTCGACGACGCTCGACAGCACCTCTCGGGCGGTCGAGTGTGCCCGACACATGCACCCGCTTCCGGCGTGGTCGACTTCGCCCATCTTCAGCAACTGGATACCGTCCGGGGCCTCGGTGCCGTAGTCCGAAATTATCTCCGCCGGCGACTTTGCGAGTTCGAGTTCGGTGCCGCCTCCCGGCGTCTCTACGCGTTTGAGGAGGTCACTCGGGACCGGTGGGACCGTCTGGTCGCGGGGGATACCCAGCGTGAGCGCGAGATTTGGATTCTCGTCGTCGTCGATGGAGAGTACGTCGTATCCTCTCTGTGCGAGCACCCGCGAAAGCGTGCCTGAGACAGTCGTTTTCCCGGACCCGCCCTTTCCGGAGACTGCTATCTTCATGACTAGAAAACGTACGGCTCCGCGAGTAATAGTATTGTTTACTGTTAACACTGAACAATAACGTAGTCAGTGTCGGATTACCACTGAACGATAGAACGGTCGGTGTCGGAAACGCCGTCAGTGCGCGTGACCGTGATGTTCGTGGTCCGAGGGGCACGCGTCGGTCCCGTGGTCCGGGTCGTGACACCAGCAGTCCGGGCCGCAGTCGGTATGGGAGGCGTCGAATCCCTGTATATCGGCGAACTCGTCGGCGAATCGCCGCGCTGCTTCCTTCTCACCGCGGTCGGTGAACACGTACCCGCGACTGGTGTCGCGGACGAGACCGCGGTCGTGGAGGTCGGCGAACGTTCGCTCGATGATGTCGCCGTCGGCGTCGAGGAATCCCCGCAGGTCGTCGGGTGCGACTGCCTCTTCGATGCCCTCTCCGAGCATCCAGTACGTCGCCTCCAGCACCTCGTCGCGCCAGAACAGCGCATCCTCGGGGGGTGCCGATTGGTCCATCACTCATGCTATGGTGTGGCACGGGAAAAATCCTCGTCTCACGCCCGACAGCGGCGATTCACAGAACAGTTATCACGCTATCTGACAGATGATAAACCGTGATGGATGTGGCGACAGGACGAATTCTCGTCGCCTGCATGGGGAACCTGCTGCGCGGTGACGACGGCTTTGGTGTCGCCGTCGCTCGGGCGCTCGAAGAGCGGGACCTTCCTGAAGTCGTCGACGTGGTGGAGGTCGGTATCTCGGGCGTCAGTATGGCCCAGGAACTTCTCGACGGCTACGACGCGCTGATTCTCGTCGATGCGATGGAACGCGAGGGCGAAGAACCCGGAACCCTCTACATCGAACGCGCTGAGGTCCCCGAACTCGACCAGTACGAAACCCGTGAAATCGCCGGATTCGCCGCAGATATGCACCAGACGGACCCGATGAAAGTGCTCGTGTTGGGGGAAGCACTTGGGGTACTTCCCGACCCGACTATCCTCGTCGGGTGTGAACCCGAAGAAACCGACGACCTAGAGGACAGTCTCAGTGCGCCTGTCCGTGCGGCCGTCCCACGAGCGGTGGACAACATCGAACTCGTCGTCGACCAACTCCTGAATCGGGGCGACGACCAGTAAGTCCCCACAGTTCTCTCTATTCGTCTTGTCTTTCCTGAATGAAAGCACACCCTTTTCAGTCGCAGACTGCCATATTAACTAGTGATAGTTAATGTCTACCACGGACAACAGTCAGGTGGACGCCGGGGACCCACCTGACGAGGCCGCAGCGACAACGCAGCGGGACACAGTGGAGGAGGACAGAGAGGAGTCGGTAGAGCTGGACGTTCTCGACGTGTTCTGGTTGGCGGGTGAGGGGTGCGACGGGTGTTCAATTTCGGTACTCGGGGCGACGAATCCCGGAATCGAAGACCTGTTGTCCGGGTCGGTTCCACACCTCCCGACGCTGGACCTCCATCATCCAGTGCTCGCATTCGAGTGGGGCGACGACTACATGGAGGTGCTTCAGGAGGCGGCGAACGGCGAGCGTGACCCGTACGCAGTCGTTGTGGAGGGGAGCGTCCCCAACGAGCGACTCATCGCGGGTGACAGTGCCGAAGATGGCTACTGGATTGCCCTCGGGGAGGATGAGGACGGCAACCCGATGCGGATGGTCGATTGGCTCGACCGACTCGCGCCGGGTGCGGTGGTCACCATCGCCATCGGCACCTGTGCGACGTGGGGTGGCGTCCCCGCCGCGAAGGGGAACGCCACCGACGCGATGGGGACGATGGACTATCTGGGCCGAGACTACCGGAGCGTCCTCGGGCTTCCGGTCGTGAACGTTCCCGGGTGTGCGCCGGTCGGCGATAACTTCGTCGAGACGGTCGCACACCTCTTGTTGTACGCACAGGACATAGGGCCGCTTCCAGAACTCGACGAACTCGGGCGACCGAAGTGGCTGTTCGGCGAGACCGTCCACCGCAACTGTGAACGCGGTTCGTACTACGAAGAGGGCGTCTTCGCCGAAGAGTACGGCAGCGAGAAGTGTCTGGTCGAACTCGGCTGCTGGGGTCCGGTCGTGAAGTGTAACATGCCCTCGCGGCGGAACCTCGACGGCGTCGGCGGGTGCATGAACGTCGGCGGCAAGTGCATCGGCTGTACGATGCCCGGGTTCCCGGACAAGTTCACGCCGTACTTCAAGCGCCCCCCGGGGACGCTCATCTCTTCGTCCGGGTCGAAGCTCCTCGGCAGTGTGGTGCGTCGCCTCCGCCAGATTACCATCGAGAATCAAGACCGGGAGGTTCGGTGGGACGAGTCGCCCGGACTGGAAGAACGCGCCTACCAGTGGCTGCTCAAGCGGGGGTCGAACTACGACACGGGTCGCGGTGCTGACCGCGGGCCGAAGGGGGAGGCTGACTGACGATGTGCTTCAGCAACCTCCCGCTCGAATTCGACGAGGACGGAAACCCCTTCCTCGCGAAGGAAGCCGAAGCAGTCGAGCGACCGGAGGAAAGTCACAACCACGACTCCGACGCCATCGACCGCGACTCGGGAACCGATAACCCGGACGCCGACGTTGCGGCCGACCCTCACGCCGACGTTGCCGCCGACCCCGAGGCAGCGTACGAAGCCATCGTGGCGTCGCTTCCGGCCAGTGCGCGCCACCATGTCGACAGTGCGCGCCATCATGCCGATGGGGACTCGGCCGACCACCGAGAAGCCCCACCCAAAGAAGTCGCCGTGGAGGGTGAGTCTCCATGAGTTTCGAGTACCAGAACCTCCCCATCGACTTCGATGACGAGGGCAAGCCATTCCTCACTGACGCGGCCGAGTTCACTATCGACCCCACCGAACGGCGCAGTCTCGACGACATCGTCCCGAACGGAACGGGAGAACTCACAGACGAGGACGCGGCCGAGGCCGAACTGGAGCGAGAACCCGACCAGCGCGAGTCGGAACTGTACGACATCAACATCGACCCCGTCACCCGCGTCGCTGGCGCGCTGGCGTTCCACGCGAAAGTAGACCTCGCCAACCGACAGGTGCTGGAAGGCCACTCGCAAGCGACGCTGTTCCGCGGCTACGAAATCATTCTCGAAGGCCGCGACCCGCGAGACGCTATCGACCTGTCGAGTCGTGCCTGCGGTGTCTGCGGTGCGGTTCACTCCATCGTCTCGTCGATGGCGCTCGAAATGGCGTTCCCGGTCGAACCACCGCCGCTCGGCGTCTGGGCGCGCAACATGGGACAGGCGGCCGCGTTCCTCTACGACCACGCGCTTCACCTGTTTCTCCTCGCCGGACCGGACTACTCCGCGGCGATGTTGAAAAAGACGAATCCGGACCTCTACGAGGAGGCGAAAAACACCAGCGCACCCCACGAAGACATCCACGGATACGAGACGGTCGGCGACATCATGGACGCGCTGAACCCGCTCGAAGGCGAACTCTACCTCGAAGCCTTACAGCAGACCCGCGACGCCCGGCAGATGGCGTCGCTGATGCTTGGGAAGTATCCGCACCCGTCCACTATCGCCCCCGGCGGCGTGACGACGACGCTCTCGCGAACCTCGTTCCAGCAGTTCTACACCCGACTCGACGACTTCTTCGAGTACGCAAAGCGGGTGCCGTTCATCTGGGACGATGTGCTCGACTTCATGCTCGAAGCACAGGAGGGCTTCGAACACGTCGGCGAGCGCCCGATGACGATGATTGGAACGGGCATCTGGGACGACCCTGAGGTTTACAACGCCCGCTACGAAGACGCCGACGAGTGGGGTGTTGCACGACTCTCGACGCCCGGCGTCATCGTCGACGGCGAACTCGTGACGACGAACCTCACCGAAGTCGATATGGGCATCGAAGAGTTCGTCGACCACTCGTTCTACGAGGACTGGACCGAGGGGGACCAGCGGTTCGACGAGACGCCCACCGGCGGGCCGCTCAGCCCGTACCACATGTGGAACAAGGAGACGACGCCCAAACCCGAAGGAAAATCGTGGCGCGAGAAGTACACGTGGGGGACCGCCCCCCGGTGGGACCGCACACCGATGGAAACCGGCCCGCACTCTCGCCACTGGCTGACGGCGCTCGCCGAGGAGGTCGAAAACCCGTTCATCGAACCCACGGGAGACGGATTAAACCTCCACGTTCCGGAGGCGAGTACCCCAGAGAAGACCCTTCGCTGGGACATCCCCGACCGACTAAACGCCGCCGAGCGCCTTCGGGCGAAGGCGTACCACCTGGCGTACTGCGCACTGGTCTGCTACACCGGCTTCATCGAATCGCTGGAACTTCTCAAGTCGGGTAAGACGGACGTTCACACGCCGTTTTCGCTCCCGAAAAAGGGCGTCCAGCGAGGCGTCGGGTTCTGGGAGGCGGGCCGCGGCTACCTCACCCACCACATCGTCATCGAAGACGGCGTCATCGACAACTACCAGATTCTGACGCCGAGTACGTGGATGGCGTCGCCGACGGACCCGTTCGGGAATCCCGGTCCCTACGAGGAGGCGGCGCGTAACACGCCGCTTCTCGAAGACTTCACCGACCAGTCGGACTTCTCCGGTATCGATATCCTCCGCTCCATCCGGAGTTTCGACCCCTGTATGCCCTGTACCGTCCACCTCCACACCGACGACCGGGCGGACGTGATTACCGAGGACGTGACTGCCTGCGGGTGTTCGTTCACCGAGGGCGACAGACCCGCAGAGGAGGCTATCCGGGACATCATCGAGAGCGGAGAGGGAACAGAGGCCGGGGCTGACTGATTCTTTTCGATGCCCCCCTCTGAGGACTCCGACTCATCTCCCGTCGACTCCGATACCCTGCCGGGTCCCGGTCCCGACAGCAATCCGTACGTCGATGCTGAGGCGGCAGCCGACAGAACAGCTGAGACTGGACCCCTCTTCGACGCTGAATACCGACCCGGAGAGTCCGGTGCTGACGCAGGGCTCGTTGCCGGGTCTCCTGAAGACCCGGTGCTCGTCGCGGGTGTCGGCTACCCGCTGTTAGGTGACTTGGCCATCGGGACCGTCGTCGCCTATCGAATCGCGGCACTGGACCTTCCCGGTGTCGCCGTCGCCGACTGTAGTAACACACCCGTCGCCGCCTACCAGACCATCTCCGAAGGTGATTATCAGACGCTCGTCCTCGTCGGCGCGGAGAAGCGCGGCGGCGAACTCAACGACGGGACGCCCTCCGAGACACCGGGGGCAGTCCACGAGTACGACGGCGACGCGTTCGATGTACCGAGTGAGCAACTCGCCGACCTCGTTGGCGAAAGCGCGATGGGGTCGAACACCGTTGAGAACGTGCTTGTCGTTACTCGGACGCTCGGTGACCTTCCCGAGGACACCCACGTTCTCACGGTCGAACCCGGCTACGACTCGTGGGGTATGACTGTCGACGAGTTCACAGACCCCGTGGCTGCGGTTCTCGACGACGTCATCGAGCGAGTCAGGCGGAACGCAACCGCTACGGAGGCCACGTAATCGGTTTGCGCCACCGCTGCGCAGACCACGTAATCGGTTCGTCCGACGGAAGTCGTTACTCTTCACCGCCGCGCCATCGCCCTTCGTCCGCGGCAAGCGTCCAGTCCGCTGCCTCGGCGGCCTCCGTAACTGGAAGATACTCCCACCCGAGCGACTCGGCGAGGCCGCGGTCTTCGTCAGAAACGCCGACAAAGACGTGTCTCCCGGTGGCGAATTGCTGACGGACGACCGCGAGTCCGCCAACCTGCCCACCGGCGCTCGAAATGAAGTCCGGGTCGATACCCTGGCGGTCGGCGTACGACGACAACCGCTCGGGTTCCTCGTCAGAGACGAGACCGATGACTTCCGTCCACTGTCTGGCGTCTTCGAACGTCGATTGCGGGTCCGCAAGTCGTTCGAGCGCGGCCCGATTGAATACGAGCGTCATCGACCCCTCGTCGCTGACCGCCATACGTATGCTGTGGTCGGCGAGCAACATGAACGCTCGTGGCGTGGTGGTGCAGAACACCGCCGACGCCGACGGTTTCCTCCGGCTTAGTACTGGGCACAGACGCGACGGAGGCCCTCTTCGAAGGACACCTCGGGTTCCCACCCGGTCGCTTCGGCCATCTTGGTCGTATCTGCCATCGTGTCCTTGACGTAGACGGAGTCGGGAATCGGGTTCTCGACGTACGTCGGTTCGACGTTCGTCCCGAGTTCGGCGTTGAGTTTCTCGACGAGCGTGTTGAGGTCGTAGCTCTCACCGGTTCCGAGGTTGTAGATGCCGTTCAGTCGATATTCGGCGGCGTCTATCAACCCGCGAACGACATCGTCGACGTGGGTGAAGTCCCGCGTCTGGGTCCCGTCGCCGTAGATGACCGGCGACGTTCCGTTTGCGATGTCGTCTGCGAACTGCGCGATGAGATTGGCGTACTCGCCTTTGTGCGCCTCGGCACCGCCGTAGCCTTGATACACTGAGAAGAACCGCATTCCGGCCATCGACATGCCATAGTGCGAGTGGAAGTACTCGGCGTAGCGCTCGCGGGCCAACTTCGACGCCTCGTAGCCGGTGTTCGCGGAGACGGGCATGGTTTCGGGTGACGGTTCGGTCTGGTTGCCGTAGATAGACGACGTTGTCGCGTAGACGACGGTGTCACACCCGTCGTTTCGGGCCTGCTCGACGGTGTTGACGAACCCCTCGACGTTGACGCGAGCGCCCTTCGTCGGGTTCTCTTCGTGCATCTTGTACGACGAGAGCGCAGCGAGGTGGAACACCACGTCGACCCCTTCTGTCGGTAAGTCGTCGTCGAGGACGCTCGCTTCCACGTACTCGACGCTGTCGTCGAGATTCTCCGCCGCCCCGAGATAGCCGTCGTCGAGTGCTAATACGTCGTTATCCACCGCAAGCGCGTTCGCCAGGTTCGACCCAATGAACCCCGTTCCACCAGTCACCAGTATGGTCTGTTCGTTCATACATTTCAAGTCGCGGAATGGTTGTATATATAGGATTCGGCCAAAATAATTGATGGTAACAGGATTATCCAGAAACATGACCGCCTCGAAAACTATCGTCCTTAAAAGATATCAAATACATTTCTGACAATGTGTAAACTATTTTGTGATGACAAAGCTATAACCAAAGAAACTGCCAGAATATTTTTCGTGTATTGTGAACGAGAGATGCTGTGACCGAGACTAAATCTCTTCTGCGACTCCTCCTCCGCCGCGATGCGGTCGTCTCGCAAATCAAAGACGGCCCAATCGACATCCGCAGTTTGACGGACGCTGTCGACGTTTCTCGGCCGACCGTCCATCGAAGTCTCAAGGAACTACAGGAGAATCACATCGTCACGGAGACACTCGACGGGTACGTCGTAACCCCGTACGGTGAACTCCTCTTCGACCGGTATCGTTCGTTTCTTTCGGAATTCACCGACGTTCAGGAGAACAGAAACCTCCTGTTGGCTATCGAAGACGCGTCGTTGATGGGTGAGTCGTTGTTGGACGGGGCGACGTACATGAAGTCGGTTCCGTTCGCACCCGAGAAGTTGATTTCTGAGGTCGAAGCATTCGTTCGCAATGCGACTACAGTCCGTGGATTCTCTCCGTTCATCGTGGGCCGATACGCGTCGCTGTTTCACGAACAACAAACGTCTGGGTCGCTCGATGCGGAGATTATCACGTCGCCGGAGGTGTTCGAGTACACCTCGATGCACTGGAACACACAGTTCGAAGAAGCGATTCGTGATGGACTCGACTGGCTTGTCGTCGACGAACCAATCCCGTTCGGACTCCTCATCGAGGACGGTCCCGGAGAATCAGTGTGCGTCGTCGTAGACGAGGAGGGGACGCTGCGAGGCGTTATTCACAACGACACTCCAAACGCGGTTGCGTGGGGCAACGACCTGTACGAACGGTACAGAAAACAGGCCCGGCGTCCCGACCTGTGACGGTCATCCGCGACTGAAACCAGACTGTTCTGTCTCTGTTGGTGCGAACGAGTCTCCAAGCGAGTGCCATCTTCTGTCTCGAACTCCCGACCGACCCGTTGTTTACGACGTGAACGGCTGTTTGCTCGGTGAACGGCCATTCATTTTGCGAACACCCGTTCAGTCAGACAATGCTTGTTCATATATCGACAACAGAATCATTGTATTTTCATTATTAAGCGAAATAATAATAAGGGGTAACAAAACCTCCAGTCACTCGATGGTGATACGATAACCATGCCATCGAATACTCGAACCAGTACCCGACGTGCCGGGCGGAATCCCGGCCTCAATACTTCGGTGTCTCGGTGCTCACGGGCACTCTGTAAGAGGGCCGACTCGGCACCCGAAGTACCCCTGAGTGAATGGTGACGAGAGAATGAATCGGCCATCAGTCCTGTCAACGATCTCAGACCACAGGCGGGCACTGATGAGTCTCTTCGTCACCGGAATGCTCATCATCTCACTGGCTGCCGCGGCGATGCCGTCCAGTGCCGTCGAGACAACGCTGTCCGGCCCGGACGAAGTCGACCGCGACGACAGGATGTCGGTCACAGCAACCGTCGACCTCGAAGACGGTGAACGCATTCCGATAGAGACGTACGAATTCACGCTTTCGCCCAGCGGCACCGACGAGTCGCTCACGGTGACGTTTGCCCCGAACGGGACCGTCACAGACGTGACACCCGACCAGGGCACCGTCAACCACGGCGACATCAGAATCACCCAGTTCGTCGAGTCGCTCACGATTACGCCGGTCAGAACCAACGCATCGTACGGCTACGGTTCCCGAACCGGATACGATGAATCGACCGGCGAAACGCGAGCGTACGGCTACGGATACGGCTACGGCTACGGTTACGGTGAACAACCGGAGTTCGAATACGAAATCTCCTTCAACGCAACGGCGCTCGACCGCGACACGTTCGTCGGGCAACTGGACATCCACACCGGAGACGAAACCGCCTTCGCCTCCGAAGAATTCCAGTTCGAGGTCACGCACCCGTCCGACGCCAACGACGAGGCTGACGACGCCGACGAAGGTGATGACCGTGGTGCCGGCAACGGCAACGACCGCGGTGCTGACGAAGGCGAAGAGCGCGGTGCCGACAAGGGCGACGAATCGCCCGGTAACAGTCAGGCACCGTGGAATCGACAGCTAACCAACCGAGCGACCAGCGCCGACGCGTTCTCGTCCGGCAGTCCGGCCGAGAACGTCGAACCGCTGGGTATCGGATTCGAAGGGAGCATCACGCGGTAACTGATGTCCCAGGATACCGATCGCTTCAGCATTCGACAGGTCGCGACGGACCCGGTCGCTCTCGTTCGTCGATACGTTCTCGGCGACGATCTCCTGCAGCACGGGAGTATCATCGCCATCGCGACGGTGATTAGCGGCGCGCTCAACTACGCCTTTCAGGTGTTCATGGGCCGTGCGCTCGGCCCGGAACAGTACGGGGTGTTCGGCGCACTGTTCGCGCTGTTCTACATTGTGAACGTGTTCGGTCGCGGAATCAGGTTCAGCGCGACTCGCTTCACCGCAGAACTCGTCGACGACGGTCCCGCTCTCGCGGCGTTCCACCGGGAGTTCCTGCGACAGTCGACGCTGTTCAGCATCGGTATCTTTGTCGCACTGAGTGCCGCTGCACCACTCTTGAGCGACTTTCTGAACGTCTCGACGACGCTTCTCGTCGTCGCTATTGCGGGAACCGCGCCCTTTGGACTGGCGCTGACAGTCAACTTCGGTACACTTCAAGGAGTACAGTGGTTTACGCCGCTCGGCGGCTACAAAATCCTACTTGCTGGCGTCAAATTGGTGGGTGGAATCGCACTCGTCGTCCTCGGATACGGGGTCTTCGGTGCGTTCGCCGCGCTGGTGCTCGCGTCCATCGTCGTGTACGGTGCGACGACCCTGCACCTGCGCCGCCGGCTACAGGTACCAACCTCTACTTCGACATTCGACTACGGTCGGGCATACCGATACACGCTTCCGGCTATCCTCACGGGTTTTTGTGTAACCGTCCCGACCACGGTCGACGTAATCCTCGCAAAACACTTCTTTACCTCCCATCTCGCGGGACTCTACGTCGCCGCCTCCGTGCTTGGCAAAATCCTCATCTTCCTTCCGATGGGTATCAGCACCGCGCTGTTCCCGAAGGTTTCGAGCCAAGGTGCAGACGAGGCGGCGCCGACCGCGTTGTTCTGGCGTGCGATGCTGTACACTGCGGTGATTGCAGGTCTCGGGACGCTCACCTACTGGGTGGTCCCTGAGTTCGTTCTCACGACCTTCTACGGTGCCGCATACGCCGACGCCGTCCCGCTTCTCCGCTGGTACGGCGTTTCGATTCTCGCGTTCGCACTCGCCAGTGTCGTTCTCAACTTCGAACTGGCTCGCTCCCGGAACCGGTTCGTCTACGTCTTTACTCTCGTCTCACTCGCGGAAATCGCCCTGATGTGGTTCTTCCACGCGTCTCCGTTGCAGTTCTTGTACATTCTGTTGCTCGGCAACGCGACGCTGTTCGCCCTCGGAATACTGGAGGTGAAATCATGAGCTTACAACATACCCAACCCGACAGACAGTTCGAAACACCCCCCGACCAGTTGACCCGTTCAGTCGTGGTCCCTGTCTACGACGAACCGCCGTCGGTCGTCCGCTCGCTCGTGGACGGTCTACACAGTGCTGGATGGCACGAAATTGTCGTCTGCGCTGACAACCCTGACTCGGAGATGCGAGCGACGCTCGATGCGCTCGAAACCGAACCGTGGACCACCGTCGTGGTGAGCGGGACCCGCCGTGGCAAAGGCGGCGCGCTCATCGACGGTCTCGACGCCGCGGACGGCGACGTACTCGGCTACATCGACGCCGACGGTGCCATTCCGGTGCCCGAACTCGACCGACTCTACTCGGTGGTCGAAGACGGGTCAGCATCCGTTGCTGTCGGCTCTCGCGACCTCGAGGGGGACTGTCGACAGTCGCAGACGCCGATTCGACAGTATCTCGCGAAGGGATACCGCTCGCTCGCCCGCCGCGTCACGAACGCCCCGCTCGAAGACTTCCAGTGCGGTGCGAAGGCGTTCCGCGCGGAGGTCTGGAACCGAATCTCCCACCGGATGATAGAGACTGGGTTCGCGTTCGACACGGAACTCGTCGCGCGCGTCCACCACAACGGCTACGAGGTCCAGGAACTCTCCATCGACTGGAACGACCCCGGCGACAGCAGCGTCTCACCGACGCGGGATGTCCCCGATATGTTCCGGTCGCTCTACCGCATCCGGAACTCGATTCGGGGACCGTCTGCGTCTCGTTCGTCGGACGACGACGCCCCTAACGTGGCGCTCGTCACGTCGCATCCGCCGACCCGAGGCCACCTCGCCGAGTACGGCGAAGAACTCGCGCGGGCGTACGGCCGTCGGAACGACGTCGACGTGACTGTCCTCGCCCAACGGAGCGAGTCGGCACCTCCCGTCGAGTTCCGGCGTGGCTATCAAGTACGACGCGTCTGGGACCGCGACTCGTTCGACGGTGCCCGGGCACTCCTCGACGAACTCCTCGCGGGCGACTACGACGCCGTCCAGTTCAACATCCACATGACGTACTTCGGCGACGAGAACGTCCACCGTTTCATCGGACTCGGACTGCCGCCGCTTCTCAGTCGCGTCTACGGTATCCCGGTTCTGACGACCATGCACGACCTAGTCGAAGTGGTCGAAGAGGACGCCGTCGACGAGGACATCGGTCTCGTCGAACGGGCCGGTGCCCGCGCGGCGACGCAGATGGTGCTCATGGGCGACGCGTCGACGGTCACGTCCGCGGAATACAAGCAAATCGTCTCGGACCGCTACTACGCGTCCAACGTCCACCACGTCCCGCACGGGACGTTCGCCTACACGGACGGCGGGTTGCCGCACCTCCCAGAACGCTTCCGTATCATGGTGTTCGGCCACCTCAGCCCGACGAAGGATATCGAGACAGTCGTCGAGGCGTTCGGCCGCGTCCGTCAGGTCATCCCTGACGCCGAACTCGTCATCGCTGGCGGGTCGCATCCGGGCTTTCCGAACCACAAGGAGACGCTCGAAGCACAGTTTGGCGACCGTCCCGGCGTCGAGTTCCTCGGGTACGTCGAAGACGACGAGATGGACCACGTCTGGCAGAACGCGTCGGTGCTCGTGATGCCCTATCGAACCTGTACCGGCGTCAGCGGCGTCTTCCAACTGGCGAAGTCCTACGGGACGGCCGTCGTCAGCGCCGACGTAGACGGGATGCGCACCTCGACGGTCGAAACCGGCGGGAAGGCTGCATTCTATTCGGGCGGGGACGCCGACTCCCTCGCGGACGAACTCCTCGACCTTCACGCTGACCGCGAGCGACTACAGGAACTCGCCCGGGCGAACGCCGAGTCCGCGTCTGCCTACACCATCGGCGACACGGCCGAGGAGATGGTCGGGCTTCTCAAAGAGCAGGTGACCGTATGAGCGGGCGCAGGGTGGGTGGTCTGCTGTGACGGACCGTGACGACGGTCGAACGCCGGTTTCGGTGGTGGCCGACGGCGTCGATACGGCGAAACGTCGGCTCATGGAGTCGCTGCCGGACTGTCTGAAACGCCGACTCGTCGGGCCGTACAACCGCATGTTGACCGCCAAGGCGGACCGCGAGTACGAAACCCGCCAGCAGGCGCTCTCCGCGGCGCGACCCGCCGCGGACGCTCCGGACCACGTCGTCTGCGTCGTCGTCGACGCGCTCCGTGCGGATGCTGTCACCGAGGCTGACAGCCCGTTCATGCACGCGCACTTGCAGGGTGACCTCGTCACACCCGCACCGTGGACATTCCCGGCGGTCACCTCGTTCGTCACGGGTGACTACCCACACGAACACGGAGCCATTCGGCAGTCCGACGAGTCGAACACCGGTTCGTCGGATTTCCGCATCCCGCCGAAACTCCCCTCGGACCGAGTGACTCTGACGGATATCTTCGGAAGCGCGGGCTACGACACCTACGGCGGATTCGCATTCCACATGCCTTTCTTCGCCATCGGTGGCCGGTTCCAGACCCACGCTCTCTACGACAAGGCCGATGTGGACACCGTCTTCGACGACTTCTGCGACTGGCTCGGCGACGGGCGTGACAGGACGTTTTCGTACCTTCACGTCGGCGACCTCCACGAGCCTGTGGACCCACCTCACTACTACTGGGACCACTACGATGTCGACGACGAGATTCCGGACATTCAGACGTGGGACTACACCACCGTCTCCAATCCCGGCCCGGAGGGGGAGCGCTATCGGAGTCACCGAAAACGACTCTACCGGGCCGCGCTCGCCTTCGTCGACGACCGACTCGCGCAACTCCACGCCGACCTCACAGACCGACTCGACGGCGACGTTGCCCTCCTCGTGACGGGCGACCACGGCGAGGCGTTCTGGGAGTACACCGACTTCGACGCGAGGCACTTCGCCGACTCGCGGCCCGCCTACTGCGTCGACCACGGCGGCACCCCATACGAGTCGCTGACGCGCGTCCCGCTCGCGACTATCGGTCTCGACGTGGCTGCCGTCGACGACGGACTCGCTTCGCTCGTCGACCTTGCCCCGACCCTCCTCGACGCTGCCGGTCTCGCCGACGAGTTGTCGACGACCGGCACGTCGCTCTCCCGCGGCATCCCCGCTGACAGAACTGTACTCGTCGAGAGCGCCCGATACGGCCACGAGAAGAAGGCCGCCTACGCGGACGGCTGGAAGCTCATCGTCTCGCAGGGCGACGACGAGTCGGTCGGGTTCCAACTCCCAGACGAGACGCCGACAGACCTCCCCGCCGATATCGAACGCCGACTGAGCGAGGCCCTCCCGGCGTGGCCGAACGGCGAACACGCCGATGTCCGCGTCTCCGGGATGGCCCAAGAGCGACTCGAAGACCTCGGCTACGTCTAACGCCACTTCCCATTCAACCAATGCAACAGCAACATCCAACGTTCCAGATAACCGCACCGCCTATCAAATGTACCACGCTCGCAACTGACGGTGGTGTCCGATGAAGGTCTGCGTCATCGGTCTCGACGGGGCCACGTGGGACCTCCTCGACCCGTGGCTCGACGAGTTGCCGACCATCAAGTCCTTCGCCGACGAGCGCCGGGCCACGCTGGACAGTTGTATCCCGCCGCTGTCGATGCCGGCGTGGAAGGTCTACTCGACGGGGATGAACCCCGGCGACCTCGGAGTGTTCACCTTCGTCGAACCCGACTTCGAAGAAGAGCGGTTCAAGACCGTCACGAACGAGTCGTTCACGACGCGGGAAATCTGGGACTACCTCGGCGAGCACGGACACAAAAGCGCCGTCGTCAACATGCCGACGACCTACCCGCCGCGCGACATCGACGGGTGGCAAATCAGTGGCCCATTCTCGGGCAAACAGGAAGATTACACCCGCCCGAAGGAACTCGCGCGGACGCTCGACCGCAACGACTACACGATTCTGCCGGAGTACTACCTCTCTCGCGACCCTGACGACATCGACGAAGCGGTCGATTCGGTCGAGACGAAGCTTCAGACCGCCCTCGGATTCACCGAGGCGGCCGACTTCGTCCACACGACGCTGTATCTCACAGACACGGTCCAGCACACCGAGTGGGACTCGCCGGTCGCGAAGTCCTTCTGGAAGTCCGTCGACGAGAAACTCGCGTGGTTCCTCGACGAACTCGACGACGAGTGGAACGTCGTCCTCATGTCCGACCACGGATTCGGTCACACGAAAGGTCGGTTCTACCTCAACACGTGGCTCGAACAACAGGGCTACATCCACATCGACGACTCTGGCTTCGACTTCGGCGACCTGTTCGGACTGGTCGGGCTCGATTACGACAAGGCGCTCGCACTCATGCAGAAACTTCGGCTCTCGGGGCTCGTCCTCGATGTCCTTCCGGAGAGTTTCCTTCGAAAGGTCGCCCGGCAGATGCCCGGCAACCGGAAGCTGGAGGGGCTACAGGACAAAATCGACTGGGAGGCGGACGCCGTTGCCCTCGCGCCGCTCATCTACACGCGGAACAAGAAGGTCGCAGACGAGATTCGGAGCCAACTTCTCGAAGTCACAGATAAGTTCGGCGACAGAGTCATCGAGGAGGTGTACTACGGCGAGAACATCTATCCCGACGCCGACGTGCGCGTTCCTGACCTCGTCATCAAACACACCGACTACGGTATCAGCGACATCGTGAAACCGGGCGTGCTGTTCGAGTACGACGGCGACTGGCGACACCACAAGACCGCCCACCACCGACGCAACGGGATTCTCACCGCTCGCGGCCCCGATGTCGAAGACGTTGCCTTCGACGAACCGCGGTTGTACGACCTCGCGCCGACGATTCTCGACGGATTCGGCATCGACATTCCCGAAGACATGCGCGGCGAGAGCATCGGGTTACTCGGTTCGAACAGTCAGCGGCGACCCGTGCCGGTCGACCGCAACGTCGAGCGCATCGTCGAACACGATTCGGATGTCGAAGAGAAACTCAAGAACCTTGGCTATCTGTAGATGACTCGGCGAGTTGACGACCTGCTCGAACGGCCGAACGTTGGCCCGTGGATGGCTCACGCCCTGTGTTTCCTGGGCTTTCTGGCGGTCTACGCCTTCCTCCTTCGGGGAATAACCCTCGGACAGCTGTACACGTTCGGCGACTTTCCGCCGTTTTACGGCACGAGAGGCATCGAGAAGCTCACCAACGTGTGGGTCGACCAGGGGCTGGGATTCTCGTACATCTACCACGTCTTGCCGCTGTATCTCGGTGCCGTCACGCTCGTCGGGGGCGCGCTCGCGCAGAACCTTCTGTTCCTCTCGTTCCTCCCGATGGGCTACCTCGCCTTCGTGCTGTTCAGCCGCCGCTTTATCGAGCCGATTCCGGTACGACACCTCGCGGCGTTCGTCTACGCTATCAACCCGCTGACTATCGGTGAGTTCGTCAACGGAGGGATGGCCGCGCTCATCGGCTATGCGGCGCTGCCGCTCTTGCTTTACTACCTGTACGCTATCGTCGACACCGACGGGTGGGAGGCGACGCTGAAGGCGGGTGCCGTCTTCGGGGCGACGACGGTCAGTCCGTGGCTCGGCTTCTGGATGGTGGCTCCCTTCGCGGGCTACCTCGTCTACCGCGCACGCGACGCCCCCAGAACCATCTTGAAGCTCTGTGTGTCCGGGCTGCTCGGTATCGTGTTGTCGCTTCCGAGCGTCCACCACATGCTCCAGCGCGCACTCGGATTCGACTCCGGCCAGAACGTGCTGTCGAGTACGTTGTCGTGGAACTACGCCGAGGCAAACATCTTCGCCGTGGCTCGACTCGCGGGCAACCACGGCGTGATGGCGATGAACAAGCTCGGGTACAACAGCGACCCCGCGATGCTCATCGGGTTGGTCATCCCCGGAATCGCCCTGCTCGCCATTCGACGGCGACAGCTCCACATCTACTACGGAATCGCCGGTACCATCATCTCGTTCATGGTGTTGACCAGATACGGGTACACGACCATCTTGTTCGAGATGTTCCCGCCGGTCTGGTCGCTTCGAAACCCGGTGAAACTCCAGTATCCGCTTTTGGTTTGTCTGAGCATCCTGTTCGGCGCGGGCCTCGAAACCGTCCTTACTGGTCCTCACGGGACCATCACGTGGTGGGAATCCGGGCCGTCACCGTCGCGGTCGGTTCTCGCCGATGGCGGGGCTTCGGTCGGAAGTAACCTCCTCGTCGTGGCCGTCGTGCTGCTCGCATTGTTCTCGTATGCCGCCCCCGCGTCGGGTGCGCTCGGTTTGCAGGAGGTTCGCGGTGAGGGCTACTACGTCCCGCAGGAACAGACCGAACTCACGGACGAACTGGACGGCACGATTCTGTGGGCACCGTACGGCTACACCTCTCAGCTCCGCTTGCGACACACGTATCCCAACCACGTCGGCATCAAAAGTGGCGGGGTGCTACACGGGATTCAGAACACCGAGTACGTTTCGACCCTGTTTCGGGAGTTCGTCGACGACCCTGAAGCCGCCCAACCGCAACTTGCGACGATGGGCGTGAAGTACGTCGTCGTCGAATCGACGCCACCAGACGCGATTACGCATGGTCCGCCACGTGTCGCCGACCGCTGGGGTGCCCCGTGGCTGGTGGGGTCACCGGAACAGTACACCGACGCGCTCAACGAGAGTCGCGGCTACGACTACGCCTTTTCCTCGGGCGACTACACAGTCTACCGGGTCAAAGGCGCAGCAGACCACGACCGAGTCGAACAGTCGTCCGGCGTTCACCGCCTCTACTACCCCGAACACCCCGGCGAGGTCGAACTCTTGGGGCCGAACCGACTCGTGAACGGCGAGTTCGACGACGGTCTCGAAGACTGGTGGGCGTGGGACGGGCCGAACGGGACCCAGACCACGGTCGTCAACACGCCCGAAGGCAAGGCCGTAGAGATGGTCACCGAATCGGGAATCGTCTACCCAATCGCTCAGGAGACCACGGTCGACCCCGGTCAGCCGTACCACCTGACGCTCGACGCCGAGGGGTCGGGGAAGGTCTTCCTGTACTGGTACAACGGGACCAAATCGCCCGACAACCTCGTCGAACGTGAGGGGTACGCACTCAACGCCACGCCGAAGACAGTCGTCGCCAAAGGCTCGACGCTCTCGCTTCGCATCCGTCCGAACGCGACGCGGGTGCGAATCGACCGAGTCGGGATTCGAGCATCGACGTATCCGCGACACACTGGATTCGCCCCGAACACCGACGACGTTCCGGGCGTCGTCATCGACGGCAGAGAATCCAACGAGTCAGTCGGTGTCGCCGTCGGCGTCAACCTGAACGAAACTGAGGCGGAAGCGGCAAACACCACCGTCCAAATCCGCGACGCCGAGACGGTCATCGACGGCGAACTCGTCTACGACGAGTCCTACCGACAGGGTGTCGGCGTCCTCCTCTCCGACGACGACGTTTCCAAGGTCGTCCCCGAGGACGCTCGTGCCGTCACCTTCGACCACCCGAACGGAACTGTCGTCGATTACTGGGTGTCCGGCGAGTTCGACGACCGTCTGGTGACAGTGCTGTACACGTCGTACGACGAGCGATGGCGTGGCCCGGCCGACGCGACGCACTTCAAAGCCTACGGCTGGGCGAACGGCTACATCGACGCGATGCCCACTGAGATTCGCTGGACTGGTGGCACGATTCGCCACTGGGTCGTCAGCGTCTGGGCCGGTAGTTGGGGACTCACACTCGGCGCACTCGGCGTTATCCGCGTGCGCAAGCGTCTCCGACGCGACCAACTCGACGAACAGGTCGGTCGATGAGCAAGAGTCCCGGGAGCGACGATGGCGTTCGACGCCGGATGAAGCGTGTTTCGTCCGCATATGCGCTTCCCGGGGCGTACTTCACAGTCCTGAGTCTCCTCGTTTTCGTCCCGCTGCTAGACCCGGGATTCGTCCTCACGCTGGACATGATTTTCGCACCCAACACCGACTATCTCCAGTTCGGCCTGCATACGAAAGGGCCGCTGTACTACGGGAGAATCCCGTTTTTGCTTGCGCTCGACGCGCTCGCACTCTTCTTCGACGACTGGATTATCCAGAAACTCGTCCTCGTCTCCCTCCCTGTCGTCTCTGGCCTGTCGATGTACGCTGCGTACGAGTCGCAGCGAGAAAGCACCGTCAGTGAGTCACGAAGCAGCGAAGCGAAGCAGTACCTTATCGGTGAGTCACCACGTTCCTTCACAGCGAGCAAGTCGCGAGCGACACTCCCTGCACTGTTCGCGGGGACGTTGTACGCCATCAACCCGTTCGTCTACGTTCGCGTACTCGCGGGGCATTGGTACTTCCTTCTGGGGTACGCGTTCGTCCCGCTGGCGGTTGTCGCCTTCGACCACTACGTCGATTCCAACCGGGATGACGGACTCGTTCGCGCCGTGGGGTGGACGACTGTCGTCAGCGTGTTCGACCCGCACGCGACGGTCCTCGTCGCCGTCGCCGGGTGCTGTCTCTGGGGTGTCAAAGTGGTTCCACTCGTGCGGTCCGAGACCAGTGCCGACTCGAAGGCAGACGCCCGCGAGTCGGTGCGTCGGTTTGGTTCGTTCTGTCTCGTCGTCGCCGCCGCGAACGCCTACTGGTTGCTTCCGGCACTCGTCACAGCGGTCGGTGGCGGGACGCACCTTTCGACCATCTCCGGGGCCGACCTGACGGTGTTCAGCGCCCGGGGCACAGTCGCTGGCAACGTGCCGCTTTCGGTCGCGATGCTGTACGGGTTCTGGCGCGGCGCGGCGACGACGACGTTCGATGTCCTCCCGCTGTGGTTCGTTGGAGCCATCTTCGCCGGGTTCGTCTACCTCACGGTCTACGGAGCCCTTCACAACTGGTCTGAGTCGTCGGTTCGTGGACTCGTCCTCACCAGTGTCTTCGGATTCGTCCTGAGTCTCGGGGTGAGTACCACCGTCACCGAACCGCTGGTTCGGGCGCTCGTCGACTTCGTGCCCATTCTCAGAGGGATGCGCGACTCACAGAAGTTCGTGGGACTGCTCGTACTGACGTACGCCATGCTTGGGGCACGCGGCGTCGATGCACTCGTCCTCCCCCGAATTTTGAGCATCTCCAAATCACTCGACGTGTCTCGATTCGCACTCCCCGTCCTCGCGTCCCGTTTTGCACCCCCCGCTCTCGCGTCCCGTTTTGCGCCTCTCACCGTCGCGTCCCGTCTTGTGCCTCTCGCCCTCGCGTTCCTTCTCGTCCTCTCGCCGCTCGTCTACACCGCGCCGATGGTCGGTGGTTTCGACGACCAACTCGATACCACGACGTACCCGGAGTCGTGGCACGAGGCGAACGACCAACTGGGAGACGGTCCGGGTCGCGTGCTCTTTCTCCCGTGGCACCAGTATCTGACGTTCTCGTGGACCGAGCGACGCATCGCCACTCCAGCGGAGTTATTCTTCGACCGGCGGGTAATCGAGGGACACAACATCGAAGTCGGCGGCATCGAGACGCGCGCGACCGACCCAACGCGCACGCGTGTACGCGAAGTACTCCAATCTGCAACCGATACATCCCACTCTACAACCGACCCATCGCTCGGAGACCAACTCGCCTCGGTCGGCATCGAGTACGTCGTGCTAGCACACGAGGCCGACTATCAGCGGTACGAGCGCATCAGTTCGCACCCCGACTTCACCGTCGCGTTCGATGGCGAGGGACTCACCGTGTACGAAAACGAGGCGTTCGACGAAGCCTCGACGGCGTGGCCACGGGCGGGACCGCCGATTCCCAGTCTCGCGCTCGGTGTGGGGTGTCTCGTATCCCTCGGTGCGATTGGTGTTCTTGCGCACCGTGCCCGTAGTGGGCAGTGAGCAGGCTATTGTTTTTGTAGACGGGGAGGCGCTATTGAAATCAGTAGTCGGCGGTCATGCGCCGAAGCTTGTCGAATACAGTGCCCGCGACATCTACTGACTAATATTTATCTATTCAAAAGATTGCTTGTGCTGTAGCGAAGACTTCGTTTCTGAATTAGACAATTTTATCAGCGGATAGCAACAATCCTTCGCTCATGAATGGGTCCAACCAAGACTGGTGGCCGAATCAGTTGAACCTGGAGATTCTCGACCAGAACGCCTCCAACGTTAGTCCGATGGACGAGGACTTCGACTACGCCGAGGAGTTCGAGAAACTCGACCTCGATGAAGTAAAGGAGGACATCGAAACGGTGTTGACGACGTCCCAGGACTGGTGGCCGGCGGACTACGGTCACTACGGGCCGCTCATGATCCGGATGGCGTGGCACAGCGCGGGCACCTACCGCACCAGCGACGGCCGCGGCGGCGCGTCCGGCGGGAGACAACGTTTCGCGCCTCTCAACAGTTGGCCCGACAACGTCAATCTCGACAAGGCGCGGCGACTGCTCTGGCCGGTCAAGCAGAAGTACGGCCGCAAACTCTCGTGGGCTGACCTGATGGTCCTGGCCGGGAACGTCTCTCTGGAATCGATGGGATTCGAGACGTACGGTTTCGCTGGCGGACGTGAGGACGCCTTCGAGCCCGACGAGGCGGTCGACTGGGGCCCCGAGGAGGAGTGGCTCGGTGACGAGCGCCACGACGAAGAGGGGAACCTCGAAGGTGACCTCGCCGCCGACCACATGGGCCTCATCTACGTGAACCCGGAGGGGCCCGGCGGCGAACCTGACCCCGAAGAGGCGGCGAAGTACATCCGACAGTCGTTCAAGCGGATGGCGATGAACGACGAGGAGACGGTCGCGCTCATCGCTGGCGGACACACGTTCGGGAAGGTCCATGGCGCTGCGCCCGACGACCACCTCGGCCCGGACCCGGAAGCGGCACCCATCGAACAACGGGGCCTCGGCTGGGAGAGCGACTTCGGCACCGGCAACGGTCCCGACACGATTACCAGCGGCCTGGAAGGCCCGTGGACCGACGCGCCGACCGTGTGGGACAGCGGCTTCCTCGACAACCTGTTCGAGTACGAGTACGAACTCACCAAGAGCCCCGCCGGTGCGTGGCAGTGGACGCCGACGGACGAGGAGGCTCAGAACAGCGCGCCGGACGCGCACGACCCGTCGAAGCAGCAAACCCCCATGATGCTGACGACGGACCTCGCCCTGAAGGTGGACCCGGACTACCGGGAGATTGCCAAGCGCTTCCACGAGAACCCCGACGAGTTCCAGGAAGCCTTCGCAAAGGCCTGGTACAAGCTGACGCACCGTGACATGGGCCCGCCGGAGCGGTTCCTCGGCTCGGAGGTTCCGGACGAGGAGCTGATCTGGCAGGATCCCGTCCCCGAAGCCGACTACGACCTGATCGGCGACGAAGAGGTCGCCGAGCTCAAAGAGGAGATTCTGGCTTCGGACCTGTCCGTCTCCGAACTCGTCAAGACCGCGTGGGCGTCGGCGTCGACGTACCGCGACAGCGACAAGCGCGGTGGTTCGAACGGGGCTCGCATCCGTCTCGAACCGCAGCGCAGTTGGGACGTGAACGAGCCGGAGCAACTGGAGACGGTACTTTCGACCCTCGAAGGCATTCAGGAAGACTTCAACAGCGACCGATCCGACGACGTCCGGGTCTCGCTCGCCGACCTGATCGTTCTGGGCGGTTGTGCCGCCGTCGAACAGGCGGCCAGAGATGTCGGATACGACGTCGAGGTTCCGTTCGAACCCGGTCGCACCGACGCGACGCAGGCGCAGACTGACGTCGAATCCTTCGAGTGGCTCGAACCGGACGCCGACGGGTTCCGCAACTACCTCACCGACGGTGACGAGCAGGACCGGTCGGCGGAGGAGTTGCTCGTCGACAAGGCCAACCTCCTGACGCTGTCGGCCGACGAGATGACGGTATTGGTCGGCGGCATGCGCACGCTGGGCGCCACCTACCAGGACTCCGACCTCGGCGTCTTCACCGACCAGCCGGAGACGTTGACCAACGACTTCTTCGACGTTCTGCTCGACATGAGCTACGAGTGGGAACCGGTCCCGGAGGACGAAACGGTCTTCGAGGTGCGCGACCGTGAGACGGGCGAAGTCGAGTACGAGGCATCCCGCGTTGACCTCGTCTTCGGGTCGAACGCCCGGCTTCGCGCCATCGCCGAGGTCTACGGCGCTGACGACGCAGAGGAGCAGTTCGTCCACGACTTCGTGGACGCGTGGCACAAAGTGATGAGCCTCGACCGCTTCGACCTCGAATAGACTGCGAGCCCTCGGGCCGGTAACCGTAACCGCCCGCTCGATGCGGTGGTATCACGGTTTTCAGCCCGGTCTCGTCCCTCCGTCGTGAGACAACAGAGGCGTCGTCTCGGACGATGACTCTCTCGCGAGTACTTCACGTATGTTGTAATATACGGGGCGTTAACCCAGTGTGGCCCCAATCGCGAGTATGTCGCACTACGAGGCTTCTTTCGAGATTGAATCCAGAGCGGACTCGAACGCAACTCGGCGCATCTTGGAACACGCCTACGATACGATACGAGAAGAATCACGCACCGTCCGGGAGGGTACGGAGGACGCAAGTGACCTCCTCGATTCGTTCAAAACGCTTCGAGATGCAGCCAAGTCACCATCACCTGGCAGGTTGACCATCACCTACCAACGATTCGACGACGAGTTCGAGTCGTCGGAACGTCACGACTGAGGTCGGATGCGCCTCGCTCTTCTTCGAACGAAAATCGTTGTACACCGACTTGTCTCGATTGACATCCTCCCGCGCCTAAAGACGTCCCCAGAACGCTTCGCGTTCTGGTGGGCGGACGAGACCATTGGTCTCGTCAACGCGGGAATCCACGAAGTGGATATTCAGGTTGCGCGTTTCCTCGGTTCTCAGGGACGCTTTCGCGTGGAACGTCAGCGGTAGCCGTCCAGTTGTGACCAAGGACGTGCGTTACAGCGCGTGTAGCCCTGTCAATGGGGCCTTCCTCCCCGCTTACAGCGAGCGTCCTCAGAATCGAAGATTCTGATGGGCTGCACGAGAGCTTTGCTCTCGTGAACGCCGAAGACGGCTGGCTATTCAACCAGCGAGGGAGCACGGTTCGCGTCAGCCGAACTGTTACGCCGTGCATGGTTCACCCTCCCGTTGTGCGATGTTCTCCGAAGCGTTCAGGTCAGCGTGTCGTCCAATTCTGTAACGCTCCGCTGCGAAAGCCGTTGCTCTGGAAGGAAAGTGAGTGTGTGAAAAACGTAGTTACACAGTGTCGCCTGTCAAGCGACGACGTGAAACGTGCTTACGTCCGAAGGACGTTGGTCGCGCGGGGGCCCTTGGGGGCCTGTTCGATGTCGAATTCGATTTCCGTCCCTTCCGTAAGATCGTCGCCGCCAACGTCTTCCATGTGGAAGAACACGTCGTCGTCTGCGTCGTCCGTCGAGATGAAACCGTAGCCGCCAGTGTCGTTGAAGAAATCAACTTTACCGTTTGCCATTACAACTAAACACACATCGAACACACGGTTAAAGATTCCGAAATCGTATTATTATCTCCGAATTATTTGGACGAATATCCATAAAATGAATAATCTGGCGTATGTTCGCTTGTCTGGGTGGTTATGGGAAGAAATCTCACCTGTTTCGACAGAACGCACCGAGCCTTCTGACGAAGTCGTACTTCTCACCTTTCGCTGGTCCACGTCCGTGACGCTTCGATGGTTTTCGACAACCCACCGGTGTATATACCAGTCCTTTTCCCGCGGCAGCGTCTCTATTTGGCGTGGCCTTTTCCATGATTTCGTTGGCAGTCCAGGGCTTCGACGCAGCGGCCGTGACGGGAGAGATGCTCGTTGTTTTTGCAATTATTCTGCTCGCACTCGTGTTGTTTGCTACCGAGTGGTTTCCCATCGACGTGACCGCGATTCTGCTGATGGTGTTGTTGATCATCTTCGAACCCTGGACACAGATATCTCCACGGGAGGGAATCTCGGGATTTGCCAACCCGGCCACGATTACCGTACTAGCCATGCTCATTCTGAGTACTGGTGTCAACCGAACCGGAGTCGTCCAACTCATCGGCCGGAAGATGGCGGCGTTCGCCGGGGATAACCGGCGCAAGCAACTCGCTGCGACAGTCGGCGTCAGCGGACCGGTCTCGGGGTTCGTCAACAATACGCCAGTCGTCGCAATTCTCGTTCCGATTATCAACGACCTCGCACACAACGGTAAGACCTCACCGTCGAAGTTGCTGATGCCGCTGTCGTTCGCGTCGATGCTCGGGGGGACGCTCACGCTCATCGGGACATCGACGAACATCCTCGCAAGCGATATTGCGGCTCAGATCGGTGCAGAATCACCGGAACTTGGTCTCCACGCGTTCGGGATGTTCGAGTTCACCAAACTAGGCGTGATCGTCTTCGCGGTGGGTGCCGTCTATCTGATGACGGTTGGCACCCGATTACTACCCGAACGAATCCCCGCCGACGAGGACCTCGTCGAGGAATACGCCCTTCAGGAGTACCTCGCAGACGTTGTCGTTCCAGCGAACTCGTCGTTGATCGGCCAGACGGTCGCGGAGGCACTGGGAGACGACGAACTCGACATCGACGTGTTACAACTGATTCGATACGGCGAGCGTTTTTCCGACCCGCTCGCCCGAAAGGAAATCCGCGAGAGCGACACACTCCGACTTCGGACGAATCGGGAGACACTCGAACACATCATGGACACGGAGGGGCTCACGCTCTCAGGTGGCCCTCGAACCGAAGGCGACCTGCACCCGGGTGAGGAAGAACCGGTCCTCGTCGAGGTCGTCATCCCATCGGGGTCGTTCCTCGTTGGTGAAACGCTCGCGAGTTCGACGTTCCGACAACGCTACGATGCGAACGTCCTCGCCTTTCGAAGCCGGGGTGACGTCGTCCGGGACCGGTTCGAAGATATCCGAATTCGTGTCGGTGACACGGTCTTGGTGCAGGCACCACCGGATAGCCTCACCCGACTCGTCCAGAACGAGGACTTCATCGTCGCCCACGAGTTCGACGAGGTAACCTACCGGAGCGAGAAAATCCCGTTCGCAGTGGGAATCATCGCCGGTGTGGTCGCGCTGCCTGCCTTGAACATCTTGCCAATCGTCGTCTCGGCGCTCGCCGGAGTCATCGCGATGGTCTTTTCCGGCGTCCTCAAGCCGACAGAACTCTATTCCTCGGTCGAGTGGAACGTCATCTTCCTCCTCGCGGGTGTTATCCCACTCGGTATCGCACTTCAGCAGACGGGTGCGGCAGCGCTTCTTGGAGACGCCGTCGCCTCGACGGCGACGTTCTTGCCAGCAATCGGTGTCCTCTGGGTGTTCTACGTCGCAACCGGTCTGTTGACGAGCGTCATCAGCAACAACGCAAGCGTGGTGTTGATGATTCCCGTGGCTGCCAGCGCTGCCCAATCGATTGGTGCAAACGCGTTCGCGTTCGTGCTCGCCGTGACGTTCGCTGCCTCGACAGCGTTCATGACGCCGGTTGGATACCAGACGAATCTCTTCGTCTACGGGCCTGGTGGCTACAAATTCTCGGACTTCATTCGCGTCGGTGCACCGTTACAGTTGTTGTTGTCGTTCGTCACCGTCCTCGGAATCGCGTTCTTTTGGGGTGTCCGTGTGTGATATGTGTTCTCCCCCGCTCCCGAAATATGGGACAAAGGACACTGAGAACAGTTGTTTTCGCAGAATTGTCGTCGGGTCACGGCGTAGACAAGTGAATCACGCTCCGTGATCGAACCCATGCCACAGGAGCCACAGCACGGACACTGACAGTCGAGGCCGAGCGGATACTCCCCTTCTCATCTCAGACCTATCACCAGCATGCGCATCGCCCGGAGCGACCGTACGAACGTTGATTGCCCCAGCCGCCCACATAGGACCATGGCCGAGTTTCCAGACGAGCGACAACTTGTACTCCGGGCGCGTTCCGAGTTGGACCAATGGACCAAAAGTGCCCGAATGGAGGCGTACACTGAACTGTTCGAAGGTGACGATCCAATCCTCTCCCCCGAAGAGGTACAACTGCTTGATGCGCTTGACTCTGAACTGGAGCGAGAGGGCGGCGATGGTGTCTGGGGAACCGATCAGTACGGAATCCACACAGCGGGGACATCGGGTTCAGACACTTCCCTCGGAGTGGTCTGTGTGTACCACCCACAGATCACCAAAGATTCCGTCCTTCGTGGAGCAGACGATCTCGACGACGAAACCGAAGAGCGACTCAATGCAGCACTTTGGCGATACAGCGAGCGCGTCGCGACACTCATCGAAGAGACGCTCCACGAGTTCATCCGTCAAACGCAGGGGTAGGCCTCGACTCAGGTTCAGCCCCGAATTGACAGCTCGTGGGGTTTACACGATAGTCCGCTCTTTCCACGAGTTGACAGCGGGTAGACGACGGGTCGAATAGTCGATTTCAACAGGGTATCCCGGCTAAACTGAGAGCCCAAGCGCAACGTCTTCGCTAGCAAACGTTGCTGCGAGGCGATTCATCAACGTTGGACAGTCCATAGGATTCATCAACGCTGGACGGTCCATAGATGTCACACCGACGAGCGTCCACACAATTATCCGAAGCAAGCGCCTATTGGTAAGGATGCCAGACGACAAACGAAGCCAAGACGAGAACGAAGACGACGAGCAGCGACAACAGTCTGAGCGGAGGAAAGAGGAGGTACGTGACCGCACCAACGAAGACCGAGCGATGAGCGGCGACCCGGGCGGGAGACTTGGTGACCTGGATGAAGCACTCCAAACCCAGAACTATCCAACCACGACAGATGAACTGGTTGCGGCCTATGGAGACTACGAGATTGAAACACAAGACGGAACGGAATCTCTCGAAGAAGTGCTTGCCCCAACTGATAACCAAACGTACGATTCCGCCGATGATGTTCGAAACCGAATACTGGGGCTCATACACCGATAACGAATCGGCTCGCAGTGTACCGAATTCTATCTTCCAACAAGGAGCGCCACAGGCGCGTTTCCCGACGAATACGTCCTGTCTCCCGGCAACTCCCTCAAGCAAGACACGCTCGTCACGGTGCGTGACGGAATCAGTCGGCGGGGAAATATGCTAATACGACAGCCACAGCGCTCGTTCTTTGGTTTCGGAGCGTTCCAGAAGTATACGGACCCGACGGGACTCACGCGAGCGAATGCAAGTGTGAGTACGTCGGGGGAGTGAGGCCGAAGGCCGAACGGATCCGACGGGATTTCGTGCGGTGGACGAACGGGGTCGAAACTTCAGGCGGCTGAGGGTCTGTACAGGCCATTTTCAACGTGGGTGGTAGCCAGCATTTTTGGTTTTATTTCGTTCGCCAGACGAACGCTGTTCTTTGTTCTACGCATATTTCCAACTTAGTGGATATATGTTCCACCACTCCGTAGGTCCAAGCATGCCCGACAAACCCCACAACGACTCTCGCGCTTCGATGACCCGAGGTGAGCGCATCCGCGCCGCCGCCCGGACGCTTCGAACGCCTCGCACCGCGTCGTGGGTCGCGAACGAGACGGAAGTCTCCGTCAAGACGGCACAGAAGTACCTCGACCAACTCGTCGAGGACAACGTCCTCCGCAAAATCGAGCAGGGCGACCAGACGCTCTACTGCGTCGACCAGCTCATGGCGACCTACCGGGAGGTTGCGGCACTCCAGCGGGAACACAGCCGTGAGGAGTTGACCAGTGCCCTCAACTCGATGCGGAGCAAGATTACGGACTGGAAGCGGTCGTACGACGTGGAAACACCTGGTGAACTTCGAGCGAGTATCGCCGATCTCGACGACGCCGACGAAGTCGAAACGCGGCGAGAGGCCGCCAGCGAGTGGGAACACCTCGTTGACCGTGTCCCGGTCGTTCGAGCAGCGCTCAACGAGTACGATTGGGCGACGAAACGAGACTCAGTCTTCGTTTGAACCGCTGTGTCTCTCGTGTGGCGTTTATTCGCAGATACACTCGTGTTTCTTCGCCGACTGATTGACGACGTACTCGTGGGTCTCCGACGCGAGTTCGTATAGTTTCTCTGCGCGTTCTCTCGCCGCGAGTCCGTCCTGATAGTACGTCTTCGCACGGTGGTTCCGCCAGAGGTCCTGGAGGCTGTCGGCGACGTGCCCCGACAGAATCCCACGTCTCGCTGCTTCCGTGTACACGCCGGGGTGCGTTCCGGGAAGATTTCGCGGTTCGACGCCACCTTCGAGGAGTTTGAACTCGACGACGCGCTCGATGGCGACGAACGACGCTTCGATAACCAAGGTGTAGAACCCTTGTTCCAACAGTGTCTCTGCGCCCGCGAGTAGTCGGCACGACTTTCGGAGTTGGAGCACGTCAGCCTCGTTCGTCTCCAGGCCGTCCTCGATCTCGTCGGGCCGATAGTCGAAGGCGGCTTGCACCTCGTCTACCAACGTCTCGATTCGGGTACTACTCACCACTCATCACCTTCGTTCGGATTCGTTGGAACTCGTCGCCGCCATAGACAGTGACTCCCTCCCGGAATAGCTCTCGTAGCTTTTCGCCTGCTCGGAGCGCACTCTCCTCGCTCTCGACGAACGGTTCGAACGCGTACCGGTCGCCGTCGAATCGTTCTTCGCCGAGTTCACTGGCCACGTTCGAGATGACGCGGCGGGCAGTCGTTCGGTTGCCGTCGACGAGGACGAACACGTCGACGTCGCTCTTCCGGTCGGCCTCACCGCGAGCGACGCTCCCGAATACGAGAATACCGAGTAGCTGGTCGACTTCGTCCGATTTCTCGACCGCCGTCTCGACGTTCTCTACGAACGCACGAACTGGAGCGTGGTACTCGGTCTGTTCGATGCCGAGTATCGGATCGTCTTTCTGGAGTCGTGCGGGGTCGACGGAGACGTACTTTCGCTGTGCCGTTTCTCGCACTTGGACGACGTCGAGTTCGTCGAGGAACTCGACTGCCCGCCAGACTGTCGACCGGCTCCGGTCGGTCATCTCGGACAGTTCCTTCAGTGTGAACTCCGACTGGTGGGCGTCGACGAGCAGTCGAAGCACGTCGTCGGCCGCGTGGAGCCTGAATATCTTTGAGTCGCCACCAGGGGTGACGGGAAGGCAGATATTTATACGTTGTTTCGTTTCGTCGGACACCATCTGATACTGTGCAACGACGTATAATAAACGTTGACCCGTTTCTGTACTCTCTGGTGGCGAGTCGAACGAAATCTACAGAAGTTCGTTAGCTGAATTGAATATCGGATCCTTGTAGCCTCTATGCGCCGAATATGCGGCTTTAGAAAATGACGGACCCGACGGGACTCACGCGAGCGAATGCGAGTGTGAGTACGTCGGGGGAGTGAGCGAAGCGAACGGACCCGACGGGACTCACGCGAGCGAATGCGAGTGTGAGTACGTCGGGGGAGTGAGCGAAGCGAACGGACCCGACGGGATTTGAACCTCAGTCGCTCACTCCGTTCGCTCCCTGATTCAAATCTGTCGGCTGTCACAGATTTCACTGCTCACTTCGTTCGCAGCAGAAATCTGACGGACCCGACGGGATTTGAACCCGCGACATCTTGGTCCGGAACCAAGCACTCTGTCCACTGAGCTACGGGCCCCAGCGAAGAGTGGTACACGATACCAACGTAAAACGGTTGTGGAACCCGTGCCGCCGGTCGATTACGCGGGAGTCGGGTCCACGTCGACGACGCTTTCTTTCCACGTGCCGCGGGTGAACCACGCTGTCGCCGTAATCGCGCCGAGAATCTGCCCGACAGCCATCCCGAGCCAGATACCCGTCTCGGCGAAGCCGAACTGGAACGACAGCAGGTAGACTGTCGGCACGCGGCCGAGCCAGAGCGCGAGCAGCGAGAACGTGAGCGCAGTCTTCGTGTTTCCGGCCCCGCGGTACGCACCGAGGACGACCTGGAGGACGCCGATGAAGCCGAACTCGAAGGCACGAATGCGGACGTACTCGACGCCGAGGTCGATGGTCTGGGCGGCCGACTCGGTCCCGGTCGAGATGAAGAACGCGACGACCGGTTCGGCGAAGATGTACGCGAGGACGCCGGTGACGACCATGACGCTCGCGCCGACCTTCGCCGCCAGCCAGACGGCGCTCTCGGCGCGTTCGGGTTTCTGCGCGCCCAGGTTTTGGCCGACGATGGTGTTGGTCGCACGACCGAGACCCAGCGCGGGGAGGAACACGAGCGACGTAAGTCGGTTGCCGAGACCGAAGGCGGCGACGACTTCTGGGGCGAAGGTGACGACCATCGCGGTAAGGGTGATGAAGCCGAGGGCGGTCGCCGACTGCTCGATAGCGCTCGGGACGCCGATATCGACGATTTTCTTGATGTACTCCAGTTGCGGGCGGAAGTCCGAGAGCTGAACGTCGGGACCGGCGGAGGTGCCGAAGATGATGTAGATGCCGATGACGGTGGCGACAGCTCGTGAGAGCACTGTTGCGAGCGCTGCGCCGGTGACGCCGTAGCCCGCGAACCCGGTCGATGCGAGGAGACTCGATTCGAGACCTCGAAGGCCGAGTACCCCGAAAAGCGGGTTCGCATCGAAGCCGAAGATGAAGATGGGGTCGATGAGGACGTTGATGACGACGCTGATGAACATCACGAGCATCGGGGCACGGGTGTTGCCGTAGCCACGCATGAGCGCGGAGAAGACGAAGAAGCCGAAGAGGAACGGCAACCCGAGGAAGAACACCCGCATGTAGTCGCCAGCCAGCGGGATGACCTGCCCGGCGGTGGCGGGGGAACTCGGGAGGATGCCGAGCATCGCGTCGGTGGCGAAAAAGCCGATGATGCCGACGGTGATTGCGATGAGGGTGATAAACGAGAGCGTCTGTCCGGCGACGGTTCCGGCGGAGCCTTCGCTCTTCGCACCCGTGTACTGCGCCACGAGCGTACTTCCAGCAACAGTGAACCCGCCACCAACGGAGATGAGGAGGAAGATAAGCGGGAACGCGAGGCTGATGGCGGCGACGGCGTCGGTTGAGAGGCGGCCGAGCCACACTGTGTCGGCGAGGTTGTACGCCACCTGGAGCAGTTCGGTGACGATAATCGGCCACGCGAGGGCGAACATCGGGCGTTTGAGGTCACCTTCGGTCAGGGAACCTCCTTCGGGGACGGACACGGATACTGTGAAACACGGGGTGTGCGTTTCAAACCGTCGATAGGTGTCCCAGACTGCCGGTTCGTCTCGGCGGGTGTGAAGCGTCGACAAGCGACACCGGTGCCGGAGCGTCGACGACTGGCATCGCTACGCCGTTCGCGCAGACGCGAGTCGCCGCTCGGCAGAAGAAGCGAGAAAAACTGGTGGTGTGTTCGAGACGTTACGGCGCTTCGCCGGTCTCGATGGAGAAGTCGGATTTCGGGTAGGCCACGCAGGTAAGCGTGTACCCCTTTTCCATCTCGCCGCCGGAGAGAGTCTCCTGCTTGAAGTGCGTCACGTACTCCTCGGCAGGACCGTCGGTAATCTTCCCGGCGCAGGAGACACACTGACCCTGGCGGCACGCGTACGGGAGGTCCATCCCGGCGTCTTCGCCCTGGTCGAGAATCGTCTCGTTGCTCGCCACTTCGATGGTCTCGCCTTGCTTGACGAACTCGACTTCGAAGTACTCGACTTCGTCTTCGGGCATGTCGGCGGGGCTCTGTTCTTCTTCTGCGGCCGCGCCTTCTTCGAGTTCGCCGCCTTCCTCGCCACCAGCGACTGCGCCAGCGACTCCTCCGCCGCCGATAGACCGGTTCATCGGCTCGGGGAAGTCAGTCTCTGGAACGGTCGCCGCACGGCGCTCGAGGACCTCCTGTGTGATGTCGGCGGTCGGCTCCCAACCGGTCCCCTTCGAGAAGTGCAGGGCGACGGTGAGGAGTACCAGGACCAATCCGGCCCCGACACCCACCAGACTGATGACTGCCATGAGGGCGGATATGGAGTGAGGGGTTAAGGAAATTGTGATTATCTCGGCGGCTTCCGACGGCGATTCTTGCGACGTTGCGGGCGCTCTCGGGTATATTCCCAAAATATAGTGGGCGACCCACGCGGTCGGCTGTGTAATCCGCTCTGCGACCGCGCGTGCGACTGCCCGCGACTGGGCGCGTTACTCGTCCTTTCGGGCGACTTCGTGGCGGCCGAATCCGTAGCGGAGGCGGTTCGCAAGGCGGCGCGAGAAGCGCTCGTCGGCGCGGGAGCCGAACCGCTCGGCGAGCGACTGGTAGATAAGCGGGACAGGAACCTCCTGTTCGAGGGCTTCCTGGACCGTCCACGTACCCGTGGAGCCACCAGCGATGTGGTCGTCAACGTCGCCGAGGTCCGTGCCTTCTTCGCGGAACGCCTCTTCACAGAGTTCGAGAAGCCACGAGCGAATGACCGCACCGTTGTTCCACGTGCGCGAGACCGATTCGAGGTCGAGGTCGTAGCGACCCTCGGCGAGCAGTTCGAAGCCCTCGCCGTAGGCCTGCATCAGCACGTACTCGACACCGTTGTGAACCATCTTCACGTAGTGGCCGGAACCGGCTTCGCCCATCCGGTCGTGGCCGTCGGGGCCGGTCGCGACGGCGTCGAAGACGGGGGTCATCTCGTCGTAGGCCCACTGCGGGCCGCCAATCATGAGCGAGAAGCCGAGTTCGGCACCGGCGGGGCCGCCGGAGGTTCCGCAGTCGAGGTACGCCGCGGAGCAGGCTTCTGCGCGATGAACCGACTTTTCGAAGTGCGAGTTGCCGCCGTCGACGACCACGTCGTTCTCGTCGAGATGAGGGTCGAGGTCGTCGAGCGTTGCGTCCACCGCGTCACCCGCGGGGACCATGAGCCAGATTCGCTTGTCGTCGCCGAGTCGGTCTGCGAGGTCGGCGACGCTGTCTGCGGGTTCGGCACCCGCGTCGGCGGCCGCCGCGACTGCCTCTTCGGAGAGGTCGAAGGCGACGACCTCGTGCCCGGCATCGAGCACTCGGTCGACTACGATGCGTCCCATCCGGCCGAGGCCGATGACGCCTAGTTGCATGCGACGGACTCTGATTCGGGGGGAGGTAGTGGTTGTGGTTTCCCGCCCGTGAACGAACGCCGTTAGACTCGTGTGAGAACGAACGTAGTCAGTCCCGTGTGAGAACGAACGCAGTCAGTCCTGTGTGAGAACGAACGCAGTCAGACCCGCTCGAGTATCTGTTCTGCGAGTCGGTCGCCTGCGTCCGAATCGACGCGGAAGAACAACTCGGGTTCGATGAGTTCGACTTCGAGCAGGTAGAAGTCACCATCGCGCTCGACGCCATCGACTCGCGCATACAGCGGTTCTTCACCGAGTTCTGCACCGACCGCATCGACGACGTCGGCGGCCTGTTCGAGAAGCCCGCCGCTGGGTGGCTCGACGTGGACGCTCCCCCCGTGTTTCTCCTGCACGCGGAAGTCGCCCGTCTCGGGGCGCTTTACGACCGAGTGGCTGAATTCGTCGCCGAAGAACACGATGGACCACTCGCCGTCGGCGATGTCCGGGGCGAACTCCTGGACGAGCACGTCTTTTCGTGCCACGATGTCGTCGACCCACGATTGCTCGCGTTCGGCATCCGCACGGGCGATTCGCTTCGTCTCGAACGCCCCGGCGCTCACCGCGGGTTTGACGATGAGTTCGTCCCAATCTCGCTCGTCGAAGAGAGCCTGCAGGTCACACTCGCCGCCGCATTCGACGTACTCCGTCGGGAGCGTCGAGACGCCCTGTGCTTCCAAATCACGCAGGTAGAATTTGTGGCCGTTCCATCGCAGAATGCGTGTGTGGTTCCACACGGTACAGTCGGCGGCGTCGAGCGCATCGAGCCAGTCGGTAAACTCGTCCGGCCGCTTGTAGTAGTCCCAGATGGACCGAACAACCACGATGTCGTAGTCGTTCCAATCGACCGAGTCATCGGACCAGACGACCGGGTCTGCGGTCACGCCCCGGTCGCGGAGCGCTGCGACGAACGAGGCGTCGTCGTCGACGAGCGACGGGAGGTCGGCACAGGTTGTGAGGGCGATGGTAGTCACGGCAGAGAGTGACAGACACCGGGGGATAAGCGTTCTGTCGTCGAGTGTGAGGCCACTGGTGTTGACGGCGGACGCCGAGGTTGGTTACTGGCAGACGCCGAGGTTTTTACCGCCCCGCACGAGGGGCCGATATGGACGAACGAATCCACGAGCACGCCGCGGTGCTCGTCGATTGGAGCGCGCGAATCGAGTCCGGCGACGACGTGGTCGTCTCTGTCGGCGAAGGTGCCCACGACCTGGCAGTCGCCGTCGCCGAGGCGCTCGGCGAGCGCGGTGCGAACGTCGTGACGACCTACGCCTCCGAGGAGGTCCAGCGGGCGTACCTCCGCGCCCACGACGGCGACTTCGAACTCCCCGAACACGAACTCGCCCTCTACGAGGCGGCCGATTCGGTGCTCTTCCTCGGCGGGACGCGAAACACGGCAGCGACGGCCGACGTCCCGACAGAGACCCGTCAGGCATACAACCGCGCCGCCAACGCGGTCCGCGAGGCTCGCATGGACACCGACTGGGTTTCGACGGTCCACCCCACCCGTGCGATGGCCCAACAAGCCGGGATGTCTTTCGAGGAGTACGCCGATTTCGTCTACGACGCCGTCCTCTTCGACTGGGAGGAACTCGCCGACGAGATGGCGAACATGAAGGAGATTCTCGACGACGGGTCTGAAGTCCGCATCGTCAAGGAGGACACCGACCTCACGATGTCCATCGAGGGCCGGACCGCGGTCAACTCCGCCGCCTCCGTCGTCTACGACTCGCACAACCTCCCATCCGGTGAGGTGTTCACCGCCCCTGTCGAGGACGCCGTCGAGGGCGAGGTGTTCTTCGACGTGCCGATGACGCTCGAAGGCCAGCGCGTCGAGAACGTCCACCTCACGTTCGAAGGCGGCGAAGTCGTTGACTTCTCCGCGGGCGCGGGCGAAGACGCACTCGCCGGTATCCTCGACACCGACGAGGGCGCTCGTCGCCTCGGCGAACTCGGAATCGGCATGAACCGCGGTATCGACCGCTTTACCGACAGCATCCTCTTCGACGAGAAGATGGGCGACACCATCCACCTCGCCGTGGGCCGCGCCTACGGGTCGTGTCTCCCCGAGGGTGAGGACGGAAACCAGTCTGCGGTCCACGTGGACATGATTACGGACATGAGCGAGGAGTCGTTCATCGAAGTCGACGGCGAAGTCGTTCAGCGAAACGGCGTGTTCCGTTGGGAAGACGAATTCGAGGAGTAGGTTCGGTTACCCCTTTTGGCTTCCTAACTGCTCCGGGTTCTTCTTTAAGTAAGCGTTTTCCGGTACTTGACTCCCCGACATTTGGTAACATACCACCTACTAAAGCCGGTTCGGCGGCTAGCTCCTCATATGTCATTTTCCGACGAAACGAGACGCCGATTTCTCCAACTCGCTGGCGGTGGGACTGTCGTCAGTCTCGCTGGGTGTCTCGGTGGTGATGGTGGGCAGGAGGAGACGACCACCACAACCACCACGACGACCGAAGCAGAAGAAGATGGACAAGAGCACGAAGAGGAACTCCCAGAGGGAGTCTCTGAAGAGGAGTTCGTCCATGGACCAGTCCCCGAAGCGTACCGGACTGCGCTGTCTCAGGCGGGCGAAAAGCGAAACCCCGACGAACTATTCACCAAGGAGGCGACGCAGTTTCAGGAGGCGACCGAAGCAGTCGAAGCGGGACTCGCACAGGAGGGCCAAGACTGCGGGAACTGCGCGGAGTACATTCCGGACAAAAACGGCGACGGGTTCGGGGCGTGCGCCCGTGTCGAGGGGTACATCGACCCCGAGGACTGGTGTTCGCTCTGGGAGTCAATCGAGGAAGCAGAAGCTGAACAGGAAGAAGAAGGCGAAGATGGAGGCGGCGGTGGTGGAGTAGACTACACCTTGTAGTCACTCGTCGCCGACGCGCGTCACGTCCCCACCACAGCGCGGACAGAGTTGTTCGTGGACGCCACGACCCGAGCGGTAGCCACACGAGTCGCACTCGTACCACACTCGCTCGACGAGCGCCGTGGGCTGTGTTTTCACCAATTCTCTCGACTTTGCTTCGACGAGTTCCCGTGGGCGAGCCTCTACGAGTGTTCTCGGTTCGGCTTCGACGAGTTCGCGCGGCTCCGGTTCGACGAGTTCCCGAGGACCGAGTTGGGCCAACTCTCTCGTCTTCGCTTCGACCATGCGTGGTGTCTCGCGGGCGTCTGTGTCCTCCATCATAGCAGTGAGTACACAGTGTTGAAAGTTAACCTTTAGCACACTCTTGATTGGGACTGAGTATCCGGAATTCGGGCGCGAGAAGCTGATTCGCGGGTGGCGGGAGTGAGGCGCGCTTTCGACGTACTTTTTATCCGCGACCGTTTTCATCCGCGCATGGCAGAATTCATGGTCGTCGTCGCCGACCCCGACAACGGCGAGACCTACCAGGTCGATGTCGAAGAACAGGACGCAAACCGATTCCTCGGTCGTGACCTCGGTGACGAGGTTGACGGCGCTGCCGTCGGTCTCGACGGCTTCACGCTCGAACTGACCGGTGGCTCCGACAAGGCCGGTCGCCCGATGCACCCCGACGTTCCGGGTGGCAGTCTCAACGAAATCCTCGCCAAGGACGGCATCGGCTTCAACCCGTCCCGCGACGGCGAGCGCAAGCGCATCACGGTCCGCGGCCGCGAAATCAACGAAGAGACCGTCCAGATCAACGCGAAGGTCGTCTCCGGTGACGGCGACGTTGCCGCTGCCTTCGGCGAAGGCGACGACGAAGCAGACGAAGAGTAACGCAGTTTTTCCCCTTCTGTCTCACGTGACAACGCAACTTCCCTCCGACCACCCGTCAGTCCAGACGTTCCGCGCGAATCTGGCCCGGAGCGGCGGCACCCGCCGCCCGTGTCTCGGTGTCCCGGACGGTATCGCGGTCGAGGACGGCGATTTCGTTCGTCTCCACCTCGACGGCACCGCATACCACGCACGCATCTCGTCAGATGCGTCAGGACTCGTGATTCGCGGCGCGTACGACAACAAGCGACTTGCCCGAACCCCCGGTGACGGCGAGAACCGTCTCGTCGAGTGGTGCCGCGAGAACGACCGCGACCCCGGGGACGCCGTCGAACTCGACGAACTCGACGATGGCTACCAGTACGGACTCCGTGTTCCGGGCGTCCGGACCGTCTACCGTGTCACCAAGCGCCCGAACGACTCGCTTTCCAGCATCGCTGAAAAGTTCGGGCGGCCGGACGAGTAGGGTTCGCGTCTGGTTGGGCGAGTAGCGGCTGCGCTTTCACTCTGTGTTACCATGGAGCCTCGCGCTCCCATCCTATGGTGTGACAAACACTGTCATAAATAGACTATAGAGAATATTTATGTAATCCGAGTCACGAGTGCACACTGAACACGATGGTCTCAGCAATGCACACCCCAATGCGGGACCGGCCCCCCACAGCACGTCCGCTTCGAGGTAGACGGCGGAAGGTGAGTCGATGATAGAGCAAATCGACGTGGCAACGCTTCCGATTAGCCCTCGAATCACGCGACTGTTCATCGCGGCAGCGTTAGGGATGTTTCTGGGTCTCGAACGCGAGTGGTCCCAGAAGTCCGCCGGAATCCGAACGTTCGCGCTGACGAGTCTCATCGGCGCGATATCGACGACAATCGGTAACAATGTAATTCTGGTTCTGGGCGGCGTCCTCGTTCTCGTCCAGGCGGTTCTTCTCGGTGCCGACGGACTCCTCCACGACGAGGACTCACGAAGTTTGTCGCTGACGACTTCCGCGTCGTTGTTCGTCGCCTACAGCACCGGCGTGATGGTTGCCGCCGACTTCGTCCTCGAAGCAGTCGTGTTAGCCATCATCTCGTCGCTCCTGTTGGTGCTTCGGCGGGAACTCCATCAGTTCGCGTGGGGGTTGTCGAAGGCGGAGGTCAAGAGCGCAGCCGAATTTGCGATTCTGGCGTTCGTCATCTACCCGCTGCTTCCCGCCGAACCAATCGGTCCGTGGGGCGCGATTCAGCCACAACTCGTCTGGCTCCTCGTGGTCGCTGTGAGTGGTCTCGGCTTCATCAACTACGTCATCATGCAACGCTACGGGAGCAAAGGCGTCGCCATCACGGGCTTTTTCGGCGGCTTAGTCAACTCGACGGCCGTCATCGGCGAGTTCGCGAACCGCGCCGAGCAAAACACGGATATCCTCACCCTCTCAGTCGGTGCGGTGCTGCTCGCCGACGCCGCGATGGCCGTCCGAAACCTGTTCCTCGTCGGGGTGTTCATCCCGGACGTGGTTCCGGAAGTCGGAACGCCGCTCGGCGTCATTGCGCTCGTCGGCGTCGGGTTGTCGGTGTACCACACCGATTGGGATACCGAACTTCAACTCGATTTCGATTCACCGTTCAGTCTGTCGAACGCCCTCAAGTTCGGTGGACTCTTTCTCGGTATCCTCGTCCTCTCGGCGGGTGCACAGACATTCTTCGGGACAGCAGGATTCATCACGACGAGCTTTTTGAGCGGTCTGGTGTCGAGCGGGTCGACGACGACGACGGCCGTCACACTCTACCTTGCCGGACAGGTGTCTTCCGAGGTTGCCGCCGCGAGCGTCCTCGCCGGAACCTCCGCGAGCATCATCGTCAAAATCGTCTTGGCCGCGAGCATCAACCGGTCACTTCTCGCTCCCGTCGCGAAGATGAGTGCCGTTCTCATCGCCGTCGGCATGGCGAGCGGAACCTTGATATTCGTGTTCTGAGCCGCTACTGACCTTCTTTTCAGCGTTTTAACCCGGTTATATCTTCGGGTAGTATGTGATATTTGTTACCATACTTACTTCTATATAATTATTCATAACATTTATAACGATTGTATTGTTCATGTGAAGTTATAGCAATGCCGAACTTTGAGCCAACTCGCCGGTCCATTCTTTCGAGTAGTGCAGTCGCGATGTCACTCGGTCTCGCCGGGTGTATTACGGGCGACAAAGAGGGCAGTGGTGACGCCGGGTCCGACAGCGGTGAGTCGGGTGGCGACAGCACGCCGTCTGAGTCTTACGACTTCGACCCGTCGAACCCTGAGTTCCCCCAGCCAATGCAGGCGCTCATCCAGACTGGTTTCGAGACTGGCTCGCTTTCGGACCTCAAAAACATGGAGTCGCGGGACGAGCCCCGGTACGGGAAGCCCGTCAAGGAGACGCCGTCCGACGAGAGTAAGCTTCTTGACCCCGACAAACTCGCGTTCGCGATGACGCCAACGGAGGACCCAGCGGCTTACCGGACGACGATGAAGCCGCTCATGGACAACATCGCGAAGGAGACGGGCAAGGATGTCGAGTACTTCCCACTTCAGTCGTACGCGTCGCAGGTCGAAGCGATGCGCTCTGAGCGTCTCCACGTCGCCGGTTTCTCGACCGGTCCGACCCCGTTCGCGGTGAACCTCGCCGGTGCCGTGCCCTTCTCGCTGCAGGTGTCCGCCGAGGGCGACTTCGGCTACCGCCTCTGGCTGGCGACGCAGGCCGACAACGACGAAATCAGCGCACTCGAAGACCTGAAAGGAAAGCGCGTCGCACACTCCGAACCGTCGTCTAACTCCGGCAATCAGGCACCCCGCGCACTCTTCGCAAATCAGGGTGTCGTCCCCGGTGATGACTATGAAGTTGCGTACTCCGGCGGCCACGAACAGAGTGTCCTCGGCGTCGCCAACGGTGACTACGACGCCGCACCGGTCTGTAGTACCTGTGTGACCCGCGTCGCAAACTCCGGGAACCTCGACCCCTCGAAAATCAAGGTCGTCTGGGCGAGCAACCCGTTCCCGACGACGAGCTTCACGTACCGCTACAACCTCACGCCGGAGATTCAGGAGGGCATCCGTGCCGCGTTCGTCGACTACGACTACTCCGATACGAAAATCGCAGAGACGTTCGAGGGCCGTGGCAAGTTCACGGAAATCGACTACGCCACCGCGTACGACATCATCCTCCAGATTCAGGAGAACAACGGCGTCGAGTACAAGACGGGCAACCTCGGCGAATAACTTCCTTCCACGATTTCCATGTTAAATGTTAAAGAAATAGAAAAAGTGTACGACTCCGGTGACCGCGCACTCAAGGGGCTCTCGATGGACGTAAGCGGGAACGAAATCGTCTCCATCATCGGTCCCAGCGGGGCCGGAAAGAGTACGCTCATCCGCTGTATCAACCGGCTCACCGAGCCGACCGCAGGGGAGATATGGCTCGACGACACCGAGATAACCGGACTGTCGGGTTCGCAACTCCGCGAGGCGCGCCGCGACATGGGGATGATTCACCAGGAGTTCAACCTCGTCGAGCGCCTGACGGTGATGGAGAACGTCCTTTCGGGTCGACTCGGCTACATGAGCACCTGGGACGCCTTCCGCCGCAACTTCGACAGCGAGGACATCGCAACTGCGCGGAAGGTCCTCCGGCGCGTCGGTCTCGAAGGCGTCGAAAACGACCGCGCAGACGAACTTTCAGGCGGGCAGCGGCAGCGCGTCGGCATCGCTCGCGCCGTCATTCAGCGCCCGAAGATTCTCCTCGTGGACGAACCGACGAGTGCGCTCGACCCCGAAACCTCGGTCGAGGTGATGGACCTCCTCACCGAAATCGCCCGCGAAGACGACATTCCCGTCCTCATCAACATCCACGAGGTCGATTTGGCGACGAAGTACGCAGACCGCGTCGTCGGTCTGAGCGACGGTGAACTCGTCTTCGAGGGTGCAGCGGACGAACTCGACGAGCGCGCACAGGACATCATCTACCGCGGCGGCCAATCGCGCGCCGAACGCGATGCCGCCAAGGCCAGTGGCGCGGGGGACTGAGCGATGGCGACCCAATCCGGTTCGGTAGACGGTCGTTGGGAGCGCCCGACTGCGTTCTACAACCGGACGACGAAGTACGTCGTCTACGCCCTTATCACGGGATTCGTCCTCTACAGCTTTTGGGACATCCGCGTCGCGCCCGAGCGATTCTTCCGCGGCCTCGAAGCGGGCGTGACGCTCGTCTCGAACATGCTGCCGCCGGCAGCGACGCAGACGCAGTTCGACCTGATGGTCCGCGGTATCGTCGAGAGTATCCTCATGTCGATTATCGCGACCACCCTCGGTATCGTCGTCAGCGCGCCCGTGGCGTTCATGGCGGCCAATAACCTCGCTCCGCGACCAATCTATCTGGTCGGCCGGAGCATCATCGCCGTCACGCGGTCGTTCCACGAACTCATCGTCGCCATCGTCATGGTGAAGGCGGTCGGATTCGGCCCGCTCGCGGGTGTTCTCGCACTCGCGTTCAAGACGGTCGGCTTCTTCGCGAAGCTCCTCTCCGAAGAAATCGAAGACATCGACACGGGCCAGATGGACGCCATCGAGGCTGTCGGCGGTAGTCAGCTTCAGGTGTATCTCTACGGCGTTCTCCCGCAGATTATCCCCCGCATCATCGGGCTGTCCATCTACCGACTGGACATCAACCTCCGACACAGTACGGTCGTCGGCATCGTCGGTGCGGGCGGGATTGGGATTACGCTCCTCAACTCCTTCCAGAAGTACGACTACCAGTACAGTTCGCTGATTATCCTCGTCATCGTCGGCATCGTCATGGTCGGCGAGGCCGCGAGCGCCTACGCCCGACGGAGGGTCCAGTAAATGGCGAGTAAATCGTCCAGTGGCGGTGCTGAATGGGAGCGTTTCGACTCCCGACAGCGACTGGTTCGCTACTTCCTCATACTGGGAGTGCTCGTCGTCCTCGCCGTCTCGTGGCGGTCGATGGACATCAACTACACCTACGTCGCGTCCGCGCCGCGCGAGGTGATGGACCTCTTGACGCGGATGTACCCGCCGAACGTCACCTACACCAACGAGATTGTGGGGCCCCTTCTGGAGACCATCAACATCTCGATTCTCGGGACGGCGCTCGCCATCGTGATGGCGCTTCCCGTGGCGTTCCTCAGCGCGAGCAACACGACGCCGAACCGGTGGACGTACCTCTTGGGGAAGTTCATCGTCTCGTTTACCCGCTCTGTGAACGTCATCATCTGGGCGCTCATCTTCGTCGTCCTGTTCGGTCCGGGCGCTCTTGCGGGCGTGCTCGCGATTGCGGTTCGCTCCGTGGGCTTCACTGCGAAACTCCTCGGCGAAGCAATCGAGGAAATCGACCGCGGTCCGGTCGAAGCAATCTCCGCAACCGGTGCTTCGACGCTCCAGACGTTCATCTACGGCATCGCTCCGCAGATTAAACCGGCGTTCATCAGCGTCGCCACCTTCCGGTGGGACATCAACGTGCGGGCGTCGACCATCATCGGGTTCGTCGGTGCGGGCGGCATCGGCGTCGCCCTTCAGACGAACATTAACTACTTCAAGTGGGACGCGGTGCTCACCATCCTCATCGCCATCCTCGGCATCGTCCTCGTGAGCGAGGGTGTCTCCGCGTACCTCCGCGGGAAAGTCAGCTAAGTCGCGATGGGGACGAACACTCCCTTCTGAGACGCGGCGGGGACGAACACTCCCTCGCCGTTCTCCGCGTCGCTCGGAGACACGCCGTTTTTACCGCCCGACACCCCACACGGGGTATGAGCAAGTTGGACGAGTTCCTCGCAGGCGAGCGTCTCGACGACGTGGCGCTCTATCTCACCCACGAGTATCTCGACAGTCAAGGGAAGATTCCGAACATGGGCGAAGAAGTCGAAAACGGCTACGTCCTCGTCGTTCCCGGCGACAACGGCCGCCGCGCCTTCGCGGCCGGAACGGGCATGGACGCGATGGAGTTCGCCCAGACCGCGATGGGGTCTGACGGCGATATCGACCGCGACCTGAGCGGCGGGGACTGTCCCGACAACGCGTCCGAAGAGAACCATGAACCGAAGTTCATCTTCTCGTTCGCTGAGGCGCAAAACGAGGAAGTTGGCGGTATCTACGAGGAGGGCGATGTCGTCCACGCCTACGCGAAATGTGAGTGCGGGACGGCGTACTCCGACCGCTGGGTCGTCGACGACGCGTAACGCTCCGGTCTCGCCCGACTGATTCTACTCCGAATCCTCGTCGTCAGCGTCGGGGTCGGCCTCGGTGACGGCTTCAGCGTCTTCGTCTTCACCCGCAACGGGCGTCTCGGCAACCCGCTCGAACGCGTCGAGGATGACGCGCTTCGTCGTCGCACCCTGCGTCGTCCAGTGGTGCGCGTAGTCGAGCATATCGTCGTAGATATCCGGCTTACACCCGGCAGCCTTGGGGTGGCCACCGCCGTTGACGAGGCCCGCGACTTCGTGACAGCGCTCGAAGTCCTCGGACCCGCGGATGCTCGCGCTGCCTGCGGGTTTGACGATGACGGCGGCGTCGGCACCCTCCTCGCGGATGGCGTCTGCGACCTCGTTTTGCGAACAGCGGCCGTAGGTGATGCCGACGGTCCACTCGCCGACCGCCTTGAACTCTGCGCGGGAGACGGCCGCTTCGATGAGATTCTCCTTTTCGACCCGACGGTGGGCGATGTACTCCTCGACGACTTCTGGGAGGTCGGCACCGTACGCACCGACGATAGCGACGTACTCCTCTTTGCCGGTCCAGTAGGCGTAATCGGCGAGGTCCTGACTGCGCTCGTCTTCGTTCAGCCAGAGGTCGTGGTCACGGGTGACGGCCGCCAGTTCGACGAACCGCTCGTCGAAGTCGTAGTCGAGTTCGCGGAGCGCCACGTCGGTCGAACACTCCTCGTCGGACTCGCCGACGACGAGGTCCACGCCCGCCGCACGGACCTGCGCTGCAACCTCGGGCTTCCACTGATGGTGGTCGAACCAGCGAATCGACCCCGCGACTTCGGCGAGGGCTTCGAGTTCTTCTTCGACGTACTCGTAGCGGTCGGGACAGAGGTCGCAGACGAACACGTCGATGCCCTCGGGGGCGTACTCGGCGACGCGAAGCAGGTCGTCTTCTAACGAGTAGGGACTCGACCCCATGAGCGCGACCGGTGACTCGGGGCGGTCTTCTTCTTCCTCGTCGTCTTCTTCGGCTTCGTCAACCTCGCCGCGTGCTTCCGCGAGGCGCTCTTCGATGCGTTCTTCGAAGTCAGTCACGTCGAGGGCGGCATCGTAGACTTCGCGGAGGAGGGCGACACAGCCGAGGCCGTCTGCGTCGGTGTCGGTGACGACGGCTACCTCGGCGGTTTCGAGTTTCTCCTTGGCGCGTTCTTCGGCCCGCTCTTCGTCGAGGTCGTCGGGGTAGAAGAATCCGGTGCCCGGGAGAACGGACTTTCGGGGGAGTGAGAGTCGAGAACTGTCGATAAGCTCTTCTTCCATACCGGCGGGTCGAACCCGACGGGGAAAACACCTGTCGATTACCGCGGTGACGCGCTGGGTCGGCGGCGACCGGCTAACTGCACTTCAGCCGTTTCAGGCCGCTTCTTCTGTCTCTGTCTCTGTTTCTGCCTCTGCCTCAGGCTCTGCTTCGGATTCTCCCTCACTGTCGAGAAGCGGGTCGTCCGTCTCCGTGTCCAGTTGGCGCACCGTGAGAACGGGAACTGGACAACTTCGGACCACGCGCTCGGCGACGCTCCCGATGAGGAACCGACTTTCGCCGTGTCGTCCTCGCGTCCCCATGGCGACGGCGTCGGCGTCGACCTCGCGGGCGTAGTTCGAAATCTCCGCCGCAGGCCGCCCTTCGCGGACCGCGACGGTCACGTCTCGTTCCGTCTCGGCTTGCACCTCGGCGAGTGCTTCTTCGCCGCGCTCTGTCAGCGCCTCGCGCATCTCGTCCCGAAGCCGCTCGGGAGCTGTCTCCACGTCGCCCGCGTCGATGACGTACAGCGCGTGGACCGTCGCGTCGAACCGCTCTGCGAGGTCGAGCGAGACCCGGACCGCTCGTCGGACACTCGCCGACCCGTCCGTCGCGATGACCATCGTGTCGAACATGGTCTGGGGTTCACCGTGGGGCGGCATAAAACCAGTCCGGGTGTCGTCGCGTGTCGAAGCGGCGCAGCGGGTGGTCCTTCCGTTGTGGTGGGTGGGTTTTTTGTCATCCCCCGACGGAGGTGGTGACATGCCATCGCGCCCGCTCTCTATCGACCTCGTTCTCGTCCCGGTCGACCAAAGCGAGGAGGCGACGCGCGCGGCCGAGTACGCCGTCGCAATCGCGGCCGAGTACGACGCCGCGGTCCACGCAGTGCACGTCCTCGGCGAAGACGTCGTCCGCGCTATCGAGCGGGGAGCCGTCGACGAGGACGCCGTCTTCAAAGAGAGCAGAGCCGTCACCGACACGGTTTCCGGAATCGCAGACAACGCCGACGTCCCCGTCTCTACGTCTGTCGCGTACGGCTTCTCGCCGACGAGTAAGCTTCTCCATCCCGGAAGCGTCGTCCTCGACACAGCAGAAGAACTCGACTCCGATTTCATCGTCGTGCCGCGCGAACCGATTTCGGGCGACCCCGGCGAGGTGCTGGCGAAGGCCGCAGAATACGTCCTGTTGTACGCCAGCCAGCCCGTTCTGTCCGTCTGACCCAGCCAGCCTGTTTTGTTGGTCTGACCCAGCCAGCCTGTTTTGTCGGTCTGACCCAGCCAGTCTGCGTTTTCGGTCTGACGCCCCGGCCTACTCGTCCGAGCCGTTGAGCCGAATCGTCATCTCCAACTCGAAGCTCTCTGCGTCGCTGGTTTCGAAGCCAACTGTCTTGTACAGTCCCACCGCCGCGCGGTTCCATCGCTCGACCGTGAGCCAGACCTTCTCGACGCCGGATTCGCGGCCGTAGCCGAGCAGTGCCTTGATGAGTTGCGTGCCGATACCGGCGCGCTGGTACTCCTGATGGACGAAGATGGCGAGTTCGTACGCTTCACCGTCGGGCACGAGCGTCGCGTGTCCCGCAACCTCGTCGCCGTGCCATGCGATGACGTTCAGACACTCGCTGGCGAGGATGTTGTCGAGCCACTCGCGGATGCGGTCTTCCCGTCCCGGTGGGATGCCCTGTGCCCGGTCCGACGGGTCGAACGCGACGTACATCTCGACAAGCAACTCGAACTCGTCTTCGTCGCCCTCGTAGGGGCGCACCTCGATGGTCCGCTCCTCGCGGTCGGTGAACGAGAGCGGCGGTGCCTCGTAGGGGTCTGCAACAGTGTCGGAGTAGGTTCGTACGTTCATCGTACCAGCGTGACGGTTACGTGGGAGTTGAGGAGTACAAACTCCGCGATACTCCCGATTTGTATCTTCCCCATCGGACTCGTCTGGCCGCCACCGAGAACGAGTTGGTCGAATCCTTCGTTTTCGGCCATGTCGACCAGTGCGCTTCCGGGGTCGCCTTCGAGGTGGCGGACGGGGGCGTCGAGGTCTACGTCGCCGAGGACTTCGGCGACTTTCTCTTCGATGTCTTCGCGCGAGCGCTCGACGGACGGGTTTTCGACGATGGCGACGGTTAGGTCGTCACCTGTGTTCGCCGCTCGTTCCGCCGTCTTCTCCAGCGCTCGGATTGAATCGTCGCTGCCACCGATACCGAGCAGTACCTTCATGGCTCCTACACTCGCGGCGGTGTTTGAAAACCCTTCCCCGGTGATGTCATTGCACAGGGGCACAGGCCACGACCGACACCCTGTCGCGGAACCCTTTTCGGCCATGCCGCGGTAGCCCGCGGTATGACAGACGAGTTCGCCGACTCCGACGGCGTGGAGTCCGACGTCGACGCGGACGCCCTCGAATCGTCCGATGGCGAGGTGAAAATCCCCGAACAGACCGACGGAGAAGCAGGAGCCAGCCAGCAGACTGACGGTGAGACTGCCGCGGAAGCGACCGAAACGGCCGCGACAACGACCGAGACGGCGGCCGACGCGAGTGCTGCTCCGGAACAGGACGCCGACGACGAACCCGACATCCCGAAAGACGTGCAGAAGTACGCCCGGTTCAAGAAAGTCGACGGCGCGCAGTACGACCGCGTCAACGACTTCCTCCGCGAGCGAACCTACGTCACCGCCCGCGAGTGGGCTATCGCGCGTCTCTGTGCCGACTTCCGGACCGAAACGGGCGTCGAGATGACGAAAATCGGCGAGAACCTTCCCGAACTCGTCCCCTTCATGACCGACACCTACACCCCGCAGGCGGTCAACCAAGCCCGCTCGGCATTTCGGGACAAGGTGCGGAAATCGGGTGCAACGTTCCTCTACGGCGCGATGTCCGGCTTCTTCACCGCCGAGGAACTCGACGAGATGATGTACGAAGTCACCGAAATCGCGAAGTTCCTCCTCGAAGTCGAGGGCGTCGACCTCTCGGTCGAAGAAGAACTCGAAGCCGAAGAGCGGATTTCGAGTGTGATGCGCGAAGTGCGCGAAGCCAGCACGGAACTCCGAAAAGACGAACTTTCCGACGACTGAGAGCCCCGCGCGATTACATAAACAGCGGGTCCGGGTCCGACTGGACGAGTTCGACACGTGTGTCGGCCTCGACTGGCCGCACGTACAGTCGAAGTTCGCCCTGTTCTGTGGCCCGTTCGACCAGTTCAGTCGCTTTCTGGACGCCGTAGTACAGCGGGACGAAGACGGCTTTTTCCGCGTCGTCGGCCTGCACGACGGAGACGGCGAAGACGACGCCGTTTTCGGTCGCACGATAGACATCGTAGCGGTCAAAATCGGCCGACTGTACCCACTCGGAGAGCGACTCGAACTCGCTGCCGGGGACGAGCACGTCGAATCCGACGCGGTCGGTCGACTCGGGAAGGCTCGCGGGCGGAAGCGGTGTCACGTCGCCGGGGTGCAACACCAGCGTCTCCCAGCCGTCGTCTTCGTACTCTTCGGCGAAGACTTCGGCGTCCTTGACGATTCCCTCCCACACGTCCACGAGTCCGGTCAGTACGTGTTGCTCGCCCGCGTTCGGTCCGGGCGTCCGTGGGGGCGTCTGCTCGTCGGTCATGCGTGTCGTTGTCTCGGGCGGTCTGGTGGGAAAAGGATTCGATTGTCGGCGCGTTGTCGGGCAAAACGGTGCGGTGGGATGACTACACTCGAACGTTCTCGCCCGCCACGTCGCCGAACCCGTCGCCGTCCCAGACCGTCTCGCCGCGGACCATCGTCCATTCGGGGAAGACGCCGGTGAAGCCCTCGAAGGGCGTCCACCCACACTTCGAGTGAAGGTCGTCGCCGCGAATCTCGCGGGCAGCGTCGAGGTCGTAGAGCGCGAGGTCGGCGTCCGCGCCTTCTTCGATTCGACCCTTCTGCGGCAGGTCGAAAATATCGGCCGGGTTCGTCGCAACAACGTCGCGGACGCGCTCCAGCGACAGGGACCCCTCGATGGCGGCACCGAGGAGGAGCGGAACCATCGTCTCGACGCCGGGGACGCCACTCGGCGCGTCGAGAAGCGACTGTTCTTTCTCCTCGACCGTGTGGGGCGCGTGGTCGGTCGCAACCACGTCGATGTGGCCGTCGGCGAGGCGCTCGAACATGGCTTCTCGGCGCTCCTCAGAGCGGAGTGGCGGGTTCATGCGGCCGTAGGTTCCCAGTTCGTCGCAGTCGTCGCGCGAGAGGAACAGGTGGTGCGGCGTCACCTCGCAGGTCGCCCCGCCGTCGCGGGCGGCGTCGGCACCTTCGGGCGTGCTCGTGTGGGCGATGTGAATCTGTGCACCCGACTCGCCGCCGACGCGGACGGCGCGTTCTACTGCGGCGGCCTCTGCCTCGGCGCGGCGGTAGGCGCTCCACGCGTCGGAGTCGGCGTCTCGCCCCGCGCCGCCGAGGTCACCTTCGATGGCAGACTCGTCGAACAGGGTCGCGTCTTCGGCGTGGACAGTCACCGGAACGCCCGCTTCGGCGGCGCGTTCGGCCGCCGTAGAGAAGAGGTCGGCACCGATGCCCATGTCGCCGGTGGAGTCGGCGAGGAACACTTCACCGAGTGCGAAAAGCGGGCGTTCGAAGAGACTGTCGGAGTCCCAGTCGGGGGTGACGCCGCCGTTGATTCCGTAGTCGATGCAGGCGCTTTCTGCGCGGTCGGCCTTCGCGTCGAAGCCCTCGCCAGTCGTCGTCGTCGGGTCGGTGTTCGGTTGGTCGACGACGGTCGTCACGCCACCTGCGGCGGCGCTTCGGGAACCGGTTTCCCACGTCTCTTTGTGTTCGAAGCCGGGTTCGCGGAAGTGGACGTGAACGTCGATTGCGCCCGGGAGCAAGAGGTTCTCGTCGGCGTCGATGGTCGGTTCGCCCTCGACGGGGTCGAGGTCGCCGACGGCGGTGATTTCGCCGTCTTCGACGTGCACGTCGACCACGCGCCCGTCAGCCAGTGTCGCGTTCGAGATACGCATAGGTGGGGCTGCCACGTGCGACGCCCTAAGTCCGGCGGTTCGGGCGACGAGATACGGTGTTGCGCTCTCTCACCCGTCGCCGCGTTCCCCCTCAACGTCGAGGTCTTCGGCCGCTTCGATGTCCCGCTCGGCGTCGCCGACGAAGGCGTCTTCGAGCGCCCGACACACCGCGTCTGAGTCTGCGGGGCCGCCAGCGTCGCCCACGCTACCGACCGAATCTGGGTCGAAGGGAACGTCGAGGGCGGCGTAGATGGGTTCGAGAACGTCGGCGATTTCGTCGCGGTCGGTGACGACGACCACGCCGGAGACGAGGGCGGCCGACTTCCGGACGCGCTGGGCGATGCCACAGAGCTTCCCACCAGCCTGTACCGAGTGGTCGCCCGGGCAGTACGACGCCGGTGGCTCACCTCGTCGGGCGTGGACGCCGAGCGACCGAAGCGCCCGGACCACTGCGGTCGTCGCTGCTTCGTATCGGTCGTCGAGTCCAGTTCGGGCGTCGTCGAGCGGGACGGCGTCGGCGAACGCGACGGTGGTTCCCGTATAGGCGACGGCCCGGCCGCCGACAGACCGCTCGATGGCGGGGAATCCCCGGGATTCGGCGGCCGCGACTGCCTCGTCGTAGCGGTCGGCGCGGGCGTCACGGCGGCCGAATGCAATCTGCCGGTGGGGGGTCCACGCGCGGAAGGCTGGTTCACCGGTCGCTCCCGTCTGGTCGAGCATGGCGGCGGTGACCGCCCGGTCGGTGTCGGAGGTCGCCCCCCGGCCGCGGATGACGCGCATAGCTGTTCGAAACACCCCGACGTACCTAAGGACACCCGTCCCGTTCCGACGACCATGCTGCGCCTGCCGCGGTCGATGCTCGCCCGCTACGAGCGCTTCTCGCTGTATAATTCGCCGTATCCCGCCCACGACAGCGGCTGTGCAATCGACCTCTACGGCCCGGGTGAGGGGTCGGTCTCGCCGCCGCCAGTCGAAGGGTCGATTGTGCCGTCACCGGTCGCAGGCATCGTCCGCGAGACGCGAACGGTTCGCGCCCCCGACAAACCCTACGCACACGACGACGAGTACCTCATCCTCGTCGATGTGGACGCCGAGGCGACGGGACTCGACTGGACCGGCGCGCCCGACGCCGACCCACGAGACGAACTCGTCGCGCGCATCCTCCACGTTGCGCCCGAGGTGCAGGCGGGCGACGAACTCGCTGTCGGCGACCCGCTCGGACAACTCGTTCGCTCCGGCTTCTTCGCCCCGTGGGTCGCAAACCACATCCACCTCGGATTCCGCCCGGCCGACGTGAACCCCCACCGCGCTCGGGGGTCGCTTCCGGTCGTCGCCGACGTCGATGTCGCGCCCCTTCCGTGGGACGGCCGCGGAACCGTCGTCGAAGTCGGTGAGACGTTCGTCAGACTAGACGAACCCGCTCGCAACGGCGACTTCGACGGTGAATTCGTCGGCCTTGCGAGCGACGAGGGTGTCGTCCTCGACGGCGGCGTCGCACACTACGGCATGGGTGGGACACTCTCTCCCGTCGCCGACGAGACGCCCCTGTCACTTCTCGGGACCGAGGTCGGCCGAACGGCGGGGAGAGACGTCCCGTGGGGGGCCTTCGACGTGGTCGCCGACGGAACCCGCGTCACGGGGCTTTCGCTCTTCGCCTCGCGGGTCGAATTCGGCGTGAAGGTCGTCTGTCCCGGCCACGAGTACGCCGTCGGCGACGAGGTTACGGTCTCGATTCGACCGAGTGAGAACCCGATTCGACTCGATTGAACGGCGTATCCGACACCCAACCCGGTACCAATATGGTATATTGGGTCGAAGGAGGCGGTAACTATGGGGCGGGCATGTCCGACCACGGGAACGGGTACGTTTCGGTCGAGGTTGAGCGGGTAATGGACACCGAAGCAGGCACAGGCTACGAGGTGGTACTGCGGTATCCACTCGATGGAACGCATCTCGGGTCGGTGTTCGACGACGTAGACGACCTCGAGATACAGTTTGTCTCGGGGGTTCCGACGTCGGGCGAACCGGTTCCGTACTTCGTCGCGTCTGGGTGCGACGCGGCCCGCGTCGACGAGTTTCTCGAAACACATCCCGAAATCGACCGCTTCGAGTTAACCGTCGCGGGGCCGGACGAGCGACTGTATCGCTGCTGGTGGACGTTTCAGGACGAGACCATCATCTCGACGATTCGAGATTGCGACGGTATCGTCCGTCACATACAAGGCACCAAAGAGGGGTGGATGCTGTCGATTTTCTTCCCGACCAACGAGAAGACCGCTCGGTTCCACGACGCGTGTCTCGAACGGAGTTTCGACATCGAAATCCGGCGGGTCGAACCGAGTCACATCGACAGTAACCGATTACACCGCCGGACGCTTTCGACAAAACAACTCGACGCGCTCGAACTGGCATTCGAACGAGGATACTTCGAGACACCGAAAGAGGCGTCGCTCTCGGAGATTGCCAACGAACTCGATATTTCGGAACAAGCGCTGTCACAGCGACTGCGGCGTGCGACGCGCCACGTGGTCGAGTCCACACTGGCGACCGAAACCAGCGGACAGGCCGGACAGGACTAGCGCTCTCCGTCGTGAGAGCAATTCGAAGGAGAGGTCGGCCGCGTCAGCATGCGGCCACCGTGCCGAGGACAGCCAACACCGCCCGTGTGGTGGTGGGTGTGGGGTGCGAGCGATGTTCCTCTAGGTGCCTCCGACGTGGTATCAGTCGTGAATATGTCACTTACTTCTGACTCTTGTCTGGTCAAGTGTTATTTATAAATCATCGAATAGGTCGAGATACGACGAAACGAACGACCGAATCTCTTCGTAGGTCGGCGGCGACCCGTTACGGACGAAGTGCCCGGCGACGGCGTTCCCGACGACGAGTGTCTCTTTCTTGCCAAGTCCGAGGACGTGCCCGAGGGCCAGTCCCGCGTTGAAGTGGTCGCCGGAACTCGTCGTGAGTACCGGGTCGTCGGTTCGCGGGACCGCGACCGAAACCCCGCCATCGTCGTCGACCAGGTGTGCCGCGTCGATTCCGTGGCCAGCGAATCGGGTGACGCCGAGGTGGTCGAACGCGGCTTGGGACTCCGATTCGAAGTCTGCCTCGTCGCCACCGGCGAGTTGTGCGAGGTAGCGCGTCTCGTATCGGTTCGCCGAGACGACGACATCCACCACATCGTCAAGCGCCGACACGCGGTCGATACCGGCGGCGACGACATCCGGTTCTCGCTTTCGGAGGTCGCCGGGGTCCAACAGAAGCGTTTCCGGCGGGTTCGACAGCGTGGGCCACAGGTCGTCGCGAAGGCCGCGAGCCACGTCGGGCAGTTCGGGCATCTCCGACCAGTAACCGACGCCGAGCAGTTCGGTTCCATCGACCAATTCGGCCAGTCTGTCGAGGCCGACGCGCGCTTCGATGTCCGCCCAATCGAGCGTCATTAACGCGCCAATCTCGGTGAGCATCAGCTTTCCATCGCCGAATTCCACGGCGTCGGTGTATCCCGGTGCGCCGAGCGTCTCCAGCGTGAAGTCACCGAACTCGTCGACGAATGGGTCTTCCGGCGGGTCACCGAGACAGCCAACGATGGCCGGGTCGTAGCCGAACGAACCGAACGCGCGGGCGAGATGGCTGGTGTGGCCGCCGGTTCGGACGCCGTCTTGAATCCACTCGAACGAGAGCGAACTCTCGGCTTCGACCGAATCGTTCACGCGCTCGGCGAAGGCGCTGAGCGTCGGGACTCGCTCGTACTCCGCGGCCGACTGTCGCTCGGAGACGAACTCACGAACGCGGTCGATGTAGCCGTCGAATCCAAAGACGACGCGGCCTCCGTCGACCGTCCCTGGGAGTTCGACTCGGCAGGATTCGACTGCCTGCCTCGTCACTTCGTCTGGGCGACTCATACCACGGTCTTCGAAATCGCTCGGATTAGGTGTTTACCTTGACACAGAACTGCCGACGAGGTGGCTGAAGCTAACTTATCGGCGGGTTTGGGTCGCAATCTCGAACCGCGCGCCCCCACCGTCTTTGCTCTCGGCGAGACAGACGTTCCAGCCGTGGGCGTTGACAACGCTCTGGACGATGTTGAGACCGAACCCAGTTCCGTTGGGATTTGTGGTGTACCCCGCCTCGAAGACTCGGGGGCGGTCTTCTGCCGGGATACCCGGTCCGTCGTCGGCGACGTAGAACCCCTCTCGGTCGTCGAGCGCACCGACCCGGACCGTCACGTCCTCGCCGCCGTGACGAAGCGCATTCACCAGGAGGTTCTCGAGGAGTTGTCGCAGTCGCCCCTCGTGTGCTCGCAGCATGATGTCGTCCTCGAATTCGAGCGTCGCGTCCGGCACGTCGGCCGCCGCGATGGCCCACGCGTCGTTCGCAACACGGCAAAGCGGCAGGCGTTCGACTTCGTCGACCGTCTGTCCGTTTCGTGCCAGTGCTAACACGTCCTGGACGATATCTTCGATCCGGTCGAGTGCGTTCCCGACGCGGTCGAGTTCCTCTCCGTCGTAGTCCTCCTGTGCGAGTTCGAGGTAGCCGGTCGCGACGCTCAGCGGGTTCTGTAAGTCGTGGGAGACGACCGACGCGAACGACTCCAGTTGCTCGTTTTGCCGGGCGAGTTCGCGCTCGCGCTGTCGCAGGAGTTGCTCGCGTTCGACTCGGTCGAGCGCTGCGCGGGCGTTCGCGGCCAGCACCTTCGACAGCGGGATACGCTGGTCGGCCAATCGCCCTTCGTCGAGCGCGCCGACGAAGAGGACGCCGTGGTCGGGTATCGGAACGAGCAACTCCTCGGCGATGTTGGTATCGGGGTCGTAGCGCTGGGGATTTGCATCGACATCCTCGTAGTAGCGAAGTTCTCCGGACTCGAATACCTCCCACGAGAGCCCCGTTCCGCGGGGGAGTGGCGGAATCTCACCGAAGAGTTCCGTGGCCGCGTCGGTGAACGCCGCGGGGACGAGTTCGTCGGTCTCCGCTTCGTACAGCATGACGCCGCTGATCTCGTAATCGAGGACTTCTCGGGCAGCGTCGCAGACCGCCTCGGCGACCGCTTCACGACTCGTCGCGCTGGTCAGTTCACGCGTCGATGCGTGAAGCGCGTTGAGTCGCTTTTCGTATCGCTTGCGGGCGGTGATGTCGGTCGAGATACCGACCGCACCCGTCACCGTCCCGTCGGCATCGGTAATCGGCGAGATTGCGAAATCGACGGCGTACTCCCCGTTCGGCAGCGTGAGCGTTATTTCGAACCGTTCGATAGGGCTCTCCCCGTTGATGACTGCGTCGAAAGACTCCGACAGCGTGTCGTACTGCTCGTCGTCTACTATCCCCGCCTCACGCGCCACCGAGAAGTGCTCGCCGACGAGTGTCTCACTCGACAGCCCTGTCCGCGAGAGGGCGATATCGTTGACGTACTGGAGGATGCCGTCCTCGTCGACGACGTACGCACCCTGCTGGATGCTCTCGATAATCGTCTCGTACCGTTCGAGACGCTGCTCGCGCCGTCGCTGGTTGTCGATATCGCGAGTCGTGACGACGAATCCGTTGACCGAGGTGTCGGTCTTGTTGCTCGCAACCGACTCTAACCAGCGCCACGACCCGTCTGCGTGTTTGAAGCGATATCGAATCGGTTCTTTGGTGTCGTTTCCGGTGCGAAGTGACTCCGCTATTATCTCGCTTACTTCGTCCGTGTCGTCGGGGTGGACCTTGTCGACCACGCCTTGGCCAATCAGTTCCTCCGGGTCATAGCCGAGGACGCGCTCGACTGCCGGGCTTTCGTAGCGGATGGTTCCATCCGACCCGATGACGGTGATAATATCGCGGACGTACTCGACGAGCGCCTGGAAGCGTGCTTCCGTCTTGTGGTGGTCGGTCACGTCACGCAGCGTGACGAGGACGCCGTACTCACCCCGGTATTCGATGCTCTGGGCGTTCGCCGAACAGGCGTGAATCCGTCCCTCGTCGTCGACGACGCGCACGTCGTAGTTCTCGGGTGCGCCTTTTCCCTGTCGCCGTTGTTCGTAAATCTCAGCGATTCGAGTCCGGTCTTCGGGATGGAGAACATCCAACAGGTCGGCGTCGGCGAGTTCGGCATCATCGAGCCCGGTCAGTTCGGTGAATCGCTGGTTCCAAAACCGATAGCCGTCGCCCTGTGCGATGAAGATGGCGTCGTGGCTCTGTTCGACGATTGTCCGGTACAGTGATTCTTGGGCGTCGGTCTCGTCAGCCCACTGGGAAAACTCCGAGACGCGCTCGATGCGGGCCGCAAGCGCGCCGACGCCGCGTTTCGTCTCTGGCTCTTCGGTGACGATGACCCCGACTTGTGGAGCTGTCTCGACATCACTCCCGCTCGATTCGCCGGTGAGGAAGAACACGGGTACGTCGCCCGTCTTGTCACGAACCTCGGAGACGAACCTGCTGTCAGGTGTGTCGTGGACGACGACACAAGAGACTGCTTCGTCGAGCGCGTCGAAGACCGCCGTGCGCTCGGAGACGACTTCGACAGTGAGTCCGCGTCCTTCGATGGCCCTCGCGAGTCTGCGGGTACCGCCATCGGCGACGAGAAGGACACGGAACTCGCTCATACCACCTATCATTTTCTGGCGACTGTATATATCTCACGTCACCTCGTGCCGACCCGCCGATACCCGTGTAGGACGACCCTGTCGGGCGGTCTGCCTCGACCGTCGGTTACATGACGATTCCACACAGACGTTCGTGATATGAACGACTTCCCCGCCGATGCCGCTGCGGTCGTCCAGCGGCACATCGAAGACGAACACGGCTATCTCTCGTGGCTCAACACCCGCGTGGACGCCATCGAGCGCGGCCGTCTCGTGATGACCATCCCGTACGACGAGAAACTCACGAACACGGTGTCGCCGCCGACGATTCACGGCGGCATCGCGGCGACGCTCATCGACACCGCGGGGGGCATCGCCTTGCGGACCATGCTCGACGACCCGCTTTCGGGCGGCGTCGCGACTATCAACCTCAACGTAAACTATCTCCGCCGCGCGTCGGGTGACCTGACCGCCGTCGCCGAGGTGGTTCGCGCCGGTGGGAGCGTCGGTGTCAGTTCTATCACCGTCGTCAGCACCGACCCCGAAGAAGACGAAGACGTTGCGCGCCGACAGTCGCCGTCGCACGAGTGGAACGACGCCGTCGCGACTGGGCAGGGCGCGTACCGACTCTTCCGCGAGTAAGTTCCCGAGGGTTATTCGAACGCGATTTCCTCGATAGTCGTCGTCTCGCCGAACAGCCAGTCGGCGTGGTCGACGGCGTACTCCTTGTGGTCCGGGTCGATGTATCCGAGCGCGTCCGTAACGAGTACCGGCCGGTAGTCTCGTAGCCCGGCGCTGCCAGCGGTGTGGAGGACACAGACGTTTGCGAGCGTCCCGCAGATGAGCAGGTCGTCGATGCCGTGTGACTCCAACCAGCCTTCGAGTTCCGTCTGGTAGAACGCGTCGTAGGTGTGTTTCTCGACGACGAGGTCGTCGCCGCGGACGCCAAGTTTATCGACTAATTCGGCGTCCCACGTCCCCTCGACGACGTGTTCGCCCCAGCGTTCGAACTCGTCGTAGTAGTGTGCGTCTTCGAACTGTTCCGGCGGGTGTACGTCGCGCGTGTAGACGATACGCGCACCAGCCTCGCGGGCGGCCGAGACGATGGCCGTGACCGCGTCGATGGCGCTCTCGCTCGCCGGTGCGAACAGACTCCCGTCGGGGTGACAAAAGCCGTTTTGCATGTCGACGACGATAACCGCGGTTCGTGTCGGGTCGAGTGTCATACACGAACCTAGTGGTGCGGGACTCAAAACGCTACGCTCCGTGGGGGTGCAGAAACTCCAATTCAGTTTCGCCCGACGAATCGGACAAGGTACTTCACTGCAGCGACTAAGTACGGGGTATGCGAACGACCGGTCTCCGCGCTATCTTCGTCGCAGTTTTGCTGGTCCTTGCTGGCTGTGCCGCCCCGACGGCGACGCCAGATGCGGGTCCTGACGCTGCGACCGACGACTCGTCGACTGCCGCGACGCCCGACCCCGACAGAGAGGGTTTCGACGACCCTGACAGCGACGTACTCGGATGGGAAAACGGCTACTGGTACGACGAACCCATCGAAGTCGACCAGTCCGACGGCCTGAACGACTCCGAACTTGAGGCCTACGTCGCACGCGGGATGGCTCGCGTCGAACACATCCGGCACCTCGAATTCCAGTCGGCCGTTCCGGTGAACGTCATCAGCCGCGCACAGTACCAAAACGATAGCAAAAACCGCTCCGGGACGAGCGATTCCGAGTTCAACCGCTGGAACGACCAGGTGTGGGAAGCGCTGTTCATCGCCGGTGAATCGGAAGGCAGCGCCTCGGCAATCAGCAACACGACCGGCAGCGCCGTCCTCGGATTCTACTCGCCGTCGGCCGACGAAATCAAAATCGTTACCGACTCCACCGGCGAACCGACCATCGACAACACCACGTTGATTCACGAACTGGTCCACGCGCTGCAGGACCAGCACTTCGACCTAACGGACGAGCGCTACCGCGGACAGACGCAAGACGGTGACCTCGCCATCGACGGCGTCGTCGAGGGCGACGCGAAACTCGTCGAACTCATGTACGTCGACCGCTGCGACGCGGGAACGTGGGACTGCGTGAAGACGCCCGCCGCAGGTGGCTCTGGCGGCGATGGGTCGGGCAGCGGCCCCAACCTCGGCGTCCTCGTCACCATCTTCAACCCCTACTCCGACGGCCCAGTCTACGTGAACGAACTGTACGAATCGGGTGGCTGGGAAGCCGTCAACGACGCCATGCGCAACCCGCCTGCGTCCTCCGAGCAGGTCATCCATAGAACTGACGAGGAACCGCGGCCAATCGAGTTCGAAGACACCGGCACGAACGGGTGGACCACCTTCTCCGACCAGGGCGTCGATGGCTCTGACACTGTCGGCGAAGCCTCTATCTACGCGATGTTCTGGTACCAAGCGCGGACGAGCGGGGCCGATACCGTGAACGTGCGCGACATTCTCGACACCCAGCTCGCGTACGACACCTACAACTACGACTCGAAGCCCTCGGCTGGATGGGCTAACGACCGTCTCTTCCCGTACCGCAACGAGGCCGGTTCGGAGACCGAATACGGCTACGTCTGGGTCACTGAGTGGGACACCGAGGCCGACGCCCGTGAGTTCGAAACGGCGTACGTGAACATCCTCGAAGCCAACGGCGTCGTCCAGCAGAACGACGGCGTCTACGTCATCGAAGACGGCCAGTTCGCAGACGCCTTCCGCGTCGTTCGGACTGGCGACCGGGTCGTCATCGTCAACGGGCCGACCCCGGCCGACGTGGACGAAATCAGGCCCGGACTGGCAGGGTAGCGAACGGCGCGCCCTCACCCCCGAGAAGATACTTACTCCTGCCCGGTTGAGGGACACAGTATGTCCCTCTCACGGTTCATTCTCCTCGTTGCGGTCGTCGTCCTCGCCGGGTGCGTCGGTGCGCCCGTGGCGGACGACGCCGACACAACGTCGTCGCCGACGAGTTCGGCTACAACACAGTCACCGGCGTACATGGACTGCAACGCATCGTTGCACGTCTCCCCGGCAGAGCAGGCTCCGGACGACGCCACGGTCGTCGCCTTCGAAGACCTCCCAGCGGACCGCCAATCCGAGTTCGAACAGGCCCGCGAGGGATACGCGATGCTCCCGGGTGAAAGCGACGCGGCCAACTTCTGGTTCGAGACTCGATACGTCAGCATGGATGGCGGGACGTTCTCGACGACTCTCACCACCTGCTGACACGCCGAGAGGCTTTTTCCCTCGCCGACCCTGGCCTCTCGCATGCACCGGTCCCAACTCGCCGCCCTCCTCTCCGCGTTTCTTCTCCTCGTCGCCGGATGTTCCGCGCCCGTGTCGGTTCCGGGTTCGTCACCCACAGCAGAACCTCCCACTGAGACGACGGACACGTCGTCGTGGCCCGACGACCCGCCCACCGACCGACTCGGCTGGGAAGCGGGCTACTGGCACAACGAGAGCATCGACGTGAACCAGTCCGACGGCCTGAACGCGACCGAACGCGAGGCGTTCGTCGCTCGGACGATGGCGCGCGTCGAAGTCGTGCGCGAACTGGAGTTCACGGAGTCGGTCCCGGTCGAAGTCATCTCGCGCGCTGAGTACCGAAACCAGTCCGACGAGGAGTCAGACCCCGCCCCCGCCGACTGGAACGACCAGGTCTGGGAGTCGCTTCTGTTGGTCGGCGAAGACCGCACCATCGAACAGGTGTTCGACGAGATTTACGGCGGCGCAGTCCTCGGGTACTACTCGCCCTCAGAGGACCGAATCGTCCTCATCAGTAACGACGGCACGCCGACTATCGACCGCCGGACACTCGCGCACGAACTCCACCACGCCTTGCAGGACCAGCACTTCGGCATCAACGAGTCGCCGCCGACGCAGGACGAACAACTCGCCGAAAACGGTCTCGTCGAAGGCGACGCGCGGTACGTGGACCGCCTGTACGAAGACCGCTGTGCGGCGGACGAGTGGGAGTGCGTGACCCGCCCCGCTGGCGGGTCGGGAAGCGGGTCGTTCGACTTCCCGGTCTTCTTGACCATCTACACGCCGTACAGCGAGGGGCCGACGTTCGTCTCCGCGCTCCACCAGCGCGGAGGATGGGAGGCCGTCAACGACGCCTACGAGAACAGGCCAGTCTCGACTGAGCAGGTGCTCCACCCCCAAGTATACCCCGACGAGCGCCCCGTCGCGGTGACAATCGAGGACCGCTCGTCGGCCGACTGGGTTCGGTACGACACCGACCCCGTCGGCGACACCGTCGGCGAGGCGTCCATCTTCGCCATGTTCTGGAAACACGGCGCTATCGACAAGACCGACCTTCAGCGCAACCCCGGCCCGTACTCAGCCTACAACTACACGAGTGGCCCGTCCGCAGGATGGGGTGGCGACCTCGTCGTTCCCTATCGCCCCGCGTCGGATTCGACGGCCGAGGCGAACCCGAATCAGCGCGCCTACGTCTGGAAGACGGTCTGGGACACCGAGAAAGACGCCGACCAGTTCGAGAAGGCGTACGTGACGACGACGCTCAAACTCCGACTCGGCGCGAAGCGCGTGGCTCCGAACACCTACGTCATCGAGAAAGGTCCATTCGCCGATGCCTATCGAGTGACGCGACAGGGCGATACGGTCACAATCGTGAACGCGCCGACGGTCGAGGAACTGGACGCGGTTCACGGGCAGCGCTGAGCGTCCGCACCAGATTGGCGTGGTTGAAGAACATCCCGCTTCAGCCGTCGTGACCGATTCTACACCTTTTTCATCGCCCGGGCGGAATCTCGGCTAATGAGTGACTTCGATATCGTCGGTCCCGAGGCCATCCGCGAGGGCGTTGCGACCGACGCTTACTTCCAGCGGACCGAGGCCGCGCTTCGACACGCGGGGAAGAACCCCCACGTCGTCGCCGAGGTGACGGCGGACCAGTTCCCCGACGGCGACTTCGAACTGCTCGCGGGCGTCAAAGACGCCGCGGCGCTCCTCGAAGGCTACGACCTCGACGTTGACGCCATGCACGAAGGCCGCCTGTTCGACGGCGGTCCAGTGATGCGAATCGAAGGCGACTACCTCGAATTTGGCCGCCTCGAAACCTCGCTTCTCGGCTTCCTCTCGCACGCCTCGGGATGCGCAACGGCCGCCCTCGAAACCCGCGTCGCCGCGCCCGACTCGTCGGTGCTCTCGTTCGGTGCCCGGCACGTCCATCCCTCCATCGCCGCGATGGTCGAACGAAGCGCGCTCGTCGCCGGACTCGATGGCTTCTCACACGTCGCTGCGGGTGAGATTCTCGGCAAGGAGGCGTCGGGGACGATGCCCCACGCGCTCATCATCGCCTTCGGCCGCGGGAAGCAGGCCGAAGCGTTCCGCGCCTTCGACGAGGCGGTTCCGGAGGACGTTCCACGCGTGGCGCTCTGTGACACCTACGGCGACGAGGTCGAGGAAGTCCTCTGTGCGGTCGACGCGCTCGGTGACCGCCTCGAAAGCGTCCGCCTCGACACCACTTCGTCCCGCCGCGGCAACTTCCGACATATCATCCAGGAGGTTCGCTGGGAACTCGACGAACGCGGTCACGAGGACGTTGGCATCTTCGTGAGCGGCGGTCTCGGCCCGGCCGAACTTCGGCATCTCCGCGACGTGGTCGAGGGCTTCGGTGTCGGCGGCTACATCTCGAACGCCAACCCGGTGGACTTCGCGCTCGACATCGTCGAAGTGGACGGCGAACCGGCGGCGAAGCGAGGGAAACTCTCCGGGGCGAAAGAGGTCTACCGAACCGCTGACGGCGGCCACCACGTCGGCCTCCGGGGTCGCCCCGGTCCGACGGATGCCGAGTCGCTCCTCGAACCGCTCATCCGCGACGGCGAAGTCGTCCGCGACTTCGACATCGACGCCGCGGCGGTCCGCGCCCGCGAGGACGCCGAGCGCGTCGGCTTCGGCGACGAATAGCGCGCTCGCAACGAGCGCGGAGTTCTCGCGCCCACGGCGCTGTATGGATGTCTCTCTGCGGACTGTGTCTGCGAGGAGAAGCGTTCGACTCCCTGCTTAGAGTGCTTCGACGCTGCCCCCGTCGTCACGCTCGCGGAATACCTGCCCCTCGAAGAGCGTGACCATCGTATCCTCGTCCTGCCACGCGAGCGGCGACAGTCCCGCCTTCCGGCAGGCGTTGGTGAGGAACTGTTCTTTCGACCAGCCAAGTTCGATGGGAAGCGTCGGGTACATCCATCCGTGGGTTCCCCCGGCATCGATAGCGACGCCGTGCTTCCCGAGTTCCATGTCTGCGACTGGGTCGTTCGTCAGCGTGTAACTGTTGACGATACAGACAGAGATGTTCAGATTCGGCAGTTCAGGTGATTCAATTTCGGTTTGACACGAGTCGCCGGACGCCGCCTGGATGGCGGCGTCAACGATGGCGTGACCAAGTTGGTCCTTACCGCGATACGCACCAGCACAACCGCGGAGTCGCCCACGTCCGCGTGTTGACTTGATGCGTACAAACGCCCCGGTTCGTGCGTAGAATGCATCCCGCATACTGCCCGGCTGTTCTCGTTGCCCATGGAGAACGTACGATTCAACCGACTCCCGCGCCAGTTCGACCGCCCGCGCCCCATCCTCGTAGGTGAGGTGTACGGTCTGCGCCTCGGACATAGTACCACTCAAGACTTCCGGCGACTTCAACGCTTCCCCTCGTCTGTTAACGTATTGTTGTGTCCGTTAATGGGGCACTAACCGGGAATCGGGTCGCTTTCTGCACCCCTAATCGAACCGCTTATCCGGGGGACGGGACTAGAGTACGTCGGCAGAGAGAGCCCGGCTCCCGTGCCCGTACGGGCATGAGGAAAGTCCCCCCACCGTCCGGATAGGTGACCGGGCGCAAGCCCGGAGTCGGAGACGGCTGGCTCTGGAACAGAAACGAGACCCCTCGACCCGACCAATGATGCGTGCGAACCGACCCGAGAGGGAAGGAAGGTAACCCGCAGAGGGACGTGAAATGACGAACGTCATTTCAGAACGGGCGAACGGTGTCAACCGTGAGCCCACGGAGACGACATTGTCGTCTCTCTGACGGTCGAGAATGGATGGAACGGTGAATCCTCACCGGTGCAAGTCCGCGCCGCGAAGGTAGTCCGGACGGCACGCTCGGGTTCGCCCGACGTGCCCCTGTGGCTCGCCACAGGGAGGACGCGGACGCTAAGCCGAATGCTGGGATGAACAGAAGGGGGCTTACTCCTCTCAGCCACTTTCGAACTCGCGAGCGGTGCGGCCGTTCGTCTGGATGACGAACTTTCTTGCCGACTCACTACGCCACTGTATCCATGCGTCGCTTCTCACTCGTCGTTGCCCTCCTCGTCGTCTTCGCCGGGTGCACTGCGCCTGCGATTCCCGAAAACGGCACGACGACGCCATCGTCACACCCCACGTCCGGCGAGTCGACGCCAGTTCGTACCACATCACCGATGACCACTCCTTCGAGTGCGACGACCACAGCGGAACCGACCCCCGCGTCGGGATTCGGACCGTGGGGTGACGACCCAGTCGTCATCGCCGTTGAGGGACCTTCTGACGGCCGTGACTACGCGCCGCTCGTCCGTGAAGCGACGGACTTCTGGGAGACGAACGACGGGAAGTACCTCGGCTACGAGGTCGAATTCGAGGTGGTTCCGAACGCGGACAATCCCGACATCGTCGTCCAGTTCTCCGAGTCGATTCCCGACTGCGGTGACCAGTCGGACGCCGTCGGGTGTGCGCCGTATGTCACCGATGCCAGACAGATAGACCGACCGGAGACTATCTACATCAAAACCGGATTCAGCGACGATTCGACGGTCGAAATCATCGAACACGAGTTCGGTCACTCGCTCGGCCTCGCACACGGCGACGAACCGGACGAACTCATGAACGCGACGGGTATCCTCTACACGCTTCCACTGACGAACGCCACCGAGAAGGCGTTCCCGTGGGACGACGCCAACTTCACCGTCTACATCGACGAGTCGGGGGCGAAGAACCCCGAGAAGGCACGCGAACAGGTCCAACACGCGCTCGACTACTACGAGGCGGGCGCACCGGGGATGCCGGATAACATCTCGTTCACCCGCGTCGAGAACCCCGAAGACGCCGAGATTCGTATCTCGTTTTCGGACACCTCGCCCTGTGCTGAGGACGCTGCCTCCTGTAGTTCAGTCAGCGGGTACGACCCGGACGGTGACCGGGCGCTCGAAACCTACGACCACTTCCGCGTCGTCCTCGTTGACTTAGATACCGACGCCGTCGGGTGGCACGTCGGCTACTGGATGGCGCACTACTTCGGTGCCGAAGACGACGCCGACAAACCCGACCCCTTCCAGAACGCCTCGTACTCCGACCGACGGAGCGAGTGGTGGGAGGAGTAAGCAGGGAGTGGGTGGGTAGAGTGAGCAGCGGGAGGGTAGAGTGAGCAGCGGGAGGGTAGAGTGAGCAGCGGGAGGGTAGAGTGAGCAGCGGGAGGGTAGAGTGAGCAGCGGGAGGGTAGAGTGAGCAGTGGGAGGGTAGAGTGAGCAGTGGGAGGGAGAAGTAAGTGGATTCACGGAGGATTGAAATACCACTGACACATACCGCGAATTCGTGTCCTCCACTGACGCCCGCACGCCACCACCGTCGGTCATCTCGTGGTCCCGCGACAATGTCGACCGCTTGGAGACTGTCTTCCATTACAGCTTTGCTGGGTTCTTCGGTGGCCTCGGCCTCCTCATCATACTTTTCTTGGTCATCATTACACCCGGAGCGCTCCGAGATGGAGAGCTGGGTCAGCTGCTGCTCCCGATTGTTGCCCTCGTCTTCGGCGGGCCAATCTCGCTTCACACCCTCAGTGCGGCCGCTTCGCACGACTCGCTCGACAAACTCGTCCCGGGAATCGACACGTATCGCCCCAAACCCTTGCTCGTCGCCAGCATCGCGGGCGCTGTCGCGTTCGTACTCGCAGGCCTCTTTCCGCCGCTTTTTTACCTGTATCTCGCCGGGTTCATCGGCCTCGCAGTCTTCGTCTCGATTCGTCGGACAGCCGGGACGCTCGATGTCGCCAACGCCACCCTCAGCATCCCGAAAAAACAGGGCGGCGAGAGAGTGTACGACCTCGATGGCCTCCAATCGGTGACAGCCCACCGTCTCGGTAGTCTCGTCGTAATCAGGTTCCGGTTCGTCGGGTCGCGGAGTCTGTCGGGACCGTCGTGGGTCGTGGTCCCCGCCGACCGTGCCGACGAGGTACGAAACGCACTGGAACGACTCACCGACCGCGAGACTGATGCGTCGAGTGTCTCGCCCGAGGCTGCTGCGGTTCTCGGTTTGTTCGGAGTCGGGACGCTCCTTCTCGCAGGAGGATTGTTGGCCGTCTCTCAGACAGCCACTTCTGATGCCGACACCGGTGCGCTCGGCTATATGGTGGTCTTTCTCGCGTTCTTCGGCGTTCTGTTTCTCTTCATCGCCGTTCGCTCGCAGCGGTGACTTCACGGCAGGGGGTTGCCACTCGGAGCGACAGGCGCGGCGCTGACCACAATGGCCGGGGGCTTCATTGGCGCTGACGACGTAGTGTGGATGTGACCCCCACTGACGGGTACGACGATACCCGTAGCACCTTCGACGAGGACGTCTTTCGCGACGCACTCGTCGAGTTCGGCGGGAGCGAGGCGGAGCGCCGGGTGGTCGCACGGCAAGCCCGTGACCTCGTGGACTCGGGACAGGCCGAAGACGACCGTGGCGCTCCACTCACCGTCGACGAAATCGTGAGCAACCTGCGGGACGCACCGAGAGGGACACCTGCGACTCGCTGGAACTGGTGGCTCGGCGCGCTCGAAGCCGCTTACGGCGGCTACCGCGAGTTTCAGGTCCGGCGCATCCCGAAAGCCTAGCGCCCGCCGTCAGCCCGCATCCTCGTCAGCCTGCACCCTCGTCTGCCCTCCACACCTGACCCGACCACGTCCACCCTCGTTGAGGAGTGGCCGCTCTCGCCCCGAAACTAGGTGTCTGCTAGTTGATATAAACTCCCGACGGTCGGAATCGAGTTGCCCAAAATCGGGAAAAAACGCCGCGACGGCCGAATGTGTTGTAGTCCGAAGGTCACTAGCCCCCGAAAGTATCAAGTTCTGTCTCCGTCCCAAACCAAAGCAGATTACATGCTTGTTTCTGAAACAGTGTGTAGCGCGAACAAACAAACCTCCCGGTGAAGCTACTCTACAATGACAGATATATACGACGTGATTATCGCTGGCGCGGGCCCCGCGGGTGGACAAGCGGCGCGAGACCTCGCGTCTCGCGGATACGACGTTTGTGTCCTCGAAACCGAGTCAGAAGACGAGTTCCCAAGCAGGAGTAACAAGTCGACGGCGGGGACGTTCCCCTCGACGATGGCCTCGTTCAACATCCCCGACGAGGTCGTGATGAACTTCACCGACGATGTCGTCTTGGAGTCGCCGAACAACTACTTCCGGCGGCACCAACCCGGTGCAGTCCTCCAGTTCGCAGACTTCAAGAACTGGCTGGTCGACGAGGCCAGAGCAGACGGTGCCGAGTACCGCTTCGGCGCACGGGTCTCGAAGCCCATCATGGAAGGCGGCGAAATCGTCGGCGTGCGATACAACGGTGACGAAGAAATTCGCGGCGACATCATCATCGACGCGACCGGTCCGGCCGCCCCGCTTGCGAAGGCGCTCGACGTGTGCAACCTCGAACGCGAAAAGCAGGCCATCGGTATCGAGTTCGAGTACGAAGGCATGGACATGAACCCCGACGGGCACGCCGACCTCACGGATACGATGATGCTCCGTCTCGACCACGACATCGCACCGGGTGGCTACTCGTGGATTTTCCACACTGGCGAAGACACCGCCAAAGTCGGCGTCTGTTATATCCAGAACGAAGGCCACAGACGGAACGCCCAGTCCGGGTTCACCATCGACGACTACCTGCAGTACTGGGTCGACACCGACCCGCGCTTCGAGAACGCAAAGCGAATCGAGGGTGTCCAGCACCGCGGGTCTGCACACATCCAACTGCCCGACCGCATGAGTACGGACAACTTCATGGCCATCGGCGACACTGTCCCGACGGTCGACCCGCTCTGGGGCGAAGGCATCGACAAGTGCATGCGTTCGGGCCGGATGGCCGCCGCAACCGCCGACCGGGCGCTCACCAACTCCGAGCGCGACACCTCCGCGTCCGAACTCGCCATCTACGACAAACTCTGGCACGACCGCGTTGCGCCGAAGGTCAAAAACCGACTGTTCATGACGGAGATGCTCTACCGCGCCTCCAACGAGCGCTACGACGCCCTTATGGAAGACCTCCACCGAACCCCTGAGGACCGACTCAACGCCGCAAACGGAGGCAGCCCGCTTGCCATGCTTCGGATGCTGAAGTTCGAAGACTTCTCTATCCTACTCTCGACGGCGAAAGACTGGTTCGCCAACTAACGGCTTCGACGCGTTCTCGGATTCGTTCGCTTCGTACACCGACTCTCCGACAGACTCACGACCCGTTTTCGAGCAGCGCGAGCGCCTGTTCGAGTGTTTCGCGCGCCGCCGCAACGTGGTCGTCCGCGCTCTCGTCTTCCGTCGCATCAACGTTCGCCAAGAGCTGTTCGATGTGGCCGAGGCGAGTTCGGACGACGGATTCGTCCGGGAGTGGACCGGTTGCGAGGTCGCCTGCGACGGCCTCTGCCTCTCCTAGCCACCTGCTCGCATCTTCGCGGACCGGGCGCGTGGCGGTCGCCGCGAGGTGGTCGTAAAGCTCGGAGACGAGACGGTCGAGGGTCGCATCGCTCATGTCACAGTGGTCGCGGCCGACGGAAAAAACGCCAGCGACGACGTGGGCGCGCGGACCGACGGACAAAAGCGCTCCGAGCCGTTACGGACCGCAAATGCAACTCCAATTCCTCGGCGGGGCCGGGGAAGTCGGACGGAGCGCGATTCTCGTCAACGACTCGCTGCTTCTCGACTACGGAATGATAACGGGGAACCCCCCGCAGTTCCCCGTTGGCTCTGTCGACCCCGACGCGGTCGTCGTCTCGCACGGTCATCTCGACCACGTCGGGACGGTCCCCGCACTCCTCTCTGGCGACGACTGGCCGGCAGTCCACTGGACGCCGCCGACCTACGAACTCGCCCTCACGCTCGCGCGCGACACGCTCAAACTCCACGGCGGTACCTACGACTGCCCCTTCACGGAGACGCACATCCGCCGGATGACCCAGCAGTCGGAACCACACGACTACGGCGAGACGTTCGAGGCCGCGGGCCACGAAGTCACGTTCTACAACGCCGGGCACATCCCCGGCAGCGCCCACGTCCTCGTGGACGACGGCGAGACGCGACTGCTCTATACGGCCGACTTTCACACCGACGACCAGCGATTGGTCACCGGAACCACCGACCGTCCCGACGCCGACGTCGTTATCTGCGAATCGACGTACTCCGACGTAGAACACGACGACCGGGAAACGGTCGAAGAGCGGTTCGTCGAGTCAGTTCGGACGACCATCTGGCAGGGCGGAACCGTCGTCGTCCCGGCGTTCGCTATCGGACGCACACAGGAGATTCTCATGGTTCTCGACGCCCACGATATCGACTGCTATGTCGACGGCATGGGGACGCAGGTCTTGAAGATGCTCCGCAACTACCCCGACTACGTCCGGGACGCAGCGGCGCTCAAGCGGGCGAAGTCCAACGCCCGAATCGTCTCGGGACGCGACGGACAGCGCCGCCGTATCGCCCGGCAGAACTCGGTCATCGTCACGACGAGTGGAATGCTCTCCGGCGGCCCGGCGATGACCTACATCCCCGAGATTCGGCAGGACCCGACGAACAAAATCTGTCTCACCGGCTATCAGGTCGAGGGGACGGCCGGCCGCGAACTCGTCGAACGCGGCCGCTGTGAACTCAATGGTGGGGTCGTCCCCGTCGCCGCGCGCGCCGAGATGTACGACTTCTCCGCCCACGCGGACAAACACGGACTCCGTGAGTTCCTCGCCGACTACGAGGATACGCCGGTTTTCGTCAACCACGGCGACCGCTGTGCGGCGTTCGCAGAAGAACTCCGCGCCGACGGCTACGAAGCCACGGCACCCGCTGTCGGCGCAGTGGTCGATATCTAAGCCACGGCACGCGCCGGAAAATCAGTTTTACCTACTCGTCGCCGTTTTCGTCGTCTTCCGGTAGCTCTATCGACCGACTTGCTGCGACACACGCCGCGACGCGGAGGCGCGTTCGTTGCGGACGGAACCGTCTGAACACCGACAACGGACCGCCGTTGGACGAGTCCGACGCCATATTTTTAGGTTGGCCTAAAGAAGAATAGGCGTTTCGGTCGCCACGAGCGATTGCGTTCCGGGTTGGGGACTCGGTCCGAAAGACGTCCAGTTTCACGTCAAGATGTCCCTTCTCGTCTCACGTGCCGACTCTCTGAAACAGCTGATTTTCACCGCTCTCCGGTCTGTCTAGGCCGTACCTAATCGTGTCACGCCTACAATAACTATGCTGTTGTATGAGGTATGGTAACATGGTCAAGCATCCCGCTGGCGCGGCCCCTCCCGCTATCCGATACAGCACATTTCGACCACCGCTCGCCCGCCCGCTCTCAGATGACCCCCATTCGACTCATCGTCGTTATCTCGCTTCTCGGTCTGCCAGTATCGACCAGCGTCGGGTATCTTTCGACGGCGACGGTAGTCGACCCACTCGATGTCGATACGGACCGGTTGCTCTCCGTATTCGAACCAGCAACCGAACGGACGGCTCTCGAACCCGACCCCGACACCGGGATAGATACCGAGTCTCCAAATCAGGTGGAGGGCCCTCCGTGGGCAGACACTGACGGTGATGGACTCGACGACCGGTTAGAGGCCTCACTCGGAACCAACACGACCGCCGTCGATACTGACGGCGACGGCCTCGACGATTGGACCGAGGTGCTTCGAGACGAAACCGACCCGCTCGTCGGCGACACCGACGGTGACGGCATCTTCGATGGAACCGAGTACCGACTGGGATTAGACCCGCTTGTCCCAGATGTGCCGAGTTCCCCGGTCGAAACCCGGACCGATACCGACGGCGACGGCCTCGCCGACGTACTGGAGCGCCAAATCGGGACCGACCCGCTGGTCGAAGACACCGACGGCGATGGCTTCGCCGACGGCGTGGAGGTGTATGCCTCGCCCCGAGAACTCCCCGGCGCGAATCCACTTCACAAGGACCTCTACTTCGAAGTCGATGCGTACCACACCGTCACGGTGAATCGGACCGCGCTGAACCGCACTGCTGCGTTCTTCGCGGCCGCACCGGTCGAAAACCCAGACGGCACGCCCGGATTCGCGGTCCACTTCGTCGTCGACGAGACGAACCTCACGACGCTCTCAGCGGCGAACGTACACGACCACGAAACCGTCGTCGCTGACTTCGACCGTGCGAATCGAGGGTACCAGTACATCTTCCTCACCGAGTCTGTCTCTATCGGAGACCGTCGCGTCCGCGCGTCCGCCAACTACGGCCGCATCGCCATGGCCGGAGCGGAGCAGTCGGACCGACTCTACGTCCACGAGATTGGGCACCTGCTGGGCGTCCACGGACACGACGGTCCGGGCGTGGACTCCTACGAGGTGACTGTCAAGGAGTACCCGAGCATCATGTCATACAGTTATCTCAACTCGAACCGGTCAGTACAGATGGCAACGGGTTCCGAGTCGTCGAAGTCGAACGACGACTGGGAGGACATCAGAACACGGTTCACGCGATGGGTGAATACGAGTGGGTTCGACTCGCCAACTGCTGGTCCTCCCGATTCGGGGTCGGCAACTGCTGACTCTCCCGATTCAGCAACGACCTAAGCGTGTGTCGGTCGCTCAGTCTCGGTGGTCGCTGGCTTCGAGGCGTTCCCGGCGGCGGTCGAACTCCTCGTCGTCGATGTCGCCGCGGGCGTAGGCCCGGCGGAGTTCGTCGAGGGCGTCGTCGCTGCCGCCACCCGTGAGGGCGCGATAGGCGAGTACCCCGACGCCGACGAGGACGACTAAGACGAGCAGTTGGCCGACGAGACCCATTCCCCACATCCACCAGGGGACGGCCGTACTGGTTCCGCCGTGCATCCACGTATCGTGCATCCATCCGCCGCCCCATCCCATCGGTCCCCGTCCGAACATTCCGGTCATACCGAGCAGTACGGGAAGGACGAACAGAGCGGCGAGTGCGAGAAGGACGATACCGACGAGTCTGGTCGGAGTCGTCTGTGTTGTTGTCATGAGAGGCTCCTGTGTCGATGTCGCACCGACTACATCCTAGTATACGTCGTCTTACCTTAGGCCAGTTGTCGTTCAGAGTTAACGGCTCTCTCCGGGCGATAAGCTTCGAATCGAAAGCAGTCAACAGGATGTATTTTTGATATCGAGCGTTCGGAGCGAGGAGAGTTCCCCTGCGTCCGTTTGGGCGGTTTCAGCGCGTCGCCCCCGCCGCTTCATACTTTACCCTCGGGTCCGATATTCCTGTATGAATGAACGACTGAACGTTCTCATCGCGGACGAGAACGAACCACTTCGCGAGCGTCTCGCGGACTGCTTGCCGGAGGTCGTCGGCGACGGCGACGTGACAGTTCGTGCCAACGCGGTTGCCGATACCGAGGCTGTCTGGGACGCTCTCGATACGTCGCGCATCGACTGTCTCGTCGTCTCGACTCGGATGACCGACGAGCACGGCGAGCCGCTCTCGGCGGCAGTCCGCGTCGAAGGCGTTCCAGTCGTTTCGTACACCCGGACGGACCCGTCCGACATCGACATCGAAAACCTCGGACGAGTCGTCTACGACGCCGCCCGGAACACCGTCGGGTCGTTGGACCACCGGGCACTGTTCGAAGCCGTGAACGTCGGCCTCGCGGTTCGTGACCTCGACACGCTCGAACTGGTCGATATCAACCAGCAGTACGCCGACCTCCTGGGGTCCGACCCCGACTCGCTTCTCGATACCCTCCCGATGGACATCACCGCTGACGTTCCCGGGTACACGGCCGAACGGGCGCGAGCAGAGGTTGACGAAGCCGTCGAGGTGGGAAAGAACGTCTTCCAGTGGCCTATCGAGGGTTCGAGCGGGGACGTGGTCTGGATTCGAGTGGGTCTCACCGTGGCGGAACTCTCGGGCCGGCGTCGACTCATCTCGACAGTCGAGGACGTGACCGAAGAGCACCAGCGAGAGCGCGAACTCGAGTCGCTCAAGCAGGCGGTCGATTCGGTCGATGCTGGCGTGACGATTACTGAGGACAGCGTTTACACCTACGCCAACGAGGCCGCGGCGAACATCTTCGGCTACGCGAACGCCGACGACTTGGTCGGCACCGAGTGGACGAACCACTACGAAGACTGGGAAGTAGAGTGGCTTCGTGAGTTGGTGCGGTCGGACCTCGAGCAGACGGGACAGTGGCAAGGAGAGGTTCGAGTTCGACAGCTCTCCGGCGGCGAGGTTCCGGTTCGCCTGTCGATTACGGTGCTGTCTGGCGAGCGCTATGTTGTCGTCTTCCAGGACCTCACCGAACTGAAAGAGCGCGAACGAGAACTCGAACGCAGTCGGGACCTCCTCGAACGGACACAGCGCATCTCGAAAGTCGGCGGGTGGGAATACGATCTCGAAACGGACACCTTAGCGTGGACGACACAGACGAAACGCATCCACGACGTGTCGCTGGAGTACGAACCGACGTTAGAGGACACAATCGAGTTCTTCGCCCCCGAGGACCGAGAGGACCTCCGAACGCGATTCGAGCGGTGCCGCGACGACGGAGTCCCGTGGGAAGAGGAGTTCCAGATGGTCACGGCCGAGGGACGTGAAATCTGGGTTCGGACGCGCGGTGAACCCGTCATCCGGGACGGCCGCGTCGTCGCGCTCCGCGGAACCGTCCAGGACGTGACCGACAGGCGAACCCGAGAACAGGAGTTGGAACGGGCGAACGCCGAGTTGGAAGCCCTCAATCGAATCGTCCGCCACGACATTCGAAACGACATGACCGTCATCGTCGGGTGGGCCGAGTTGCTCTCGGACCACGTCGACGAGGATGGACGTGACATCCTCGAACGCATCCTCTCGACCGGTCGGCACACGATAGAGATTACAGAGGTCGCGCGCAACCTCATCGAGACGATGAGCGGCGGTGTCGTCGAGGCACACCCCGTCTCGCTTTCGGACACGCTCGACCGCGAACTCGCATCGCTTCGCCACGCGTTCCCACAGGCGACGTTCGATGTCGAGGGCGATATTCCCGAGGTCGCCGTTCGGGCGAATCCGCTTCTCGCGTCGGTGTTCGGGAACGTCCTGAACAACGCCGTCAAGCACACAGACGGCGACCCAACCATCACGATATCCGCGACGAGAGACGACGACGTGGTCGAGGTCAGAATCGCCGACGACGGACCGGGAATTCCAGACAGCAGAAAAGAACTCGTCTTCGGGAAAGGTGAGCGCGGACTCGACAGTTCGGGAACGGGATTGGGTCTCTATCTCGTCTACAATATGGTCGATTCGTTCGGCGGGACGGTTCACATCGAGGATAACGACCCGAGCGGGACCACCGTCGTCATCGAACTGCCGATTGCGTCGCCGACGTAGCCGAATCTGTGAGTGACTGCTCGCCTAGACAACGTCGTCGGGGTCGTGAGAGTCGGCCATCTTCCGGGCAGCAGCGGCATACTGCTCGCGGGTCTCGGCGTCAGAGACGCGACCTAACTCGCCTTTCGGCACGTCGACGGCGGCGTAGGTGTCGCGGATATCCGAGTCGAAACTCGTCAACGAGCGCTCTTTTCGGTGGTACCACTCCCCGTCGGGTGTCGCGTAGACGAGGATGATGATGTTCTGTTCGTCGTCCGAATAGGTCCGTTCGACTAACCACACTCGCGTCGTCTCCGTCATGGAGACCAGAACGCGGCGTGGGAACATACGTGCCGGGGTGATTCTCAGTCTTCGATACCCAACTCGTCGAGAAGTGTTCCGAGCGAGTAACTCTGGAGCGCGCGGTGGCTGTCACGCATCGTCGCGATGACGAACGTGGAGTTCGTCTGTTCGACCTCAGGAATGGCCTCGAAGTCGCTGATGAGGCGTTCGACCCGGTCGGAGTTTGCGAGATGTGCGACGACGATGAAGTCCGTCTCGCCCATCGTGAAGTACAGTTGCGTAACTCCCTCGATGTCCAGTAGTTGCTTTCCAACTTCTTCGTACGGCCCCGTGTAGTCAGCCAGCACTTCGATGACGACGGTGACGCCCAGACCGAACGCCTCGAGGTTGATGTCGTAGAGGTCGTTCTCGATGACGCCGTCGTCTTTCAGGTTGTTCAATCGATAGTGAATGGTCGATACCGGGATGCCTGTCTCCTCGTGCAGTCGCTCCGGGCTCCCCGTTCCGAGGTCCGCGATGGCCTTTAGCAGGCGCACGTCGCGCTCGTCCATGCCTACATGGGCGCAGGCGGCGATGTAAGTCCTTACGCTGTCTTCTCGATTCGCCTGAACTCTGACGCAATTCGACAATGGGCAACATCCTCACATATAGAACAAACACAGGAGAAATTATGAATGAAAAATCCAATCTATAACGTTTCTATTGTAGAAGAGTTTAATAGACTCTGTGCCGGATGGTTGAGACAGATTCGACTATGACGCAACTCTCTTGGAGAAACCTTCCATCGACGCCCTTGCTGTTCGCCGCGCTCGCGGTGATGTGGGGGACGTCGTTCGTCGCTATCGAGGTTGGACTCGAATACTTCCCGACGCTGACCTTCGCGGCCGTTCGCTACGAACTGGCTGGTCTCGTGATGCTCGCGTACGCGGTGTACTCGACAGACCGCTGGCGGCCGAAGGGTCGTGACGAACTCCTCGCGACCGCTATCGGTGCGGTGTTCATCATCGCCGCCTACCACGGCCTGCTCTACCTCGGTGAACACTACATCCCCGGCGCGATTGCCGCGATTATCATCAGTCTCTCGCCCATCCTGACCGCCGTCTTCGCCAGCAGCATCCTTTCGACCGAGTCGCTCGGAAAGTCCGGGATGCTCGGCCTCGTCGCTGGTTTTGTCGGTGTCATCCTCGTCGCCAACCCCGGTGCCGGAGGCTTCGACGCCGCGCAGGGTGTCGGCATCCTCCTCGTCTTCCTCGGTGCCGTCGCCTTCGCGCTCGGGGCGGTTCTGACTCGGCCACTCCGCACTGACCTTCCGGTCCAGTCGATGCAGGCGTGGACGATGTTCGTCGGCGGCGTCATCCTCCACGTCGCCGGTCTCGTCCGCGGCGAGTCGCTCACGGCAATCGAGTGGGCACCCGCTGGTATCGCGTCGTTCCTCTATCTGACGTTCGTCTCCGGCGCGGTGGCCTTCCTCATCTACTTCGAACTCCTCGACCGCCTCGGGCCGACCGAACTCAACCTCATCGGCTACCTCGAACCCGTCGTCGCCGCGGTCATGAGTTGGGTCCTCCTCGGCCACGCTATCGACGCGACTGCGCTCGTCGGCTTTTGTGCTATCTTCGCCGGATTCGCGCTGATGAAGAAACAGACGCTGGTCAACGTCGCCGCGACGGTTCGAAAGCGCGTCGTGGTCTGAGCGGTCGAACCGACGCGTCGTAGTCGACACGGACGCTCCGACTCCTGCGACGGTCGTTCGCGTTTCTCTGTTACTCGGGTTCGACAGCGGCCGTTGCTCCCCACCCGACGAGTCGCAATACCGACTTGCGCTGGACGACGAGGAATCCGGCGAGAATCACGCCGAATCCGAGAATCGTCGCCGTCGAGATGGTTTCGCCGAGGAGCGCCCATCCCGCGAGGGTCGCGACGACCGGCACCGCGTAGGCGACGAGGTTCCCCCGCACCGGACCGGCCTCGGCGAGCAGGGCGAAGTACACAGGATACGCCGCCGCAGTCGCGGGCATGCCAACGTAGAGAATGGCCGCGACGATGGTCGGCGTCCACGGAACCTGTGCAGGCGACTCGCCGATGCCGAGGCTCACGACGTGGATGCTGACGGCCGCGAGCGCCATCGCCCACGCGGTCAACGGAATCGTCCCGATGGTCGGACCGGCGCGCTTCATGAGGACGGTCCCGAGCGCGACAGAGACCGCCGCGCCGAAGACGAGCGCCTGTCCGATACTTCCCGCACCGCCGCTGAGGATGCTTCCGGGGCCGACGATGACGACGACGCCGAGCAGTCCGAGGAGAATACCCGCGCCGTCGAACGCGGTGACGCGCTCGTCATCGAGGAGGAGGACGGCGAACACCGGGGAGGCGACCGGGACAAAACTGTACATGACCGCGGCCGCGCCGGTCGTCGCGTGCTGCTGACCGAGAAAGAGCAGCACGTTGTTCGCGCCGAGGACGAACGCGGCGCTGGCGAGGATGCCGAGCACGTCGGCACGGTTCCGTGGGAGCCAATAGCCGCCCCGGGCGGCGACGAGCGCCAAGAGAGCCACGGCGGCGACATCGACGCGGAAGGCCGCGAAGAGCACCGGCGGTACGGGTCCGAGTGCGGCCTTGATACCGACGAAGGAGGTGCCGAACAGCACCGCCGCCGCGACGAAGAGGACGAGCGTTCGATGACGGCTCACGCCACCACCTCCCGCGCTGTGACCGGCGTTCGATTCGCCGGGTGAGCGCGGGAGGTAGTGTGCGGTCGACGCGCGATGCGTGGACGGCGTGAAGGCGTCATCGCTAACACGATAGTTGTTCCTCGCTTGTTCACCATATGTCTACCGATGCGCACTGTGGATGCACGAACAACTAATTCGTGTGCGAATTGATGTAATATGGTGGGAAATCAGTTCAATAAGTACCATGGTTTATTTTGTCGTGGTTGGTGTTGTCTCACCGTCTCCGTCACCTCGTTCGCTCTCTCGTTTGGCCGTCGCAGACGCTCTGGACTCGTGGATACGTGAGGGCTCGAAAATTGAGTCGAATCGAACGAGTCGAGTCAGGCCGTGTCGGGCCGAATCGAGTCGGGCCGTGTCGTGTCGAATCGTGCGTGGTCAGTCGTCCTGCGCTGCTTCGACCCGATTGGCGTGTTTTTCGAGGTCGGCGGCAACCTTCCGTGCCTCTTCGGGAGAGAGCGTGACGCGGTCGGCGTGCGGCGGGAGCGAGTCGAGTTGCGTCCCGTCGAGTTCGAGTTCGAGCGTGATTTCGTCTGGGTTCTTCCGCGGCGAGGTGACGTTGAGGACCGCGAACGCCGACTCTTCGAAGTCGTGGCCTGTCGCCGTTCCGTCGGCGAGGTCGAGAGTCGTGTAGGCGTTGACCTTCAAGATTCGGTCTGGCATGAATGGGGGTTGGGTGTCGTCGTAGATAGGTGCCGTGGGTGCTGTCGAAACGCGTCAGACGGAGTCGAGCCGAACGGAGCGCAGCGACGGTGGTCGTCGCGTGGGTTAGTCGTCGCTCGTGATGGGCGTTCCATCGCCGAGGGTCGGCGCGGGACTCGCGTCGAGGCTGTCTTCTTCGGCGTACGGGTACCACGTGCGCTTCGTGTTGTGCATCATCGGGTCCTCGTAGCTGGTCTCTTCGGGTTCGACGAGGTCGGCGAGTTCGTCGTCGTCGTGCCGCTGGATGAACTCGCGGAACGTCTCGTCACCCTCGCGGCGTTCCTCGAAGGATGCGAGGAGGTTCTTGATAGCACCGGGGACTTCGTCCACGGGGACGCGCTGGGTGACCCAGCGGGCAAACTGCGGTTCTTCACCGAGACCGCCGCCGAGGCCGATGTCGAGTGCTTCGACCGGGTCCCCATTTTTGCGGGTCTTCATGCCACGGAGACTGACATCCGCAATCTGGGGCTGGGCACAGGAGGCCGTGCAGCCCGAGAGGTGGATGTGGAACTGGTCGACGCCGTCAGGGAGGTCGACGTTCTCCTTCAGCCAGCGCGCGAAGCGAACCTGGCGGTTCTTCGTCTCCACGATGGAGAGCGAACAGAACTCGGTGCCCGTACAGGCGACAGAGCCGCGCATGAACGGCGAGGGGTCGGGCGAGTAGTGTTCGAGCAGGTCCTCGGCGAGGAACTCGTCGAGCTTCTCGTCCGGAACGTCCGGGATGATGATGTTCTGGCGCTGGGTCAGACGGGCCGCACCGGAGCCGTACTCCTCGGCGAGGTCGGCAAGTTCGAGCACGTCGTCCGCACCCATCCGGCCGACGAGCACGTTCAGGCCGACGAAGTTCTTCCCGTCTTTCTGCTTGTGGACGCCGACGAGGTCGTTGCGGCCGTCGCCACCGGCGTTGTAGGTGTACTGGTCGCGCACGTCTTCGCCCGCGGTCTCCAGTTCGAAGTCCACGTAGTCCTCTTGGAGGACTTCGCGGACCTTCTCGGTTCCCCACTCGTCGACGAGGAACTTGATGCGGGCGTTGTACCGGTTCTCGCGGTCGCCGTGGTCGCGGAAGAGCGCCGAGAGGCCACCGGAGACTGCCGCGGCGTCTTCGGGTGCGACCCACACGTCGATGTCGCGGGCGTGTCGCGGTTCGTTACGGGCGAGGCCGCCGCCGACGCGGACGTTGAAGCCGACCGTGCGCTCGCCATCGATCTCTTTGTAGGCCGGTTCGAGAGCGAGGTCGTTGATGTCGCCTTGGCCGGAGCCGTCGGCCGACCCTGCCACAGACACCTTCCACTTCCGCGGGAGGTTCGAGTGGTCGTCGTCACCCTTGAACGTCTCGTTGAGTTCTTTGATGACGGGCCACGCATCGATTATCTCTTCGGCGTCGTTGCCAGCCATCGGGTTGCCGACGATGTTCCGCCAAGAGTCACCACAGGCCTGCTGGGCGGTCAGCCCGTTCGCTTCGAGTTTCTCGAAGAGGTCCGGCACGTCTTCGAGTTTTATCCAGTGCAGTTGGATGGCCTGCCGGGTCGTGATGTCGGCGTAGGCGTCGCCGAAGATGGGGTTCGTCCCCGGTCCGGTGGCGTACTCCTTTGCGACTTCGCCGACGACGCGGAGTTGGTCGGGTTCGAGACGCCCGTTCGGCGTCCCGATGCGGAGCATGAAGTACGACTCCTGACCGTTCCGCTGGTGGTACAGTCCCCACCATTTGAACCGCTCGAACCACGCGTCCCGCTCGTCTTCGGGGATGGAGTCCCAGCCCTTCTCTGCGAACTCGAACAGATGCTCTCGTATCTCGTTACCGTAAACCTCTGACTTCCAGCGCTCGACGTCCGTGGGCATTCGTAGAAGTTGCATGTATTCCCCCACGTAAGGCCCCGAGCGTACCGTCAACCCTTCCCGGTGCTGCCGAACAGGGGCAACTATTGCCTATTACGTCTCGTCGCCGTCGTGGGCCGGGAGAACGACGTTCTCACGGTCTAAATCGACGTATTCGCCGTTTTTGAGCCGCCCGACCGGAACCCAACCGGGGATGCCTGTCTCGCCGCACTGGATACACTGGCCGTAGACGTTGGCCGTGATAGTTCGGCCGTCGACGCCGACAGACTGGAAGTTTTCGACGACGAAATCCGGAACTGTACACGCGCAAAACCCCGGTGCGTCGAGCCGCCAGAGTTCGCTTACGCTCACTTGCCGACTGTCGTTCACGGAGACCCACGCGCCGTCGTCGAGCACGCGCAGAGAGACACTCATACACACCACTCGGGGACGCAGGTACCTATGCCAGACGGCGGCCGCAATCCACGCTTCGGTACGCGACGGGAGTATCCGGTGGTTCTCGTCCATTGTCCGGTGATTTTGCCCGTTTGCGGCCGTCTGAGATAGTGGCAAGCGGTTCCGGTACCCGGGAGTACGGGTACACGTTACAGGTGCGGATTCGCTTATGGGTATGCCCTCGTTACGGAGGGACGATGAGTGACCGCCGCAGCGCTGCCCGACAACATGCCTCCGCCGATGCAGCCCCCGAACTGTTCGAACAGACGGAGGACGACGAATGACGAACGCCGAACTCGAATCGGAACCGGAAGTCGAATCGGAACAGGAACGTTGCGACGAGGACGAGGAAATCGACCCCGCTGCCCACCTCAAGGACCTCGAAGACGGCGCTGGATGTACGGAAATCTGGTCGCACCTTTCGGAATCGAGAGAAGAATAGACGCTCTCTATTCAGATTTCTGAGAGGAACAGAACGCCTGCGCGCGAATCTCGCCACTCGGGGAGACGTTTTTAACCGAGAGCACAAAACTCGTGCGTAGATGACGAACGACGAACGCCGAGGAAGGCACCATCCCCGGGCCGACCGTGCCGAACCGGTCGGTGAACCTGTCGTCCGTGGCGACCCCGCCGTCACGGGCGAACGTGCCTCCGAGGCGGTTGGATTCGACCCCAACGACCCAGAGAGCGTCGCAGAGGCCGCCCGAACGGTTCGGTCGTTCGCCGAATCCTCGGCGGGCGACGACCACGTACTTATGCTTCGCGGTGCCGCCGCCTGTGCCGCCCTCGTCCGTGGCGTTGGCTCCTACAAACGCGCCGCAGAGCGCGCCGGAGGCGACGTTTCGGTCTCTTTCATTCGGAAGTGGGCGCGCGTCCACGACCTTCCACAGTCCGTCCGTCGCCACGTCGCACGCGGCCACATCGCGCCGACTGCGGCGAAGCACATCGCGCGCGTCTCCGGTGACGCCCGACTCCATCTCGCGTGGGCGACGCTCGACGCGGGCTTGACCGTCAGAGAAGTCAGACGACTCGCCAGTGAGGTCAACAACGGCCGCCCAGTGACCGAGGTGCTGGATGACCACGGCATCGGCCTCGGGACGCTCGAAGTGTCGCTGCCGCCGTCTGTCTACCTCGAACTCCGGCGACAGGCCTCGCTGGACGACGCCGACCCCGGGACCATCGTCACCGACGCGCTCGACGACTACTTCGACTGAAGGAAGCGCCGCGCCGCGTCTCGGATTACGCTCCGCGCAGTCTCGGCTTCCTCCCACACAAGCGTCTCGTCGGGGAAGTGCGCCTGGTCGATGTCGCCCGGGCCGAACAGCACCGTCGGAATCCCCGCGTCGACGTAGTGTCGCGAGTCCGCGCCGTACGTCGCCCCCGCGGGTTCGTCGTCGAGGTCGGCCGCTCGAAGCGCACTGCGGACCGCCTCGACCACGGGTTCGTCGGGACTCACTTCAGCGGCTTCGAACTGGATGGAGAACCGTTCGAACGTCGGCGGATGCTCCGAGAGCCACTCGTCGTCCGCGACGACTTCGGCCAGTCGGTCTTCGAACGCCTGTTCCACCTCGTCGACGGTCTCTCCGGGTGCGACACCCAGTCGCCATTCGGCGGTCAACGTCCCGGCGACGGTCGATGTCCACGACCCGGCTTCGACGCGGCCGACGCAGATGGGCCACGGAATCGGGTGGTCGTACAGTGGATGCGTCACCGTCTCGCAGCGTTCGGCTTCCAGTTCGAAGAACGCCTGTCGAATCGCCTCGAACTTCGGCAGCACGTCGACACCGCGCCACCGTGACGCCGCGTGGGCGCTCCGGCCGGTGAGGTGTAGACGCTTCATCACCGACCCCTCAGTGGCGAGAATGGGTTTCAGTCGCGTCGGTTCGGCCACTAGCGCGGCGTCCCTATCGAACGGATAGGGATTGTCGAGCGCGGCGGCGGCCGCGCCGATGCCGCCTTCTTCCTCGCCGACGACGCTCTCGACGACGAGTCGGCCGTCGAGGTCGAGTGCACCCGAGTCGACCGCCTCCCGAACGTCGAGCGCGGCGAAGACACACGTCGCGAGGCCGACTTTCATGTCCGCCGCGCCGCGGGCGGTGACCGTTCCGGCCTCGTCGTCCCACCGGGGGAGGAAGGGGTCGTGGGACCACAGTTCCGCGTCCGCCGGGACAACGTCGATGTGGCCGTTCAGGACGAGCGTCTGTCCGGCGTCGGGGTCGCCAAACTCGAAGACGCCCGCGACGCTCGGTCGGTTCTGCGTCGCAATATCGTCGGGGTCGTCGGGAAACGACGGGTGCTCGGCGAGTCGCTCCGGGTCGGCGGTCCATTCGTACGTATCGAATCCGAACTCGCCGAGGCGGTTCTTGACCCACGTTTGTACGGGTTCTTCTGCCTGCTCGACGCTTTCGAACCGAAGGAGCGTGTCTACGAAGTCCCGAAGGTCCATGGTCGATACACGGCAACGGGGTACAAAGCAGATTGGGTGCGAAAATAAACGCTTATCAGTATCCCCACTTAAGGAGCGTTCGAGGGCTGGTAGCTCAGTTAGGCAGAGCGTCTGGCTTTTAGCGGGACTACGCACGTTGCGTGGTTTCGGAAGACACCAGACGGTCGGGGGTTCAAGTCCCTCCCAGCCCGTTTCTACGACGTTCACGAGACGGAGAGCGTCTCGTGAGCAAACCAGAACGCTACGCGTTCTAGTGAGAACAAACGTGAGGAGTGAAACGGTTCTGAGGGACTTGAACCAGAGAGCGAGCGAAGCGAGCGAGTGAGGTTCAAGTCCCTCCCAGCCCGTTTTCACATCCGTGAGCGACGGCGAACGGTGTTAAATGCTACTTGAAGACTACCTCTGACTGGTTGAACACAGGTGGCATAAGGTGTAATAGAGGTGGCGAACGTGGATCATTGCTTTCACTTTCACTCTTTGGCTATCCTTCACTAATCTCACTGATGCAGATAGCGTATGAAGGATATCAGTCATCCAAAACGTCGAGGACAGTGTAGCGAAGCCGCTGTTCTCTTCGAATTCACTCGGAACGGTATCACTGTCCTTGAACCATTTGGAGACAACGAACGGTACGATTTTGTTGTCGAACTTGGAGGTAGGTTCTTTCGAGTGCAAGTGAAAACTGGCCGTCTAACTAATGGCCGCGTTCAATTCGAAACTCGGAGTTCTGGGACATTAACGCGACGTGTGAAGAAAGAAGGATACGACGGCCAAATTGATATCTTTGCTGTATATTCTCCAGACCTCGAACAGGCCTACGTCATACCGATTGATGACGCACCCAGCACATCGATGGGACTGAGAGTTGAAAATGCAAACAAGAAGTCGCCAAATATCAATTGGGCCGACGACTTCCGGCTATCTGACTGGATTGAACAACACCAATTTGCTGAACCACAACTCTCCGACTAAGCACCATGAAGGCTTGTCCGTCGCGCTCACAAAATGAACTCTTACCTGTGCAAATGCTGATACAGTGACTATCAACTCTTCTGGTTCTCCTCACGAGATGCCGCTTGTCCGCCCTTTCGGCTACGTCGAACCACACCCTATCGTCCGCCGCATCGGCGACGAAGACCTGTTTCTCGGCAACAAACACGCCGCCGACTCCGAGCCCCACGACCGGACATTCGAGTTCGTCGTGTCGGCGACCGAGGACCGGTATCCGGCGACGACGCACCACCGGCCGCTGGTCGATGGCCCGGGTAACGACTGGGAAGCGTTCGAGCAGGCCGTCGAGACAGTCCGGCGACTTCGACGCGAAGAAGGGAGTCTGCTGGTCCACTGCACGGCGGGTATCTCCCGGAGTAGCGCGCTCGTCGCGACAGCGCTCGCAGCGGACACGAACAACGGATTCAGGGACGCACTCGCGCTGGTTCAGGACGCCAGACCCCACGCGATGCCGCACCCGGCGCTACACGAACGTGCGGTGGTCTACCTCGCTGCGTACTCGTGACTCTGGCGGAAAATCAGTGCTCACGGGTGTTGCATGGTCACTTGGATTGGTGGCTTGATGGTGACGAGTTCGTGCAGCTCCCCTCCCTTCTTGAACCCCAGCACGACTTCCTCTACGTCCGTGTCCTCGCTCAACAGCAACTGGAAGTCGTCTGAACAAGTTTCTGTAGTCATCTCTCTCAACTGTCTAATTGTAAGACGTTCTAATACACAAGCATTCTGGTCGATTGTGCATAAATATAGCACTATTGCGTCCCTCAATATTGGGGGTGTATGCGTTTCAGTACCGAAAAAATCCCGAAAGAACGTGTGTCTTTTCTACGCTATCCTTGCTTGAATACGACACCATTGCCGGTCTTCGGATAGGTCCACTCGACGTTGTCGTAGGGACACCCGAATCGACAGCTCCCACACTCCAGACAGTTCTCATAGGCGATGGATGGGATGCCGTCGCTGTCGTCGTCTACGGTCCAGACGGCGGCCGGACAGACCGACGTACACTCGTTTGTCGTACACTCGACGCAGGTGTCTGCGTTTTCGATACCGAGGTGCGATTCTCCCGAGTCGCGGTATTTGACCGTATAGAGGCGGTCCGCTGTGCTGACTTCTGGAACGTGTGGTTGTGCAGTGCTCATGATAACATCCTCCGGAAACGCCACGCGCGCTTTGCCGCGCCGACCCATCCACCGGCCGCGTCGAGCAGTCGCTCGCGGGCCGCGTCGGTGTGTGCTTCTTTCGACGACCGGTCCATCTTGAAGTACTCTGTCTCGGCGTCGGCCAGCGCCCGCGGGAGGTCCTCGAAGAGGAACTCGCGGTCTTTGGCGATAGTCCGGTGGAACCAGTCGTAGTGGCGCAGGTTCTCGACGACGAACGAGTCTCCGAGGTCCTGCGGGTACGCGGCCAGCGCCGCCTCGTCGGTTCGGCCGTCTTCGATGGCGGCCGCGATGGCTTTGCCCGCGTGGTAGCCGCTTTCGACGGCCATGTTGGTCCCTTCGAGGTGGACGCCGCTGTTCAACACAAGCCCGGCGGCGTCGCCGACGACCACCGCGCCGTCGTGGACGAGTTCGGGCATCGCTTCGGCCCCACCTTCCGGAATCGCGTGCGCGGAGTACTCGATACGCCGCCCACCGCGGACGAGCGGTGCGACTGCCGGATGCGACTCGAAGGCGTCGAGTGTCGCTTCGGGCGTCTGGCCCTGCGCGGCGTCTTCGATTCGGTAGGCGATACCGACGCTGACGGTCCGTTTGTTCGTGTAGACGAAGCCCCCGCCGACTGCTTCGCCGACTGCGCCCTCGCCGAAGTAGTGGTACGCCGCGCCCGCGTCCCCGTCGAGGTGGAAGCGGTCCTCGATGGTCTCGCGGTCGAGTTTGAACACCTCTTTCACGGAGACGGCGACATCCGTGCGGTCCGGTCGGGCTTTGAGACCAGCCGTCTCGCTGACGAGCGAGTTCGCACCCTCCGCGAGGACGACGACCGGCGCTCGAATCTCGCCGTCCGGTCGGTCGGTTCGCACGCCGACGATGGTCTGTCCGTCGCGGAGTACGTCCGTCACCGTCGTCTCGGTGATGAGCGTCACGCCCGCCTCCTCGGCCTGCTTTGCGAACCACTCGTCGAACCGCCGACGGAGGACGGTGTACGAATCGTTGTGGGGGTCCTCGCTCCACGCGCCGGGGCGCATCGAGACCGCCGTCTCGTCACCGCTCGCCGAGAGCATCGAGAACTTCTTCTCGGCGATGTAGCGTTCGAGCGGCGCGTCGTCGATATCGACCAGTTCGCGGATTGTCGGAGTGTAGAGCACCCCGCCGAAGACGTTCTTCGTCCCCGGTGCGGGGCCGCGTTCGAGCAGCAGCACGTCCAGTCCCTCGCGGGCCATCGTCAGCGCCGCGGCAGTCCCGGAGAGGCCCGCCCCGACGACGATGGCGTCGTACGCGTCGTCGTAGTTCGGCGTCTCGGTCTGCTGTTCGGGCTTCTGTAGGGTTGATTCGGATTCGCTCATGCTGCGACCTCCTGTTTCGACCGAACGAGCGCCGTCAACTCCGGCAGCACCTCGTGGAGGTCGCCGACGATGCCGTAGTCGGCGTTCTCGAAGATGGGCGCGTTCGGGTCGGTGTTGATTGCGACGACCACGTCGCTGTCGTTCATCCCTTCGAGGTGCTGGACCGCGCCGGAGATGCCCGCCGCGACGTAGAGGCGCGGGCGAACGGTCTTGCCCGTCTGGCCGACCTGTCTGGCGGGTTCGCACCACCCTTCGTCCACAGCCGCGCGACTGGCGGCGACTTCGCCGCCGAGCGCCTCGGCTAGTTCCTCGATGGGCGCGAAGTTCCCTTCACACCCTGCGCCACCGGCGACGACAATTTCGGCGTCGGTGATGTCGACCACGTCGCTGACGACGCGCTCGATGACTGTCGAGAGCGTGTCTTCCTCCGCGACGACGACATCGACTTCTTCGATAGCGTCCGACGCGTCGGAGACTGGTTCAGTCGCGTCACCAGCGTCGAAGACGCCCGGTCGGACCGTCGCCATCTGCGGACGGTGTGACGGACACTTGATGGTCGCCATGGCGTCGCCACCGAAGGTCGGACGACTGGCGAGGAGCAATCCCTCGTCGTCCACGTCGAGTTCGGTACAGTCGGCAGTCAAACCGGCGTGTGCCGGAACGGCCACGCGGCCCGCGAAGTCGCGGCCGGTGTGGCTCCCGCCGATGAGAACGATGCTCGGCTTTCGGTCCTCGACGAGCGCCCGGAACTGCTCGCCGTAGGGGTCCGCCCGATACGGTTCGAACACCGGGTCGTCGGCGAGGAGCGCACGGTCAGCGCCGCGGCAGATTGCCGCTTCGGCGAGGTCGGAGACGCCGTCACCCATCACGAGGGCGACGAGGTCTTCGCCCGTCTCGTCGGCAAGTTCGCGGCCCTTGGCGAGCAGTTCCCACGAGACGGGTGCCGCCGTCCCGTCGTGCTGTTCGACGAAAACCCACACGTCTCGGTATGCGTCGATATCTACGGTCATTTAGACCACCTCCTCGATGTGTTCGTACAGGTCGTCCACGCTTTCGACGACCACTCGCTCGCGTTCGACCGGTGTTGCGGTGTCCATCCCGCCGACTTTGGTTGGCGAGTTGGCGAGGCCGACCCGGTCTTCGATGCCGAGGTCCGAGGCGGTCCAGGCGACCGGTTCGAACTCGGTTTCGGCGAATATCTTCCGGTGGAGGCCCGCCGGTCGGGGTGCGTTGGCACCGAACTCCATCGCGACGACGACCGGCAGTTCGGCGGCGACGCGCTCGTAGCCGCCTTCCACGTCTCGTTTCCCGACGAGAACACCCTCGTCGGGTCGTGGTTCTAACGCTTCGACGTAGGTGAGTTGCGACCACCCGTTGTGGGCGGCGATTCCGGGCGGTACCTGTCCGGTCGAGGAGTCGGTACTCTCCTCGCCGCAGATGACTACGTCGGCGTCAAGTTCGTCGGCGGCCCGCGCGAGCGCGAGGCTGGTCGGCCAGGTGTCGCTGCCGCCGAAGGCGCGGTCGGTCAGCAACACGCCGCCGTCGGCACCGGCACCGACGGCAGTCTGTAGGACTGCCGCGGCGACGGGCGGTCCCATCGTCACGGCCGTTACCGTGCCACCGACCGCCTCTCGAAGTTCGAGCGCCGATTCGACGGCGTTGCGGTCGGGATTGTTGAGGACCGCAGGCGCATCGGAGCGATTCAGCGTCCCCGTATCGGGGTTAATCGTAACATCGTCTGCATCGGGTACTTGCTTGACGCAGACGACTATGTTCCATCCGTCAGTCATGATGATTGGACGGCGCCGTCGTGCGCGGCGCTCAGACTCCATCTACGTCCGTCGAGACTACATACGGGAACCATCATTCTCGAAAATTAGGAACCGAAGTCGAGTATTACCTCAGTCTCTGCCTACCACCCGGTAGGAGGGTCACAATGTACACTCGCATTCTCGTCCCGGTGGACGGCAGCCCGGAAGCATCGAACGCAGTGGGCCACGCGCTCCAGGTGGCTGAGTTAGCCGACGCGGAGATTCACGCGCTCTACGTCGAAGGCGGCACCGGGGACGACGACGGTGCGTCCGCCGTGGACGCTCGCGGTACCCGCGCACTCGGCGATGTGCGCGAACGAGCGGGCGAGTACGGTATCCCGGTCGAAACGACCGTTGCGGGCGGCGAACCAGCGGAAATCATCGCAGCCTACGCCACACAGACGAGCGCGGACCTCGTCGTGATGGGAACACACGGACGAGACGGCGTCAATCGCCTCCTCAACGGAAGCGTCGCAGAGCGCGTCGGGCGTCGCGTCTCGGTTCCGGTGATGACGCTCCGTCTCGGCCACAGTGAGCGGTCGGTGAAGTCACCACTCCAAGCCCAGCGCATCGCCCGCGAAAAACTCGAACTCGTCGGACACGAAGACGCAATCATCGAATCGCCGTCGCAGCAGCGAACCACGTGGGTCGTTCCAGCCAGCGACGACGACTCCAACTACAACGTCCACATCGAAAGCACGTCCGGCCGAGCGAAAGTCGTCCAACTCGGCTGAGACGCCCTTTTATTCGAAGTCGAGGAGCGTCGCCGCCTCGTCGAGGAACGACTCGTACACCGACATCGCGTCTTCGATGGGTTCGGGTGAGGTCATGTCGACGCCAGCAGTTTGCAGCACGTCGAGTGGGTACTCGCTGCCACCGAGTGCGAGGGCATCGCGGTAGTCAGAAGCGGCGTCCTCACCTTCCTCGCGGATGCGTTCGACGATTGCGGCGGCCGCGGAGATACCCGTCGCGTACTGGTAGACGTAGTAGTTGTAGTAGAAGTGGGGAATCCGCATCCACTCGCGGGCGATGTGGTCGTCCGTCTCGGCGTTGGCGTAGTAGGTCGATTTGAGGTCGCCGTAGAGTTCGTCGAACCGGTCGGGCGTGAGCGCGCCGTCTTCTTCGGCAATCTCGTGAATCTGGAGTTCGAAGTCAGCGAACATCGTCTGGCGGAACAGGGTCGACCGGAAGCGCTCGAGGTACTCGTCGAGGACGTGCATCCGGAGTTCGTCGTCGTCGACGTTCTCCAGGAGGTACTCGGTGAGGAGCGTCTCGTTGACCGTCGAGGCGACCTCTGCCGTGAAAATCTCGTACTCGGCGTCGTGCCACGGTTGGGCCTCCTGTGCGAGTTCGGAGTGCATCGAGTGGCCCAGTTCGTGCGCGAGGGTGAACATCGACGCCGCGTCGTCCTGGTAGTTCATCAGGATGAACGGCTGGGTGTCGTAGGTGCCGGCGGAGAAGGCCCCGGCGCGCTTGCCGCGGTTTTCGTACACGTCGACCCAGCGATTTTCGAGGCCCTCTGCCATCCGCGACTGGTACTCCTCGCCGAGCGGTTCGACGGCTTCGATGATGTACTCTTTCGCCTGTTTGTAAGGAATTTCGGGGCCGTGGTCGCCGGTCAGAGAGACATAAAGGTCCCACATCTGCAACTCGTCGGCACCGATGGCCTGCCGCTTCAGGTCGGCGTGGCGCTGGAGGTGGTCGAGGTTGTCGCGGACGGTTTCGAGCAGGTTGTCGTACACCTCGACCGGAACGTTGGGGCCGTCGAGCGCGGCCTCACGCGCGGACTCGTAGTTGCGGATGCGTGCCGTCTTTACGTCCTTCTTGACGCTGTTTTTCAGCGACGCCCCGACGGAGTTACGAACGTCTGCCCAGCGGTCGTAGAACTTCTCGTGGACGGTTTTGCGGAACTCACGATTCGGGTGCTTCTGGAGTTTCGTGAAGTTCCCCTGCGTGATTTCGACTGATTCGCCGTCCGGCTTTTCGGCCGTCGGGAATTCCATATCCGCGTTGGCGAGCATGGAGTAGATGTCGCTCGGCGACCCGGTGACTTCCGAGAGGTCGGCGAGGACTTCTTCGACTTCCGCAGAGCGGGTGTGTTCTTTCGTCCGAAGCACGTCGTCGAAGTAGTGTTCGTAGGCTTCGAGCGCCGGTTCCTCATCGATGAACGCCTCGATGTCGTCCCAGTCGAGTTCTTGCAGTTCGGGGTCGAGGTAGCTGACGGCGCTCCGGGCTTTCGACGCGAGCGCCTGTGCGCGGGCAGACTGCGCCTGATACTCCTGATTCCGGGTGTCTTCGCTGCTGCGAAGGTTCGCGTAGGAGACAACCATCGACACCTCGCGGAGCACCGACTCCATCGTCTCGAGAAGTTCGAGCAGCGTCTCGGGCTCTTCGGTCACGCGGCCTTCGTACGCGGCCAGTTCGGGAATCCGTTCGGCGACCTCTTCGTAGGCCGCTTCCCACTCCTCGTCGGCGGTGTAGATGCTATCGAGGTCCCACTTGTACTCCTCGTCGATGTCGCTCCGCTCGGGAACCGAACTCATGTCTCCCCCGTAGCACTCTCGGCTGGTAAGCCTTGCCAATCAGCGGGCGGCGGAGAGAAACCGGGAGATGGTATCGACCTCAGTGACGCGTCGCACGCGCCTGTCGTACCTGTGCCCCGTCGCGAACCATGTCCTCACAATTCGGGCAGACCCGCGGGTTCTCCATGCCGTCGGGTGCGAACACCCGGACGTAGCCTTCTGTCACAAAAGATTCGCAGTTTTGACACTTTGGCATGGTAATCGCCGATACCACGTCAAATTAGTTATTGGTTGTGGGTAACATTTTTATTGGAGTGTTTGACACGGTGGCGCAAGCCACTTGGGTCGACGCTGAGTGGTGGTCACATGGACGATATCTCTCCTGCGGCCCGCGACGCGTTCGCGCGCACGTGGACCGACAGTCACCCGTGGGATTTTCTCTCTCGAATCACCGCGCTTGGCGACAGGATGGCGGGCGGCGACGGTGACAGGCGCGCCGGAGAACTCGTCGCCGAGGCGTTTGAGGACGCTGGCGTTCGGAACGTCGAGTACGACCCCTTCGAGATGGCCCACTGGACGCGTGGGAAGACGACGCTCGCCGTGACTGCCCCCGATTCCCGCTCGTTCGAGGCCATTGCGCTCCCGTACGCTCCGCCCGCGGACGTGTCGGGACCGCTCGTAGACGTTGGCTACGGGACACCCGACGAGATTGACGACAAAGACGTTTCAGGCGCAATCGCCGTTGCGAGCACGACGACGCCCGCAGGCGGCCGATTCGTCCACCGGATGGAGAAATTCAGCTACGCTCTCGAAGCCGGTGCCGTCGGCTTTCTCTTCGTCAACCACGTCCCCGGACAACTCCCGCCGACGGGCGCGCTCCGCTACGACGAGGAGGCTGTCGCCCCCGCCGCGGGCGTCAGCAAGGAGACTGGCGAGTGGCTTCGAGACTACGCCTCGCGCGGCGGTGAGGCCCGACTCACAGTCGACGCGGAGACCACGCCCGGTGAGAGTCGAAACGTCGAGGGTCGCGTCGGTCCGGACACTAACCGCGAACTCCTCGTTTGTGCCCACTACGACGCCCACGATATCGCCGAAGGCGCACTGGACAATGGGTGTGGCATCGCAACCGTCGTCACCGCCGCCAGAATCCTCGCGGCGATGGACCTCCCGCTCGGCGTTCGCGTCGTCGGCGTCGGCGCGGAGGAACTCGGATTGACCGGCGCGGAACACCTCGTCGACCGCCTCGACCTCGATAGCGTCGCCGCCGTGGTGAACGTCGATGGCGCGGGACGATTCCGCGACCTCGTGGCGATGGCCCATGCCTCGGAATCGACGGCCGACGTTGCGTCCCGCGTCGCCGACGAGACGAACCACCCCATTCGCGTCGAGGAAGAACCGCACCCGTTCAGCGACCAGTGGCCGTTCGTCCGCGCCGGGGTCCCGTCGCTTCAACTCCACAGCGACAGCGGCGAACGCGGACGGGGATGGGGCCACACCCACGCCGACACGCGCGACAAGGTCGACGACAGAAACATCCGCGAACACGCGATGCTCACCGCGCTCATCGTCAGAGAACTCGCGTCCGACGCCGCGGCGGGAGCCATCTCACGACTGGACGACGACGAACTCGCCGACGCTTTCCGCGGTGCGGACTTCGAGGTAGGGATGAAAGCGGCGGGCATCTGGCCCGACGGATGGGACTAACTGCGGTCAACACACAGCGGACAACTCGTCCAGCGAGTCGAGTTCGTAGGTCGGGTCGGCGGCGAGTTGGTAGCCGTCGCGGTGCGGTCTGCGGATGAACGCCGAGTCGATTCCGGCGCGGGTTGCGGCGACAACGTCCACGTTACTGTCACCGACATAAAGTGCGTTTTCGACGCCTAACTCGTTCATCGCGCGCTGGATGTAGTGGGGGTTTGGCTTTTTCACCCGTGCTCCTTCGACGGTCGGTTCACGGCCGAAGGCCACCTCGAAGCGGTCTGTGAGGTCGTACACGTCGAGGATGTGCTCGATAGTCTCGTGTTGGTTGTTGCTCACGACGGCGAGCGGGTGGTCGAGGTCGTCGAGCGCCCCCACGTCTTTGTACAGCGGTTTCGTCCCGTTTTCGAGGCATTCACGCTGCATCGCCGCGGCGTGGGCCTCGTGGCTAGCCCAGAACTCGTCGGCAGGAATATCGTGGATGCGGCAGATGCGACGCAGGCGTGTGAGTCCGCCGTGGATGACGCCGTCGATTGCTTCGGTCGTCGGGTCCACGTCGAACTCCGAAAACGCCCGTCGAACCGCTTCGCGCTCGACCTCCAGTAAGGTCGGCCGGGTCAGTACGCCGTCGTTGTCAAAGATGACAGCGTCGTAGCACATGTGGGAACACTCGCGCCGAAGTGAAGATAGCCTTGCTATGAGGTCCACGAACTCCTCGGGAGTGCTATTGACCGGGCTACAAACTGCCTATCGCTCCGAAATCCCATCGCGGATTCGTGCGCCGACGCGCCACCCGATTCTGTCTGCTAGCGCCCGCTCGTCGAAGGCCAGTCTGGCGCTTTCGGCAGCTTCCGGGTCGACGTCGAATTCGACGCCGGGATAGTCGACGGCCGTGAGGGCGAGCGGTGTCGGCGGAGCGGGCGGGACGCCGTCCGGACCCTGCAAGTGTTCCGAACTAAACACGCGGTCGAGTTTTTCCATGGGCGCAGACCCTGTTGCGATGGCTCGAACCAGTGAGACGACACGCCGGACGAGTTCACGGGCGAATCCCTTGGACTCGATACGGAACAGGAGGAAGTCGCCGTCGCGCCACATCTCGCCGTCGAGCGTTCGGACGGTTCCCTCGTCGTCGGGTGTGAGGTTGTGGAAGTCGTGTTCGCCGCGGAGTTCGTCGAACACGGCCGCCGCCAAGTCGTCGTCTACCGAGTCGGCCGGTGCGTGGAGGTCGTAGACGTACTCGCGGCGGACGGGGTGGTGTCTGGCGTGGAAGTCGTCGGACACGTCGGCCGCGGCCCACGCCCGAACCGTTCCCGGGAGTTCGGCGTTCAATGCCCGCGGCGTACACCAATCTGGGCACTCGAACGCGACGGTCTGTGCGAGCGCCGAGACGCCCGCATCCGTCCGACCTGCGGCGGCGTATCCCGTCGGAACGTCGTCGGAAGCGCAGAGGCCGAGGCTGCGGCAGGCGTCGAGGATGGCGTCTTCCACGGTTGGAACGTCGGGTTGTCGCTGGAACCCGTGGTACGGGCGGCCGTCGTACGCGACGCGGAAGGCACGCATGTGCCTGCGTTCTTCGTCGGACTATTACTCTTCTTCGACCGGCGTTTCCTTCGCGCGGATGGTGAACACCGGCGCGTCGGACAGTCGAAGCACGCGCTCTGTGACGCTCCCGATGAGATAGCGTTCGACGCCACGGCGGCCGTGGGTCCCCATCACGACAAGGTCGATACCGGCGTCGTCGATGTAGTCGAGGATGGCCCGGTGGGGTGTGCCGTGTTCGACGGCGGTCACGACTTCGAGACCGGCCGCTTCCGCCTCTTCGGCCGACTCGGAGACGATACGCTCGCCTTCCGCTTCGTACCCGCGTTTGAGTCCCCCGGCGTCCAATTGGGTCGCGTGGAGAACACGCTCGTCGACGACGTAGACGATGTGGAGCGTCGCACCCATCCGTTCTGCGAGGTCGATAGCCCGGTCGAGCGCCACCTCACTCGGCCGACTCCCGTCAGCTGGGACTAGTATTGCTTGGTACATGTCGATAGATACGGTGGGAAGAACCAAAAGGCCGTTCGCGGCTCTTAGTTGACAAAAATATCGCGGCTCAGCCCCGAAGCGCCGACTATTCGTAGTCTTCGTAGGTCGGCGCGTCGTTGTCGCCGGGGAAGTCCGCTACGGGTGCGGTCGTCTGGTCGCCGCTTTCCATGTCCTTGATGGTCACGTCGCCGTTTTCGAGGTCGCGTTCGCCGACGATGACGACAGCGTCGGCGTTGATGGAGTCGGCGTACGACATCTGCGCACCGAAACTCCGCCCGGAGACGTCCACCTCGACGACGTTGCCCGCAGCGCGGAGGTCGCGGGCGATGCGCGAAGCGACGTCGCGGGTGTCGCCGACGGTCAGCACGTAGTAGTCCGTCGAGAGCGCTTCTTCGGGCCAGACACCAGCGCGCTGGCAGAGCAGTTGCAGGGTCGCGGCACCGATGCCGACACCGACTGCGGGGGTTGGCTGGCCGCCGAAGGACTCGATGAGGTCGTCGTAGCGCCCGCCGCCGAAGGTCGCGCGCGAGACTTCACCGGTCGAGTCGAAGCACTCGAAGACGACGCCCGTGTAGTAGTCGAGACCGCGGGCAGTCGTCAGCGACACCTCACAGTAGTCACCGGCACCGAAGTCCTCGGCCGCCGCGAGGACGTTCTGGAGGTTCTCGACCGCCGCTGCGACGTTGTCGCCGCCGAAGTCGGCGATTTCGTCGAGGTCACCGCGGTCCAGCAGGTCGGCGAACTCGTCGGCCTGGTTGTAGGAGAGTCCGGCGTCCGAGAGGAGACCGAGGTACTCCTCGCGTTCGACCTTTTCGGACTTGTCGACGGCACGGATAGCGTCTCGAACGTTCACGTCAGCGTCGAACGACCGCAGGAGGCCACCGAGGATGTCGCGGTGGGAGACGCGGAACTCGAAGTCGTCGGCGGTGAGGCCGAGGTCAGTCAGCGCCTCGGCGGCGAAAGCCAGAATCTCGGCGTCGGCCTCAGGTTCGGTCGAACCGAAGATGTCGGCGTTCGTCTGGTAGAACTCGCGGAAGCGACCTTGCTGGACCTGTTCGTAGCGCCAGAAGGGTCGGGTCGAAACCCACTTGATGGGCTTCGACAGCGCCTGCTGCTTGGCGACGACCATCCGGGCAACGGTCGGGGTCAGTTCGGGCGTGAGCGAGATTTCGCGGCCACCCTTGTCCTCGAAGGCGTACAGTTCCTCGACGATTTCCTCGCCGGACTTGTCGACGTACATCTGGGTCCGTTCGAGGTGCGGCGTCCCAATTTCGCGGAAGCCGTAGCGAGCGGCGGTCGTCTCGACGGTGTCGATAACCTCGCGTCGAGCCGACATCTCCTCGGGATAGAAGTCACGAAATCCCTTGAGTCGGTCGTACATGCCCATTCGTTAGCGAAGGCTCCGCTTGAAACCTGTTGTTCCGGGCAGTCGCTTCTGGCCGAGAAACGAAAATCGACCGGATTAGCCGACAAGCGCGAGCAATCCGCCAACGTCACCGATGGCGATGAGCGAAACGCCCGCGACGGCGAGGAACGCGGCGACGAGGCGCGTCCCGAACTGCGCTTCGCGGAGGATGACACCGCCGAGGATGACGGCGATGACTGCTTGCGTGTTGACGATTGGCGACGCGATGCTCGCGGGCACCATCCCGAAGGCCGTCGAGGTGACGTGTTCGCCGACGGCGACGAGCGCCCCCGCGACGACGAACTTCGGCAGGTCGCCGCGGACGCTGGTCCAGTTGCGGAGCGCCACCGGAAGAACCGCCAGTCCCGCCCCGGCGAAGAGGACCGGGACGAACACGCTCGTCGGGATGGCGAGTTCCTGCAATGCGACGCGCTTTCCGACGTCGCTGGCGGCGTAACAGGCCGCACTCGCCAGCGCGAGTTGTGCTGGACGGGAGCGAACCGCCCGCCGGAGCGGGTCGAGTAACGCGCCGCCTTCGTAGTTCGCCACGTAGACGGCCGCCGTGGCGACTGCGACGCCCGCCACTTGCAGGCCTGTGAGGAACTGGTTCAAAAACAGAATCTCGATGGGAAGGACGAACACCGGGACGAGTTTGTTTATCGGGGCGACGTAGGACACGTCTCCCGATTCGAGCGCGTCGATGAACAGGATGAACGCGACCCCGACGAGGGCGGCGGTTCCGGCGACGATGACAGCACCGACTGCGCCAATGTCGGATAGCGACGGCATCGTGGACGGGTCGAACGTCGCCGCCGACACGGGTAGGTACCACGCGACAGCGAACGCGTTGACGACGACGGTGATGACCGCGCCCGGATAGCCCGGAAAATACCGCTTGAGGACGAAGATGTACACGCCCCAGACAAGCGCTGCGAGGACGGAATAGAAGATACCGGGGTCCATGACTCACTTCCAGAGTGGGGCGGTAAAAAGCCACGCGATACCGTCTTCGACGCCACCCTCGGAGCAGATGGTGGCGTTCGTCGGTCTGTCTACCGGCGGCCGTGGACGTAGCTCTGGACGTGGTCAGGAAAGACCTCGTCGACGGCCTCGGGTCCGTGTTCGGCCGCGATGAGTCTCCGCAATTCGCCCTCGTAGTCGGCCTTCGGAATCTGTTCGGAGGGCCCGGTTTCGACATCGAGATGCGTCTCGACGAGACGGTCCACCGCGTTGCGGCCGAATCCCGAAAGCGGCGAGAGGTAATCGACGCCGTGGCGGTCTTCGAGGCTCTGCGCCTGCGCCCGCGAGATAGACGGCACTCGGTCGTCGCGGCGGGTCCCGTCGGCAACGGCGTCGAAGCCGAGGCCACACACCGATTCGAGGGCGTGTTCGTGGACTCGCTGGATGCCGTTTCGCGGGTAGCCGTCGGTCACCATCCGGGTGGCCGCGGATTCGGCGACGCTCGAATCGAGTTCCAGCGTCTCGAACTCGTAGCCGAGCCCGAGGGCGGCGTCTCTGGCGTGTTTCCAGTCCTCGGTGACGCCGAAATGCGCTGTCACGAGGGTCACGTCGTAGAACGAATCGAGGAGCAGCGCGGCGAGCGAAGAGTCTTTTCCGCCGCTGTAGAGGAGCGCGAGGTCCACGTACTTACCGGCGACGGATGTTGAAGCTCTTCGACTCCGGCTTGAGTTCTTTCAACAGCGCCTTCATCTTGTCGTCGTCGATGCGGCCCTGAATCCGACCGCTCTGTGCGAGCGCGACAATCTGCCGTTCGACCTGCTCTGCAAAGTCCGGCTTCGACATCTGGACCGCGTTGAGGCGCTGCCGAGCATCGTCGGTGAGATACTGCTTGAGAAGTGCCTGCTTTTGCTGCTCGGCACGCTGTTTCGCGGCTTCTTCAGCCTGCTGTTGCTCGGCCGAGCCCTGTTGACCTGCCTGCTCTTGGAGCTCCTGCATCTTCTTTTTGCGAAGCTCCTCCAGTCGCTCATCGTCTGGGCTGCCACTCATATGCTAGGCCACGGTCTGACATCTGAAAACCATTACGGACCCGGGACACAGACGGCTCTCGTCGGGGGTACGCGGCGAAGAAGAACACTCGGTGTATGAGTCGTGGTCGTCTACGCGTAGCGCTCGAGTTCCGGACGGTCGAGGTCCGCGAGAACGTCAGATGCGGCGTTGTCGAGGAAGCTCGTCCCCTCGGCCGTGATGCGGCGGCCTTCGCCCTTGGCGGTCTCGATGAGGCCTTCCTCTTCGAGTTGCTGGAGCAGCGTTCGGATGATATTCTTGCTGGCGGAGTCGCTGTGCGTCCCGGAGACGCGGTAGCGGGTGGACCCTCGCTTGCTGCCGCCGTACTCGGTCGAGAGTCGGTCGACACCGACCGGGCCGTTCATTGCAACCTTGCGGAGCAGGCTGGCACCACGGATGTACCAGAAGTTGTCCTGCTGCGGTGGGAGTTCACGGGTCTGGCCGGTCTTTGCGAAGGCCATCCAGTCGGGTTGCTCGATACGGTCCTCGAGTCGTCCGGCGACCTCTTCGATGAGGGCGTCCGCCGGGACGTCATAGATGGTTACCATGGCTATTCGTTCATAATCGCGGCGTTTAAAGGCATCGTATTCACCCGATACGGGCAGCGTGAGCCTCGTGCGGCCCGACGGGCGTGTGTGGCTGACTCACCCGTGATTTCGCCGAATCAGGTTCGGCGGCCACGGGCGCTCTCGACACCCATTACCACTCCACCGAGGAGTGTTGGAACCCAGTAGATGAAACCGCGGAAGAGGACCACACCAGCGGTCGCCACGTCGAACGAAACCGCCGAACTGGCGGCCGCGACGAGGATTGCCAGCGTCCACTCGATGCCACCAGCGCCGCCCGGAAGCGGAGTCACACCCGCGATAGCCCCAATCGGAACGACGAACAGGGCGATAGAGAACGCAATCGGTGCGCCGATAGCCTGAAACGCGAGCCAGAGCGCGAGCATCTGGCAGAACCACCCGAACCCGGAGAGACCGAGGGCGACGGCCAATCCGCGGGGGTTGCGTCCGACCCGCTCGATAGACCGGAAAAAGCCGTTAATCCGGCGCTCGATGCCGCTCGCCGTCGGAACCGACAGCCGTGGGACGTACCGGGCGAGGGTCCGGATGACGGGCGTCAGCGCCCGGATAATCCGCCGTTCGAGGGTGTAGCGGCGCTGCCACACCGTGTATACGGCCGCCGGGACACCGATAGCGAGGGCGACAACCGCGACGAGGGCGATTTCGAGGTTGCGACCGAGCGTGACTTCGGTCGCGTAGTATCCGGCACCGATGAGCGCGATAGTGATAGACGGGACGAAGTTGAGCGTGTCTACACTCGCGATTGCCGCCAGTCCCGTCTCGTACTCGGTGTCGGTGCTCCGGGAGATGAGGAGAGCAGTGACCGGTTCGCCCCCGGCCTGACCGAACGGCGTGATGTTGTTCGAAAACATCGCGCCCGCGAAGACGAGAAACGACCGCACAACCGAGATTTCGATGCCGAGAACCCCGAGTACCGTCTTCAGCGACGTTCCCCACGAAACCAACCAGACGAGCGTAACCGTGAAGACGGCGGCGAGCAAGACGGGGTCGGCCATCGTCAGGCGGTCGACGAGTTCGTCCACCCCCGCGAAGTAGAATAGCACGGCAAAGACGACGAATGCGCCAGCGAAGCCGAGGACGGTCGCACGGATATTTTCGCGGGCCATCTGCCGGGTGTGCGTCTACGACGAGCATTAACCCACCGGATTAGGGGCGCGTTTTCGACTCCCGGAGGTGGCGTTCGGTCGCACCGACCGCCCCGGATAGATGGACATTTCCGCCCCGGGCTACACCACGGGAATATGGACGAGCGCACCGCCCTGCGAATGCTCGCCGCGGACCTCCCCGATGCGGGCGATGACGCCGCTGTCGTCGATGGACTCGTGGTTACAACGGATATGCTCCACGAGGAGACCGACTTCCCCGACGGGACGACCCGGTACACCGCGGGATGGCGAGCGGTCGGTGCATCACTTTCTGACGTTGCTGCTATGGGTGCGACGGCGACCTGTGCGGTGGCCGTCTACGCCGCCCCGGAACTCGACGCGGCCGACCTCACTGCGTTCCTCGACGGAGCACGTGACGTGTGCGACGCAGTCTCCGCGAAGTACGTCGGCGGCGACCTCGACACCCATCAGGAGTTTACGACCGCGACGACGGCTATCGGTCGCACCGACGACCCAGTCCTCCGCTCCGGCGCTCGCCCCGGTGACTACCTCTGTGTCACGGGCGAACTCGGTCGGTCGGCCGCCGCCGTCAGACTGTTCGAATCGGGCGACACCGAGCGGGCGAACGACCTCTTTCAGTTCACGCCTCGCGTCGCTGCTGGCGTCGCTCTCCGTGACTTCGCCACGTCGATGATGGACTCCAGCGACGGTCTCGCCCGGTCTGTTCACCAACTCGCCGAGGCCAGCGACTGTGGGTTCGAACTCGACTGGGACACCCTTCCGGTCCACGACGCGGTTTCCGAGGTGGCGGCCGACGACGCCGACAGACGAGAACTCTCTACGTACTTCGGCGAAGACTTCGAACTCGTGGTCACGATTCCCGAGGATGAACTGGACGCCGCCCGTGACGCCGTCGACGTTCCGCTCACTGTTGTCGGCAGCGTCACCGACGGGTCCGCTGTCGTCGCCGACGGCGAGGCGGTTCCAGACCGAGGCTACACTCACGGCGGCGACTGACTGGAAAACCCGACGGCACCGACGCGGAGCGACGCTTCTACGCCGGAATGACCTGAATCGGAACCAAGAGGAAGCACGCTGCGCCGAGGGCGAACGTGAACACGCCGATAGCGATGCGACCGGGTCCAAGCGGCGTCTCGTCGACCGGATTCGCCGGGCCATTGTAGGCAATAAACGTCGAGAGGAGGCCCCAGAAGAACCAGAGACCAACGGATTCGTCGATGCCCATTCCGCGCACGTAGTGGAGGTATCCCGCGAGACCGAACAGGAGCAGTGGGACGGTGGCCGCGACTGATTCCTGCCGCTCACCCAGCATCGCACGGAGCATGTGCCCGCCGTCGAGTTGGCCGACCGGAAGCAGGTTGAGGACGGTAAAGAACATCCCAACCCACCCGCCAATGACGACGGGATGGACGGTCATTCGCGGGTCGGGGTACTCCGTCGGTTGTCCGAGTGCCGCCGCGATTGCGTCGAGAAGCGGCGGGTTGTTGAACACGATGACATCTCCTGACCCGGAAAGTGCCCACTCGGGCACGGTCATCGGTTCGAGCGAGAGACCGATGACTGTGACGACGATTGTCGCGGCGAGACCGGCGAGCGGACCGGCGACGCCGATATCGAAGAGCGCCTTTCGGTCGGGCATCTGCCCCCGCATCCGGATGATGGCACCCAGCGTGCCGAACGGGAAGATGAAGGGGATGAGGTAGGGGAGAGACACATCCACGCCGTGGTATCTGCCGACGAGATAGTGGCCGAGTTCGTGGACCGACAGGACACCAAGAATCGCCGCGGTGAAGGGCCACGCCTGTAGTGCGAGAAGCGGATTCGCAGTGAGGTCCGACAGCGGAACGTAGTACCATCCGTACGCGCCGACGAACAGGGTCGAAAGTATCGTCGCGAAGAAAAGCAGGACGTTCTTCCACGGGACGCCGTCGATGCCGGCCGAAATCGGTTCGACCACAACTACGTCACCGCGGCCCATCGAAGTCGTCTGGACCTGGACTTCGTAGCCTGCGCGGCGGAACTCCGGCCACACTTCACGGACGAGCATCCGCTCGGGGACGAGCGACTGACCGTAATAGATGGTTCGCTCACCGTCGGTCCGTGTTTCGTGAACGTCGAAGACTGCTTGGAGGGCCTCGACCGGCGGGCTATCCGCCGATTCGAACTGTTCCATCGCCCGGAACTACGGGTGGAGCGTGCATAAATCCCGTGACGACGCTGTGATGCATCGCTTGATTATCACGAATACGATACTGAGCGGCGACGCTCAGCGGTTGTAAGGGGGAATGCGGTCCCGCAGGGGGCCGGGACCGATGTCAGGTGGTGGTTGGTTTGGGGGTGGTGGTTGTGCGGGGACTCAGGGCGTGTGTGGGGACACGTTGGGGCTATGCGGGGACACGTGGTATTGGTGGTCGCTCAGGCGGTTTCGACGCGCCACGTGGTCGCGCTCGTGTACGACCACTTCTCGATGGTCAGGTCGGTCGCGGAGTCGCGGAGCTTGACCATCAGTGCGCCAATCTCCTTGGGAGAGAGACCGACGTCGTCCGCGATGAACTTACTCTTGAAGTACATCTCGCCGTCTTTCGCACGGTCGAGCAGGTACTGCTTCAGTCGGTCTTCTTTGGAGTTGCTGTCTGTGGAGGGAGTTGCTGTCGCGCTCATCTGATACACCTCACTCCCTTCTTTCCTGTTGATGGTGTTATAAAGGAAGGACTGTTGGCATTAGTTCGGCTGCTTTCAGCCTGAATCGACAAAAATAGTTCATTTTATGAATCTTTTACCGATGTTTAGATTCTTTAAAATCCGATTTGAGCGTTTTGTTCACAGATTATGGTATTGATATCATCTGGCCAAATATGGCCGCAAATCCGCCTATTTCGAGGTGTTTTTGCGGTAAATATTTCCTATAGGTGTCGCGTGTCTGACGCTCGCGTCATCGGGCGACAACAAACTGTGATGTCAGACAGTCAGCGTTCGTGACGCCAAAACTGGTCTTCGATCGTCGTTTCTTTCTTGAAAATCGGAACCTCGTCCTTCAGGCGATTGATTCCGTCTTCGACGGTTCGAAACGCTTCTTCTCGGTGTCCGGCGAGGACGACGACGAACACGATGTCCTCGCCGTCTTCGATGACGCCGACCCGGTGGTGCATGAGGACGCGCTCGACGCCGTCTCGCTCGGTGAGTTCCTCGGAAATAGCCGCCATCTTCGACTCGGCGACGCCGTCGTACTTCTCGAATTCGAGGCTCGTCGTCCGTGGGTCGTCTTCGTCGTCTTTCGCCCGCACCCGGCCAGTGAAAGTGGCAATTGCGCCTGCGTAGTCCGCACGGGGGTCCTGTTTCACCTGCTCGACCAGTGATTCGAGCGTGATGTGGGGTTCGACGGTGTCGAGTGTCTCGACGAGGTCGTCGAAGTCGAGGTCGTCGAGTGTCGGTGCTTCGGCCACGACGTTTTGGGCGTCCGCCCCCCCGAGTGCGACCGTCGGGAGGGTCGCTTCGGGGAACCCGGAGAGCAGGGCGTAGTCGTACTGCGGGGCGAGTTCGTCGAGCAGTTCGTCGATATCGTATCCCGACCCAGTCCCGACCCAGTTCCCCGCGGGAGTGAGTCCGTACGCACCGTCAACTGCATCTGGGGCGTCAGCGTCCGCATCTCCGCTGGGGAGCGATTCGATAGTTGCTACGCGCCCGTCGAGTCGAGAAGCGAGTCGCTCACAGAGCGTGGTCGCCCCTGCGCCGACGACACCGAGTACGTGCATACGCGGGCAGACGGACCGGACGCGGTTTAAGATTGCTCCGAGCGCGCGGTGTCCGCGTTAGTTCCGTGGTCGGCGTCGGTCGTCTCGTCGCCGGTCGTCTCGTCGCCGGTCGGTCGAGTTCGATAGAGGTACACCGCGATACCGAGTCCTGCGAGTCCGAGTGCCGTGGCAAGCCACGGGGCCACTGCTCCGACGAATGTGTCTGCGGTTGCCGGAAGCGTGTCGTACTGCCAGAGTGCCCAGCCAATGGAGAAACACGCCACCAGCGCCCAGTTGAGTCCGCTTCGACGGTCGAACTCGCCGCGTCGGTGTCTGAGAAGGAGGGCACCGAGCGCGAGTACCCACCCGACGACGAGGAGCGTGACCGTCTCCACGGTGACGAGTCGCATACACGTACTGGCCGCGAGAGCGGTTTAAAGTCCTCGGCACGGCCGTCTCGCACTTGATAACCCTTAAGATGCGCTCACGGATATGCGTGTGCAATGAGAGTCGTCATCTCCATCGGCGGTAGCGTACTCGCGCCGGACCTGGATGCCCGGCGCGTTGAGGGTCACGCCTCCGTCGTCGAAACACTAGCACGAGAGGGGTGCGAAATCGGTGCGGTCGTCGGCGGCGGCGGTGTCGCCCGCGACTACATCAGTGCTGCACGCGACCTCGGCGCGAACGAGGTCCAACTCGACCAGATCGGAATCGACGTGACGCGAATCAACGCGCGTCTCCTCATCGCGGCACTCGGGTCGCAGGTCGACCCCAAGGTTCCCCACGATTACGAGGACGCGGGCGACGCCATCCGCCGCGGCGACATCTCCGTGATGGGCGGCATCATGCCCGGACAGACCACCGACGCCGTCGCGGCCGCACTCGCCGAGTACGTCGATGCCGACCTGCTCGTCTACGCGACCAGCGTCGACGGCGTGTTCAGCGCCGACCCGAACGAGGACCCCGACGCGACGAAGTTCGAGGAGATGACGGCAAGCGAACTCGTCGACGTTATCGGTGACATCGAGATGAACGCCGGGTCGTCCGCGCCTGTGGACCTCCTCGCGGCGAAACTCATCAAGCGCGCGAAGATGCGCACCATCGTCCTCGACGGGACGGACCCCGAGCGAATCGAACCGGCCGTCCTCCGCGGCGAGCACACGGGGACCGACATCATCCCCGAGGGCGGCGACGAACCAACCTACTGGGCACAGTGAGATGAGCGCAGAGGACCCTTCCGACGAGGCGGACGCACCGAGCGACAGTTTCCACGACTTCTGGGCGGACGATGTCGCCGACGAAATCGAGGCCCGCGACCCCGACGAACCAATCGTCATCAAAGGCGGCGTCTCGCCGTCCGGTGTTGCCCACCTCGGCAACTTCAACGAAATCATGCGCGGGTACTTCGTCGCCGAAGTGCTCCGCGAACGCGGCCACGAGGTTCGGCAGGTCTTCACGAGCGACGACAAGGACCCGCTCCGAAAGCTTCCACGCAAACTCGCCGACGAAGACGGGAACATCGTCGGTCTCGGTGAAGTCGATGCGGGCGCGCTCGGGCGCAACCTCGGCAAGCCATACACGGCCATCCCGGACCCGTTCGGCGAGACAGATTCCTACGCCGCCCACTTCGCGGCGCTGCTGAAGGCCGATGCCGACCGCCTCGGCGTCCCCGTCGAGATGCTCTCGAACACCGAGATGTACGAACACGGCGACTTCGACCCCGTCGTCGAGCACGTCCTCGAAAACATCGAGACTGCGCGAGACGTCCTCTCGGAGTACCAATCGAAGGTCGACGACGACTACGTCCCGTTCAACCCAGTCTGTGCGGAGTGCGGGAAGATTACCGAGACGGTCACCGACATCGACCTCGAAGCGGGTACCGTCGACTACGCCTGTACCGACATGACCGTCGGCGACAACACCATCGACGGGTGCGGCCACGAAGGGACGGCGACGTTCCGCGAGGGCAAGTTGCCGTGGCGCTTCGAGTGGCCCGGCCAGTGGCAGGTCCTCGGCGTCGACTTCGAACCGTTCGGCAAGGACCACGCCGAAGGGTCGTGGCCCTCGGGCAAGGACATCGCCGAGAACGTCCTCGAAATCGAACCGCCGGTGCCGATGGTCTACGAGTGGTTCACGCTCAACGGGAAGGCGCTGTCCTCGTCGGCCGGGAACATCGTCACCGTCCCGGAGATGCTCGCCCTGCTCGAACCCGAGGTACTCCGGTACTTCTTCGCGCTCAACCCGCGGAAGGCCCGTGACCTCGACCTCACCCGTCTCGACCAGTTGGTCGACGACTTCGACCGCTTCGAACGCGCCTACTTCGGCGAGGTCGACGACGAGAGTCTCACGCGGTTCGCCAAGCGCGCGTACCCCTTCGTCGTCGACGAGGTTCGTAAAGACCGGATTCGCCTCCCGTACACGTTCGCCGCCGTCCTCGGCATGACCGACGACGAGGACCTGCGCGTCAAGATGGCTCGCAACGAGGGCTTCTTCGACGAGGACACCCCGGAAGACGTTATCGACGAGGCGCTCGAACGGGTCGAACTCGCCCGCCACTGGGCCGAGGAGATGGACAACCAGTACAACTACCGCCTGCAGGTCGAGTTGCCGGAGTTCGACTTCGAACCCGCAGTCGAGGACGCGCTCGACGAACTGGCAGAGTTCGTCGCCGACGGCCACGACGGCGAAGAGATTCAGGGCGAAATCTACGAGACGGCCCGTCGCCACGACATCGAGATGGGCGACTTCTTCGCCGCCGGCTATCGCCTGTTCTTCGACGATACACAGGGACCGCGACTCGGTGCATTCCTCGGTGAATTAGAACAGGACTTCGTCGTCAAGCGCCTCCGAAGAGAGGACTGAGGCGCTTCGCGGTTCGTTTTTTTCTACTTATCGGCGACCGACGAGCAGTGCGCCCGCTGCGAGCGCGGCGAGCGCACCGACTGCCGCGACGGGACCGAATCCGGGAATCGACGGGCCGGTGGTCGATTCGGTCGTCTCTGTCGTCTCCGTTTCCGCCTGTTCGACGACGACGCCGTCGGCTTCTGCGACGGTTTCAGACCCGTTTACGACGGTCACGGTGAACGTCGAATTCGCCGGAATGCCGCTGAAGTCGAACGTGGCGGTGAAGGTGCCGTCCTCGCCGACGAGGACTTCATTTGTCTTCAGGAACGTGGGTTCCGTATCCCCCGACGACCGAACGCGGACGCTCAGGTTCTCGTCGGCAGGGAGGTCCGACGTACCGCGAATGGTCGCGTTTTCGACGGGTTCGACGGTCACCTTCCCGCCGTCGGTCACGAGTGATACCGAATCGTCCTGTGCCGTTACGACTGTCGTCCCTCCGAGAAGCGCCCCGACGACGACCAGCGTGGCGACGAGGGCGCGACCCGGTGAACCGAGTTGTCCGAACATAGTCTACCCCCTCGTATGCGGTATTGTGGAAAATCACTGACGTAATGTCAAGCGACTCTTTGAGTTATCCGGGACACCGACAGCGGGCGGTTCCGACGGGGTGGCCTCAGTTCTCCTCGATGGCGTCGATGACGACCGCAGCGACGACGGCGAGTCGCGGGTCGATGGCCTCACGGTCGATGTCGATGGTGTACTTATCGCGGAAGGAGAACTTCTCACCGACCGACCCGGCTGGGGTCCCGGCGGCGTCCTCGATGCGGTAGGAAAACGGAATGAGCGTCGAGATGACGCGCCGGGCGATGGCCATCGGGACGTTGTCCTCGACGATGCGTCCCACCACGGCCCCATCCGGCCCGAGCAGTTGATAGGTGTGCTTGGCGAACGAGAATGCGCCTCGCTTGACTGCGCCCACCCGCTCGCCCGTTTGACTGTCCACGATGTCGTAGGCCGCCGACACGTCGAGGATGCTGTCGGCTTTCACGCGGAAGCGCTCGTCGCCCGTTTCGTAGTCGTTGAGTCGGAAGTCCTCTTTGAGTTTGAACTTCTTTTTCTTCGCCGAGAGAATCGGCTCGTCGTCCTCGTAGACCACGTACTTGGTGCCGATAGACACCTTCTGTCGGACTTCGTAGCGGGAACTGTCGAACATGCTCTGTTGTGGTCCCGTTATGAGGTAAAAACCCTTCTGGGGGACGACTTATGTCGCCGTCGGACGTATGTCTGTGTGCAGATTCGTTCCCGCGAACGACGACCAGCGGCCTCGGCCGCAGTGATTTCACATGTCTCTCATCGACTTCATCCGGTCAGTAGAACAGTCGGCAGACGAACTGGAGGTCGAACTAACAGAGTTCGACGCGGACTCCGAACAGGCAGACGCGCCCGACGACGACTCCTCGGGTGGGCGCTCGCTCGGCCGTCTGCTCGTCCTCGCCCTCGTCGTCTTCGCCGTCGCCTACGCGGTGTACCGTCTCCGCTCGTCGTCGTCAAAAGCGTCGTTCACCGACATCGAACTCGACGACGGGGACGCACACGCAGACGACGGCGAAGACGACGACGCGACGGTCACCGTCGAACACGAGTCCGACGAGGACGACGCGGTGACCGCCGACGAGGATGACGAGACGGACGCCGATGCCGACGACGAACCTGTCGAAGTCGAAATCGAATTTCCCGAAGACGAGAGCGAACCCGACGAGGAATAACACCCGACGACCGCACGGGCACCGTAACCCGAACGCCTTTTGGTTCGCGTCACCTCCGTTCGAGCGATGAATACGCTGCTGTGGGTCATCGCTGGACTCATCGCTTACTCCCTCCTCGTGGCGGTATTGCGTACCCGGGGCATCCTCCCGGAGTACGTCCGTGTGCAGGGTCCCCTCACGACCGTCCACACCCGTCGCGGCCGCGAGTTACTCGACAAACTCGCCGAACCCAAACGGTTCTGGCGCGCGTGGAGCAACATCGGACTCGGTGTTGCGCTCGTCATCATGGTCGGGACGTTCGTGCTTCTCGTCTACCAGGCCGTCCTCATTATCCAGCGACCCCCTGCCCCGTCTGCGGTGAACCAACCGCAGAACTTCCTCGTTATCCCCGGTGTCAACGACTTCCTCCCGCTTTCGGTCGCTCCCGAAATCCTCTTCGGCCTCCTCGTGGGCCTCGTCGTTCACGAGGGTGGACACGGCATCCTCAGTCGCGTCGAAGACATCGAAGTCGAATCGATGGGCGTCGTTCTCCTGACGATTCTCCCGGTGGGTGCCTTCGTCGAACCGTCCGAAGAAAGCCAACGCCGCGCCGACAGAGGCGGCAAGTCTCGGATGTTTGCCGCCGGTGTAACCAACAACTTCGTGGTGACAATCATCGCGTTCGCGCTGCTTTTCGGCCCGGTTATCGCATCTATCTCTGTCGCCCCCGGTGTCGCAGTCGCCGGGTCCTACAGCGGGTCACCCGCCTCGATGGCAGGTATCTCCGGCGGCGACCGAGTGACCGCAATCGAGGGGACGCCGGTCAACACGTCACAGGAACTCGATGCGGCGCTTCTCCAAGCCGACAGTGAGACGGTCAACGTCGAAGTCGACGACGAGCGGACCGTCTCTGTCTCTCGTAAACTCATCGTCGCTGGGTCGGTTGCTGGCAATCCTGCTAACCTCACCGTCGAATCGGGCGGCGACCCCATTCAGGTCACGGCGGTCAACGGCACGCCGGTCAACACGCGGGCAGAATTCGTCTCGGCCGTCGGCGACAGTCGGTTCGCTCGAATCGACACCTCGGCCGGTGAGCGCGTCATCCCGGTTGGCGCGTACATCTCGAACATCGCCGAGGACGGGCCGCTGTACAACGCCACTGAAACGACGGACCCACTCATCGTGACCGCCTTCGACGGCGAGCGCATCGCAACCTCGGCTGACCTAGAGGTCGCGCTCGACCAGACCGACCCCGGACAGACTGTCCCTGTCGAAGTGTATCGAAACGGGTCGTTCGAGACGGTCGACGTGACTCTCAATGAGAATCCGCAGGACGGAAACGGGTTCCTCGGCGTCAACATCTTCCCGGGAACGAGCGGGCTTCTCCTGACGGACTTCGGTGTCCGCGAGTATCCTGCCGGGACGTATCTCTCGCTACTCGGCGGTGACGGTGGCGACGGGGCTGGTGGCATCGGAAACGCCTTCGAAGGCTCCCCGCTCCAACTCGTCTACGTGTCGCTGTTACTCCCACTGGCATCAGTCGTCCTCGGGATTCCGAACTTCCCCGGATTCACTGGTGAGGTTATCAACTTCTACCAGGTCGGTGGGCCGTTCGGCTTCCTCGGTGGCGGTGTCTTCATCTTCGCCAACCTGCTGTTCTGGACGGCGTGGATTAACCTCCAGTTGGGGCTGTTCAACTGTATCCCTGGCTACCCGCTCGACGGGGGGCGAATCCTTCGGACGGCGACTGAGGCCGTCGTCTCTCGACTCCCGGTGGACGACTCGCACGCCGTCGTCCGGACAATCACCACCTCTATCGGACTGATGATGCTCGCGTCGCTCTTGCTCATGATATTCGGGCCGACAGTCCTCAGCGGGTAGCCCGCTCGCCGCGACGAGACCGAGTTTCGGGGTCGCCCGCGAGGCCCACACGCGAATCAATCCTTCGTTCCCGGATTCAGAAAAGACTCGCAACTTCAATACCGGATGACCCCTAACGCCCCTGTATGGTAGAGGCCCCACAGACCGACGAGGGCTGGTTCGCGCTGCACGACTTCCGAACGGTCGATTGGGACGCATGGCGTGATGCGCCCGAGCACGAGCGCCGTCGCGCAATCGAAGAAGGCGTCGCGTACCTCGACTCCCACGAAGCCGTCGAAGACGACGAGGCCGGGTCGACGGCCGTCTTCTCCATCCTCGGCCACAAGGCCGACTTCGTCGTCGTCCACTTCCGGCCGACGCTGGACTCGCTGTCGCGCGCCGAGCGCCGCTTCGAGCAGACGGCGCTCGCCGCCTTCACGGAACAACCGACCTCGTACGTCTCCGTCACCGAGGTGTCCGGCTACGTCTCGGACGACTACTTCGAGGGCAACAAAGAGGACGTCGACACGGGACTGCTCCGGTACATCGAGGGCAAACTGAAGCCCGACATTCCGGACGACACCTACATGGCGTTCTACCCCATGTCGAAGCGCCGCGGCGAGAAACACAACTGGTACGACCTGCCGTTCGACGAGCGCCGGGAACTCATGTCCACCCACGGCGACACGGGCCGCAAGTACGCGGGGAAAATCAAGCAGGTCATCGCCTCGTCGGTCGGCTTCGACGACCACGAGTGGGGCGTCACGCTCTTCGGCGATGACCCGACGGATATCAAGGACATCGTCTACGAGATGCGCTTCGACGAGGTGTCGAGCCTTTACGGTGAGTTCGGCCAGTTCTACGTCGGCCGTCGCTTCCCGCCGTCGGACCTCGGCGCGTTCCTCGCGGGCGACGCCGTGCCGACGAGCGAATTCGACGACGAATCGCACCACCACGCCCATGCACACGACGAGGGCGGGCACCATCACCACGGAGAAAGTAGCCACCCCGGCGAAGGTGGACATCACCACGGCGGCGGCGACGGGAGCCACCACGGCGGCCACCCCCACGGCGATACAGACGATGACGACGAGGCCGACAGCGAAGACATCCGCGGCCAACTCGAAGACCTGAACATCTACGCCGGAAAGCCCCACGGCGAAGACGTGTACGCGACGGTACTGTACTCCGAAGCGGACGCCGAGGAACTGTTCGACGAAGTCGAGGGCCTCCGCGGGAACTTCGACCACTACCCGACGCATGTCAAGACTGCGGTCTACGAGGCCAACGAGCGCGGCCGCACTGCCGTCGTCTCCATCTGGGAGACGGCGTCGGCCGCCGAGACGGCCGCCGGGTTCCTCTCGGAACTCCCCGGTATCGTCGAGCGCGCGGGCGAAGAGTCCGGATTCGGGACGATGGGGATGTTCTACACCGTCAAGCCCGACTACCAAGAGGACTTCGTCGAGAAGTTCGGTGTCGTCGGTGGACTCCTCGACGACATGGACGGACACTTCGACACGGACCTGATGGTCAACCTCGAAGACGAAAACGACATGTTCATCGCCAGTCAGTGGCGCTCGCAGGAAGACGCCATGGGCTTTTTCCGTTCCGACGAGTTCCGCGACACGGTGCAGTGGGGCCGTGACGTGCTGGCGGACCGGCCGCGACACGTCTTCTTGGCATAAGTTCGCGGCACATCTTTTGGCGTAGGACCGCGACCGACGGGAGCGGGCCGCGGTGCTGTGCCTGCTTTCGGTGCCTCCGTGGACGTGACGAACAGTCTACAAAATCGATATTTTGCGAAGTATAATGAGACCCCACTGTCACGATTGGGTCGATGGGGCGCTCGCGCAGTCTCCTCTGGCGGTACTACCTCTTTCGGGTGACGAACACGTCCGGATTCTTTCTGCCGGTCGCAATGATTATCCTCCAGCACAAGGGGTTCGGACTCGGCTTCATTGGGCTCGCCTACGGAGTCTACGCCTTCGCGAAGATACTGCTGGAGGTTCCGACGGGGTACGTCGGCGATTGGCTCGGTCGGCGTTCGAGTCTCGCCGTAGGTAGCGCAGTGCGAGTTCTCGTCCTCGGTTCCTACCCGTTCGTCGACACCGCTGCCGTCTATCTGGGTGTTCACGTCCTCTGGGCCGTCGGCCGGTCGTTTCGGTCGGGCACACAGGACGCCTGGTTGTACGAACTCCTGCAAGCGCGGTTCGACGAGGGTGAATTCGCGCGTATCGAAAGCCGCGGTAGTCTCGCGAAACTGGTCGTCGATGCCGCAACCGCGATGGGTGCGGGCGTGCTCTACACCGTCGAACCGGCGCTTCCGTTCGTTGCAACCGCCGCTATCGCCGCAGTTGGGATTCCGATTCTGTACGCATTCCCGAGCATCGACCGCCTCAGAACCGAGTCAGACGACGCGTCTCTCGACAGCGACCGCGACGTGTTGACCGTCGGCGACGCGCTCGACATGCTGCGCATCCAACTTCGTCGACCGCAGGTGCGGTGGTTCGTCCTCTTCGCGTCGCTGTTTTACTCGCTTTTCGTCGTCACGCGACTCTACGAACAGCCAGCGTTGGACACCATCGGCATCCCTGTGACGGGATTCGGCGTCCTCTACGCGGGATTCAAGATTTTCTCGGCCGGGATGGCATCCACGGTTGGGTGGCTCCAGGACCGACTCGGGACGAAGGGTGTGATGCTCTCGCTGATACCGATATACGGGCTTGCCTACGCGAGCATCGCTCTCTCGCCACTTTTGGTCGTTCCAGTGTTGTTCCTCAATCGCGGCCTGAACACGATTGTTCGACCAGTCCGAAACCAGTACCTCAACGACCGCGTGGCGGATGTCGGGCGCGCGACAGTGCTCTCCGGAGCATCGATGGCACTCGCCGTCATCGGTGGTAGCGCTCGGTTGGCCGCCGGGTGGGCAACAGAATTGCTCGGCCCCGTCGGGTTCCTTCCGTGGGCCGGTGTGACGCTCGCAACTGCGGCGGGAATACTGTGGCTTTTCGCCTCACCGGTCCGGCACCCTGACGTGTCGGAGGGCGGTTCTTCCGCGTCGGCGACGATGGCGGAGTAATCGCTCTCTGCCGGTTCTTCCGCGGGGCGACGTCCCGCTTAGTCCTGTGCGAGTGCGACGCGAACGTCCTGCAGTTTTGGGTGGAACTTGTCGGTTCCGAGGAGATACGCGAAGTAGAGCGCCACGAAGCCCATCACGACGGCCCACGCGCCGAGTTCGAGGTTCCCATGTTGGACCGTGAGGAGTGCGAACTGTTCGATGTAGGCACCGACGAGCGAGAGGGCCGCGCTCCCGACGCCGAAGACGAGTAGTTCGAGAATATCTGGCAGGAGTTCGACGGCTGGCGGACGCATTACCAATCGAAAATACGTCGTGACCTGTGGGTCTTTCGGTCGCTATTCAGTCGCTATTCAGTCGCGGTGTCACGCTCGCGTTCGCGCTCAGAAACGTAGTCTTCGGCTGCTTCGACCGTCTCGGTCTCCAGTAGGTGGTCGAGTTTCCGCTCGAATTGGGCCTCGGTCAACTCGCCGTTGGCGTATCGTTCGCGGAGAGCGTGCAGCGAGCGAGCCGCATCGGGTTCAGCGGACGCGTGTTGGCTCTCAGGAATCACCCTCCGGTCGGGTTCCTGCTGGCGTCCCACGACGAAATCGACCGCGTAGGAGTACGCGACGCCGAGGACGCACCCGATAGCCGAGAACCAGATGAACGTCGAAGCGACGTACCCACCGTTAGCCAGCGCGACCACTGCGAGCAGGGCACCGAGACCGACCCCGAACTGCAATGGGTGCTCGTAGACGAACGACCGAAGACCGTATTCTCGGAGGATGTCGAGCGAAGACATCACTCGGCCGCGTGTTCGCGCGTTCGATTCGACCGGAACTGTTCGACGGACGAGTCGGTCTGCGTTACGACTTCCTCAGTCTCGACTAATGCGCTCAGTCGGCGTTCGAACTCTTCGTCCGAGAGTTTCCCCGCTGCGTAGCGCTCCCGGAGGACTTCGATGGCGGATTCGTCGTCCACAGGTTCGTAGCGGGTGCGCTCTCTCTGCTGTGGTTGCTGGTAGTTTTCGGACGGCTCCTCGCCCCGAATCCGTCGTCGAACCCGCCGACCCGCGTAGGCAACGAGCATGGCCGCTGGCGTGGCGAAAAAGAATATCGTGAACGCCAGTTGCGCATTAGCAGATGCAATCAAAACCGCCAGCATGAGCCAGAAGCCGGTGACGAGTCCGAACAACGGGGGGCTTCGAGCGACGGCTCCTGCCTCCTTCGAGAGCAGCGCTCCGATTCGTTCGAGGACCATTGGTCGAAGATGTCTCCCAAGATACAAAAAATGTGTCGCAGAACGTGCGCGAACGTCGATGACGACTACAGGAACTGCCCTTGACCGCGTCCACGGCCGGGGTTGTCCTCGTCGTGGCCATCGGGGTCGTTGCCGTGGCCGCGGTCGTGGTCTTCGCCGTCTTCATCGTCGTCGTGGCCTCGGTCCTCTTCGGGTGTGTAGACGTACAGGCAGTCGTTCTTGTACGACCGGCCGAACTGGTCGGCGTCTTCACAGCAGAGGACGCGGCCGTCGTCCAGCACGGAGACGTTGTCGACGTTGATGAGCGCGTCGTCGGCGATATCGGCGGGGTCGCTGGCGTCGGGGCCGACGATGACGGGTTCGAGCGTCGAGACGTTGTAGTCGGCTTCGAGTTCGGCCCGGTAGACGACGCCACCGTCTACGCGCTCTAGTTGGAGGTCGCCGCGTTCGTTCGACATGTCGTCGTTGAGTTCCGAGACGCCGAAGTAGACGTAGTCGCCGGGGGCTGCGCCCTCGACGCTGTCGATACCTTCAGCCTTGTTGAACTCGATGGTCGCACCGATTTCCTTTGCGGCCGCGCGGGTCTCGATGAAGGGAACGCGACGCAGTTCCTCGTCGACTTTGTTGGGGCCGCGGGTTTCGTACTGCTCGGCCCACTCGACGATTTCCTCGTCGGTCACGTAGTCGCGGTTACCGCCTTCGACGACCGCCTTGTCGGCCGCTTCGAGGATTTCGGGCGTAACCTCGTCGCCTTCCTCCCAGTCGGTGTGGCTTTCGAGGTAGTCGACCTGTGTGATGTCGTCGTAGTCGGCAATCCACGACTCGACTTCGGCGTTGCTCGCGTGACCGAGTTCGACCCACTCGATTTCGAGGTCCACGTCGGCCGGTGGGCGTTCGACCGCAGCGTCTCGATTCGTCACGTACGGGGCATAGAGCGTCCCGGCGACGTTCATCGGGTCGTCGTAACTCGGAACCGGCCTGTCGGCGACGAACTTGTAGATGCCCTTGCTGTCGCCGTCGGACGCGAGGTAGACCGTCCGCTCGTCTGTCTGCACATCGGGGCACTCCCACGCGGCGCGACCCATCACGTAGTACTTGACGGGGTTCGGCGTCTCGGCGGCCGGTTCACGGAAGTCGACGATGTAGCCGTAGCGGTACGGGTTCGGATACACGTCGCCGATAGGCGTCAGGTCATTTCCGTCGCCGGACTGACCGACCGGGTCCGCGCCGAGGTAGTACGCGAGGAGTTCGACGCCGGCAATCGCCCAGTAGCCGTGGACGTACCACGATTCGTCGTAGTACTCGTCGACGGCGCTCTGAATCTCCGTCGGATTGGGTCGGTTCCAGAACTCGTGTGCACCGCGGAGTCCCTTCCCGGTTCCCTGCTCGACGATATCGCCGACTGTGGCGGTCAGCGAGACGCGCGGATGCCCGTAGTTCTCCTCGGCGGAGAGCATCGTGTTCCACGGACTGCGGTCGCCGTAACAGTTGATTCGGGTGCCACCGAGTTCGCGGAGTGCGTCGGTGTTGGCGAGATTGAGTGCGTTTTCGAGGTCGGCCTCCCACTCGCCGTCTTCGGTCTGACTGAGCGGAATCCGAGAGATGTTCCCCGGGCTCGCCTCCCAGTTGGTAAAGAGGTAGCCCTCGGTTCCGTCGTCATTCGTGGGGACGAACTGGTTACAGTCGGGCGTGTAGCCCGCGTCGGCGTACTGCGACCCGTCGAAATTCTCGCTCGTGATGTTCGTTCCGTCGGGCGTCTGCGGGACGCCGAGCAGTTCTGACCCACCGTTAATCGGGTCGCGTTCGCGGCCCAACAACTCGTAGTTGCCCGCGGCGGAGCGAACTGCTCGCCGCTCCTCGTTCGTCTCCGGCGTCGATAGCTCCTCGAATTCGTTCTCGCCGTCGAACGAGAATTTGAACCCCGAGAAGTATCCGATACCCGCCTTGTCGTACGGTGCCGGATTGTCACGGTCTGGGTGCTGCAGACTGTACAGGAGCGTTCCATCGCCGAAGACACACGGACCGGTCACCTCGGCACCGAACGCGGTCGTCGAAAACCGCGTCAACTCCCCCCGAACGAGCGGTGCGCGCGGTGAATCCGGGTCCTCTGGTTCCGTCGCTGTTCCAACACCGGCCACGCTCGCCCCCAGCGCAGCAGCGACCGATGTCGCCATGAGATTTCGTCGAGTGAACTCAACCATGCGAGTGTGTGCTCTCAATCACTTCCTGTTTAATTTTATAATTTATGGCCTTAGAAATATTGTTCCCCTCGGAACAGTCTGTGGAGTATATACTGCTCAGTACGTTTTTGTAGCAAACAGGGTCGAAAATCATCGCGCCCGACGCCCGGTAATCCAGTCGAATCTCACGCCGACTGTGTTAGTTCGCGTCGTTAGTCACCGGTTGGCCGTTGTGTTGGCGTTCCGCAACCCCCTCACGAATCTCCTGTGCTCGCCGTCGGACGGCCGCGATGTAGCGCTCGATTCGCGCCCGCTTTTTCCCGTAGAACGACGCGACCCAGTTTTTGTCCGTGTACGGTTGGGTCAGGAAGTACGCCGCCAGCGTGTCTCTGCCCGCTTGGATGACTTCCGGCGGGACGCCTCGTTCGCCCGTCCCGGCCTCGACGAATCCGTTGACATCGAAGTACACGTCCGCGTAGAGCGTAGCGAGTTCTGGGTCGTCGAACTCGATTCCCTCGTGTTCGGGGGCTTCGAATCGGTATCGTCTCTCGCCGGTCTCGGGGACCCGGTATTCGACGATTCGAACGCCGAGGACGTACTCTCTGTACAACATCTCCGAGTCACCTTCGGTGGTTGCACCAAATTTCGACATGGCTTGGAGGGGTCCGTCACCGGCGCACTGACGGCGCGCCGAAGCGGCCTTGCCCCCAGCGTTCGCTCCCGACCGTGTAGTAGATTTATAAGTCGAGTATATATCTCAATAGAGATGTCAGCGATTCTTCCCATCTAACGGGTAGCTGACACTCTCCGTGTTATCCGTTATCCGTCAGCCGAGACGGGTGAAAGTCGCTCTCGGTCAGCGCCCGCGGAGTACGTACCCGGCGACACCGAAGACGCCCGTAAAGAGCGTGATGGCGACCCACCCGGTGGCGTCGTCGCCGCGTTTTCGTGCGTTGAGGCGGACCAGCCACGCCAGCACGGCGTGGGCGACCACGGTGAGTCCGAGGAACGTTCGGAGGGTCACGGTCTCGTCAGGCTTCGTTGCGAGCGCCTTCGGCCACGCGCTTGTCGAGGCCCGCATCGCGGATGTCGTCACCGCCGACCGACGAGCGGAGTGCGTCCATGCCGTCGAATCGGTCGATGCCGAAGTTGTCCTCGTAGAGGTCGGCGACGCGCTGCATCTCCTCGTCGCTGAGTTTCGGCACGTCGGAGGCGGCGGCCCATTCGGTGATGTCGTCTTTCGTGCGGAACGTCGGCGTAACCGAGGCCGTTGCGTCGAACCCGAGGAGGAAGGCGATAGAGGCCTGTGCCATACTTCTCTCGCCGTCGCGTTCGAGGAACCGCAGTTCTTCGAGTTTCTCCCACCCGGTCTCGTACCACTCGTCGGGCCGGAAGCCACGGTGGTCGCCGCTCCCGAGTTCCGTCTCGGGGCGGACCTGCTCGTTCAGGAGGCCCGAAGAGTGCGGGACGCGGGCGATGAGACTCGTCGAAGAGCCGGTCTCTTCGATGGTGTCGAGGAAGTGGTTGCCAACGTCCTGTTCGAACGCGTTCCAGACGATTTGGAGGGCGTCGAACTCCTCTTCGATGGCCATGTCGCCTTCGGCCAACCAGCCGATGGAGGGGCCGAGCGCCCAGCCAGTCGCCTTGATGAGGCCCTCTTCTTTCAGTTCGTCGAGGGCTTCGAGCACGTCGGGTGTGACCTCGTCCACGTTCGCGTTGTGGAGTTGCAGCAGGTCGACGTACTCCATGTCGAGGCGTTCGAGGCTCTTTTCGGTCGCCTCGCGGACCCACTCGCCGGTAATCTCCTTCGGGAGTTCGCCGTGACCGGCCTGTGGGTGGTTGTAGAAGTCGTAGCCGATTTTGGTGGCGACGGTGACTTCGTCGCGGTAGTCAGCCAGCGCCTCGCCGACGACCTCCTCGGAGTGGCCATGACCGTACACGTCCCCGGTGTCGAAGAACGTGATTCCCTGGTCGATGGCGTGGTGAATCATCTCGATGGAGTCTTCGTCCGAGCGGTCGCCCCACCAGTCGGTCCCGACGACCCACGCACCGAAGCCGACCTCGCTGACTTCGATTCCGGAGGTGCCGAGTTCGCGGTAGTGCATGAGCGGCCCTTCGTATTCCGGTGACTTATTGGGTGTGTTTTGGTCCCGGAGAGAGCGGACCGAACCACACGCTCCTCGCCGTTCGACGAGTTTCTCACCTCGCCGTTCGACGACTACACCGCCGTGCAGTGTCTCGTTTGTGTCCAACTTTGCAGTTTGCCGCACGAATCCGCAGATTCATGACTGTTCCCAACGAAGCACGGCGACGATGGACGAACTTCCGGTCCGGGTCGTGTTCCTCTCTGCGAGCGACCCCACCGACGAACAGCGCGTGGCGCGCGACTGGGTCGCCGAGACGGTCACGTCGGTCGAGACCGTCTCGCTCGAAGCGGTCGCGGCCGGCGACGTCGAACTCGACGCGTTCGACGCCGTCTGGTGGCACTCCGACCGCCGCCTCACCGACGAACACCGCGCACTCGCGGCCCGGTGTGCCGACGCTATCGACGAGTTCCTGACCGACGGCGGCGGCCTGTTGCTGACGCTGCACGCGCTCACCGCGGTCGATTCACTCGGTATCGACTCGGTCGCGCCCGACGCCGTCGGTGCCGAGACTTCGCCGCATCCGACTGGACTCCTCACCAAGTCGATTCACGCGGACCACCCGTTGTTCGAGGGCTTCGATACGCTCGGTGTCCACCTCCAACCACCGGAGTCGCCGCGTCCGGTCGCCCGGTACGAACACATCCTCCCCGCCGACGGACAGATTCTCGCCAGTACGCTCCACGGCGACGACTTCCTCGTCGCGCTCAAAACGGCCATCGAGTGGCGACGTGGGTCGGGGCGGGTCTACGGCATCGGCGCCGAAGTGTCGTTCCTCTCGCATCACGGCCACGACTTCGAGGCGATGGGTGCAAACGAACACCTCCTCCGGAACGCGCTCGCGCTCCTCGGCAGCGATAGTCGTCGCCGCCCCACGTTCACGGACCGCCCGACAGACACCGAGGGGTTCGAAGCGATGCGGGAGCGACTCGGCGACGACCACCATCGCCCCCGGTACCACTTCGCTGGCCCGGCCCACTGGGTCAACGACCCCAACGGACTCATCCAGTACCGCGGAACCTACCACCTCTTCTACCAGTACAATCCGGGTGGCCCGTTCCACGGGACGATTCACTGGGGCCACGCCGTGAGCGACGACTTGGTCAACTGGCGCGACGAACCCGTCGCACTCGCCCCCGACGTCGACGGCCCGGACCGCGATGGCTGTTGGTCGGGCTGCGCCGTCGTCGATGACGAGGGCATGCCGACGATTCTCTATACGGGTGGCCGCGACCACCACCAACTCCCGTGTCTGGCGACGTCCGACGACCCGATGCTCCGCACGTGGGACAAACACGACGACAACCCCATCATCGACACCGCACCCGCCGATATCGACATCCTCGGAACCGACGACTGGGCGGCGGAGTTCCGCGACCACGCCGTCTGGAAGGACGGCGACGGCTGGTACCAACTCGTCGGGTCCGCAATCTCTCACGAGGGTGGCGTCGCGCTCCTGTACCGGTCGTCTGACCTCCGCGAGTGGGAGTTCGTCGGCCCGCTTCTCGCCGGGACGGAGGGCCACGGTACGGTGTGGGAGTGCCCCGAACTGCTCGCCTTCAACGACTACGACGTGTTGCACGTCTCGAACTACGACGACGTCCGGTACTTCGTCGGTCACGCTGACCTCGCAACGCCCACCTTCGACGTCGAATCCGAGGGTCTCCTCGACTACGGCGACTTCTACGCGCCGCAGTCGACAGTCGACGACCGCGGACGGACGCTGACGTGGGGGTGGATCAAAGAGACCCGCGGCGTCGAGTCGCAGTGGGAGGCGGGGTGGTCCGGTCTCATGTCGCTTCCGCGGGAACTCACGGTCGACGAGACGGGCACGCTCCGACAGCGCCCGGCGTCGGAACTGACGTCGCTTCGCGACCGCCACCTGACGGTCGACGACTGTTCGCTCGCCGACGGCGACCGCACCGAACTGGACCTCTCGGGCAACGCCTTCGAACTCGTCTTCGACGTCGCAGTCGACGACACGGCTACCTTCGAACTCGGTCTCTTCGAGTCGCCGGCGCGGTCCGAACGGACCGCCGTCCGCTACGACGGTGAACGAGTTACGGTCGACCGCAAGGAGAGTAGCCACCGCCACGACGTCGACAGAGACTCGCGGTCGATGCCCGTCGAGGGAACATCGCTGTCGCTCCGCGTCTTCGTCGACTGCTCGGTGGTCGAACTGTTCGCAAACGACCGGCGCGTACTCACGACGCGTGTCTACCCGTCTCGCGCCGACGCCGACGGCGTCTCACTGGCCGCGAGTGGCGGCGACGTAGCGGTGACACAGTTCGACGCGTGGGAACTCGAGGCGGCGTTCGAGGCCCGCCGCCGAGAGTAAGCCGCGACGGGCGTCGCGCGGTCAGTAGTAACCGTCACCACCGTCGTCACCGTCTCGCTCCCACCAGAGCGACGGGAGCGGTTCTCGCGGAAGCGGGAGGTGGCCGTGGTCGAGTGTGCCGACGACGTCCGTCTCGTCGCCGTCGAGGGCGAGACGAGCTGTCGGTGCGAGCGTCCCGCCGAACCGACGCATCTGCTCGGTAGGCGAGAGGAGCGACACGTCGTCGAGACTCGGGCGGTCGTAGTCGTAGTAGTTGAAGAAGGACGTCGCCAGCAGTTCGTCACCGTGGTCGTAGACGAGCCACGAGTACGCCTGAAACGGCGCACCGGCGGGGTTCGTAAGCACCATCCCGTGGCCGTTCAACGGGTCGTAGTCTCCCCGAAGGTCGTCGGCGACGAACCCGTAGAGGGCGTCGTACCCCTCCAGTTCGGGTGCGAAGGTGTGGACGTGACTGGAAATAAAGAGATAGTAGGTGCCGTCGCGGACCACGAGGTGCGGGCGTTCGAGTTCCTGATTGACGCAGACGGCGTCGAGGAGGGGCGGACATAGTTCGAAGTCGGTCGGGTCGCCAGTCGGCGAGTGGGCGATGCCGATGCTCCCGTTGAACTCCTCCCAGACAGGGTCGTCGCACTCGCCGGCACCCTCGGCGACGGGTGTGTTGGCCTCGAAGAGCAGGTACGTCTCGCCCGACTGCGGGTCCTCGAAGAACCACGGGTCACGGAAGGTGTATATCATCCCGCGAGACTGGTCTTCGCGTTCGTACCAGTCGCCGTCGGGCGTGAGGAGGATTTGGTGGTCCCACGCCCCTTCGATTTTGAGGTCGTCGCCGTCGACGGTGACTGACCCACCGGTTGCGAGGGCGATACGCTGAGTGTAGGTCAGTTCCTCGCTCTCGTCTTCGCCAGCGGCAGTGTAGTAGACGTACACCTCGCCGTCGTCGCCGTCGGGGTCGTACATGGCGGACCCGGCCCACTGGCGCTGTCCGAGGGCGCCGCCGTCGAAGACGGTGCCACCAGTGGTCCACGTCTCACCGTCTTCGGAGTAGAAATACCGGAGGGTGGCGACGTCGTGTCGCTTCCCCGGGAGGAGTTCCGAGGGCGACGTGAGCGCGAAGATGACGCGCTTGCCGTCTATCTCCGCGACCGACCCGTCACGGTTTCGGAGGAGCCACGTGTCCCAGAGGTGCAGGTCGTCGTCGATACGTTCTTCGGGCGGGTAGATGACGGGTGTGACGTTCGAATCGTCGCGCTGGAGTCCAGAAGCGTGGACCCTCGTCCACGCTGGTGTGTCTCGCTCGAACTCTTCACTCATGAATGGAGTAACATTCTCCCGTATGTTATGTCTCACCATTCCCGTGAGCCGCACGGATATCGGGAAATAGACACTATCGAGGGTGTTGCGTTGTCCCCAGAATTGGCCGAAAGCAGCGAATATTGCCCGTACGACGGCTGTCGCGGCTGCTGCACAACCGAACCCCTATGAACGTTGGATGACAACGAGACGGTGATGACGAAGGTCCAGGTTTCGCTTCCGGATGACGCCGAAGATGGTCTACAGGCCTTCATCGACGACGTAGACGAGCGCCTGTCTTCTTCGGAAGATACGTGTCAGGTCGTCAAAGACACCCTCATCGACCTCTTCGGCGACCGGGAAGCGTGGGAGCGCTGGCAGAGTGGGAAGCCGGTATCGCCGGCGACGCGGGTTCGGTTACAGGGGTACGACCCGTGTAACGCGACGCTCGAAGCGGAATACTACGCCGAGAAAGACGAGGAGACGTTCAAGCGCTCCAAGCACCTGCAGTGGCTCTGGCGACAGTTCGATGCCACTCCGATGGCCGACAACGTCGATTTCGCCCTTCGATTCCGACAGATGCTCGCCAACCACCTCTTCGAGGAGGCCGGTGACAACCTCCGCATCTTCAAGGGCGTCACGTTCTCGTACGGTCACAACATCACTGTCGGCGACAACACGGTCATCCACGACGACGTGCACCTCGACGACCGGGGCAAACTCACTATCGGTGACCGGGTCTCTATTTCTGACGGCGTCCACATCTACAGCCACGCCCACGACGTGGTCGACCAAACGGAAGTTCGAAACTACCACACGAAGATTGGCGACGACGTTCGGCTCACCTACGACGCGATGGTGAACGCCGGGAACCACGTCGGCGAGAACGCCATCGTCGGCGCACGGGCCATCGTCAAAAGCGACGTGCCCGCCCACCACATCGTGGTCGGTGCGCCCGCCAAGAGCGTGAAGATCAAACCCGGATTCGAAGACGTTGCGGAACCTCTCGAAGCGGGCGGCGAGCGCCGTGCCGACGAACGAGAGATTCCCTACGACCTGCCTGACGACCTCGATACGTTCGACGAGTTTGACCGGATGCTCGGTGGCCCAGTGAAGCCTCACCGCTCCGAGTAACCTACCTTCTCTGTCGGTGTTCCCATCCAAACCGCGTGTACTGACACCCTCGATTAAACCAATGGTCTGTCGGCGAGAATGTCGAGCAGCCAACGGTTGTTTTACAATTTAGTTCGTTGCCTGACGGAACGACAGTAATGACACCTGACCGAAGGACCGATATAGCATGCTAACGTAGGTCAAGGTGTGATGGACGTCTGGGGCTGGATCGTCATCTACGCGCTCGGGTTGACCATCCTCCAGCTGCTGGTCTATCGCTACCTCGTCGATGGTGGCGAACCGACCGTGGGTGACAGCGGCGCTCGCAACTCCGACCACGCGGACCAGTACGTACATCCTGAGATAGCGGTTCCGTTCGACGAGCGTTCGAGCGTCGGTGTCCAGCGGACACCAACCGGCGAGCGAATCTGTCCCAACTGTGGCGCAGAGAACGAGCCGGATGCGACGTTCGAACTCTGTTGGAATTGTACTCGCCGCCTTCGGTGACGGGCGGCGGCCGAGTCCGTTTTACACCCCTCGGCCGTAGCGAGAACTATGGACGAAGACACGGACCTTCACGACGATCTCGATGCACTCGCGTGTGACATCGAGCGGGCGATTCTCGAATTCGACGCCGCGCTCGAACGCCACGCCCAAGTCCAGCAGCGCGTCCGCGAGCCTGTCTTCCGCTCCGAGACGACGACGATTGACGACGTGCAGGACCTGTTTTTCTGACCGCTTCTTTGTCCCTCGTCTGAATTACGGAGCTTCGGCTCTTCGTCTGGTTCCGTTCAGAAGATGCGCCGACCGGGAATTGAACCCGGGCTCCGAGCTTGGGAAGCTCGTGTCCTACCACTGGACCATCGGCGCTCATTGCATCCGCCCCGGGGCTGACTTCACTTCGTTCAGTCACCCATCGGCGCTCACTTCGTTCGCCCCGTGCGTTGTCTCACTGCGCTCGACAACACATCGGCGCGCTTCGCTCCGAAGCAAAAATCCGTAGACGACGGGGGCACTTGAACGTAGCGTTTCACCGGGTTGTCGGTGGCACGGAACTGGACACCCGTCCATTGTCTTCGCATGACGAGTGGCTATTTGGCCTCCGAGTGCTAATCGGGGTCCATGACTGATGTCGACGTTCTCTCGGAGGACGCACCGCTCGACCTCCGCTTTTCAGACACCGAACTCGAAGCACACCGCGACCACATTACCTCGTTCATCCGCGACACCGTCGATGCTGCGGGTGCTGACGGTGCTGTTCTCGGCCTCTCTGGCGGTATCGACTCGACGCTCACTGCCTTCCTCGCGGTCGAAGCACTCGGTGAGGACGGCCTGCACGGACTCATCATGCCGAGCGTGGCGAACGCTGAAGACATGATGAGCGACGCCGAGGCCGTCGCCGAAATGCTCGGTATCACCTACGACGTGGTCGAGGTCCAACCTATCGCCGAGAAGTTCTTCGACACCTTCCCCGAGGCCGCGAACGACCGGACGGCCGCCGGGAACATCTACGTCCGCACGCGGGGCATCCTCAACTACTTCGTCGCGAACCACGAGAACCGCATCGTCCTCGGGACGGGCAACCGCTCGGAGGCGCTGACGGGCTACTTCACCAAGTATGGCGACCAGGCGGTCGACTGCAACCCCATCGGAAACCTCTACAAACAGCAGGTCCGCCAGCTTGCGGCACACGTCGGCGTCCCCGAAGACCTCGTCATGCAGACGCCCTCGGCCGAGATGTGGAGCGGACAAACCGACGAAGCCGAACTGGGGCTGACCTACGACGTTCTCGACGCGATTCTCGCACTGCACATCGACGGCCCCCTGTCGAAGGCAGCGACCGTCCGGCACCTCGACGTGACCGAAGAGCAAACCGACCGCGTCGTCGAACTGTACGAAGGGAGCGCTCACAAGCGGTCGATGCCACCAGCACCCGACGCGCTCGACCGCTGAACGACCGGACCGGCCGGACCAGTCGGACCGCTTTCTGACTGGATGCGGCTATTCGTCCCGTGATGCTGCGATGTCGTCCACGTTCGCTTCGTGGAGCGTGGCGAACGCCTCCGCTTCAGCGGCGAGACGGTCAGAGTCGCTTCCGCGGTCCCGGAGTCGCGCTTTGATGATTCGGAGGGACTGGTGGTCGTTTTCGGCCATCGCCTCGGCGACTTCTCGAGGGTCGTCGACGATTCGGGAGACAAGTCCCATCTGAAGTGCCTCCTCGGCGTCGACGACGCGGCCGGAGAGCGAGAGTTCCAGCGCGTGGCCCTCGCCGACGATTCGCGGCAAGCGAACGGTCCCGCCCCACGCACCGAACAGACCGATTCTGACGCCCGGTTCGCCGAGCGTCGCCCGCGGTGTCGCAACGCGAACGTCGCATGCGAGTGCGAGTTCGACCCCGCCGCCGCGGGCAGCCCCGTCGATTCCGGCGACGACCACCGACTCACTCGCTTCGATGGTGTCGGCGACGCGCTGGCCGAGTTTTGCGAACGATTTGGGGTCCCCAAGGTCGGCGACGCTGTCGAGGTCGGCCCCGGCGCAGAAGGCCGGCCCACCCCCGCGAAGGAGAACGACCGGTGCGTCCGCACTCTCGATTGCGGCTTCGAGGTCTTCGAGGTCTGTCGGTCTGAGTGCGTTTCGTCGCCCTGGTCGGTCGATGGTCACGACGCGCAGGTCGCCGTCGTCCGCCGTCTGTATCATACCAGCGTTGTGCCGTGGTTTTCCAAAGGTCTTTGGCCTCCCAACCGTAACCCTCGGCCGATGGACAACGCCGTGCGAGCCCGTGAGGCTGCGCGTGAGGCCCTCTCGGATATCGAACCCGACGCCCTCCGTGCGGCGCTGGACGAGCGCCTCGACACCGCCTCGATGACGCCGGCGGTGCTCACCTTCGTGAGCGGGCGGGCCGTCGAACCGAACGTCGACCTGAACGGTATGGCCGAACGTGCCGCCGGAGTGCAACTCATCTACGAGGGGCTTCGACTCACCCGTCAGCTCTCCCACGAAGAGCCGTGGGTCACGCTCGATACGACGGACGACGACACTGACGCCGACCTCGATATCCTCGCGGCCGACGTGCTCGTTTCGCGCGGGTTCTACCTGCTCGCCCGGACCGAGGCGGCCGACCACGCCGTCGAGACAGTTCGTGCCTTCGGGCGCGACCAGACGCGGCTTCGCTCGGCACCCGAGACGGAGCGCCAGTCACTCGACAGCAATCTCGAAGTCAACATCTGTACGCTCGCCGTCGTCGCCGGAACGACCGCAGTCGGGTCGCCACCACCGACGGCACTCGTCGAGTACGCAGCGGAGTTGGCGACGCGACACGACGGAGAGTTCCCGTCGGCGGCTGAGACAGTCTCTGAAACGACCGTCGACCGTATTGCGGCGCTGTATCGCGGTGGCTCGGGCGACGACCCAGTCACCTCGACAGCCGACCGCTAATCGACATACGCTACCATGGTTCCGGGCCGATTCAAATCGAAACCCCTAAAGACAAACCCGGACAACGAAGGAATGCGTGCCTGGGTAGCTTAGCGGTAAAGCGCGTCCTTGGTAAGGACGAGAGCCCGGGTTCAAATCCCGGCCTAGGCTTGCTTCTTCGAAGCAAATTGTAATTCGTAGACAGTGGTCCTCTAGCATAAGTTTTCCGCCGATTAGAGTTAAGAAGGACACCCGTTATTCGGCCTGTTTTGCCGGTGGATTGGCCTGTGAAAGGACACCCGCGTGCGCAACCACCTCGCGCGGGACACGGTTTTTGAGAAATGACGGTGAAACGCGGGAACGCCAACTCAGACAAGGAAGCAAAGACATAGGGCGAACCCCCGGCTGTCGAGAATAGTTTGTGAGACTCAGTTGGAGGGTGATTTGTGCTGAGTAGGTGTCTATCGAGTGCTAGATTTCCTGCCAGACAAAACTCCCGCCGACTTCCTGCTTTTTGAGGTTGCCTCGTTCCTCCAACTCGTGTAACCTCCGGTACGCCAAGTCGTAGGAACACCCAACCTTCTTTGCGACTTTTGAGGTTGTTGCCACCTCAAGTTCGCTGACTGCCTGCAGAAATGACTCAACAGGATACTCCTTCCTGTATCGTCCAGTGTCTTTGTCGCGGTCGGGGGCCACTGTCTGTGGATTGTGTATTCTACTCTTAATATGACTCGGAACAACCGCCTTTCAAGATTGATTGAACGGGAAGTTTATCAGTCATGACGGGGCTACACGAGAGTAATGGCAAAACCAGTTCTCAAGTGGGCGGGCGGAAAGAGACAACTCTTAGACGAATTATACGCCCGGTTCCCAGAGAACTACGAACACTATCATGAGCCATTCTTCGGCGGTGGCGCTCTGTTCTTTGACATTGAGCCAGTGGACGGGACTATCAACGACACTAATCCCCGGCTCGTCAACTTCTACGAGCAGGTGCGCGACAACCCAGAAGAATTGATTACCCTCCTACGGTCCTACGAACACCCAGAATCGGAAGTAGACCGTAGCCGCGACTACGCAGAGAAGAACCACAAAGATAGAGAGATTAAGAATTATTTCTACCAGCAAAGAGCCCTGTTCAACAAGCGACCGTATACTGATGAGTTTGACCCGATAGAGGAAGCAGCCTTGCTTCTGTATCTGAATCGGACCTGCTACAACGGGCTCTATCGTGAGAATGGAAAGGGTGGATTCAACGTTCCCATTGGCCGTTACTCTAACCCGGATTGGGTGCAGGCAGAACGTATTAGAGAGGTCAGTCAAGTTCTGGAGAATACGGAGATATTCAATCGGGACTTCGAGTACGTGACCGAGTACGCTGGAGAGGGTGATTTGGTCTATTTCGACCCACCGTATGAACCAATGAGCCCCACGGCTTACTTCACCGATTACAGTGCAGACGGATTCGGTAAAGAAGACCAGAAGCGTCTACTTGAGACTGCGCAGGAACTCGATGAGAACGGCGTGTACGTGATTCTGAGCAATAGTGGGGTTATGTACGAGATGTACGAAGAAGCCGGGTTCTCGGTTGAGATTGAAGGCGCAACGAGGGCAATCAATAGTGACGCCGACAACCGTGACGAAGTCGAGGAAATCATTGCGACCAATGTTCCACAAGAGGGGCGCAGAGGTCAAAAGCAGCAGAGGATAGGGGATTTTAGTTAACTTGTCAAAAGAAATCTGATATTCCGGATTGGCCTTCGCCTTCGTCTTTCTTTCTAGTACTCGTTCGCGTAATATCGACACTACTGAGGTCTGTTCCGTAATAATTTCCTAAGAGTCTGGGGAACTCGTTTGACAGCATTTGGTAGTTATAAAAGTCGATGAAGTCTTCGTATGCTCTCTTTACTCCTGCCTTCATATCTTTCCAGCCGCTCCCATCAGTGACCCAGATATATTCTATTCCCGACTCTCTCACCAATTTTCCCGTTTCAATATATCCACGAACAATCTCTGATGGCTTGCTACCCGTGCTGGTGTACGAGTTTAACTCAAAAACCACGTCAGGCTCACCATCTCGAATGAAGGCAAAATCGACTCTTTTGTGCTTGTTGTCATTTTCACCGTAGTAGATGCTGTACTCCTTTTTCAGTTCAACGTCAATTCCGGATTCTTGGATTTCTCTTTCTAACGTAGACAAGACTGGTTTAACTGCTTCTGAGAATTTGGCCCCTTGCCTCCCCTTTCTTGCATCGCTCTCGAAGCCCACCGAAACCCCCCGAACATACGAGTCTAAATCCGAGATTGATGAAAGCAAGTCGTATAGACCAATCTCGCAGAGAACTCCAGCGATTTCGTCAGCAGCGTTCTGACTTCCATTTTCTATCCTCTCTGCGTATCTCTTGAAATCCCAAGAACCTTCAACCGCAACGAAGGGGCCATTTCTCTCGCTAACTAGTTCAAACAGGAGTGTTAGAAGCCGCTCAGTCCGGTGATATTGAACTAATGTTTTTGAAACGTCTTCTCTAAGAACCTCTTCTGACTGGAGACTCAACTGTTCTATCTTATGAAGTTCCCTCTGGTGTTCTCCAATGTGATTATCTATCCCCTCCCAATCGACGAACCCAGAAATCGGAATTGAAGACGGAGATAGCGATTCAATAAACTCCTTGACAAATTCTTGGGTTGGCTTGTCGGCTTCTCTTAACGTCACTGTTTGGACCCCTCGGTATAGTCTACCTTTTCGACCTGCTCTAAGAACCGCTCAGAGATGTATCCGTCAAACGTACTCGTGAAGCCAGGTGCATAGACATAGATTTCAATTTGTCCTGCCTCTTCACCGAGTCGGTCGTGAAGCCACATGAGATACCGCTTTACTTGAAGTGCAGCCCCTTTTCCGGCCTTACGAATCTTCAGTTCGAGAATTGTGTTCGGAATCGTCCCGTCCTGAATCGTATCCCCACTGAAGTAACATACGTCGGCTTGGTCTAAGTTCGAAGGCTTGAACGGAGAGATTGGCACTTGGCGACAGATAGTCGCTCCTTCTGGTCGCATATGCTCCGGTAGGAGTTCGGGGTTCGCAATCAACGACGCCTCAAGATGTGCTTCTGGGTGTGCTTCTTCTGATGAATCAACGCCGTATTCAGGCGAGAACGGGATGGGGTCGCCTTGCAACTCTACTGGTTCGTCGCTAACAGGCTCAATCTCACCTTCGTGCTCGTTCTCCAGTAGGTTGAGAAGGATGTCTGTCTCTGCAGGTGTGATTGTACAGAACCCCATGCCTGCAATACTGTTAGAAGGTAGTGGGTACGGGTACTCCCCGAGTTCGAAATAGAGCTGGTCAGAGATGATGTAACGCCCTGCCATGTCCTGATTGTCCTCAAATTGTATCAGGAAAGGTTGGCATTTCTCGCCGCGCTCACCCCCTGCGTCAAAGACACCGGGCTCGTCAGTCTCTCCGTACTTGTCACGAGACGATTCGTCCCACACAAGCGGTGCGTCTGCCTCTCGTCCTAATGGGCTCTTTTTTCCGTTTATGTAGAAGGCCCCATGTTCGTCAGAACCGACGATTTGCCCGCCATAGTAGATTTCCCGGTCGAGGAAGAAGAAGACGTGTTTACCTTCCCGGGTGGAGGCGTAGTCTGCGAGAGTCTTGTAGTGGGCACTCTGGGATGATGGCTCCCCTTCCTGGGGAGTCATGTGTTGGCCGTACACCCCCTGTTCAAGGTACAATTTGAGGGTGTCCTTGTCGTATAATGTGATGAAGAGACCGCCTTTGTCCATGCCCGCGACAAGACAGGATGTTTACAAAAGTTGCCTTTAAAGACTAGTTGAATGGGCGACACTCTCTCAAAAGCGTGAACCCGAGTGGAATTGGTGAGAAGGGTGCTTCTAGGCTGCCATGTTAATTTCGACAGCAATATTACTTTTAGAAATTTCATATGAGTCTGTTTGTAAGGGATTAATTCAGTGAGTTAAGAGGAAATGTGGCTGGTAAAACATTAATCCAAAACCGTAAACCAAAATTAGTTAATGAAGGGTCAATAAAATATAAATGTCTGCGTCCCCTCTATCTAAGGGAGAACAACTCGTCTTCTTTGGCTCAGGTCTTTTCTCGATTTTCCCACTAGACGCCTCATTTTGCCACCTAACACAGCCATGTGTATTGCTGTCTGTGTGTGCGCGGGTAAGCAAGCCGTCAGTCAGGGTGAGCAGTTCTCGCAACGTTGAGGCACTGCTCTGTTGAGTACGGGTTCTGTGACCAGAGAGCGATTCTTCCCCTTCTGAATCATGAACGCTAAACTCTCGACTGATTTCGAGTATGTTGAATCGATTGAAAACAAAGCCGCTGAAGACCCGCGTCGTGAGCCTCACGAGAAAGAGACGGCTGCGCATGCTACGGGAGACGCAGATTACTTCTCGATTACGTCTTTCAAGAAGGTTATTTTCGCCCGTCTTCTCACCCACCCCGACTTTGAGATTGAGCACATTAACATTCTGGACAGTGACCACAATGAGCGGACCGTGCAGTCACTCGAAGAAGCAACTCAAGACTCAGTTACCGCAATAATTGGGGTCACGGGAAAACTCCCAATTGGAACTTGGCTCATTGGAGTCGCCCGGAATAGCAACAGCCACGCTGACATTGTGAAGTAGGCCTCTCACGGAGCCAACACTCGTTTTTGATGCTAGTGAAGACCGCGAGCAAGTTGCTCGCTGTTTGTACTTAACCACCTCAATTATGACAACTAAAGCCGACAGTACCAACTCTACGAATAGCTCGACGACTACGACTGTCCCGGACTGGGAGCATCTGCCATGTGTTCAGTACGGATTTAAAGATGGCAAGGGGCCAACCCGTGCCCCAAAACTTCGCACAATCTTTGAGCCCACCCCTGAAGGGACTGCAACAGTAAGCCCCGTATACCTCGTAACTCAGGGACAGTACGAACGCCAGGAGCGACTTGATAGCGGTTACGAGGTCAAGGGAGATACCACATCGATAGCCACCGAATTACAAGACGAATGTGAGGACAACGACCGGGTTCTCTATCCTGTCCACATCGAGAGCGACGTGTACCACGACGAAGGCCCGAGAACTCTCATCCAGTGGTTCCGTGAGTTCGTAGAACAGTATCTTGACGTCCCGTTCAACACCTGCACACTGTTTTTCTCTGGGAACCGGTCGATTCACGTCCACGTTCCTCGATTCGTGTCGGGAGAGAGCGACCGGAAACAACTCAAGAGCATAGCAGAGAGGTTCTGCGACGAAACAGGGGCTGAATTGGATTGTGGCCTATACTACGCCAAACGGATGTTTCGGCTCCCTGGCGTTGAACATGGAAAAACTGGACTACGAAAAGTCGAAATCGAACCGAAATGGGACCACAGTCGTATCTTCCGAGAGTCAAACAAACCCAGCCCTGGACTCCCCAGTTCTTACGCTGACCTACTACAGCAGATATTCGCATCTCAAGAGTCGCTGACGGTGGGTACTGTCCAAACACCGCTTGACAATCCTCAGGACTTGTTTCGTGTCCTCGACAGTGACAAGACAGTGTTGGAGCTTGTTCGGGAAGGACAAGAAATTGAAACACCACTCATTGAGCAAGAAGAGTACCCCGAAAACACGGCGGCTGCACCAAAGTGGTTGCAGTACAATGCAAAGGAGTTCTCCCCTTACGCGCTCGCAAGCGGGAACAAGCGGAGCGTTGCGGTTCTCAAAGTGAAGGGTAGTCCATTCGCTCGCAAGGAGGTTCGAGGTGGGGCGTCGCTTGTTCCAGCGTACTTCTATGGTGCGCGTGGGTGCGCTGGTGCTGAGTTCACCAAAGACCGTGAACACGCTCCTCTCCAACTTTCAGACCGTGATTATGAGAAGTGGGATTACGAAGAGGGCGACCATGTTGTTATCATCGGCGGCCAGAGCCGGAATTCTCGCATCTTCCCCGTTGGCTCGTGGCCTGCGATAGTTGTCGGCCATGCTCTCACTGGGGAAGACGGAAGCCGAGAGGACGCCCTCGCTCACCTAGAGAGCGAAGGTTACGATATTGGTGCAGAGGGTGAGAGTGGCAAGCCGTCAAATACGCCAAGTTACCAAAAGCGGGAACCGAACGTTGCGGAACAGAGTGGGCTTGTCTCTACTCACGCTCAGAGTGCCACAACCCCCGCTGCCCGACTCCAAAGGCAGGCAGAGAAAAAGGGAATCGAGACTTTATCACACAACGAACGGGGTCGAGTCGCTTGCCGGCTGCTTAAATGGGGATGGGAACCCGCTTGGGAGTGGTTCAACGACCAGTACGGGTCTGCGTTCAAACCTGACGTGACTTGGGAGCAGTTCAAGAACATCGTTGAATCGTATTCGGACTACGGGCACGTCGAGGTTCCACCAAAGCCACACAGATAACAGAGGCCGTCTGATACCCGGGTTCAGATTCCAAGAAAACCGGTCTTCTGAGTGTAGATATGCCGACGCTGGCATTGATTCGACTCATACCTCTTGGTCTCCTCGGAGCCGCTTTGTGGCCTTACAGAGGCAACCAGTTCTTTAGAGGTCAAGGAGTCTCTTTCACTCCTATCGGCGCACTCTATCTCTGTCTGAAGAGAAGGGGCCTTGTTCACTCCCGGTTGAACCCATCCTCATTGACCGGTCCCTGAGAAGCCCCCTTGTGTACTACCTGGTTTCTCTTGCACCCGGTTGTTGTATTAGTAATAGGCCACACACCCACTATGTTATGTTGCAAGAATCGGCAGAAAGCGGCTGGTTTGATGATGGGCCATCCTTGTGGAGTATATAAACAAAACAACCATGGGATTTGAGCCCAGGAGAGCGATTTCTATCCCGGTACGATGTTTCCCTCTCCGTTGGCATCTAAGACTCAGCAGCATTTTTGAGAGGCTGGAAAATCCTCAATCTGACAGGAGCAAATCCCTAATGGCCGTAGTAAAATCGACAAAATTTCTCGCGGCGGGTTACGTTGCTTGAACACCTAGCCTTTTTCTGGTGTTCTAACCGGCGTGTTCCTCTGTTCCTGCGTGGGAGCGCCCTGTTGTGTGATACAGTCCCCGATAGAACTTCCCGGCGCAGTCCTTTCCATAGGAAGGATTGCGGCGTCTCTGGGGGAATGTCGGTTTAGACTACTCTATTCAAACCCAAGAACCGATATCTGACGGGAATCTCTACTTTCACTCTGCTTGATTAATCTTCTTATTGCTGGCACTGGAATCACGTTTTATGCAGACATACGCAGTCGGTCCTGGTTTCAACGAGTCCGGGAAGGAGTCCGGTGTTAGAGAATAGATGGTACCCAAGTTCAAGCGAGACAATTGGAGAGTTAACCAGGGTGAGGAGGTCGCTACAATTGGCTGACGGCGACGAACCGGTACCGGAAGAGCACATGTACCAAGAGTTCGAGATGATTCAGAACATAATCGACCGGCAGGCGTCAAACTCATTCAAAATCAAAGGGTGGACCGTCACTTTGGTCGTAGTTGCGCTTCTCTTCCGTACCAGCAACTTTCAGCTATTTGGTGCTGTGCTCCCTCTCATCGGGTTCTGGGGACTAGACGCTTTCTACCTCCGACAAGAGTGCAAGTACCGAGAACTCTACAACTGGGTCCGTCTCAACCGGCCAGACTCACGCGAACACCTCTTCGACCTCGACGCCTCCCGTTTCGACGACGAAATAAAGCCATTTACTAGGATGATGTTTTCAACGACACTCGTCCTCTTTTACGGGATGATTGCACTCCTACTCATTGGGTTCAGCATTGTGACTATTCAGACCAACGGAGGTCTCACCCTTGGCTAGACGAGTCTTCTTCAGTTACCACTTCCAGCGTGACGTCTGGAGGGCGAACCAAGTTCGGAATAGTTGGGTAACCCACCCGGACAGGGAAGCTGCTGGCTTCTTCGACGCTGCCGAACAGGAAGAGGCCAAACGGCAAACTAAGAAGGCAATTGAGAACTGGATAGACGGACAACTCGGACATACGTCGGTCACTGCTGTCCTCATTGGTGAGGAAACAGCGGAGCGTCAGTACGTCCAATACGAAGTCGAACAGAGCATCAAGCGTGGGAATGCGTTACTCGGCATTCGCATTGATTCGTTAAAGAATAGATACGGAAATCGAGGGACCCGCGGTGAAAACCCATTAGACCACTACTACGTGGACACTGAGTCTGGTGAAGTCAAACTGTCGAGCATCTTTCCTACGTACCGCTGGAAGGAGGACTACGGCAAACAGAACATGTCAGAGTGGGTCGAAGAGGCCGTTGAGAGTCGGTCAGCGATACCCGCCGAAAAGCGAGATACGTTGAAACATAACCCAGACAAAAAGAGCCTTGCAACGCAATTAATTGAGGGCGGTGTGGTCGTTGGTGGAGCTATCCTCTTGGCTCGTGGAGTAAAGGAAGTTGGAGACGCTCTTCGTCAAAATCAATTCCGGTGATTCACTTGCATAATTGGTGGCTCTGAAGATGTCTGCACAAGGTGACCGGTTTCGTAAATCTCTCCAAGACATCTCTGATGAAGATTGGATATTATCTGCCTCGGTAGTACTTGTCCTATTAGCGTTCTTAGTTTCCGGATTCAGTTACTACTTCATTGACCAAGCGATGACGCTCTTCTTCTACGCGGTTCTCGTCCGAATCTGGACGCAGATGGGTTCTGGCCTCCCGATGTCGTCCAAGCGGGACATTGCTCATCTTGAGTTCATGGTAAACGCTATCGGCGCAGTGGTGATCGGGTATACCTTGGAGTGGAGTGTGGCGTGGGTTACAGGCGATATGGTTGCGGTCCAGTCTTTGGCGCTTGCAGCAGTCATCAGTCGAGTTTACATTAACATGCGAGATGACAATGTGGGATCACTCAAGGATATTATCCGCTATGACCAGACGGTCGATAGATACCTCGTCCTTGTCCCGTCTGCCGTTGCGTTTTCGGCCCCGGTGCTCGTCCACCAGCTCGACATCTACTCGATTCGCTTTAACACTCCAAAGATGTTCTTTGGCCTGGTTGTTGGAAGCGTTCTCTTTGGGTTGGTGTTGTACAACTACGAGAAGGACTAACACCATGTTTTGGAGGTGAACGGACTCTGTTTTTGGGTATACACAAACTTCACTCTACGAATGGGTGCGCCAGTAGCAGTCCTTTATTAGAATCTCTTCTCTAACGGGTTGAATTTATACTAAATTGACCCCTGATTAGGTATATGTCCTATCGGGGCAATCCTCTTGCATGACGCAATTGCGAAACTCGGTCCAACCCTTGACCGTCGTTGAAGCATTTGACTTCCTGAGTAGACTGGAGCCCAAAGACCGGATTTACTTCGCAGCCGGACAGAATGTCGATTACACGACTCGGGGGCAGCCCTGCACTGTCAACGAAGTCACGACGGTTGAACGCGCTAACAGCACTCAAATTACTGTCGAGGTGAGAACCTTCCATGGTGCAAAGTACCAGTTAGAAGTGAGCAACCCCGGCGACCGGACCTGGTCGTACCGCATTGACGGTGGAGGGAACCGCGATTCGTGTGGTGAACTTCGAGAGCTGGAGATTTCGGGATTCAGATACGGTACTCGTGACTGAACTCAATTACTACGACCGTCTATCCTAATAAAGAGCATAATCCATACGACGGATTGCGTGAGCTACTTCCAAATGGGTTGCACCTTGTGTGCGGAAACGGCTACTGTTCTATGTCAATGAACTCCATCAAAGTATCCATAGACCTGTTGTCAAGCCAGATGAGGAACCTCTTGTCCACGATATCTAATCTTCTAGCATCTGAATTATAGTCCAGTATTATTGGCTCAATATTCTTGTCGTTCTGAAGAGGTACTACTCTTCCAAGGGATTGAGTGAGGTGACCTTGGTTGACATTATCGACCTCTGGATGGCTATGCTCAATCTCTTCCAGAATATCCCTCATATGTTTTCCAGACTTGAGTTCGTCTATATCCGTAGTGATAAGCGAGTACAGTATCCACTTATATAGCTCATAGTCTGTCTTTCTAAACCCGCTTGAAAATTCCCTCAGGAACCCTCGATAAGTCGCGTCCTGCTCGGACATCACGTCATCAATTAGTTCGTCAACCGACTTGGTGGGGGACACTTCCGTGGTGTTTGGTTGCTTAGAGGTGATATCATTATTCCAACAGACTCTCAAACATATTTCTTGAAGAACATATACGCTCTCGTAGCACTTACTGACTAATTCGGATTTGAATTGCTCATCGAATTTAATATTCAGGAGACGTTCTCCTTTTTCTATTACACCTTTCAACTCGCCGCGCTCCCACGAGTCAGCATCCACCGATACGACTCTTCCTCCTAGGTCTCCACTATACAGAATGAGTCGATTCTCCTCTAGCCACACCCCGACAATAATAAATGTAATGTCAGTTTGTTGGTGAATGGCCTTCAATCGTCCAGCGAAGTTCTTTTGTACATCTATTGGCAGGTAATGGAAATCTTCAAGTACTATATATTTATCAAAATCTGTTTTATTTATTGCTTCAACTATGTCGTTTATATCACTCGGGTCTAATTCCAGCGGCTTCGTCTGCGTCTCATCTTTGTATCCTTCCTGCATCTCGCCTTCTACCCCACCTCCGCCGATACCGGGAATTTTACTGGTTAATTTGGCCTTCAGTTTATTATGGCCAGATTGGGTCTCTTTGTTTAATACCTCTGTTCTATACCCTACCTTCTTGAGTATCTGTTCTTGGAGGTTAACAAGAGAAGTATCGAACTGGCATATTATCTCGGCCATTTCATCGTCCTCAAGGCAATGGCTTCGAAGACACGTTTTCCCCTGTTTACTACCGCCGTGAATTACAACGTGCTTATCTCTTCTCAGATTCTTCAAAAATTGGTCATCCACATACTCCCTCTCAACATAATTTTTAGGCTCATTTCTCTGAGTTCCAAAAACGTCTGAGACCCGAATATCTGACATGTCACAATCACATGTAGGAGTGTATAAAAACCCTCGCAAATGTAGTAATATGTCAAATCATATGTGTTTTATATGTCCCGGATGTGGTGTCTCCGCCTCTCTGCCCTCTCCGCACTCGTCCCCTTGTCGTAATGCTTGTCTAGCACCTTCCCGCTCATATTGACCCGCTCTCCAGTCACGTCCTTCGGCTGTCCTGCGTTCCGAGCAGCAGTCACGTACCCGCGACGTAGTGCATGGGGACTCACCGACCCCGGACACTTACACGAGGCATTCCAACTCATGGCCTCACACGTCTCTGGGTCGCGGTCGAAGGGGCACTCTCCGCCGTTGTAGTAGCAGGGTCGAGTCGCCGTGTAGACGTATCGCTGGATAGTCGTACTCACAACTCTTCCACTCTCAGAAGCGAGAAGCGGCGCTCTCCCGTGTTCGTCCTCTACGTCAGGGCGAGTCTGTGTGATGTAATCGGAGACAACCTCAGCCGTCTCAGGAGTGATGAGGACATCTCTCTCGCTCTTCTCTTTGTTCTTCAGTGGGGTTCCCGCTCTTGCTCGATGCCGGAGTTCAAGCGCGGGCCTTCCTTCGTCGTAATCCCCCACGTCCAGAGCCCGAAGACCACTCATCCGCATTCCGGTCTTCCACAAGAGGAGGAGTGTGACGTGCCGCTTGCTCGCGTACTCGTACTTCCTGAGGAAGTCCAGTATCTCGGTGGCTTCGTCCCGCGTCAGTAGGTCGTCGCAAACCTCGTCTTGCTCACTGACCGAGGGTATCCGAACCATGTCTCCCATCCCGCGTGGGACCGCAGCGATATGCTCGCAGAACTCGATGAACTGCTTTATTGTCATCATGTCCTGCCGAGCGGTGATGACCTTGACCTTGGACAGACGGTGTTCCTTGTACCGCTGGATGAGTTCGCTGTCGAGGTCGTTCAGGTTCGTCACCCGCTGGTCGTCTAACCAGTCACAGAACTGGCGCAGGCAGGTCCGGTAGTTCTTGAGGGTCTTCTCGGTGACTCCGGGGTTCTTGTCTTTCAGAAACCGATTCTTCGCTTCGTGGGGAGGTGTCGTTTTCAGGCTCATGTTGTTTCCGACAATTTGTCCACGAAGGAGCCAGCCACACTCGTCCTGAATCGAGCCGATTCAGAGCGGGCACAAAGGCAAACAGGCCGATTTCTGGGTGGCCCAGATTCAAAGCGTGCGTCCTTGGTGCGGTGCGAGCCGGAAGGTGGTGAAACCACCTGACGGCGACGAGAGCCCGGGTTCAAATCCCGGCCGAAGATTGGAAGAGACTCTTCACACCTCACACCGACCTTCAGTCACAACTGTCGTGGCTGTCGGTTTCAGAAGGAACAGACTCGAAGTCGTCACGGGAACGCTATCGCCGGGTGTGCCTTCGAGCAGTGGCGTGGTCGTGTCGGCGACAGCGCTCAATCGAGATGTTCGAGTCGCGCGATTCGCTTTTCCATCGGGGGGTGAGACGCGAATAGTCGGGCGAACAGGCCGCGGTTGTCGCCGAAGATGCAGAGTGCGCTCACGCTGTCGTTGACAGCACTCTGTTCTACCTGTTGGTTGACGTGGCCAATCTTTGCGAGCGCGCTGGCGAGCGCCGCTGGGTTCCCAGTGTACTGTGCAGCGTCTTCGTCGGCGGCGTACTCGCGGGCACGCGAGATGACGAGGACGAAGATAGTGACGAGCAACTGTGCGATAACGCTCGCAATCCAGCCGAGAATCCACCCGGTGAGACCGCCGATGAGTTCGTTGACGACGAAGTAGACGCCCCACCCGAAGAGCATCGCGATACTCTGGCCGATAACCATCGGGAGCACGTCGCGATTCTTGAGGTGGGCGAGTTCGTGAGCGATGACACCCTCGAGTTCGTCGTCGTCGAGTATCTGCATCAGTTCTGTACCGAGGACGACGACACCGCTGGCCTGTCGCCCAACAGCGAAGGCGTTGGGTGCGCCCATGGGCGCGTACATGAGACGGGGCTTGTCGATACCCATGTCGTCGCTCAGTCGCGCAACCGTCTCGTGAACCTCGTCGAACTCGTCTTCGGGCAGATTCTCTGCATTGATACTTCGAAGGGCGAGCCACTTTCCGAGTTTGTACTGGACGCCGACAAACAGAATTGTCAGGCCAACGACGGCGACAGCGGAGCCAACGAATTCCCACACTGCCGTGGCAATGAGCATGTAAAACGCGAAGAGAACTGTTCCGGATACCGCCATCCGTAACTTGAGGCCGGGATGTTTCACATCAGACCCCGATACAGTATTTTCCCTTAACATTTCGGGATTTATTATCAAATTTGATTTCTATTCTCTTTCCTCGGTAGACATTTACACACACGCCCTGTCACTTGAGCCATGGCACGGTTCTCGATTCGGTCGAGCCCGACTCGCTGGCGCTGGGCGCTGTGGGCGCTTTTGGCAGTTGGGTTCATGCTCGTCAGCTTCCACCGGGTGACTTCGGCTGTCCTCGCGGACGACCTCTCGCGGGCGTTCGACACGACCGGCGCGGAACTCGGGTTGCTGCACGCGTCGTTCTTCTACATCTACGCGGGGTTGCAGTTACCGGCGGGTATCCTCGTCGACCGTGTGGGGTCACGGCGGGTCGCTGCCGCGGGATTGGGTGTGATGGCATTCGGGGTGTTCGGGTTCGCACTGGCACCGACCTACTGGCTCGCGTTCGCCTCACGGGCGCTCCTCGGGTTGGGCGGGAGCGTCCTCTACACGGCCACGCTTCGTTTTCTCGCCAACTGGTATCGGCCTGATGAGTTCGCGACGATGACCGGGTGGACCGTCGCCGCGGCGGGATTGGGTGGCGTGCTCGCGACGACTCCCCTAGCCATCGCCATCGAGCAGGCTGACTGGCGGATGGTTCTCCTCGCAATCGGTGTGGGCGGACTCGGTCTCGCTGCGCTGACGTACGCCGCGGTTCGTGACCGCCCCCGCGACGCTGGCTTCGAACCGCTCGACGGGGTCGAACCGCCGTCTTCGACTATCGAGTTTGCCACTGTCGTCGAGAATACGAAACGGGTGCTCGGCGAGCGCGAGACGTGGTTGATGGGCGCGATGCTGTTCCTCGTGATTGGGACCAACTTCACCGTCCTCGGCCTGTGGGGGGTCCCGTACATCGCCGACCTCTACGACGTGTCGGTCCAAACGGCCTCGATGTTCGTCTTCGTCGGCAACGTCGGCTTCCTCTTGGGGTCGCCACTTATGGGGTCGCTCTCCGACCGTCTTGGTCACCGGACGCTCTTCATTCTCGCATCGTGTGTGGTCTTTACCGTCGCCTACGGTCTCATCTTCCTCCTCGTGACCCCACCGTTACTCGTTGCCGGTGGATTGCTCTTCGCTGCGCTGTTCGTCATGGGCGGGGCGGTTATCGCCTTTACCGTGGCCAAGGAACGCCACGACGCGGCGGCGAGTGCCACGGCGACGGGCGCGATAAACAGCCTCGGCTACTTCGGGGCTGCAGTGTTCCCTGCGGTGATGGGCTACGCGCTCGATGCGTACTGGACGGGTGAGACAGTCGCCGGCGCGCGGGTTTACACTCCGGCGGGCTACCGCGTGGCATTCGGTATTGCTACCGCAGCGGGTGTCGTCGCCGTCGGTTGCGCGTATCTCCTTCACCGGAGCGAGTCTCGGGCTGAGTCGCCAGTGACGGAGCACGCCGAACCGACGGACTGACTGCTCAGGGGTCGGTGAAGAAGTCTAAAACGGAGTGGCGCAGTCGACTACCGCAGGTCGCGGATGAACCGTTCTGGCACGTAGTCGACGACGTGGTCGGGCAGCGCCGCCACGAGGCGCTCGGCGGCGACGACCATCGGCTTCCGGAGCAGGACGTAGACGCCCGAGATGGCGACTGCGCCGATGACGAGTAATTCGATGGTGCCGTCGAAGACGAGGACCGGCGGAACCGCGAGGACGAGCGTCAACGCGAGGTCCTCTGGCGACCCGTCGTAGCGAATCAGTCGCTTTGGGGCCAGCCAGCGGCCGTTCCAGTGGTCGTACACGGCGCGCTCGGACGTGCCCAGCCACGGCTTGAGTTCGAGTCCGCCACCGAAAATGTCGGAGACGGAGTGGACGGCGGCGGCCGCGAGGAACAGCGCGACAGCGAGGCTGGTCGTGGTCGGATTCACCGCAGCGACCGCCAGCGCAGGCACGGCGAGGGCGCTGAAGTAGACGGGGAAGTGGAGGGTCTTTCGGTGCCCGGCGTACAGGTCGAAGTCCGGGAACAGGCCGCCGAGCGCGGCCGCGAGAACCGGGATAATCCCGGCCTCGGGGACCAACGCCATCACGGCAGTGCCGAGAGCGACACCCGCGAGGGCGTGAGTGGTGGCCATCATCGGTACCGACCGTACGTAATCTGGAGGAAAAACGATGTCGGTGGTCGTGCTAGCTTCTAGCACGGTGTGTTTGGTGGTGCTATTCACCTTCGCCTCCTTGCTGAATCGCTGGCTCACGGAGTGAGTTGGAATTGACTTTGCATCGCCCGTGTGTTCTGACCATTATTTCGACGTGACCGACTGTCGGATAACAACTCAGATGATGTTTATACTCTACGCGCTTCTCAAAATATCAAAAAGAAGGAAATTAATAGAATCAACAAACATACTATCGTTTGTATTGGCCAGTCATATGCTATCGTGAGGTTTCAAACAGCGGTGTTTTGGTCGTACTTATCTCACTGATTTCATTTTAATTTATTTCCTATACTCTGTCTAAGATGCCTAGATATGCTGTTCAGGGCTGTTTCCCCTCACACTTCGATTTCAATAGTATGTTATTTGTTACGTCGTAGTTCCCCGATTATTGTTTTGGATGGGGTGTGCAGCCACGTCTAAATTCCAGAAATCAATACTATACTATATTTTGAGAAATATCAAGCTAATCTCCAATACTGGATTAAGAAAATCAGTATATTGTTTCTTTATACTTCGTGGTGGCTAACGCCATTACGACCATACGGCCGTAACACTCTGCCCGGTCAAGATGGGTCTCTACCATTACAGGCGTATGGCTGTAATCTATCTTCCTTCCCGAGCGAACTTTCGCACGGCCTCGACCGAGAGACTCGCGCAATCACCTCCGATTTCGCATTACGAAATAATCTGTTGGTGCCGGGTCGGCTGCGAGTCAATGTCGTCTAGTCCTGGATTGACGACAGATATGGCGAAACGGCAGCATATGGTGAGTACAGTGGTTGTCTGTCGGTTTCGCGGTGTCTTACAACTGCTCACCCGACAGTCTCCGGTTGTTACTATTACGAAACAGATGGTGCGAGGTGGTTGCCGAGTTTTAGCGTCGGCACGAACTGAACCCTGTGGGGTCAGAATGGACTGGTCGCACAAATATGCCGGATTGGATATGACTGCCCGTAGATTTATTACCGTCTGTGTGACAATGACTCTACAGGATACGTTCGGCAATGGGAGCATACGGTACTGTTGTCGAGGACGGTCCGCGAGAACCATGAAACAGAGCAGACGAGATTATCTACGAAACACGTCGGCCCTGCTGGCGCTCCTTGGGGGCGCAGGCTCGGCCGTAGCGGCAGAGAACCCCCCGAAGTGGGACCCGGAAGCAACCTACACCAGCGGTGACCGCGTCACCCACGATGGCTACATCTGGGAGGCCAAGTGGTGGACGCGAGGGACAGAACCGAGCACCGACGCGAGCGTCTGGAAGCAAATCGAGAAGGTCGACGATGGCGGCGACGGCCCGACAGCGTCGTTCACCGCGAGCGACCTCGTCATCAATCCGGGCGAGACAGTCGAGTTCGACGCGAGCGGGTCGGGCGACAGCGCAACCCAGTACGACTGGGACTTCGGTGACGGAACGACAGGCTCCGGGAAAGTCGTCTCTCACACGTTCGAATCGGCAGGCAAGTACACGGTCACACTGACCGTCACGGACGATGCCGGTGCGACGGGGTCGACGACGAAAGTCATCACCGCGAGCGACGGCGGAATGCCGACCGACCACCGCGTCGTCGGGTACTACATGCAGTGGGCGCAGTGGGACCGCGAGTACACCCCCGGCGATATCCCGCTGGACAAGGTCACGCACGTCAACTACGCCTTCCTGACCGTCACGGAAGACGGGGCGGTCGATTACATCAACGAGAATGCGGCGTACCGGGTTCTCAAGCCCGAGTCGTGGCACGACCACACCGGGTTCGACGAACTCGTCGACGACCCGACGACGAAGTTCCTGTTCTCCATCGGTGGCTGGAACGACTCGAAGTACTTCTCGAACGCCGCCGAAACCGAGGCAAGTCGCCAGCGATTCGCACAGACCGCCGTCGAAATCATGCGCGAGCACAACTTCGACGGCCTCGACATCGACTGGGAGTACCCCGGCGGTGGCGGCAAGTCGGGCAACATCGTCCGCGACGGCGACAAGAAACGCTACTCCGACCTTCTGGCGGCGGTCCGGGCCGAACTCGACGCTGCCGAGCAAGAGGACGGACAGGAGTACCTCCTGACGACTGCGCTGTCCGCCGACCCGAAGAAGAACGACGGACTCGACCATCAGCGGAACACCGGGCTCCTCGACTTCGTGAACGTCATGACCTACGACTTCCACGGAGCCTTCGACGAGTACACGAACCACCAGAGTCCGCTGTACTACAAGGAGAACGACCCATCACCGCGGGCCGAGGACTTCAACGTCGACGCCGCGATGACGTACTGGGCCAACACCGCGTTCGACAGCTCGCAGCTCTCCATGGGGCTGCCGTTCTACGGTCGGAGCTTCGGCAACGTCGCGAGCAGCGACAACGGTGGTCTGTACCAGTCCTTCGAAGGGTCCCCCGACGGCACGTGGGGACAGGACAACGGTATCATGGAGTTCTGGGACATCAATCAGAACCTCGAACCGAGTTCCGAGTACGAGTACCACTGGGACGACACCGCCAAGGTCCCGTGGATATATTCGAGCAGTTCGGACGTGCTCGTCAGCTACGACAACCCGAAGTCCGTCGGCATCAAGACTGACTACGCCGTCGAAAACGACATCGGCGGGCTGATGTTCTGGGCCTTCTCGGGCGACAAGAACGAAGTACTCCTCGACACGCTGCTCGAACACCTCTGACACCGCGAAACCCTGTGGACGCGTCTCTCTCGGTGCTACCGCGCACCGAGGTACGGCGAACAGCGGCAGCAAAATTCTTTCTAACCCAGACTAAAATTTATTTTTCATCAAAATTTAATAACAGGTAGTAACTACAGGATTCGTCGCCAGCACGTCACAGGAGGCGTGGAAACCGGCAGGGGCAACCGGTACACCGAGTCCCGTGCTCGAACCGGCTGTCTCGGCCGTGACGCACCTGATAGACGAGGGCGATTTCGACCTATGAGACAGAGCAGACGAAGCTACCTACGGAACACGTCAGCCCTGCTCGCACTCCTCTCGGGTGCGAGCGCAACCGCATCGGCAGCAGAGACACCCCCTGCGTGGGAACCCGACGTTGCGTACACGGGTGGTGACCGCGTCACCCACGACGGCTACATCTGGGAAGCCAAGTGGTGGACGAAAGGCGACGAGCCAACCACCGACTCGAACGTCTGGAAGCAAATCGAGGAGGCCGGGGGCGGCAACGGCCTGAAAGCCGCGTTCACCGCGAGCGACACCTACGTCGAACCGGGTGTCGAAGTGACCTTCGACGCGAGCGAGTCCAGTGGAAGCCCCACGAGTTACGAGTGGGACTTCGGCGACGGAGCGACCGGGTCCGGAGAAACCGCGTCGCACACCTACGAGTCGGAACAGGAGTTCACGGTCACACTCACCGTGAGCGACGGCGACGCGAGCGATACGACATCGAAGCAGGTCACCGTCTCACAGAACGCCCCGTCGGAGGAGTTCAGCGTCGTCGGTTACTACCCGAGTTGGAAGGGCAACGAGGACTATCAGTACTATCCCGAGGATATCCCCTTCGACAAGGTAACGGACGTGCTGTACGCGTTCCTCAACGTAAAATCCGACGGCAGCGTGGTTATTCCGGACAGCGAAGTCGACCACGAAGGCCTGCTTCAGTCGTTCGCCGACCTCAAACAGGGTCCGGCGTCGGATACCACGCTCAAACTCTCTATCGGAGGGTGGGCGCTTTCCCCCGGATTCGAAGACGCCGCTGCAACCGAAGCGAACCGGACGCGATTCGCAAACACCGCCGTTTCGCTCATGCGGACGTACGACTTCGACGGCATCGACATCGACTGGGAACACCCCGGCCCGAACCGCGGCGTCTGTGAGTGTGGGAGCGCTGAGGGTCCGGCGAACCACGTTAAACTCCTCAAAGCCGTCCGGAACAAACTCGACGCCGTCGAGGAAGAAGACGGCCGGACGTACTACCTCTCGGTCGCAAATGGCGGGTCTGACTGGAACGCCTCGCTCATCAAGCACCGCGAAGTCGAGCGTGTCGTCGACGACATCTACATGATGGCGTACGACTTCACCGGCGTCTGGCACGAGACTGCCGGGCTGAACGCGCCGATTTACGGCACGCCAGACGACTATCCACCGTCCGGAGACGCCCAGCAGTACACCATCGAGACGACGCTCGAAATCTGGAAGAACCAGGGCTACTGGGTCGACTGGATGCAGTGGGAAGAGTACGGCGAACCCGTCGAAGACCCCGCGAGTCTCGTTTTGGGGCTGCCGTTCTACGGCCGTGGCTGTATCGTCGAAAACGGAATCTGGGACACCTTCTCGCTTTCCGACTGGCAACAGGGTGACCCACAGTACCAAAACGAGGTCATTCCACCGGGAACGTGGAACCACCTCCTCGGTCCCGACCAGGCGAACACCGGCGCGTTCGATTACGGCGACCTCGAAGAGAACTACGAGGGTGCCGACGGTTGGGAGAAGAACGTCAACGAGCAAGGACAGGTACCGTGGCTCTGGAACGAAGAAAAGGGGATATTCATCAGCTACGACGACCCCGCATCCATCGAAGAGAAGGTCAAACTCGCGAAGTCGAGAGGTCTCGGCGGCGTGATGTTCTGGGAACTGTCACAGGACTACAACGGAACCCTCCTCGACGCCATTCACGGGCAGCTAAACCAATGAAACGAAACTCCGACGACCCAAGAGACCGGAACTCCGACAGCCCACGAAAACAGCATCGACGTTCGGTACTCAGGTCGCTCGCTGGACTGACTGGCGTTTTTGGCCTCTCGTCCACCGGTGTCGGGTCGGTTGCGGCGGCCGGAGACCCACCGCAGTGGGACCCTGATTCGGTCTACACCGACGGCGACCGAGTCACTCACGACGCCTACATCTGGGAGGCCAAGTGGTGGACGAAAGGCGACGAACCGACCGACGACGCGAACATGTGGACGGGAATCGAACCCGCCGCCAACGCGGGCGACCCACCGACTGCTGCCTTCGACGTGAGCGCCACGTTCGTCCAACCCGGAACCGAAATACGGTGCGACGCCAGCGCCTCGACTGGTGACCTGAACAGTTACGAGTGGGACTTCGACGACGGAACGACGAAAACCGGACTGACCGCGTCTCACGCCTACGAGGAGACCGGCGAATACACCGTCTCGCTGACCGTGACCGACGCTGACGGGAACACCGCCGACGCGACGGAGCAACTGACAGTCGACGCCGACGGCGTTCCCTCGGCGAATCCGATTCCGGACCGTATCTTCGCCCCGTACGTCGATATGATGCTGGAAGACCAGCTCTCGCTGGCGGAAAACGTCGAGGCGGCGGGAACGGAGTACTTCACGCTCGCGTTCGTCCTCGCGGACGGGAACGGCGACCCGGCGTGGGCCGGAAGCCAGAAGGTCGGCGAACCGAGCAACTGGCTCGATGTCGGCACGCAACTCACTGAACTTCGAGACCAGCACGGCGGTGAGGTCATTGTCTCGTTCGGCGGCCTCAACGGGACGTACCTCGCCGAAGCAACGTCGAGCGCGAGCGAGTTGAAAGACGCCTACGCGACGGTCGTCGATACGTACGACCTGACCTTCATCGACTTCGACGAGGAGTCGCTCATCAGCCGCGACGAGGAGGCGATTCGCCGCCGCAACGAGGCGCTCGTCATGTTGCAAGACGAGTATCCAGACCTGCGCGTCTCCTACACACTCCCGGTGATGCCCTCGGGGTTCCCGGACCACTCCTCGAACGACGTGCTGTTCGTCCTCGAAGACGCCGTCTCGAAGGGCGTCGAACTCGAAGCGGTCAACCTGATGGTGATGGACTACGGCGCGGATATCGAGCCGAACGCCGAAAACGCCATCAGCGCGGCCGAGAGCGTCCACGCACAACTCGGCAACCTCTATCCCGACAAGTCGGCGGCCGAGCGCTGGCGCATGCTCGGACTCACGCCGATGATTGGCGTCAACGACATCGGCGGGACGTTCTATCAGGAAGACGCCCAGCAGGTCCGCGAATTCGCACAGAACAACGACCTCCGATGGCTCTCGTTTTGGGAACTCGTCCGCGACAACGGTGAGGGCGACAAACTCTACGAGAGCACTCTCATCGAGCAGGAACCGTTCGAGTTCTCGTCTATCTTCAACCCCTTCACAGCCGACCAATGACACAGCACCTATCGACGACCCACCAATGACACAACAACCACTCACGACCAAACCATGACACAGCACCGTCGAACCTACCTCAGAACCGTCTCGGCACTCGCCACGTCAGTCGCTGGCGTCGGCGCAGCATCGACCGCAGTCTCGGCTGAGTCGCCGCCGAAATGGGACGAAACCACGCTCTACGAGGAAGGCGACCGAGTCACTCACGACGGATACATCTGGGAGGCCGACCTCTCGTCTCGAAACGCCGAACCGTCCGAAGGGTCGGCCTACTGGTCCAAAGTCGGTCCCGTCGATGGAGGTGGCGACGGCGAGACCCTGACCGCGGCGTTCACTATCGACGACGCGACGGTTACGCCGGATACATCAGTCTCCTTCGACGCGAGCGACTCCTCCGGCACCATCGACAACTACGAGTGGGACTTCGGCGACGGCGAGAGCGCGACCGGAAAGACTGTCTCGCACGCGTTCGCCTCCACGGGGTCGTACACGGTCAGCCTCACTGTCACGGGGTCAGACGGCGCGACGGATTCGACAGACAAGACCGTCACCGTCGAGTCAGCCGATGGCGGCGGCGGGACACCGGACGGTCTCCCGTCGAGCGTGTTCGCGCCCTACGACCACGTCTCTACGAATCCGGAGACTGCCCCGATAGACCACGCAGAGCAGGCCGGAACGAACTACTTCCATCTCGCCTTCGTGCTCGCGGGACCGGACGGGGAACCCGCATGGGACGGCGACGCGAACCAACTCGTCGGCGACTCGTCCGTCGGCGGCTACATCGACGATATCCACACCGCTGGCGGCGAGGTCATCATCGCCTTCGGTGGCGCGGCAGGCCCGTACCTCGCCGACGGAACCGACGACCCGGCGGTCCTCGCCGACCGCTTCGAGGCGGTCGTCGATGCGTACGGTGCGACCCATCTGGATATCGACGAAGAGGCGTTCGCCATGGACACGGTCAAACGCCGGAACACGGCACTCGCGACGCTTCAGGAGCGTCGCCCCGAGGTCAGCGTCTCCTTTACACTCCCGACCTCGACGAAGGGGCTGACCGCACAGGGCAAAGACGTGCTGCAGGACGCCATCGACAAGGGTGTCACCATCGACACGGTGAACATCATGACGATGAACTACGGGTGGGTCGAACCGAGCGACGATATCGTCACCCAGTCGGCCAGTAACCTCCACGACGACCTCGGGACCCTCTTCCCCGACAAGTCGGCCGCCGAGCGCTGGCGCATGGTCGGCATCACGCCGATGATTGGCGTGAACAACGTCGGCGGGAAGTTCACGCAGTCGGATGCAGAGCAGGTCGTCTCCTTCGCACAGGACAACGACATCGGCCTGCTCTCGTTTTGGTCCATCGACCGGGACAACGGAACTGGGTCCGGTGAGGTATCGCCCGTAAAAAGCGGTATCGAGCAGGAACCGTACGAGTTCTCGTCCATCTTCGCTCCCTTCACGAGCGAGTGAGCGACCTCGGGCGGGCGAAACTGCGGTCCACCCGAAGCTATTTCTTCCAACCCAGTGATGTGTTCGGTGATGAACGGCTTACCGAGCCGCCCCTGTGTCGGTGACACTGCGTCACGACACCGGGCACGTCAGTGGTGGACGAACAGTTCGGACACACCGAGAGACGATACACAAGCCGGGCGACTCCGAGGGGTGACCCTGTAATGCGTGCGATTGCGGTCCATCGCGGTGAGGAGTCCCCACGCGTCGTCGATGTTCCGACACCGGAACCCGAAGACGGTGAAGCCCTCGTCAAGACACTCAGAGTCGGCGTGGACGGCACCGACCACGAGGTTATCAAGGGTACTCACGGTGGTTTCCCGCCGGGCGACGACTACCAGATACTGGGTCACGAGGCGGTCGGCGTCGTCGTCGACCCGACCACGACTGGCTTCGAGGAAGGCGACATCGTCATTCCGACCGTTCGCCGACCGCCCGAGGGGACGAACGAGTACTTCGAGCGCGGCGAACCCGACATGGCTCCCGACGGGAAGTACGTCGAACGCGGCATCGTCGACGCCCATGGCTACATGTCGGAGTACTTCACGAGTCCGGCCGAGTTCCTCGTGGAGCTTCCGGAGTCGCTCGTTTCTCACGGCTTCCTCGTCGAACCGATGAGCAACGCGGAGAAGGCTATCGAGCACGCGTTTGTGACCCGGTCGGCGTTCACGTGGGACCCCGACTCGGCGCTCGTTCTCGGAAACGGCCCGCTTGGCCTGTTGACGTTGGCGCGACTCGCCCGCGACGTGGACGAACTCTACTGTCTGGGTCGCCGCGGCCGGCCGGACCCGAGCATCGACATCATCGAAAAACTCGGCGCGACCTACATCGATTCGCGGGAGACGCCGGTCCCGGAAATCCCAGCCGAGTACGGACACGTCGATTTCGCCGTCGAGGCCACCGGCTACGCGAAACACGCTTTCGAGGTTCTCGACGCGCTCGCACCGAACGGCGTGGGTGCGCTTCTCGGCGTCCCCGGCGACTGGGCGTTCGAAATCGACGGTGGGCGACTCCACCGCGAGATGGTGCTCCAGAACAAGGCGCTCGTCGGCAGCGTCAACTCCCACATCCCGCATTTCGAGATGGCAATCGAGACGGTGTCGTCGCTTCCGGACTGGTTCATCGACGACGTGATTACAGAAGTCGTCCCGGCGGAAGCGCCGTCCGCCGCGTTCGAGCGCAGCACCGACCAAATCAAGACGGCCGTCGAGTTCGTCCCGCCGTCCGAACGGTAACTGCACCGTCTCAGCCCGTCAAAGCGATTCTTTGGTTTGCCGGACCGTCCCGAGCAGCATCCCGGGGATGTTTTCTTCGAGTCGTTTACTGCTCAGTCGGTCCGCGTGGCCGACGACGTACACGGCGGCCACTTCGTCTTCGTGTTCGAACGCGACTGCGACCCCGTTTTGATTCGGACGCTGTTCGCCCCGCTCGATGGCGATGCCGCGCTCGCGGATGCTCGCCAGCTCGTCTGCGAGCACCTCGTGGTCAGTAATCGTGTTGTCCGTGCGCGCGGGAAGACCGGCGGTATCGACGACGCCGTCCGCGTCTTCGTCCGAGAGCTGTGCGAGGATTGCCTTTCCCGGGGCGGTACAGTGGAGGTGTTTGTCCATCTCGACCGTCTCCGAGCTATCGCTGGTCGATTGGTAGAGGTTGACGCCGTAGGAGCCCTGCTTGACGAAGAGTCCGGCCGTCTCGTTCGTCGTCTCGGCGAGTTGGTCGATGAGTTCGTTGGCGGCGCGGTAGAGTGGCGACCGGCCACGGATTCGGGTGCCGAACAGCACGAACCGATACGACAGCGCGTATTTCACGCCGACCTTTCGTACGTAACCGAGTTCCCGCAGCGTCGCGAGGTGCTTGTAGGTCGTACTCCGCGTGAAGCCGAGTTCCTCGGCGAGGTCCGAGACGCGAACTGGCGCGTCGCGGTTCGCCATCTCCTCGATGAGAGCGAACGTCTTTTTCGGCGCGGAGAGCGTCGGTACCTGACTCCGGTCGGTCATATCTCGAAGTCGAAGAAGAGCGGTTTAACGGTTTCGTGGCGGACTGCGGCACGACCAAGGCACGGGAGGGTCGGCGGCAAGGGATGGCAGGACTGCGAACCGACTATGTGGCGGGTTGGCTGGAGGGACGTTACCAGTCGGTGATGCTGCCGTCTTCGTTTCGCCACGTCGGGTTGTGCCACTCGACGTGGGCCTTGGAGCGCGCTTCGACGGTCTCTTCGTCGATTGTGATTCCCAGTCCCGGGTCGTCGAGCGTGTCGAGGTAGCCGTCGTTGAAGCTGAAGACGCTCGAATCGTCGAGGTAGTCGTACGCAGGCCCGAGGTCGGGCGAGTGAATATCGAAGCCGTGGTCTTGGACGACGAGGTTCGGAATGTACGTATCGACCTGCACGGAGGCCGCGAGCGCAATCGGGCCGAGCGGGCAGTTCGGGGCGACGCCGACATCGTATGCCTCGGCCATCGTTGCGAGTTTGACCACCTCCGAGATGCCGCCAGCGTGGGAGACGACGGGTTGAATCAGGTCGATAGCGCCCCCGCGGAAGAGGTCCTTGAAATCCCACCGCGAGTAGAGCCGTTCGCCCGCCGCAATCGGCACTGGTGACTGCGTGGCGATTGCCGGGAGGTGTTCGACGTTCTCGGGGAGCACCGGTTCTTCGACGAACATGAGGTCGAGGTCCGAAAGGCGATTGGTGAGGGCCTTCGCCATCGACTTCGAGACGCGGCCGCGGAAGTCGACGCCGATATCGACCGTGTTGTCGACTGCCTCCCTGACCTTGCGAATCCGGTCGACGACTCGCTCTATCGAGGCGGCCGTCTCGATGTGTCGCGTCTGGTTCGTCGCGTCCATCTTCAGCGCCGTGTAGCCGGTGTCCACGAGACGGTGTGCCTCTTCGATAACGTCGGCAGGTCGGTCGCCGCCGACCCACTGGTACACTCTGATTTTGTCACGGCTTTTCCCGCCGAGGAGTTCGTAGACTGGCGCGCCGTAGTGCTTTCCCTTGATGTCCCACAGCGCTTGGTCGATACCCGCGATTGCGCTCATGAGAATCGGCCCGCCGCGATAGAACCCACTTCGGTACAGCGCCTGCCAGTGGTCTTCGATTCGAAGCGGGTCTTTCCCGACGAGGTAGCCGTCGAGCATCTCCGAGACGGCGGCCTTCACCGTTTTCGCCCGCCCCTCGACGATTGGTTCGCCCCACCCGACGAGTCCGTCGTCGGTCTCTATCTTGAGGAACAACCAGCGCGGAGGGAGTTCGTAGAGGTCGTACCCGGTGATTTCCATAGCGCGGTATTGCGACCATGATGTAATAACTCCTCGTGGTGGGGGTCGAGGTGGCCGCGTTTCGGCGTCGAGCGGACATGTTGACCTATCATAAAACGTAACCGGACATAACAATGAATTATAAATAGTGTGATTTCTATAGTGGTACTGTCTCATGGAAGACACTAGCAAGCGTATCCTGTCTCGGAGGCAACTCCTCGCAGGTACCGGCGCTGCGGCGGCGACGGGCCTGACGGGTTGTCTCGGGCAGTTCACCGGCACGACCAGCCAGACCAACGAGGACGTAACGCTCAAAGCTCGTCACTTCGCGACCAACGGCGTCGAGAAATTCTACGAGAAACACGCCACGAAGTTCGAAGAGGAGACGGGCATCACTGTCGAAATCGAGACGATGGGGTGGGGCAACGCGAAGCAAAAACAGCTCAACAGCATCACCAGCCGCGACGGCCCGGACGTTGAGGAAATCGCGTCGACGTGGATGCCCAAGCAGGTGCAGTCGGACGCGTGGATGGACCTGAGCGAACTTGGACTCAATCTCGACGGCGTCTACGACCAACCGACAAACGTCGCCGAACACGGCGGCATCACCGCTGGCTTCCCGTGGTTCTGGGGTCCGCGTGGCCACCTAGTCCATCAGAGTATGCTCGACGAGGCGGGAATTAGCAACCAACCGTCCTCGTGGGACCAACTCGTCGAACAGAGCAAGCAGTTCAAAGAGGCCTATCCGGACAAGCACCTGTTCGGACTGCCGGGAGCGAACAACTGGGCAGTGACCCAGTACTATGCCATGTTCGTCTGGCAAGCGGGCGGAAAACTGCTCTCGAGCGACAATTCGAAAGCGGCGTTCAACAGCGACGCAGCCGTCGAGGCGCTCAACTTCTACAAAGACCTCGCGACGAAGTACAAGGTCGCCCCGAAGGCCTCCGCCGAGTGGGACGGTCCTGCCCGCGATAGTGCGTTCATCAACAAGCGCATCGCGGGGACGTGGGCTTCTCTCAACACGGTCGACAGGGTCGTCAACGAGGGCGATGCGACCCGCGACTCGATGTCGGTGTACAAGCCGCCGGCCGGTCCAAACGGGCAGTCGTCGACGTTCTACGGGGTCAACCTCGTCGGTATCCACCCGTGGACCGACTACCCGGACGCGGCCGCCAAGTGGCTTAAGTACCTGATGCGGCCCGCCGTCAACGCCGACATCGCCTCGATGACCGGCTTCCTGCCGACGATAAAAAGCGGCTTCGACCAGGAGCAGTTCTCCGGACCGCTGTATCAGACGTTCGCCGACGAAGTCCTGCCGGGTGCGAAGACGTTCCCGCAGGTCGTCGGCTGGGGAGAAGTCGAAGGCACCATCAAGAACGCCGTGACCGATGTCCTCACCAAGGGCGTCAGCGGCAACTGGAGTGAGGGCGACACGCAGGCCGCCCTCGACAAGGCGGTCCAGCAGGCCAACAACATCCTGAGCGAATAACCGACCGCGAGCGCGACGACACCCACCACAGCAACTCACAGCAGCACGACAAACACACAGCAACTAACAGCAGCAAAACCACCACACTGCACGCCAAGAACAGCAAACCAGCACACAGTACCAACCAACACCACTCGATATCACACACTGTGTTCCTCCCACATTGGTCTCCGACTCCCACCACACGACTCCCACAGTCAGCACAACCCACCAACCCTCCAACATTTGAGAACATATTTATGAACCAGTTGAGAAGTGATGCCACATGTTAGAACGTGCCAAAACAGGATTCACTAGAGCCGTCCCGGACTGGGTACAGGTTCGAATACCCAGACTGAGCGACGATACGCGATTCGCCTACAAACTCCTCCTCCCGGCGTTCCTGATGATGGGGATTATCCACTTTCTCCCCATCGTCTGGGGCTTCTACATCAGTTTCGTCCAACTCGATGCGTCGTACGTGTCGAACTGGTGGAACGCGCCGATAGTCGGGTTCGAAAACTACGCCAAGATATTCAATCCGAGCACTATCGTCGGCGCGGAGTTTTGGACTTCGCTTCGGCAGACACTCATCTTCACCGTCGGGTCCGTCGTGGGGATATACACGCTCGGGCTTGCGACGGCACTCCTCTTGAACCGTGATTTCCGCGGGAAACTCGCGGCGCGAACGCTCGTGTTGGTGCCGTGGATTGCGCCCGCCGTCGTAACTGTCTTGACCTGGCAGATGATGTTCCGCACCGACACCGGGATGATAAACCACATCCTCCGGATGGCGGGTCTCATAGACGGGTCGTTCTTCTGGCTCATCGGTTCGCGGTCGATAGTCGCGATTACCGTCGTGTGGATGTGGCAGAACTTCCCGTGGGCAGCGATTATGCTCTACGCCGGACTGCAATCGATTCCGGAGCACCTCTACGAGGCCGCAGAGACCGACGGTGCGGGTCGCTGGGGCAAGTTCCGGTACATCACGATGCCGCAGTTGAAGCCGGTTTCAGTCGTCATCGTCCTCCTGATGGTCGTCTGGACGCTCATCAACTTCACCGTCCCGTACGTGCTTCTCGGGGCGAGTCCGAGCGACTCGGGGAAGGTGTTGATGTTGTTCATCTACAACTACGCCTTCTCCAACTGGTCGTTCGGACTCGGTGCGGCGATGAGTACGGTCCTGTTCATCGTCGCGATGATACTCGCGTACATCTACTACAGTCGCGTCATCGGCGGCGAGTTCGAAGGAGGTGCCATCTGAGATGCTGAGCGCACTTCGAACCGAAGACGAAGGCGGCCGCATCCCCGAGTCGTGGCGGTTGACGACCGACGGCCGCGAACTCCTTTTCGACGCGTTCGCGCGCTTCGCGCTCGGATTGGTTCTCCTGTTCGCGCTGTTCCCAATCTGGATGATGGTGATGAACAGCTTCAAATCTCGCAGCCAGGTGATGACCAAGAACCCGTCGCTCGTTCCCAGCGAGTTCCACGTCTCGAACTATTTCGAGATGTGGCAGCGGTTCCCGCTTTTCGATTACTTATTCAACAGCCTCGTCATTGCCAGCGTGACGACGGTCGTGACCATCCTTATCGCCAGCCTCGCGGCCTATGCGTTCTCCCGATACGAGTTCCCCGGCAAGGCGAAACTCGAACTGTCGATTCTCGGGACGCAGATGATTCCCGGTGTGCTCATCCTCTTGCCGATGTACCTGCTTTTCATCAACATCCAGATGCAGGTCGGCCTCCCGATGAAGGATACGTATCACGGGCTCATCTTCCTCTATTCGACGTTCACCATCCCCTTCGCAATCTGGATGCTCCGCGGCTACTTCGACACCATCCCGAAGGCGTTGGGTGAGGCTGCTCGAATCGACGGCTGTACTCGACTCGGCGCGCTCTTCCGGGTCGTGATGCCCCTCGCCGCGCCGGGCATCGCCGCCACCTCGATGTTCGTGTTCCTCCTCGCGTTCAACGAGGTGCTGTTCGCGTCTGTCCTCGGTTCCGACAGCGTCACGCCGTTCGCAATCGGTATCCAGGAGTTCCAGACGCAGACGCAGACCTACTGGGGACAGATGATGGCGGCGTCGACGGTGGCGACGATTCCACTGTTGTTCCTGTTCGTCCTGTTCCAGAAACCCATCGTCTCCGGACTGACCTCCGGCAGCGTGAAGCACTAACGTCAGCACCACCCGAGACGATTTTTGTCGGACCGTCGCGCCAAACTGTGCGTCAGACAGTAGCACTAAGACCGCTCACCGCGACTGTCCGGTCGAATGACAGACAACGTGTCGACAGCAGAGCGTTCGGTCCCGCTCGAAGAGAAGGTCGGACAACTGTTCGTCGCTGGCTTCGACGGCACCGAACCGACCGACGATATCGAACAGCTACTCTCGTCACACCACCTCGGCGGCGTCATCTACTTCAGTCGAAATATCGAGTCGCCCGAACAGGTCGCGTCGCTCTCGGAGACACTCCAGACTATCGCGCGCGACGCGGGTGAACCACCACTCCTCATCGCCACAGACCAGGAAGGCGGCGTCGTCTCCCGATTCGACTGGGGCGCACAACTGCCCAGTCAGATGGCACTCGGAGCGACACGCGACCCCTCGAAACTCCGGACGGCGGGCGAGACAGTCGGCGACGAACTCGCCTCGCTCGGCATCTGGATGAACTTCGCGCCGGTGCTGGACGTGAACAACAACCCCGAAAACCCGGTCATCGGCGTTCGGTCGTTCGGTGACGACCCGGAAGTCGTCGGCGAGTTGGGGTCGGCACTTGCGGCCGGACTCCAGTCTGCGGGGGTCGCGGCCTGCGGGAAGCACTTCCCCGGCCACGGCGACACTGAAACCGACTCCCATCGGTCGCTTCCGGTCATCCCGCACGACAGGGACCGACTGGAGGCCGTCGAGTTCGTCCCGTTCCGTCGCGCTATCGACGGCGGCATCGACGCCATCATGACGACCCACATCGCCTTCCCGGCGATTACGGGCGACGACACGCTCCCGGCCACGCTCTCAGAAGCGGTTCTCACGGGTATCCTCCGCGAGGAGTTCGGGTTCGACGGCCTCATCGTCTCCGACTGTTTGGAGATGCACGCCATCGCCGGGACGGTCGGAACTGCCGAGGGAGCGGTCCAAGCACTCGCGGCAGGGTGTGACGTGGTGCTCGTGTCTCACTCGCCGGAGCGCCAACGCGAGGCTATCGAGCGAGTTATCGACGCCGTCGAGTCCGGTGACCTCCCCGAAGCACGAATCGACAGCGCGTACGAACGAGTCCGGAAGTACAAGCGCCGACAGTTCGGCGACGACCACGACACCACATGGGAGTGGCCAGCGGCGGTCGAGCAGTCGCGAACGGTCGCGCGGCAACTCGCCCACGACTGTGTGACAGTCGTCCGTGACCGCGACGATACCCTTCCATTCGACACGACGGAGCCGATTCACCTCGTCGGCTTTTCGGGGACCGCCCAGTCGGACGCCGAGGACGACCGATACGACCCGAGTGACTTTCTCGCGTCGCTCGCGCGGCACGATGTCGAGGTGTTCTTCCACCGAGTGCCGGACCCCGAGGAGTACACCCACCCGTTCGATGGGGGCGAGCAGGTCGTCGCCGCGACGTACCACACCCGGTCGAACCCCGGACAGGCGCGCGTCGTCCGCGAGATAGCCGCCGCATCGACCACGCTGGCCGTCATCTCGGTTCGGGACCCGTACGACCTCGCTGCGGTCCCTGACGTCTCGACGTACGTCACGGGCTATGGCTACTCGCCCGCGATGCTCGACGCACTCGCGGACGTCGTCCTCGGGCACGCGGACGGAAGCGGGACGTTGCCGGTGACGATTCCGAACGTGGAGTGACGGGTTTCAGCGTCGAGTACCGAATGTCGCGGGAAGTGTGGAGATTCGCGGAGGAAGGAACGGACGGCGGCGATTCGGTTACGTCTCGGCGACGACTTCGATTTCGACTTTGATGTCGACGGGGAGTTTCACGACTTCGACCGCGCTGCGGGCGGGGTAGGGAGATGACAGCAGTTCGCCGTACACCTCGTTGACGCGGTCGTAGTAGCGCATGTCGTTGACGAAGACGGTGGCTTTCACGACATCGTCGAGGGAAGCACCGCCAGCGTCGAGGACCGCCGCGACGTTTTCGAGGGTCTGTCTCGTCTGTTCGCGCACGTCCTGACTGACAACCTCGCCGGTATCGGGGTCGATTGGTCCCTGTCCGGAGACGTAGATGGTGCCGTCGGTTTCGATTCCTTGAGAGAACGGGCCGATACTCGCGGGTGCGTCGTCGGTAGTGAGTTCACGCATTGGTAGGGTACGTCGTTGGATTCTTGTTGAGAGTGCGTCGTTGGATTGTGGTCGGACTCAGTGCAGGTAGTCTCGGGCCTGTTCGTGAAGCGGGGCGAAGCCTTCGGCCGCCTCACAGCCGACGCGCTTGCCGAGGGACATCCCCTCGGCGCGGAGGCTGTCGACCAGATTGTCGAACTCGGCGTCGATGCCGCCGTGGTCGACGAGAAAGTCGATTTGTGACTCGTGCTGTTCGAGCGCCTCGATTTTCGTGTCGAGGTGGCCGGAGATGTCAACGAACGTCTCGGGTTCGAACGACGAGGTGGGCTTGCCGAAGAAGTAGATGTTGTCGGGGTCACAGGGTTCGAAATCGGTCTCGGCCAGCGGGAGCGACGCCATGTAGTAGGCGTCCGTCACGAGGCGGGAGGTCGCCTGATGGTCCGGGTGTAAGTCGTCTCGGAAGTGCGTGAGGACGATATCTGGGTCGTACTTCCGGAGCACATCGACGAGCGCAATGCGGTTTTCGAGGGAGTACTCGACACGACCGTCTTTGAACCCGAGGAACTCGACTTCATCCACACCGAGAATTTCGCCTGCGGCCCGCGATTCCTCGGTTCTGACTGCTGCGACCGCTTCTTCGGTGCTGCTCCCGAGTCCGCCGTACTCCCCGCGAGTCATGTGCGCAACCGTGACGTGGTCGCCGCGTTCGGCGTGTTTTGCGAGCGTTCCGCCGCAGAAAATTGCAGCGTCGTCTGGATGCGCGACTATTGCTAACACGTTCATCGCATTTGTCAGTGCGACTACCTGATAAAATAAGTTTGCGTTCCGTCGTCAGACGACGACGTTGTCGACGATTCGGTCGGCGACGTAGTCGGCTTCCTCGTCGGTCAGGCACATCGGGTTGGCGACGACTTCACCCTCGTCGATTCTGTCGCCGCCGACGTACACGCGGGGGTTCTCGGCACGGAGTCGGCGGACGAGTTCGAGTGCAGTCGTCTCGGACGACCCGTCGACGTTGATGACCACTTCGGGGGCCACGCTGACGTCGTTGCCGCCGGTGACGTGCGTCTCTAGTCCTGCTTCCTCGACAGAGCGAGCGATGGTCTCGGCGCGGTTCTGCCACTCGCGCTGCGTCTCGGACTGCTCTTCCTCGATGAACGCATCCAGTGCGTAGATGAGGCCGACCAGTTCCTCCTTTCCGACTTTCATCGGACGGCCGATTCCCTGGCGGGGGACGCCAGCGAAGTTATCGAGGTCGATGAGTCGCTCCGGTGGCGACCACGCCGCCTCGGCGACGTGCATGTCGAGGTGCTGGAGCGCGATAGACTCGATATACTGCTGTTTTCCGGCGACGATGCCAGTTGTCTGTGGGCCACGGATACCCTTGCCGCCGCTGAACACGACGAGGTCAGCGCCCTGTTCGACGAACCGAGAGAAATTCGAGCGCGGCGGTAACTCGGCGGCCGCGTCGACGATGACGGGAATGTCGTGGTCGTGGGCGATGTCGGCGACCACGTCGAGCGGGGGTTGCGTGTACGACTTCTCCATGTAGGCGATGGCGGCCGTCTCGTCGGTGATGTTCGCCTCGATTTCCCACGGTTCTACGTTCGTCGACCCGGTTCCGAGATGGTGGTCGTTGGTCCCGATATCGACGATGGTCGCGCCGGCGGTTCGGAGCGCGTGGTCGTAGCCGGTGCGGTGTGTCCGCGGCATCAGTATCTCACTCGGCAGTCCCTCGGTGTCGGGGAGGCGGTCCATCGCAGCGACATCGTGTCCGGCGATAGCCGCCGCGGCGGACAGGCACAGACCGGCGGCCGCCCCGCTCGTGACGTACCCCGCTTCTGCGCCGGTGACTTCGGCGATACGGTCCGACGCGGCCGCTTGGAGGTCTCCAAGTTCGACGAACGTCGCGGCGGCGGCGTTCATCGCTTCGAGCGCCTCGTCTCTGATGAGACTGCCGCCGATTCGTGTCTTCGTCCCGGCCGCGTTGACCACTGACGGGACGTCCAACTCATCGTAGATGGAGTCGGTGTGACTCCGGTAACGTTGCTCTGTCATTGTGGCTCACTGGAAACGAACGAGTCGTTAGTGACTCCAGATACGTTCCAGTGTCATTTGCGCTGCATATAAACGTTCGCTTCGGCTCAATGGCGGCGTCTCCGCTGCCGCCGTGGGTAGTGATGACAAAGCATTATATAGTTTGACTGTAAAGGTTGGCAAGAAAGCATGTCACAGTTAGAGCTGCGTACCCTCCGGAAAGAGTTCACCGGAGGTGGAGAAGACATCGTCGCGGTCGACGATGTGGACTTGACACTCAACGACGGCGAGTTTCTGGTTCTCGTTGGTCCGTCCGGGTGCGGGAAGTCGACGACGCTTCGAATGATTGCCGGGTTGGAGCCGGTCACGGCCGGGGACGTTGTCATCGACGGTGAGTCGGTGACGGACCTGGAACCGCGCGAGCGCGACATCGCCATGGTGTTCCAGAATTACGCACTGTATCCCCATATGACGACCCGCGAGAACATCGGCTTCGGGCTGAAGATGACGACTGACCTCGGCACGGAGGAACGAAACCGCCGCGTCAAAGAGGTCGCCGAGTCACTGGGAATCGGAGAACTACTCGACGATTATCCGAAAGAGCTGTCCGGCGGCCAACAACAGCGCGTCGCGCTCGGCCGTGCAATCATCCGCGACCCGGAAGTGTTCTTGATGGACGAACCGCTTTCGAACCTCGACGCGAAGCTTCGGACGCAGATGCGGACGGAACTCAAGGCCCTTCAGGACGACCTCGGCGTCACCACCGTCTACGTCACCCACGACCAGACGGAGGCGATGACGATGGGCGACCGCATCGCCATCCTCAATCACGGGGAGTTACAGCAGGTTGGGACGCCGCTGGAGTGTTATCACCGCCCAGCCAACAGGTTCGTCGCTGGCTTCATCGGTGCCCCCTCGATGAATTTCCTCGACGTAACCTCCGACGGCGACCGACTCACACACAGGTTGTTCGACTACGAGGTGTCCGCCGACACCGCCCGCAACATCGACGAATACGACCGCGTGACGATGGGTATCCGTCCGGAAGACATTCGAGTCGTAGACGGCCCGGACGTACAAAACCCAATCGAGGCTGACGTTCACCTCGTCGAACCGCTCGGCGACGTATCCCACGTCACGTTGAACGTCGGCGAACAGCGACTCACCGCCGCCGTTCCGGGTGGACAGACGTTCGAGCGGGGCGAAGAAGTCACACTTCAGTTCCCGGAGGAGCATCTCCACCTGTTCGATGCGAGTTCCGGGCAGGCATTGAAAAACAGTTCACAGTCCGCCGACGAAGAACTCGCTATCCACGCCTGAGCACACCCGAGAGACGACTGCACCCGAACCGAGTCGTGGTGTGTAGCGACGCCCATCCCGTGTAGCTACGAGTAAGGAAAAACTCCATTCGAGTTTTCGAAATACAGTCTTTCGAGCGATGAGGTATACGATATAGTGACTAATATATTTGAATTCTGTCTATTAGTGTGAACGTACTATGTTTGTGTTCGTGGAAGTAGAACGAGCGTTCTGGCAACGAACAGTGAGCGTTGCCTGTGACTCAAACCCTCAGCCGTGTGTGTTCACACGCTGTATCCAGAAGAATTAGCTAATTTCTCTCCCTATTACTTCGGCAGTTGGTGCTGTCACCAGAAAGAATCCCGAACCGAGGTACGTCCCAATATCCTCAATCATATCAGAATTCAAATTTGTTCCTGAAGGTCTAGGATAGACGGATAGTGAACACGTTCTGATAGTATAAACTCATATATAGTTTTAAAATACGTCTGCCATACGAAGCGACATCTCACAGCTGACTCCAACTGCGAGCACCACACCCGTCCGGCGTCGCAAATCAACACCCAATTGAGGGCCACCTTTTAGCCATCTGGTGTGTATCGTATTATCATGAAGTTCGTTATCGTGGGGTATGGTCGCGTCGGTACACGAACCGCCCGTATCCTTCGTGAGGAAGGCCACGATGTGACCGTCGTCGACAACAACGAGAAGAAAGTCGACCGTGCCCTCGACGAGGGGTTCGATACGATTCTCGGCGACGGCGGCACCGAGAGCGTTCTGAAACAGGCCGGAATCGAGGACGCAGACGCCGTCGGCGGTTTGACCGGCGAGCCGAACATCAACTTTGCCGCCTGTATGCTCGGCAAGGAGTTTGGCTGTCGGACGGTCATGCGAATCAGCGAGGACTACAGACAGGAGATATACGAGCGCTACGCCGACGATGTGGACGAAATCGTCTACCCCGAACGCCTCGGTGCCGCGGGTGCGAAGACGGCGCTCCTCGGCGGCGACTTCAACGCCCTCGGCGACCTGACGGACAAGTTGCGACTCGCGACGGTAACGGTCCCCGAGGGCGCGCCAATCGTCGGTGAACACGTCGCGAGCATCGACCTTGGCACCGATGGGCGAATCTACGCCCACGGGCGGAAGCGCGAACCGATGACGATTCCGCTTCCCGGAACCGTCGTCGAACCGGGTGACCACCTGGCGCTTCTCACCGAGCGCGACGAACTCGAAAACGTTCGGAAACAACTGCTCGGTTGAGACGGCGCGACGGCTCTCGATTTTTTGTGGGTCTTCGAAAGAGACGGCGCCGTGGTGGCGACGCCGCGCGCCGTGCCGGGGGTGCCAGAACGGTCTTGGTGTGCCGGGCGCGCGGGTGGGAGGATGGGAACTGAGGCCGAATGTGCGCGCCCACCCGACGGATACGTATCGCGGACCATAAACTTACGTCAGACGGACGTTCTGGCTTCCTATCCGGTGAGTTCACCCACTATCGAGTAGTCGAATCGACACCGAATCGCGGGTCGAAAAATGTAGGGTCAGTAGACGAGTTTCCCTTCGACGAATCGCCGAACCCGGTCGTCGCTCGGCGATTCGAACACGCGGTCTGTCGGTCCAGATTCGATACAGGTTCCGTCGAGAAGCACCGCCGTGCGGTCTGAGACACGTTGTGCTTGCTGCATATCGTGGGTGGCTAACGCGACGGCGATACCTCGGTCGCGTGCGGCCCGCATTGCGGCTTCGATGACCGCGGTGTTTCGCGGGTCGAGGTTCGATGTGGGTTCGTCGAGGAGCAACACGTCCGGGTCGGGTGCGAGCGCACGGGCGATGGCGACACGCTGTGCTTCACCCGCGGACAGCGACCCGGCGTCGCGGGACGCCTTGTCTTTCATGCCCACCGTCTCCAGCGCCGTCTTCACCGCCTCGTCGTAGTCCTCACGACCCAGTACTCCCGAGACGGCACCGGCGACTCGCTCCTTCCACGAGCGACGCACTCGCAGGCCGTAGGCGACGTTGTCGGCGACGCTCGCCGAGAACAGACTTCGATTCTGGAATCCCATCCCGATGCGACGCCTGACTTCGAGTCGGCGCGCGTCGGACATCTCCCACACGTCGTCCCCACCGAACTCGACGACGCCACTATTTGGCCGGTCGAACATCGCGAGGAGGCGAAAGAGCGTGGTCTTTCCCGTTCCCGAGGGACCGACCACTGCCAGTATCTCACCGGGTTCGACGTCGACGGACACGGCTTCGAGAATCGCCCCGTTTTCGAAGCCGTGGGTGATGTCCGCCGCGGTGAGGCCGTCTGTCATCGTCGGCCTCCGTTCGTCCTCATCGTCTCCGGTCGCCTCTGTGTGGTCATCGTCGCCCTCCGCTCGGCGTTCGGTCACGGAAGCGCGCTCCGAGTGCGTTGACCGCGAGGACGAGTGCCAGAAGAATCGCACCGAGGGCGATACCCGTCTCGATGTTGCCCTTCCGCGCCTCGACGGTGATAGCAGTCGTGAGGGTACGCGTAAACGAAGTCCCGTCCGAGAAGACGATGTTCCCCCCGACGATGAGAACCGACCCAACCTCGCTGATGGCGCGACCGTAGGCGGCGAGAAGCGCCGTGACGATGCCGTAGCGCGCTTCCCTGACGACCAACAGGGCAACGTCCGTCGAGGTGCCGCCAGTGGCGAAGGCGGCGTCTCTGATGTCCTGTGGGACCGATTGAATCGCAGAGAGGGCGACGCTCACGAGAACCGGGAGCGCGAGGACCGTCTGCGAGAGAATCATGGCCTCGGGCGTAAACAGCAGTTCGAACGTTCCGAGCGGGCCTGACCGCGAGAGCGCCAAGAGTACGAGCAGGCCGACAACGACGCTCGGAAAGCCCATCCCCGTCGAGATGACGGAGGTGACTATCGACTTCCCGCGGAAGTCGCGGAAGCTCACGGCCAGCGCCATCGGGAGGCCGAGGACGGCACTGACGAGAACCGCTGCGGTGCTCACGTACAGCGAGACAAGTGTGATGCTCACCAGATACGTGAGGTTCAGGTCTCCGAGGCCGAACACGGGAGATGGTGGGGCCGGACTGGACTAAAAGTCCTCGGGGACGTTCTCGGCAACCCACTGTTCGAACTGGGCGTCGGAGACGGACGCCGAGGCGTTGCCACTGCCGTCGTAGTCCTCGGGCACGTACTGGCCGAACTGCGGCGATTCGGACAGCGCGTTGGGGAAGAACAACTGTGACCCGTTTACGGTGTACGAGTCGATGATGTCCTGTCCCTCGGGACTCGTCAGGAATCCGGCGTACGCCATCGCAAGCGAGTAGTTCACGTCGGGGTACTTCGCCGGGTTGACCGGGATGACGCCATAGGGGTTCTTCAGGATGGTCGGCCCGCCTTTGAGCGGCCCCTGAACGAGAATTTCGAGGTCGATGTTGCTCTTCGTGGCGAGATACGTCCCGCGGTCAGAGAGGGTGTACGCGCCGGACTGGTCGGCCTGCACGAGCGTGTCGCCCATCCCTTTTCCAACCTCGCGGTACCACGTTCCACCCGGGTCGACGCCCGATGCGTCCCAGACGAGCAGTTCCTTCTTGTTCGTCCCCGAGTCGTCACCGCGGGAGACGAACGTCGATTCTGACTCGGCGATGGCGGCGAAGGCGTCGGTGGCACTCTCCGTGCCTTTGATATCCGCCGGGTCGTCCGCCGGACCGACCACGACGAAGTCGTTGAACATCACGTCGCGCCGGTTGACGCCGTAGCCCTCTTTCAGGAACGTGTCTTCCGCACCGCGAGCGTGGACGAGAATCACGTCTGCGTCGCCGTTTCGCGCCGTCTCGATTGCCGCGCCCGTCCCCTGCGGGATGGTCTTGACTTTCGCGTTGAACTGCTCTTCGAACACCGGGTTGAGTTCGTCCAGAAGCCCCGTGTCGTAGGTACTCGTCGTGGTTGCGAGCGTCAGTTCCTGCTTCGAACCACTCGACTCGCCACCGGTGTCGGCGTTCGTGTCTCCATCACCGGCCGCTGCTTGGGGCGGACTCGGCTCCCCTGTACAACCGCTGAGTCCGAGAACCGCCCCAACACCGGCAGCCTGCAAGAAACGCCGTCGCTGTATTGCCATGCCAGTGTCGTGTGCTGAACGGGAATTAACTGTTTCCCAGACGACGAAACCGCAATTGGTTTCGCTCTCTCTGCATCGTCACTGATTGTGTGTGCTTTCGGTTGCGTCGGTTTCTTTTCGGTCGCCGCTCTCGTCTCTTCTATGACGTGGCAGTCGCTTTTCGAACGCGCCGCCGACTACGAGACGACCGAGGACGACATCACAGAGGCGCTTCGCGCCCACCGAGAGGACGATGCCTGACGGTTCCCCGTCGCCAACTCGCGTCGTCGCAGACGCCGACGTGCTCGCCGCAGACCTCCTTGTCGGCGGTGCCTCCCGAGACGCCCTCGACCACCTTCGGGCCCACTCGTGGACGACGCTCGTCGCCAGCGAGGCGCTTCTCGACGACGCCGAGGCCATTATCGCCACGCTCGCCGACGAGGAACTGGCCGCGGACTGGCGCGACAAGGCCGACGTGTGGGTCGAACTCGTCGACCACCCCGAAGGCGACCAACCCGCACTCGCGTCCGCCTATCGCGGTGGGGCGATGCACCTTCTCACCTTCGACGACGAACTCCAGTCCGCGAAGGCTGGCGCGGCCCTCAGCGGCCGTTTCCCGGTGAGTATCCGCGAGCCGCGGGCGTTTGCGACGCTCTTCGCTCCCGAAAGTCTCTATGCGGAAGTCGAATCCGGTGTGTATCCCGGGCCTGACCGCGACCCACGGGCCTGACTGCGAACCGGAATTAAACCCTTCCTCGTCAGTGTCGCTGTCGCTTCACTCGCCAGCCACGATGCGCGAGACACCGAATGCGGCCAGAATGGTGACGACTCCGAACCCGACTGCGACACCGATACTGTCCGGCGACCCTCGGAAGAACACCGCGATGGCGACGAACAGTGCCACTGCGTAGCCACCGACCGCGCCCGTGGCGATGGCTGTCGTTCGGTTCATACCTGACAGTTTGTCTGGCACGTGTGTTGCTCTGTCCCCTCTCTACAGCGGGTTACTGGGACTCCAACGACTGGCGGCCGCCTCGGCCGCTTCTGTGACTCACGTGGGTTGCTGTGCGACCTTCACGAAGCGTCTCACGAACGGCCGAGGCAGGAACCGCACGAGGACCGACCCGAGCCAGTGTCGCGTCCCGGGGACGACGACGACTTTTCCGCGGTTCATGCCCCGGATTCCCGCCTTCGCAACCTCTCGGGCGTCCATCACGCCGCCTTCGAGGAGGCGAGAGTTCTCCATGTCGGCGCGCGACTGGAAACCAGTGTCTGTCGGCCCGGGACACAGCGCCGTGACCGTCACGCCGGTTTCACGGCACTCCTCTGCCAGCGCCTCGGAGAACGAGAGCACGTACGCCTTCGTTGCGTAGTACACGGCCATCAGTGGCCCGGGCTGAAAGCTCGCTGTCGACCCGAGATTGAGTATTTTCCCCGACTCGCGGTCCAGCATGCCCGGCAGGAACAACTTCGTGAGTTGCGTCAGGGCTGTGACGTTCACCTCGATTTCGTCAACTTCGCGCTCGTGGTCGACATCCACGAAGGGGCCGTACGTCGCGAATCCGGCGTTGTTGACAAGCACGTCCACTTCGATGTCGCGCTCGCGGAGTGCCTCGAATATCTCTCGGGGCGCGGCCCGCTCGGAGAGGTCTTTCACGAGGACGACGACAGCGGTTCCGTATGCGTCGTTTACGTCCGCAGCGAGTTCTCGGAGGTCGGCTTCGCTTCTCGCAACGACGACGAGGTCATGTCCGTCTGCGGCGAGGAGTTCCGCGAGTTCACGTCCGATACCGCCGGATGCGCCAGTGACGAGCGCAACAGGTTCGTCGCGGTCGGGAAACGTCATATCCCTCTCAACGTGTCGGATGCTAACAACCGCTTGGGTGGATTAGCGCTCTACGGCGCACCCAAGTCCTTCGAGTTTTCGCGTCGCCGCCGCGACATCGGTTTCTTTCACGAGGACGTGGTCGGTCGAGTACGACGAGAGCGCGAATATCGAGATGTCCTCCTCGGCGAGCACGGTTGCGACCGCCGCCAGAAACCCGACGAGTTCGAACGGCAGCACCATCTCGAAGGTGAGTCGCTTCCATCCGTCTTCGGCCTCGATGACGGTCGATTCGTCCACTGACCCCGCCTCGGCTATCACCGTCGTCTCAGTCTCGTCTTGAATCGTCGCGAACGCCTCGGGGTCGGGTCGCGTCGTCTTGTAGACGGTGTACGTCTCGGCCGAGACGCTGACCGTGCCACCTTCGAAGAAGTCTGTGGGCTTCATGCAGAAGTGTCGACCCCTGACTGCGTAAACGTCGGGGGGTCCCGGCTACTCCGCGCCCGACGAGGTATCCTTCACTCACTCCGTTCGCTCAGCGTACCACGTCGCAAACTTCGCTAGCGCCCGCCCACGGTGCGAGATTCCGTTTTTCTCCGTCGCGGACATCTCCGCGAACGTCTTCCCGTCGTGTTCGAAGATGGGGTCGTAGCCGAACCCGCCGTCACCCCGCGGAGGGACAAGTCGGCCGTTGACGACGCCTTCGAAGAGCTTCACGGGGAGGGCCTCGGTCTCTTCTACGTCCTGTTCGGCACCCCGGGCGGCCGCGACGGTCCGGTCGTCGCGGTCCACCGGGTCGGGACTGGCTTCGAATCCCTCGCCGTCGCAGTACGCGAGCACGCACCGGAAGGACGCGCGGCGCGGTTCGTCCAGTTCGCCAGCGGCCAGTCGGTACACCGCTTCGACGCCGAGCGTGTCTTCGGCGTAGGAGGAGTACGGGCCGGGGAAGCCGTCGAATCCATCGATGAAGAGTCCGGCGTCGTCCACAAGGACGGGTTCGCCGGCGTAACGGTACGCTTCGCGGGCACCGTGGGCCGCAATCGGGCCGAGTTCGGATGCCTGCACTTCGGTGTAGTCGAAGTCCAGTTGGGTCACGTCGTCGTCGAGGTAGTCGAGGGCCTCGCGAACCTTGCCCTCGTTCGTGGTGACGTACCTGAGCATATCCGCCCATCTGCGGGCGGGGTGTGAAAAGTCGTCGGTGTGGCGCGGGCGTTAGTCGACGATGACTTCGACCGGGCCTTCGTCTTCCGCCGCTTCTTCTTTCTTTTCGCCCTTCTGGCGCTCGTTCCAGAGAAGCCCACCAGCGACGAGTAGCACGACCCACGAGCGCCAACTGGCAAGGTTCAGCGTGTAGCCGATGCCGAACGGCTTCTCGACGAGCATGCCCTCGCCGGGCTGCCAGTACGACGACAGCAGGCGGCCGACACTCGGGCGCTCGAAGTTGTACGGGATGCCAAAGAGAGTTCCTCGCTGCGGTTTGTCTGCCATACGGGAAGAATACGCCCGCTCCCGATAAATCGTTTTGGCCTTCCGACGTGTTTTGTGCGACGGGTTACCGATACCGTCCGCGGGTCTCCACCTGTCGAAGACGCGAGATAACGTCCGCGGAGCCGACCTCCTCGTAACCCGCTTCGAGCGCCGCGACCAGCGGGGCGGCGTCGTCGGCCGTCCCCTCAACGCTCTGGGCGAAGACGTGGAGGTCCATCGCGTGGTCCTCGACGTGACCCGAGTGGAACCCGAGGCCGAAGTCGATGAGGTAGACGCGCGTGTCCCCGTCGGCGTCCGTCTCGACCCGGACGTTTCGGGTCGTCGGGTCGCCGTGGACGATGCCCGCCTGATGCAGTCGGGCGAGGTACTCGCCGACCGTTCGCACCGCGTCGGCATCGAGGCACTCTGCGAGGTCCGCGTCGCCGACCTTCTGGAAGGTGATGACACCCTCGACGGGGTCGATGTCGCGGACGACGGGCGTCCGAACTCCGGCGCGACGGGCGTCGCTCGTCAGTCGCGCCTCGGCTTTCGTGCGCTCGCCGCGCAGCCGGTCGTCGAGTTTGGGGTGGCGATAGGTCTTCGGCACGCGGCGTTTCACGACGTCGTCGGTGCCGATATCGACCGTCGCTTCGGCACCTCGAATCGCACCGTCGTCAGTGTAGGCGCGCGCGACCGATTCGTCGTCGCCGCGCCACGTCACGTCGACCTGATCCGGCCGGAAGTTCGGGTCGACCGAGGACTCGCTGATGGGGAGGGTATCCCCCGCTTCGAGCATCCGCGCGCCGAGGACGGCAATCATCCCGGCGTTGTCGCCGAGGAACTGCGGGTCGGGTGCGTGGAACTTCGCGCCGCGCTGTTCGCACATCTCGGCGAGCATCTCTCGCAGGCGGGCGTTGTGGCCGACGCCACCGCCGAGGACGAGTTCGTCCGTCCCCGTGAGCGAGAGCGCGCGCTCCGAAACCTCGGTGAGCATCGCGAAAATTGTCTCTTGCAGTCCCACGCAGATGTCGGAAACGGGTGTTCCGGCGTCCGCCTCCTCCTTGGCAGCGCTCATGATGCCGGAAAAGGAGAAATCCATCCCCTTGACGACGTACGGCAGGTCGATGTACGACCCATCTTCCGCGGCCCGTTCGACCTTCGGCCCGCCGGGATGGGTCCATCCGACGTGGCGGGTGAACTTGTCGATAGCGTTGCCGACGCCGGTGTCCATCGTCTCACCGAGGACGCGATACCGACCGTTGTGGTAGCCGAGCAAGTGGGCGTTCGCGCCCGAGGCGTTCAAACAGACGGGCGATTCGAACCCGGACTGGTAGCGCCCGATTTCGAGGTGCGCGACCATATGGTTGACGCCGACGAGCGGCACGTCGAGCGTCTGGGCCACGGAGCGGGCAGCAGTGCCGACGATACGGAGACACGGTCCTAAGCCCGGGCCGCGAGAGAACGCGACGGCATCGACGATGGGGCCGTCGCCGTCGTGGCGCTCGGCGGCGTGCGCGAGGGCAGTGTCGACGACGCCGGGGATGGCGTTCGCCATGTGTTCGGCCGACTCGCGCGGGTGGATACCGCCGCTGTCGGGCTGATAGGGGTCCGATTCGATAAAGACGTGGTCGGACGCGGGGTCCGGCGTTCGCTCGGTTCCGTGGCCGAGTGCGGCGGGGTCGTCAGTTTCGAAAATCGCTGCGCTCGCGGCCCACGCTGTTCCTTCGATTCCGAGAATACGCATCGAGAGTTGATCGAAAACGGCGATTCGAAACCGAGATTAGGCCTCTTCGGCCTCGGCTTCGGCGTCGGTAATCTTGTTGCGCTCGAGCATGTGCTCCTGTTCGACGTCGCGCGCGAACTCGGGGCTCTCGTAGACCTTGGCGTAGCCAGCGGTCTTGCGCATGCCGAACTTCGTGTCGAGTTCGTGGACGACGACTTCGTCGGAGTCCTTGTTCAGCTTGGCCGCGAGGGAGTCACGAACCGACAGGCGCGACGGCGTCGCTTCCTCGTGGACAATCTCGAATCGGACATCCGTCCGATGCAACATGGGGTTCTCCTCCTCGGAGATGATTTCGATATCCATGGTTCAGTTACCAGTACTTCCCCCCGAAGCAAGTAAAAGGATTTCGAAGGGAGAGGGAGAGACCGGTCCTCAGGCGTCGAGTGGCGCAAGGACGGCGTCGATATCGCCCTCGAACTGGGTGAGAAGGTCCCGCATCTCGGTCTTCGCCGCGTCTGTGACCCGGATTCTGACCATTCCTTCGTCGGGCTGGCCGTAGACGACGGTCGAATCGAGCGGCGCGGCGAGAACCGCGGGAAGGGTCGCGAGGTCTTCTTCACCCTCGACGAGGAGCGTCGTCGGCTCGTCCGCGGTGAGGGCGTCGACGAGCGCTTCGACGAGGGCGCGCGAAATCGTACCCGGTTCGTTCGCAACCTCGACGAGACGACCCGTCTCGACGGCCCGGCGAATCTCCTCGCCGACCGCTTCGCGCTTCGTCTTTCCATCGACGACGGCGACATCCGGCGCTCGTCCTGCGCGTCGGAGGTGGTAGGTGACAACGTCGCCGACGGCGACAAGCGGCGTCTCTCGCTCCTCGCTCGCGGCGTCCGCGAGCAACTCGTCGGCCTCGGTGTAGACGGGGCCGAACGGGTCTTTGAACGCCGCACGGAGCGCCGTCGGCAGGGTAAGCATCTTAGCGGACCTTGAGCGCGTAGCCGCCGGGTTCGCTGACGTTCATTTCGTCGGCGATTTCGCTTTCTTCGGGGTGGGTGATGACGACGTAGCCCGCCCAGTCCTCGGTGAGGCTGGTCGACCCACAGTTATCGCACGTCTGCGAGTCGGGGTCGTTGACGAAGTGGCACTCGCGGCAGGCGAGACGCTTTCGCGCCATCAGTTACCCTCCGCCGACGCCTCGCTCTGCTGGCGCTTCGCTTCGAGCCAGCCGTGCTTGCCGAGCCCCGGCTGTTTCGCGGTCAGTCCAATCTTGGAATCGCGCGGGTTACGCTCGTCGATGCTCTTTGTGACGATGCGAGCGCGCACCTCGTCGTCCACAGCGAGCGTCTGGTTGGACTCGGTGGATGCGAGTTGCTGGTTCTCGCCGTCGTAGGCGAGGTATTCGTCGGAAATCTGCGAGACGTGCAGCAGACCGTCGACCGGGCCGATGCCGATGAACGCACCGAACTCGACCACTTCGACGACGATGCCGTCGACGACTTCCTGCATGTCGGGGTCGTAGGTGATGGCGTCGAACTCGGCTTCGTAGTAGACACCGGGCCGGTTGGGGAGTACGGTCCCCTCGCCGATGTTGCGTACGTTCACGACGCTCACGACGCTCCCAACGTCTTCGTCCATTCGTCCTTCCAGTTTGTCCTGCAACAGCCGCTTGACCCGCTCGGGCGTCACGTCGCCCAGGTGGCGTGGCGGGACTTCCACTGTGTCTTTGAGTCGTACCCGTTTGTACATAGTTTCGTTATGGTTCCGTGATTGCCAGTGTGGCGTGCCCGCGGATACTGATGACGGGAATTCCGCAGTCGAGTATCCGGTCACGGAGGGGCTTGTCGTTCGTGACGACGTAGTCCGTCTCGCCCGACTCGGCGAGTTCGACGACCGCGTCGTCGGCGTACGATTCCTCGGTTTCGACCGCTCGGCACCGAGTCGCCAGGTCCGCACCCACGCTCGCGGCGATGGCCTCTTCCCCCCCGCCCGTCGAGAGCTTCTCCAGCTCGTCGAGGACGGCCGTGGGGACGACGAGGTCCACGTCGGCCGAGAGTAACCGGTCGAGTTCGTCGAACACGCGAACGTCGAGTTCGACCGGCATCATGAGTGCGTTCGTGTCCATGACGACTACGGTAGCGCTCACGTCACTTGAGGGTCCCGATACCGATGAGGCGCCAGCGGGCACCCACACGGCGGTTGATAGCTATCTTCGCACCCTCGGCGGCGCAGACGGGTCGCTTGAGCGACACCTCGGCCTCGCCGGTGCGCGCACTCGTCACCGCGCCGACGGTGGTCGCGGTGCCGACGGTGAGCATCAGCGGTTCGCCCGTCGAAATTTCTTCGACGTCGTCTTGGTCGCCGCCGACCACACGGTCGAGCAGTTCGACGTCCATCGTGAACTGCTCGCGGGTCGGGGGGAGGGTTCCGGGTTCGCCTGCGAGTTGCCCCGCGAGGGCGTCACCCTTGGTCAGACTCGGGTCGAGACCGGTCCCGACACCGCAGAGTCCACCGGGGCGAACTTCGTCGACCATGTTGCCGCCCGCCTGCAGCGAGCGAATCTCGGTCGTGATGGGCCGCCACTCGGTCTGGCCCTCTTCTTCGACCTCGCGGCCGGGTCGAAGTTCGATTTCGTCGTCTTCTTCGAGCTTTCCGGCGACGACGCTGCCGCCGATGACGCCGCCCGAGAGGTTCTCCCACGTCGTCCCCGGACGGTTGATGTCGAAGCTCCGTGCGACGTACATCTGGCTCGCTTCGCTCTCGTCGCGGTCGGGCGTCGGAATCTCCTCTTCGATGGCCTCGATGAGGAGGTCGAGGTTGACCTCCTGTTGGGCACTGACGGGAACGATGGGAGCATCTTCTGCGACCGTGCCCTTCACGAACTCCTTGATTTGCTCGTAGTTCTCGACGGCCCGTTCGCGGTCGACGAGGTCGACCTTGTTCTGTGCGATGACGATGTTCTCGATGCCGATGATATCGAGCGCCATCAGGTGCTCGGCCGTCTGGGCCTGCGGGACGTCCTCGGTCGCGCTCACGAGCAGAATGGCACCGTCCATGATGGCGGCACCAGAGAGCATCGTCGCCATGAGCGTCTCGTGACCGGGCGCGTCCACGAACGAGACAGTGCGGAGCACCTCGGTCGCGTCGCCGTCTTCGGTCGTTTCTTCGACAGTGTAGCACGCCGGCGGTTCTTCGCCGGGAATCTTACGGAACGTTGCGTCAGCGTATCCGAGGCGGATGGAGATACCGCGCTTCATCTCCTCGGAGTGCTGGTCGGTCCACGACCCGGACAACGCTTGAACGAGCGTCGTCTTGCCGTGGTCGACGTGACCGACGAGTCCGATGTTCACCTCCGGTTGTTGTGGGTTTTGCGTCACCATTGACCTCCTGAGAGTAATCTTGCGTGAACTTCGCCCCGAGCGCCTGATAAAGGTGCTGTTCTCGAAGCGGTTGCTCTGGCTCCACGTCGGGCGGTCACACGCGACGTGGCTGGTTCGGTGACGGCGGTCAGGCGGTGGTCGTGGCGTGGCTGTCAGCGCCGTGTTCGCGTCTTGACTCTCGCGTTCACACCAGCCCTCTCGCGTTCACACCAGCCCTCTCGCGTTCACACCAGCCCTCTCGCGTTCACACCAGCCCTCTCGCGTTCACACCAGCCCTCTCGCGTTCACACCAGCCCTCTCGCGTTCACACCAGCCCTCTCGCGTTCACACCGTCACTCGGTCGCTTTGACGAGTCCTTCGAGTTCCGCGCTGTACTCGTCCGGCGTGAGGCCGAGATCGACGTCGACGGAGACTTCGATGGCCTCGGTCGGCGACTTCGTCACGTCGAGCGCGAGGTTCTCACCGGGGTGGGCACCGCCCGCGATGAGGATGGACCCGTCGTGTTCCCAGACGGCGAGGAGGCCGGTGACGCCGAGTTTCTTTCCTTCGACTTCGATGGACTTCTCGTCGGTTAGCGGGAAGGAGATGCCCTCGAACGGGAACGCCGCGGTGTAGTTCGTTACCTTGGCCGTCTCGCCCGTCTCGACGGTCATCTCGCTGTCCGACGCCTGTTCGATGTCGACTAGTCCGGCTGACTCCAACTGCGATTCGAACTGGGCGCGCGCCTGTTTTTCGACCTGTTCGACGACCGGGTCGAGGGCGGCGTCGGGAATGCTGGCCAGACTCGGGTCGAGCGTCACGCGGGACGCGAAGAACATCGAGAACTGCCCTTCGGCCTGCCCGAGGGTCTTTTCTTTCAACTCGGCGGCCAGCGCGGCGTCTTCGTAGACGAGCGTGCGGAACGCCGCCGAGACGGTCACCGGCCCGAAACTCTTCTCGAACGCCGGGTCCTGCGTCTGTTCGTCTATCTTCTTCCACCCGCCGTCGTCGAGTTTCGATTGCGGGACTTTCGGTGGTCCTCTCGCGGCGGATGCAGTACTCCCCGAACTGCATCCCGCGAGACCGGCCAGTCCTGCACTGGCCGCTGCACCGAGGTACGTTCGTCGTTTGATTCGATGGGTTGCGTCGTCCTGCCCGGACATTGCACGGTGTTGCCCCGTCTTGGTTCAAATACTTTCGCCAACGTGACACTCAGGTATCGTGACTGGTCTGTCGGGGTGAACGAGTCGGTACGTGGAGCGAGATTTTTTGCGCTCGACGCCGCAGTGTCACACGTGTCGCCTCCGGTATCGTCACCGTCGGAGTTCGCCTTCGAGGTCGCGCTGTGTGCCGCCCTCGAAACGACGACTGACTGGCTTCCGGCCCGCCAACTCGGCGCGTCGGTGGCGTCGCCGGGGAGCAGAATCATCGACGTGTGCGCCGTGGTTCCGGGACCGGAATTCGACGACCGCACGCGAATCACGAACCGGGCGATTCCGGTGACGGCCATCGAGAGTGACGTTGGAACCGGCCGCGCCGTCTTCTGGCGCGATGGATTCGACTGTCACCCCGCACGCGCCCGCCGAGCGACCGACGCCGCCGTCGATGGTGGCTTCTTCGAGTCAGAGGTTCGCCGCGGGCGTGAGTACGTCCGTCGCGCGGCGCGCTACCCCGACGGCTGGTTCTCTCGCCTTGTCGGCATCGAGAACAAACCCGACCTCGGCGAGCCCGGCGACCTGCTCCGGCAACTCCGTCTCGACGTGAGTCTCGGCCTCTTCGACGAAGTCGTCCTCGCAACCGAGAGTTACGTCACCGGCGCGCACCTGAATCGCATTCCCGAGGAGGTCGGCGTCTGGCGGTTCGACCCCGAAACGGGCGAGCGGGAGGTCGTCCGCGAAGCCGAACCCCTGCCCACTGATGGCCTCGGTGTGGAGCCCGTCGAGTACCATTCTCTCCACACCGACGTTGCGCTCGTCTCGCCCGCCGACAAGCGAACCGCCCGCCTCCGCCTCGCGGAGCGGGCCTACGGCAAGGGCTGGCGCGCGTACGACCTGCCGGGGTGTGACCACGCTGCTGTCGATTCGGATGGACGTCCGGTCTGCGAGCACTTCGGCCGGGTGGTCGACCCCGGTTCGGAGTGCGGCGGCGACTGTCGGGCGTTCGAGTCCGCCGACCCGCCGGAACTCGACCGGGCGGAACTCCGTGAATCGCGGACTGGGTGGGTGGCCGACCCGTCTGGTGTCGCGCGCAGGCAGGCCGGACTCGACCGATTTCGGTAGCCTCGACCTCGGGTCACTCCGCTTCGGCGCGGCGCTCCATGTAATTCCAGTAGGTGACGAGGAGTGCGCCGAAGACGACGACGAGAAGCATTTGGATACCGGCCTCGGCGAGTGCCACCTCCCCCGTTTCGACGTAGTTCACTCCCGTGTTCATCGCCGGCGCGACGACGCCCGCGATGAGAAAGTGGTTGAACGTCATGTCTTCTCTGAGGGGTCGAAAGTTCACGCGCTCCCCTCCGCGTTCCCGGACGCCGCAAGTAACCACAACCCCGCCGCGCCGAGACAAATCGAGAGGACGAACACGACCGCGAGTTGCGCCTGCGTGGGCGGCCGCGGCGAAAAGAGCGCATACCCAGTCGCAATCACGACCCCGAGCGAGAGTGCTGACGTGACGCCCCGAGGTGTTCGGAGAGAGGGGACCATGCCGGTCGCTCCTCATGGGAAACGCAAAAAACCTCTTACACCACCTACACGTTCACAATTCGTACACTTCGCCATCGACGGCCAGCGGCTCTTCGAACGCCTCCTCGGGCGGGTAGTAGTGCGCGACGTGGACCAGTCGTGTCACGTCTGCGTCGAGGTCCTCGCCGAGGGCGATGGCTCCCTCGCGAGTCATGTGCTTCGTGCCGAAGGTTCTGGGAACACCGTCTTCGTCGAAATCATCGCCTCCGGCGGGGTGGTACTCACAGAGCGACGCCGGGACGATGGCCTCCGCGAGAAGCAGGTCGGGATTGTCGAGAACCGCCCGCGACTCCTCGGGAATCGCGTACGTCGAATCACCCGATATCGAGAGCTTTGCGCCCGTCTCGGGGTCTTCGATGGCGACGCCGTAGCAGAGAAGCGGCGGGTGAACGACCGGGACGAATGTCACGTCGAGTCCACACGCGCGGAACGATTCGAGTGGTGTCTGGTCGTGTACGTCGATTCGGTCGAGGTAGTCGAACTTCGAGCGAACCGTGTCGGCGACGCTCTCGCCGGTCACCGGGTCAACCTCGTCCGCGGCGTGCACGTCGAGTTCGTCGAGCAGGCGGTAGACGTTCCCGAGACCATCGAGGTGGTCGAAGTGGATGTGGGTGACGAGTGCCTCGTCCGGCAGCGGCGTCTCCTGCGTGAGAAACTGGTGCCGGAAGTCGGGGCTGAAGTCCACCAGAAGCGACTCGCCGGTGCGCTCGTTTTCGACGTGGACCGAAAAGCGCGTCCGCTCGATGCCCCGCTCGCGGGCCTCGCGGCAGGTGTCGCAGTCGCAGCCGACGGTCGGCGTTCCGGTCGTGTCGCCGGTGCCGAGGAGGGTCACGCGCATCGATTCAGAGAAGGGAGATGGCGGGGCTTAAACGTGGCCGACGGCGGCGAGTCAGGACCGGTATATCTGCCGAAATTCGACCATGGGGTGAAACGTCCCGGATAGCGTCGCCTCCTCGAACTGGAAATTCGCAGTAATCGTCTGGGGCACTTTCGCGACGAGCGTCTCGAACTCGACGGGCGGGGTTCGTGTCTCACCGCTCCGATTAGGTCATACCACGTAGCCGAACATCACTCGTCGTACCCCGTTGTCGTCGTATCCAATACTCGGGCTGATGTTATCTAACGACTCGACACCGAGTCGCTCCCGCACCGTTTTCATCGCCTCGGTTCCTGCGACAGTCCCCCCGTCCCGAGTCACCCACGACGATGCCGGTTCTCGCTTGTATATCAGCTCTTTCGTCGTTCCCGACTCGTTTATGTGCTTGCGGTAGCCGGTGCGTCGGCGAACCTCCGCAGTATCCGGGTAGTAGACGTACTTCGACGACTCTCGGTAGTCGCGCGAGACCGTAATCGGGTCCCCGGAGGCGGGTGCGGGGTTCGGTTCCGGGTCGGGGAGTGGCGTCGCGGTGGAGGGTTCGGGGTCCGACGTACATCCGGTGAGCGTCGTGAGCAGCCCACCCGCTGCAATCGTCCGAACGAACCGTCGTCTGCTGGAGGGCATCGGCTCGACGTTGGCCGGGGACAAGTAAATGTTTTGTCAGAAAGGGTTACCTTACTGCGCCGCGCCGGCGTCTTTCTGCGTCTCGCCTTCGTGTTCGTGTTCGTGGTCGTGGTCGTGCCCATCTCCCGCCCCGGCGACGAGTTCCGACGAATCGGACATCATGTCGAGGTTCTTCAGGTTGTCGCGCTCTTCGAAGTCGGCGACGGCCTCAAGCAGGTCGTCCTGCGTGAGTTCCATCCGCTCTTCGGTGAGCGCCTCAAGGACGGCCTCGCGGAGGACGAGACGGAGGTCGGACCCGGTGAGTCCTTCGGTCACGTCGGCGATGGCCTCGGGGTCGAACTCGTTGATGTCCATCCGGTTCGTGATGACACGCAGGATGTCGGCGCGCATCCCGTAGTCCGGTTTGGGGAAGTTGACGATTTCGTCGAAGCGTCGCCACGCGGCGGAGTCCAGTTGGTCGGGGTGGTTCGTCGCCCCGATGAGGATGACTTCGTCGCGAATCAGCGAGATGTCGTCGATGCTCTTGAGCAGCGTGTTGACGGCGCGTTTGAGCGCGGCGTGTTCGTCCGACCGGCGCGTCTTGGCGACCGAGTCGAACTCGTCGATAAAGAGGATACACGGCGAGAGTCGCTTCGCCACCTCGAACGTCTTTTCGACGTTCTTGGCTGTCTCACCGAGGTACTGACTCGTAATCATCGAGAGTTTGACTTCGACGAACGGCAGGCCGAGTTCGTGCGCGAGGGCGCGGGAGACAGTCGTCTTCCCGGTGCCCGGCGGGCCGACGAACAGAATCTTCCCAATCTCACGGAGGCCAATCTGCGCGAGGTACTCGCGGTGCTCGATGGCCTTCATCAGTTTGTGAATCTCGCCCTCTTGGTCCGACGTGAGCACGAGGTCGTCAAGGGTCATCTCGATTTCCTCGGGTGCGCGGACCTGCACGAGGTCGAGCATCTCGGCGTCGTCTTCGTCGTCGAAGTACTCGTCGAGGAGACTGTCGATCCAGACCCGGTCCGCGTGGATGGGTCGCGTCTGGTCGCGCGCCTCCGCGTGGGTCACGTCCACGTCGTCTCGTTCTTCGACCGCCTTCGCGATAGTCGGGTTCGTCACCAACCGGTCGTGGTCGGCACGTTTGACGAACCACTCAAGCGCCATCTCGGGTTGCGTCAGCGAGAGTCGTTTGGAGAAGTCCTCACGTTGGGTGAACATGAGGTCCGAAATGGCATCCCACGGGTGTTCGACCCCCGTCGCCTTGCGCGCGATGGAGTCTGTCACCACAAGTGGTCGCTCGATACCACCGGTCGCGGCATCGTCGTCTTCGTCCGCTTCGGCCCAGAAGACCCGTCGATACCGTGGGGGTAGGTCGTTCTCATCAAGCGTTCGGTCGTCGGTGTACAGGTGTGCAGTCAGCAGAAACTCGACAACCTCGAGCGCCCGTTCACTCATCCGCACAAAGTTGCCGGGGCAGACGCATAAGAGCGTCGGAGTGGCGGCCGTACCAGCGTCTCCAGCGCGCAGTCTGTCTCTCGAACGTTGTACTCGAACGATGTAGTGGAATTTAATTGCACTAAACAAGTTTGAAAATATATTCTAAAACTGGGAAATTATGCGTCTATATTCTTAGTATCTCTTTGAAGAACGGCCGTTTGAATAGAATATGGCCTAGAAATTTGATTTGTTAAACGAACAGAGTTTTGGTGTTGTCATTCGCCAGTGTAGGGCGAGATAGTGACATGATGTGTGGCAATATCGCGGAAAAGGCGGACAAATTGTGGAAAATGGCGATTGTTTTGCGGTGGTGAGAAAGGTGACAAAACAGGTCCCAACCACGTGCATGCGGTGTGCTGTGGGGTGTGGTCACGTCCAACTCGCCGCCGAAAACGGCTACGGACTCGAAACCGTCCGCGGTGACCCTTCACATCCGGTGAATCGTGGTCTCGCGTGCGGTCGCGGCGTGAGAGAGACTGCGGACCCAGACGGTGAGTGGCTCACTCGGCCGCTCGTCAGGGAAGACGGTGAGTTGGTCCGGACATCGTGGGCCGAGGCGCTGGAGACGGTTGGCGAGGCGTTCCGTGCCGCGATGGCGACCGACCCCGACGAGATAGCGATACTGGGGAGTGGCCAACAGACCAACGAGGCAGCCTACGCGCTCGGGAAACTCGCTCGTGGCGGTATCGGAACGCGGCACTACGACGCCAACACGACGCTCTGCATGGCGAGCGCCGTCACCGCGTACTACCGGGCCTTCGGAAGCGACGCCCCGCCGCCGACGTACGACGACATTCCAGAGGCCCAGACACACGTCGTCTGGGGCGCGAACCCCGCGGTCGCTCACCCCGTGTTGTTCCGGTGGGTTCGTCAGTCTGCGGCGGATGGCTGCCTCGTCGTCGTTGACCCAGTGGAGACGAAGACGGCCGCCGCCGCCGACACACACGTCGCCCTCGAACCGGGTGGCGACCTCGCACTCGCTCGGGCTGTGCTTCGGTTGCTCGTGGACACGGACCGAGTCGACGAGGAGTTCGTGAACGCTCACACCGAGGGATTCGCCGACGCTGTCGGTGGACTTCCGAGCGTTTCTTCGCTCGCGGCGGACGCTGGTGTCTCAGTCCAAACGGTCGAACTGCTGGCGGCGGCACTCGATGCACCAACGCTCCTGTACTGGGGGATGGGCGTCAATCAGAGCGTCCGCGGAACCGCGACCGCTGGCGCGCTCATCGACCTCTGTCTGGCTTCGGGCAACCTCGGCCCGGGGGCCGGTCCCTTCTCGCTCACCGGACAGGCGAACTCGATGGGAACGAGGGTCTGTTCTTCGAAGGGAACGTGGCCCGGCCACCGCCCGTTCGACCACCCTGCCCACCGGAAGACGGTCGCCGATGCGTGGGACGTGCCGGTCTCGAAACTCCCTGCCGACTCCGGTCCGGGGCCGGTTGGCATCCTCGAATCTTCGCCGTCTGTCGTCTGGACCGTGGCGACGAACCCGCTCGCGGGGTTCCCGGACGCGACGGCCGCCCGCGACCACCTCGACGACGCGTTCCTCGTCGTGCAGGACGCGTTCCGCTCTGAGACAGTCGAACTCGCGGACGTGGTGCTTCCGGCCGCGACGTGGGGCGAGTCCGAGGGGACGACGATGAACATGGAGCGAACCGTCTCACGGGTCCGTGCGGCGACCGAGACGCCGCCGGGCGTCCGGCAGGACCTCGACATCATCGCCGACGTGGCCAGTCGAGTCGCGCCCGGTCTCATCGACCGGCCACCGCTCGACCCGGCCACGGTGTTCGACGAGTTCGCCGCCCTCACGGCCGGAACCGACGCCGACTGTTCCGGCATCTCTTACACCCGACTCGACGGGGAGCGCGCCGTTCGATGGCCAGCCCCGGAACCGGGTGTCTCGGCGGGCTACCGCTACTACGACGAGACTGACACACCTCGCTGGGAATTCCCGACCGACTCCGGGAAGGCCCAGTTCAGCACCCTCAACGGTGGGTCCCTCCCCGAACCGACCGACGAGGACTACCCGTTGACGCTCACGACCGGTCGTGAGGCCGACGGCTACAACACCGGTGTTCGCACCCGAAGCGACACGCCCGACGTTCCTGTCGCCCGCATCAACCCCGAGACTATCGAGACGTACTGTACCGCCGTCGCCAATGCCGACACCGATGCCGGTGCCAACAACGACACCACTGATGCCGACAGCGACGGCGACAAACGGACCACCATCGAATCCCGGCGCGCGTCCGTCCCGGTGACGCTCGAACCTGACGACGCCGTCCCGCCGGGACTCGTCTGGCTTTCTATTCACCATCCGATGACCAACCAGCTTACCATCCCCGCGGTCGACCCGCGGTCGAACGAACCGAACTTCAAACAGTGTGCTGTCCGCCTCGTCCACCCCGAGGCGAGCATTCGTCCCACCCTCGTCACGGCGGAGGTGAGCAACTGATGGGACTCGTGAAGATGACCCGGTGGCGGACGCTCGTCCTCGCCACCGCGGCGTTCAACCTCTCGTTTCTCATCTGGTTCTCCTTTGCACCCTTCACGGGGCAAATCGCCGAGGAGTTCGGCCTCACCATCGCCGACCTCGGCATTCTCGCCAGCGCGGCCATCTGGACCGCACCGCCCGGTCGCATCCTGACCGGGTGGCTCTCTGACCGCTTCGGTGCGTCGACGGTGTTCGGCATCGTCCTCGGCTACGTCGGCGTGTTCAGTATGGCCAGCGCGTTCGCCACCTCTTACGAGGTGTTCTTCATCGAGCGCCTCGTCGTCGCCTCCGCGGGTATCACGTTCGTCGTCGGTATCCAGCACGTCTCGCAGTGGTTCCCTGAAGAAGAACTCGGCACGGCCGAGGGAATCTACGCCGGAATCGGAAACGCCGGTGCTGCAGGGGGTGCGCTCATCCTTCCACGTGCGTTCGGGAACTGGAGCGGCCCGCTGTTTTCGACCGGGTGGCGGGCGGCGTTCTTCTACACTGGCGTCGTCGCCATTGTGATGGCCATCGTCTACGTCGTGGTCGGGCAGGACGCCGCCACCGAGGCCAAGGCAGAGGCGACCAGCGAGTCGGCGACGCTCTCGACGTGGCTCCACACCGCGACCCGGTACGGCGTCGTCGCGCTCGCCCTCGGCTACGTGATGAGCTTCGGTCTCGAAATCTCGATGAACGGATGGCTGCCCACCTACTTCCGCGAGGGCTTCGGTTCGAACCTCGTCATTGCCAGCACGTTCGCGGCGACGTTCTCGCTGGCGGCCGGTCTCCTCAGGCCTATCGGCGGGTACATCTCGGACCGCCTCGTCCGCGACGAGCGGAACATCCTTCCGGTGTTCCACGGCCGCTACCGCGAGCAGTGGACCGTCCTGTGTATGGGCTTCATCATCCTCGCGATGGTCGGTCTTACCTTCGCCGGGCGGACCGGAAACGTCCTGTTGACGGTCGCCGCGGGGTTCCTCGTCGGAACCAGCTGTGCGTTCACTGAAGGCGCTATCTTCGCACAGGTTCCCGCCATGTTCCCGGACCGCTCGGGCGCTGCCGCCGGCGTCGTCGGCGGCATCGGAACCTTCGGCGGCATCGGATTCCCGCTCGTCTACTCGTACGCCGCCACCGAGGGGATGATTCACCTCGGCTACGTTACCGTCGCCGCCCTGATGGTGCCCATCCTCTTGTTGAACGCGTTCGTCGCGCGCCCGCACATCGCCAGTCGCGCCCATGTGGACGGGTTCTTCGACGGCCGAGACATCGGATTCAGCCGGAGCGACGACTGAGAATGACAGACGGGTCCCCCACGAAGCCAGATACTGGTCGCACGGGTATCATCCTCGCCGGTGGCCGTTCGACTCGGTTCGGCACGATGGACAAAGCAACGGCAACACTCGACGGGTGTCCGATGATTTCCCGGGTCGCCGACGCTCTCGACCCCATCGTGGACGAACTCGTCGTCAACTGCCGGGCCGAACAGCGAACCGGCCTGACCGCTGCGCTGCTCGACTTCGACGTTCGGTTTGCGGAAGATAGCTATCCGGATTGTGGCCCGGTCTTCGGTCTGCGAACCGCGTTGCGGGAGTCGCGCGGGGTGTACGCTGCCGTCCTCCCCTGTGATATGCCGTTCGTCCCGTCTGGGTTCCTCTCACATCTGTTCAATAGACTCGGTGGGCGTCCGGGGATTGTCCCAACCGGAAGCGACGGGATGATTCCCGTTCCGGCGGTCGTTCACACTCGTGCCGCGGTGAGTGCCTGTACTGAGGCGCTCAGGTCGGGTGACGACAGCCTCCACGGAGTGATGTCCCACCTCGACGTTGCTGTCCTCGACGAACGAGAAGTCACCGCACACGCCGGGAAACGGGCGTTTCACAACGTGAACACCCTCGACGACTTGCGCGCAGCCGCGTCGAGTCGGTAACGCCCGAACTCGGCGAATTCTTCACGAATGTTTCTGACTTTGGATTCAAATAGTAAAGAAATTTCTGGTCTTACTCAACGAAATACGACCTTATATCCTCGATACGTGGCTATAGTTTTGACAAACATCGCATATAGGGTGAAAAACTACAATTTGTAAACGCGCAGTATTATGTGGTTGTCTTGAGCACTGTTGTCCTGTAACATGACTGGATTCGAAACCGAATCTGCGGAATTGGTGGACAAGCGGCCACCGGTGGTTCGCCGTGGCGAGTAAGAAAGAGCAGTGGAAAGACGAACTCTACGGCGACGCGGTTCGTGAGAAGCTAGAGGCGTTCGCCGAAGCGGGACTCGACTCGATTCCCGACGAGGAGCGCGACGAGTGGTTCACCCGGTTCAAATTCTGGGGTGTCTTCCAGCAGCGGACGGGACAGGAGTCGTACTTCATGATGCGGTTGGCGAACGCCGACGGCATTCTCGAACCCGGCCAACTCCGGGCTATCGCCGAGGTTGCACGCGACTACGCGACTGGCCCGGTCGAAAACCCGGAGTACGGAAACGGGTGGCTCGACCTGACGACCCGTCAGTCGATTCAACTGCACTGGATTGAACTCGAAGACATCCCCGAAATCTGGGAAAAACTCGAAGCGGTCGGCGTCTCCTCGCGGTCTGCGGGTGGCGACACGATGCGGAACATCACCGGCTGTCCCGTCGCCGGGAAAGATACGCACGAACTGGTCGCGTCGCGGCCGCTCCTCGACAGATTTCAGGAGGAACTCCGCGACGACGACACCCTCTCGAACATGCCGCGGAAGTTCAACATCAGCGTCACGGGCTGCCGGGAGGGCTGCGCACAGGATTCGATAAACGACGTTGGCCTCGAACCCGCCCGCAAGGAGATTGATGGCGAGGAGGTCACGGGATTCAACGTCTGCGTCGGCGGGGGACTCGGCTCTCGGAAGCCGCGGGTCGCCCGCGACCTCGACGTGTTCGTCGCCGACGAGGAGCGCGCCTACGAGGTGGTTCGCGGCTTCGTCCAACTCTACCACGACCACGGCAACCGCGACGTTCGCGCCCGCGCCCGGAGTCGCTACTTCGTGGACGAGTGGGGCACCGAGAAGATTCGCGACCTGCTGGCGTCGGAGTACGTGGACTTCGAACTCGAACCGGCGGGGGAGAACATCCGCGAGGAGTACACCTACAACGCCGGCCGTCCGCAGACGGCGGGCAAGTCCGACCACGTCGGCGTCCACGAACAGGCCGACGGGCGCTACTACGTCGGCTTGAACGTCGCCGTCGGTCGAATCACCGCCGCCGACGCGCTCGAACTGGCCGACATCGCCGACAAGTACGGTTCCGGTGAGATTCGGCTTACTCGGCGGCAGAACCCGCTCGTGATGGACGTTCCCGAGGCGGCGCTCGACGACTTGCTCGCCGAACCGCTCCTGTCGAAACACACGCCCGAACCGAATCCGTTCCAGCGCGGGAGCGTCGCCTGTACCGGCACCGAGTTCTGCTCACTCGCGCTCACTGAGACGAAAGTCCGGATGGCTCGGATGCTCCGGTGGCTCCGCGACAACGTGGACGTTCCCGACGACGTGCGTCAGTTGAAGATTCACTTCTCCGGGTGTACGGCGGACTGCGGACAGGCGAACACGGCCGACATCGGCCTCTTCGGCATGCGCGCCCAGAAGGACGGTGAGATGGTCGAGGCGATGGATATCGGCGTCGGTGGCGGCATCGGTGAGGACCCCTCGTTCGTCGAGTGGATACACCAGCGCGTCCCGGCCGACGAGGTTCCCGGCGCAATCGCGTCACTGGTCGAGGCGTTCGCCGACCGGCGTGACGAAGGCCAGACGTTCCGCGAGTGGGTCGATTCGGAAAGCCCCGAGGCCGTTTCCGACTACTGCGAACCAACGGAAACGGACTTCGAAGACCCGTACATGCACGATGCGAAGCAGTCGTGGTACCCGTTTGCCGACACGGACGAACCGCCCGAGTCGACCGCAACGGAACCGCTTACGAGTGACTGACGATGGTCGGTGACGCAATTTCGGACGACTGCGATTCGGCTGAGACTGCCGTGGACGACAAACACCGTCGGCACACCTCAGCGACCGACAGGTCGCGTCAGCACGTCGCCGCAAGCGACACGTCCCGCCAGCACGCCTCCGCAGACGTTGCGCCCGAACTCTTTGCCGGAGGGTCCCCATAAACAGGGAATACACGAGCCACGAAGCGCCTGGACATCTTTTTTCCACTCTCAGTGGTACCCGTGACAGTCTTTTCCGCGCTCACCAGTCACCAGCGATAGCCTCGCAAAAACTTTTGACAATGAATTATGGGTTCTAAACTATTTATGGTGTTCGAACTCTCATTGTGTGGCATGCCAGAACCAGTCATCGCGGCCGCATACCGAACGCCGTTTGGAAAGTCGGGCGGCGTGTTCGAAGACGTTCGAAGCGAAGACCTCTCCATCCCGCTTATCGACCACATCCTCGACGAAAACGACGTCGAGGCGGAGGAGGTTGAGGACCTGATGTGGGGCGTCGCTCAGCAGCGCACCGAGCAGGACAACAACGTCGCACGCGTCATCGCCCTCCTCTCGGAACTCGGCGAGGGAACGCCCGCGACGACCATCAACCGTTGGTGTGCCTCGTCGATGCAGGCTATCATCTCCGCGTCGGACGCCATTGCAGCGGGCAACCGCGAATGCGTCATCGCCGGCGGCGTCGAGAGCATGTCTCGCGTCCCGATGGACGGCGACTCCTACCAGCACCTCCACCCCAAACTGAGCGAGGAGTACAACGTCTTCCAACTCCAGATGGGAATGACGGCAGAGAAGGTCGCAGACGAGCACGAGGTCTCCCGCGAAACCCAGGACAAGTTCGCGCTCCGCAGCCACGAGCGCGCCGCCGAGGCGACCGAAACCGGCCGCTTCGACGACGAAATCGTCCCCATCGAGACTGAGGACGGCGTCGTCACCGAAGACGAGGGTATCCGCCACGACACCTCGCTCGAAGCACTCGGTGGCCTCCCACCGGCGTTCTCCGGCGAAGGGTCGGTCACGGCGGGCAACTCCTCGCAGATTACCGACGGTGCCGCGGCGGTCCTCGTGACCTCCCGCGAGTTCGCCGACGAACACGGCCTCGACGTGCTCGCCTCCGTGGGGACAAACAACGTCGCTGGCGTCGACCCGACTGTGATGGGTATCGGCCCGGTCCCAGCCACTCGCGGCCTGCTCGAACGCGCCGGACGCGACATCGACGACTACGGGCTGGTCGAAATCAACGAAGCGTTCGCCAGCCAGTGTGAGTACTCCCGCCGCGAACTCGGCATCGACGAGGACAAACTCAACGTCAACGGCGGCGCAATCGCCCTCGGCCACCCGCTCGGTGCTTCCGGCGCGCGCCTCCCCGTGACGCTCATCCACGAGATGATAAAGCGCGATGTGGACCGCGGCCTCGCCTCGCTCTGTGTCGGGTTCGGGCAGGGTGCAGCTATCGAGTTCAGTCGATAACGCCTCAAGAGACACGGTTTTTTGGTCCAGATTTTTGCGGGATGAGCGTGAGCGAGCCCCGGAAAAAGGTGGCAGCGGTGCGGCAATCGAGTTCAGTCGGTACCGTCGTCGAAGACGGCTTTTCAATCGTCCGCTGATGCCGCCCCGCTTTCCCCACCGACTGCCGATTCCGGCACGACGCCGTCCTCGTCCCACCCGCGAATCTCGTAGTACTCCGAGAGCGCGTGTGGGAAGCCGGGAATATCGTAGGGGAGACGGTCGTCGTCGCGGTCGAATCCGCGCTGGTTGTTGAAGTGGCGTTCGAGGGTGACGATACGCTCGCCGACTTCCTGGAGGTGGTCGTAGGTCGTATCGAACAGCGTGGCCAGCGTCTCTTCGTCGATGAAGTCCCGCGAGAACTTGCAGACGACGCCGCTGTCGAGGACGGCGTTGTGGTTTTCCTTCTCCACGAGGCGTTCGGGCTTGCCGTCGAGGCCGTGGGGTTCGACCGCTTTCGACTTCTCGACGTAGGGGTATTCCAGCGCGTAGAACGAGGCGTACATGTGGTCGGCACCGCGGTTCGAGGTGGCGAATGAGAGTCCCTGCCCGTGGAGGTGGCGGCCGTCGTGGGCCGGGAACTCCATGCCTTTGACCGTCCAGTCGTGGACGCCTAACGCGTCGGCAACGCGGTGGGTGCCCTCTGCGAGCAGGTCGCCGACACCTTCTCGATGGCCGATTTGCTCGACGAGTTCGTGAATCAGGTCTACGTTGCCGAACTCGTCTTCGGCCATCAGGTACGCGGCGATGGTGTCGCCACAGGAGATGGTGTCCATGCCGAGGCGGTCACACAGGTCGTTCGACTGCATCACGTCCACGATGTCGTCGACGGCGCAGTTCGACCCGAAGGCCATCACCGTCTCGAACTCGGGTCCCTCGGTTTCGATGCCTCGCTCTTCGTCTCTCGTCGGGAGTTTACACGCGAAGGCACACTGCGAACAGGTTCCTTTCTTGTATTTTTTCGACTCCACGGCGTCGCCGTTGATACCTTCAACGCCCTCGAACTCGCGCTCGGAGAAGTATCGCGTCGGGAACGCTTCCACCGCGTTCGCGTAGTCGGTGCCGGCGGTCGTTCCCTGTCGCTTCATCGAGTGGTCGGAGGTGGCCGCGTCCCGATGTACGTCCATCGCCACGTCGGGGAACTCCACGACGGGCGTCTCACCACCGGCGAAGGTAACGAGCTTGAGGTTCTTCGACCCCATGACCGCTCCGAGGCCGCCGCGACCGAACGCACGGCTCTCGGTCGTCATCACCGACGCGAACCGAACTCCGTTTTCGCCTGCCGGACCGATACAGATGGTCTGTTCGGCGTCGAGGTCCCACGTTGACGCTGCGTACTCGGTGACTTCGGGAACTTCTGCGCCTTCGAGGTCCGGTACAGGCTCGAACTCGACGCCGTCGGGGCGGACGTGAACCGCGAGCAGTTCGTCCGCCTCGCCAGTGAACTCGATGGCGCTGTTTCCAGTTCCAACGAGGTTTCGCGAAAGGAATCCACCGGCGTTCGACGAGACGAGTCCGTTCGTCAACGGCGACAGACCGGTCATGCTCACCCGGCCGGTGAAACTCATCCGGGACTGTTGCATCGGTCCCGCGGCGAGAACAAGTCGATTCTCGGTCCCAAACGGGTCGGCGTCGAACGGAATCCGGTCGTGGGCGAGTTTCGTCCCGACCCCGCGCCCGCCGAGGTAGGATTCGAGCACGTCGTCGATGGATGCCGTCTCGGTTGTTCGGTCGGTGAGGTTGACCGAACACAACGGGCCCTCTAAATGTCGCATGGTAGCATTTCGATGGGTGCGGGATTAATTGTGTATATTACTGAAGCGACATCTGCGTCGAGATGTGGGGGCTGTGGTCTCCCGAGACGACAGTGGGTCCAACCATTGTATGGTTATTCATCGAAAATTCAAGGCGGATACCCCGAGGCTTGACCTCGGGAAGGAAGCCGACACTACCCTTCACAAACCACTCTCGATAGCAAGTCCGACTCCCCCATTACCATATGTAGTTTTAAGTATCTCTAAAGATACTAATGAAGTATGGGGGTTGTTCGGAACATCCAAGTCAAACTCGACGTTTCCGACGAGGACTCTGAAGTCCTTGATGAGACGTTCGAGCAGTTCCGACAAGCGGCCCAACACGTCGCAGACCACGGATGGGACGACAACCCCTACAACATCACAGACACCAAGAATACACTCCACGACGAGACATATTCTGACGTTCGTGAGAAACTCTCCCTGCAATCCAGCCTCGTCCAATCCGCGAGGAATCTCGCGGCTACTGCACTCGGAAACTGCAAAGACCGAATCATCGAAGACGGTGAAAAAGCCAGCAAACCCGAGTTCAAAGGCACTGTCGTCGTGTACAACGGGCGCACCATCACGTACAACGACGACCACGTTTCCCTCGCTACCACAGACAAGCGTGTGACCGCAGAATACGTCACACCAGTCAACGAAGAGGGCACGCCGTTCGAGGACTACTGGACGGATGAATGGGAGAAAGCCGAAGCAACGCTCCACAAGCGCGATGGCACGTACTACCTCCACGTCGCCGTGAAGAAAGACGTCGAATCCTCTTGCGATGAAGAATCCGAGAACGGAGTGGTTCTCGGTGTGGACTTGAACGTGGATGGATACGTGGCCGTCACCAGCACGGGAGCGTTCCTCGGCAACGCAGACTACCTCAATCACCGCCGCGATGAATACGAGCGTTGTAGGGGCAATCTGCAACAGACAGGCACTCGTTCGGCACACCTCACCATCAAGTGCATCGGCTCACGGTTCGCCCGGTGGAGTGCGGACTATCTGCACAGAATCTCCAAAACAATCGTTCGTGAGGCCGTGGAGAACGACTGCACGGCGATTGCGTTTGAGAACCTAACGCACATCCGTGAGCGCATATCGAACGCCAGTAAGTTCCAGCAGTGGGCGTTCAAGGAACTGCAACGTCACGTCGAATACAAAGCCGAAGAACACGGCATCGACATGGACGACGTGAACCCTGCGTACACGAGTCAGCGGTGCAGTCACGGCGAGTGTGGATTCACGCACGAGGACAATCGTGACGGTGACGAGTTCGAGTGTCTGAAGTGCGGAAAACAGTTGCACAGCGATTATAACGCCGCTCGGAACATCGGGTGGCGTCTTATCCAGCACTGGCTCAAGTCTGGTGCTGGACGAGCCACGAGTCAACTGGCTCTGAAGTCAGGGACGTTGAACGCGAATGGTCGATTTCGACCTACTGCATTACGCAGTTAGAGCGGGAGTCCACTGACAAGCCTCGGGGTCGTCCGAAACGGCGTAGCCGTTTCGTGATGACGAGAGACCGTAGGTCTCTCGAACCACTTGACCCCGAGGCAGTTGACAATGAACGTTCTCCAGAAATTCGTCACGTTCTTACCGTCGTCGTGAGCAACTGGTGACGATGAATCTCTCGACGACCATCGTCTCTGGGGTGGTGGCGGCGCTCGCTGCTGCGGGTGCCGCGTCGGTGGGGGTCGTTCCGAGACCGGAACTCGGTGGCGCAGTCTGGTTCGTCTTGGTCGCGTTGACCGTCGGCTACTGGGCTGTCTTCATTCGATGGGCACGAACCTAAACTGCCCGCTCGTCGAACGTCGCTGATCTGAAAAATCCACCGTGTGGCCGAGTTACTGGTGGTGGACGAGCGACTCGGCCTCACGGACAGCGTCCCGCTCGCCGATGATGGTGATGTGGTCGCCCTGCTGGAGGGTGAAGTCCGCACCCGGAACGCTCGTATCGCCGTTGCGGGAGACGAGCGCGATGAGACATCCATCGGGGAGTTCCGGACCGACCTCGCGGATGGTTCGTCCGACGAGGGTCTCGGCGGTTACTTCGACCTCCTGCACGTCGCCGGAGCGCCCGATTTCGCCCATCCAGTTGGACATCGCGGGACGCTCGATGTAGTTGTCGAGCGCCTGTGCGGTGGCGATGGTCGACGAGATGGTCCGGACGCCGAGTTCTTCGAAGGCCTCGACGTTGTCCGGGTTGTTCGCCCGCGCGAGGACGCTTTCGGGGTCGAACTTCGAGTTGGCGAGTTGCGACACCAGCAGGTTCACGTCGTCGTCACCGGTGGCGGCGACGACGACTTTCGCGTTCCCTGCACCGGCCGACCGGAGGACATCCGTGTCGGTTCCATCACCGTGATGGACGGTAAAGCCCTTGTTGCGGGCGGTCTGGACTACTTCTTGGTCCTGTTCGATGAGGACCACGTTCTCTCCACGGTCTGCGAGGCGTTCGGCGAGCGCACGGCCCACCTTTCCGCCTCCGATGACGAGTACACGCATTGGAATTACGTCGAGGTATTCAGCTATCTGACGGGCGAAACCTGCCTCGAAGACGACGGTCGTGAGGATGACCAAGAAGACGGTGCCGACCAGAATCGAGGCACTCTGGTTCAACACTGCGGCTTGCTGCGCCATGCCTTCGGCGGCGAGTCGCGTTGCCTCGTCGCGGAGGGCGATGGCGAACAGCGTCGCGACCGACGCGGGGATGATACCGCGCGGGCCGACGAAGCTCATAAAGAGTTTCTCTCCTCTGGTGAACCGGTCGCCGTTCGTCGAGATGAAGACCAGGAGCGGTCGAATGACGACGGCGACGGCGACGACGACGACGAGACCGCCGGCGCCGAGTGCGAGGAGGCTCCCGAAGTCCAGCAACGCGGCAAGCGCGATGAAGACGAACGAGAGCACGAGCAGGGTGATGTCACCCTTGAACGCCGAAATCTCCTCCTCGTATGGTATCTCTGTGTTTCCGAGGAGGATACCGGCGGTCGCTACCGCGGCGATGCCCGCTTCGGTCGCGACGAAGTCTGCTGCGGCGTACGCGACGAGCGCCCCTGCGAGCGTGAGGAGTCGAGCGTTCTGCGGCGCGTTCCCGGGTGACAGGTCCACGTAGCGAAGTGCGTAGTAGAGGGCTCCCGCAACGACCGCGCCGACGATGACGCCGACACCCAGTCGCTCTGCGAACAGCGCCACGAGCGCGTTCGGACTGCTAACGCCTTCGATGATGGCCTCGAAGATGACGACGGCGACGATAGCCGCCGTCACGTCGTTGACGATACCTTCGGTGTCGAGCGCCGCGCCGACACGGTCACGGACCGGAACGACTTCGAGAATCGGTGCGATGACCGTCGGTCCCGTCGCGACGAGGAGCGCGCCCACGAGGAACGACACCGGCCACGGCGCGCCGAGCGCGTAGTGGACGACGAAACTCGTCCCGACGAAGGATATTATCGCGCCGATAGTGACGAGTCGAAGCGTCGCTGCCGGTGCCTCTCGAAGCTTGTCGATTCGAAGGTGGAACGCACCCTCGAACACGATGATTGCGACCGAGAGACCGACGATTGCTTGTAGTGCGTTCCCGAACGAATCGGGCGAGATGACGCCGAGGACCTCCGGGCCGAGCACGATGCCCGACGCGATGAGGAACACGACGCTCGGGACCTGAAATCGGTCCGAAAGCACCTGCGAGACAACGCCGATGCCGATGATTGCGGCGACGAGCGGGATGAGATTCGCTCCACCAGCGGCGGCCACTTATATCGCCTCCATTGATTCGGTTGTTGTAGCGACGGAAGATAAAAGCATACATCTCGGGCGGCATTTCCGCCGTTATGCGCAAACGTTTGTGCAGAAAAAACCGATAAAGGGTTATTCTATAAAATTCTACTTCGTGGTCGCCTGCTCGCCGCGGTGTCGCTCGTCGGTTCGGCGGTCCGCTTCCTCGTAGATGAGGTTCACCTGGTCTGCGTATCGGTCGAGGATGTTGCGGCGCTTTTTTTTCATCGTCGGCGTCATCAGGTTGTTGTCTTCCGAGAACTCTTCGGGGACGACGCGGAACTGCTTGATCTTCTCGTAGGACTCGAAGTTCTGGTTGACGCGTTCGACTTCCTCGTCGATGCGTTCTTTGACTCTGTCGTGGCGACAGATGGCCTTCGGGTCATCCGGCAGGTCGATGTCCTGCTCGTCAGCCCACGACTGCAGTCCGTCGAAATTCGGGACGATGAGCGCGGAGACGAACTTCCGGCCGTCGCCGAGAACCATGCACTGCTCGACCACGTCGGACGAGGCGAAGGCGTCCTCGATGGGGCCGGGAGCGACGTTCTTCCCGGTCGAGAGAACAAGAATCTGCTTGGCCCGCTCGCGGAAGGCGAGGTAGCCGTCGGGCCGGAGTTCGATGATGTCTCCGGTGCGGAACCAGCGGTTTCCGTCGTCGTCTTCTTCGAACGCTGCTTCGGTCTCCTCCGGCCGGTTCCAGTACCCTTCCGTGACGCTCGGCCCGCGCACGAGGAGTTCGCCGACCTCGCCGCCTTCGTCACCGAGTGTGTCGCCGACGACGGTCTTGTCGAGTTTTACCTCGACGTTGCGAAGCGGGTAGCCGATGGTTCCAATCTTGGGTTCTTCGGGTGGGTTGACCGAGATAACGGGCGAGGTCTCGGTGAGGCCGTACCCCTCGAAGATTGGAAGCCCCATCCCGTGGTACAGCGCGCAGAGTTCGGCTGAGAGGCTGCCGCCGCCACTGATGAAGAACTCCATGTTGCCGCCGAGCGCGTCGCGGACTTGCTGGAAGACGAGTCGGTCCGCAACTCGGTGTTTGACGTCGAGCAGGAATCCGGGTGCGTCGGTCGTGTGGTAGTCTCGTCCGACGCCGACCGCCCACTCGAAGATACGCTTTTTGAGGGGTGACTCGCTTGCCTGCGTCCGAATCGCGTCGTAGAGTTTCTCGTAGACGCGGGGGACGCTCGTACCCGTCGTCGGCCGAACGAGTTGGAAGTCCTCTCGCAGGGTGTCTGGGTCCTCGGCGTACGCAACGGTCGCACCAGCGGCGAACATCATGAAGTGCCCGGCCATCCGCTCGAAGACGTGCGCGAGCGGCAGGAACGACAGTGCGACCGCGTCCGGACTGATAAACGGTACGTCGTCTCTGCCGGGGTGGGGTCCGAACCGACGATAACTCTCGTTGACGTTCGACCGGAAGTTCCAGTGGGTGAGTTGGACACCCTTCGGTTGGCCCGTCGTCCCGGAGGTGTAGATGAGACTTGCGAGGTCCTCGGGGTCGCGGGCGTCGAGCCACGATTCGTACTCGGCGTCGTCGTATGTCTTCTCTCCTCGCCGGTAGAGTTCGCCGAGCGTCAGAATGTCCTCGCGGTCCTCGTGGCCGTCGAACTCGTCCATGACGGCGATGAATTCGAGGTTCAGGTCGTCCTCGATAGCGAGGACTCGCTCCAGCAATTCCTCGTTTTCGACCACGACGGCGTTCGCACCGGGGTCGGAGAGAAGGTACCGAGCCTGCCGTTCGGATGATGAGGTGTAGACCGTGGTAACGACGCCACCGGCAGCGAGGGCGGCGAAGTCTGTCTGTGCCCACTCCATGCGCGTATGCGCGAAGATACCCACGCGGTCTTCGGCGTCGAGGCCGAGGTCACGGAACCCGGAAGCGAGTTTTCTGACGATGTCTCGCATCGACTCGTAGGTTAGTTCGGCGAAGTCTCCGCGGGGTGCTTTCGGGACGACGCCTTCGCTTACTAACGACCGCTCGTAGACGCCACCTTTGTACCGCTGTGCGGGGCGCGAGGCGTTTCGTGCTGCACTCTCCTCGAACATTCGGGGGAGGGTCGTTCGACCGATGACGGGGTCATCGAACGCCGCCTCCGCGTCACGCCAGTCCATATACTATTAATAATGATTCAACATTTAAAACTATGTACGTTCGGTTGGTTTACTTGCCGCAGAATCGGGGTACGACCCCGGACTACTGGGTTTCGATGTAGTCGAGATAGCCGAGAACGCCGCGCGTGTTCAGTCGTTCTTCGTCCTGTGCTTTTCGGACGCCCCAGACTTCGTCCATCTCGGTGTGTTCGACGAAATGTTGGATGACGGCCTCGTCGTCGTCGAGTTCCTCACGCTTCTGTCGGATGGCTTCGACCCACTCGACGAGCGTTCGTTTGTACGATTCGGCCAACGATTCGGAGTATTCCTGCGGGCCGAAGTGGCCGAAGCAGATGGTTTCGGGAGCGATGTCCTCGATGGTTCGCACGTCGTCGAGGGCCTTTTCAAGATGGAACTGCGAGGGCGGCGTCGTCTGCCGAATCGTTCGGGTCTTCGGTTCCCAGATACCCATCGCGTCACCGACGAACAGGGCGTCGTCGCCGCTGTCGTGGTACATGACCTGATGCGGCGCGTGACCGGGGGCGTGGTGGACCGTGAGTGTGCGGTCGCCGAGGTCGATTTCGTCGCCGTCCGTGAGTCCTTCCACGCGGTCTTCGTCGATTGGGAGCGGTTCGTCGTAGAAGCGCCACTGGTCTTCGACGGCGGCTTTCGTCCCTTCGACGAGTCGCGTCGGGTCCACGAGGTGTGGCGCGCCGATTTCGTGGGTCAGCACGGTCGCGTCGGGGTAGCGCTCTGCGAGATATCCGGCACCGCCCGCGTGGTCGAGGTGGACGTGGGTCGGCAGGATATACGCGAGGTCGTCGACGCCGACCTCGTCGAGCATGGCGAAGATATGCTCGCGGTCGGCGGCGATACCCGTGTCGACGACTGCCGGGTTCTCGGCGTCGATGAGGTAGACTGACCCGTACTGTTCGACCTCGTACATGCCCGTGTCGACGTAGTAGATATCAGTACTGTTCGGCACGGGTTCGATGTCGCCAATCGCCATAGTTGACGGCCGTTACGGGAGCGGAAAAGCGTTCGGCCGTCCGCGGAGGTCTGGTTGGTGATGTTGGTTCTCAGTCTGTCGCTGTCGTCGAAACGTCCGCTTCGCCCCGTGGTGCGGTGTCGAGGACCGGCGATTCCCACACCACGGAGAGCAGACTCGAAAGCAGGTACACGCCGCCGATAGCCGCGACGGCGACGATGGCCGTGGTTCGGTCGGCGGCCACCCCGCCGATGAGCATGAACGGAACCGTCGCGGCCCCGAAGAGGAGCGAGAACGCCGACAGCACCGTCGCCCGCCCGAACGAGTCGGTGTGGTCGTTGATGTACTGGTTCGCAATCGGCCGCATGATGGACTTCGACGCCTGGAGGACGAAGAACGTCGGAATCACGACGGCGGGGACGAGCGCCGGAATCAGCATCGAAATCACCATCGAAGTTGAGATGAGTGCGAGCACGCCTTTCGTTCCGAGGCGTGTGGAAAGCGACCCCGCGGAGTCGCTCGCAACTGCCGAGACGAGCGTAAACGAGGCGTACATGATACCCAAAACGGCGGAGTCGGGAAGCGGCTGTCCCGCAATAGTGAGCGAAGAGACGGTCGCTTCAATCGCACCAGCAGTCGCCGGTTGGATGAACTCCTCGGTCGCGCGAATCGCGGCGAAGAGCAGTCCGACGAAGAGGACGAACGACCGGAGCGGAATCGAGAGCAACTGCGTTCTCGCGGCGGACAGCGCGCGCGTGGGGCTGATGGTCTCGCCCTCAAGATGTCGGTTCGGCGGGAGCGTCAGCAGGACGAGCGCGCCCGTCGCGCTCATAAGCGCCGCAGCGACGAACGGATAGATTTGGTTTACAGCGTAGAGAACCCCACCGAGGACCATCGTCACCGACCCGACGTACTTCCGGAGGGCACCGCCGCGGCCTCTGACGCTGGTGAACGACTCCGCGTCCGCCTCTTCGAGAAGGGTGTCGTAGAGCCACGCGTCGCCGCTTCCCGACTGGAACGTCTCGGCGAGTCCCAGCGTCGCGAAGATGGCGACGAAGACCGGAAATCGCTCTGCGAAGACCAGTCCCGCGGGAACACTCGCAAACAGCAACTGGCTGATGATGAGGCTGTTTCGGCGACCGACACGATCACCGATATAGCCGGTTGGCACCTCGCCGAGAATCTTCGCGAGTGCGGTCGCAGTCCCGGTGATTCCAATCTGGACGAACGTGAGGTCTCGGGACAGCAACAAGAGCGTGTACACCGGGAACATGAACCCCGGAGACGTTGTCGCTTTATACAGGTAGTATTTGGAGATGACACGAGAGTCCCCCGTCAAATTCATATAGAAAATTTGACAACGGTGTTCTGATAAGAAAGTTCTGATGCGCGACGTTTCCGAATTCAACGCCGAACACGGACTCGAACTCTCGCCCGAACTTCGGATGCTCGACCTCACCTCGGAGGTCGGTGAACTCTCGAAGGAGGTCATCGATGCACAGGATTACGGCCAAACCGAGTTCGAGCGGACCGACGACCTCGTCGACGAGTTCGGCGACGTGTACTACTCGCTTCTGTCGCTGGCGGCCGAACTCGATATCGACGCCGAGGCGGCGCTCGCTGCGAGTCTCGACAAGTATCAGGCGCGAATGTCGGCGAGTGGCGACGCAGGCTCCGGAGAGTAAGTCGGTACACTGAGTCGCCTTCTGGTCGGTAGCCCCGCCCCGAACCGAACCGGGCGATGCGATACGATTTTCCCGCATACGCGAGAACCACGAACCAATGATAGACAGGAAACTGCTCCGTGACGAACCGGAGCGTGTCCGAGACGCACTCGCCGCCCGCGGCAACGAGGGTGTGGACGTAGACCACGTCCTCGACGTGTACGACGAGTGGCGCTCGCTGAAAGCAGACGGCGACGACCTTCGGCACGAGCGAAACGAGGTCAGCCAGAAGATTGGGACGCTCAAGCAGGAGGGCAAAGACGAGGAAGCCCAGGAAGCCATCGAGCGGTCGAGCGAACTCAAAGAGGAACTGCAGGAACTCGAAGCCCGCGCCGACGAACTCGAAGCGGAACTCGACCAGACACTCCTCGAAATCCCGAACCTCCCGCACGAGTCGGTCCCGGTCGGTACCGACGAATCGGACAACGTGGAAGTCCGCCGCGAGGGGTTCGACGACCTGCGTGACCTCCCCGACGAGGTGACGCCGCACTACGAACTCGGCGAGCAACTCGACATCATCGACGAGGCGCGCGCCGCCAAGACGACCGGGTCGGGATTCTACTTCCTCAAGGGTGAGGGCGCGATACTCGAACACGCGCTCATCCAGTTCATGCTGGATGTCCACCGCGAACAGGACTACGTGGACCTCTTCCCGCCGGTTCCAGTCAAGACGACCTCGATGGTCGGTACCGGCCAACTCCCGAAGTTCGCCGAGGACGCCTACCGAATCGGTGGGTCGGAGACCGAGAACTACGAGGACGACGACCTGTGGCTCTGCCCGACGGCGGAGGTCCCGGTCACGAATATGTACCGCGACGAGATTCTGCTGAAGGACGACCTGCCGCTGAAGCACCAGGCGTACACGCCGAACTTCCGGCGCGAGGCTGGCGAACACGGCACCGAAACGCGCGGTATCGTCCGCGTCCACCAGTTCAACAAGGTCGAACTCGTCAACTTCGTCGAACCCGACGAGTCGTACGACCGACTCGAAGCCCTCCTCGACGAGGCGGCCGAAGTGCTCGACCGACTCGGTCTCCCGTACCGCGTGCTCTCGCTTTGTACCGGCGACCTGACCTTCGCATCGGCGAAGACGTACGATCTCGAAGTCTGGGCACCCGGCACCGAGTCGGACGACAGCCCCGACGGCTACGGCGGTCGCTGGCTCGAAGTCTCGTCGGCCTCGAACTTCGAGGACTTCCAGGCGCGTCGCGCCGGGCTTCGCTACCGCCCCGAGCGTCACGAATCGGCCGAGTATCTCCACACGCTCAACGCCTCGGGCACAGCAATCGGCCGTATCATGGTCGCGCTGCTCGAATACTACCAGAACGAGGACGGAACCGTGGACGTGCCCGAAGTCCTCCAGCCCTACATGGGTGGCCGCGAGGTCATCGAAGGCCACGAACCGGTCGGTGAGGCGGCCGTCGGCGCTGGCAAGAAAGACTAACGCGGCTTCTGCGGTTTCTTCTTCGCGTTTCTCAGTTCGACGCGCGCGTGAACGTCTTCAACTCCGCCAACTTCCCGTCCCGCGCGCGGAACCGGTCGAGAAAGACGAACAGTTCGTCGCCGGAGCTATCTTTGAGGTGGCCGCGGACGACGATTTCGTCTCCGTGTTTCGACTGGATGTACCGGTCGATGACGTGGGTCGTGTCCGTCTGCGGCCGCCCGTCGCGCATGAACGAGACGAACTCGTCGCGGCCGTCGAGGGTCATGTCCTCGCGGTCGTGGACGAACGTCGGGCACAGAATCTCCCGAAGCGTCTCGTACCCGTGGTCGTCGAGAGCCGTGTAGTACAGTCGCGCGAGATACGTGGCGTCGGGATGCACGGCGGGTGTTCGAGTTCGGATGGGAAGAATCCGCCGTCTGCGGTGATGCTGTGGCGTTTCGAACATATCCCACGCTTCCAGGCCCGTTCGTCGCGTTCGGGACGCTTTTCTCTCACACCCGCCTACGCCCGGTGTGGACCTGCACGTTCGATACGAGGGTGACGATGACCCGAAGAAGTGCACGGCGAAGAAGCTCGAACGGTTCGAGATGGCCGCCCTCCACGGGTCGGACCGCGCCACACCCTACGGCGTCGTCCTCAACCCCCACGCGGAGAAGGCGCTGTCACCCACCGACAAGGACACGGGCGCGCTCGTCGCACTCGACTGCTCGTGGGAGTCGGCCGGTGAGGCGATGTTTTCGCTCCCCGGCGAGCACCGCGCACTGCCGTATCTCGTCGCCGCCAACCCCGTAAACTTCGGGCGGCCGATGCAACTGACGACGGTCGAAGCCCTCGCTGCTGCACTCGTCATCTTCGGCGAGAAGGAACACGCAGAAGAGATTCTCTCGAAGTTCAACTGGGGGCACACGTTCCTCGAACTCAACGAGGAACCGCTTCGCCGTTACGCGGAGTGCGAGAATTCGACCGAAGTCGTCGAGATTCAACAGGAATACCTCGACATGGGCGAGTGAGTCGCGCTCGGGAGTGAATTACCGCCCTTTTGCCCACGCCCCAACCGCGCCAGCGATGGCGCTGTCGATGGCGAAGATGAGCGTCAGCACGATACCCGCGACGAGGACGCTCACGCCGCCGAGGAATCCGCCGAGCGGACCACCCGCCAGTCCGAGCAGTCCGCCAAAGGCGGCCACGATGAGCGTCACCACGATACCGGAGATGGACCCGGCGACCAGTCCGTGCCACGCCCCGTTTCCGAGAGTTCCACCGGCCAGATAGCCCGCTGCGAACCCGCCGAGGAGCCCAGCCCCGATTTGCCCGATAATCGGGAGGCTGAGTCCACCCATGCCGACGACGAGGATGACGACGAAGCCGACGGCGACCGCTTTCCAGTTCGTCATAGCCCACAGTAGACCATCGTCGGGTATGAGCTTCGTGGCGAACGCATCTTCCCGTGTGGGTCACCAGCACGCCTAATTCCCCTCACGAGGCGTCGAAACCCAAACGAACGCGCTTTTACGCCTCGACTGTATAGGAGAGTGCAATGATTTTCGAGTCTCTCCCGACCACGCCCCGGTCGGACGAACTCATCGATAAGGCCTTTTCGCGGGCCGCGCGCACGGGGCGAGCGAAGCAGAACAAGTTGGAGGCTCAGCAGTCGATGCTCCAGACCGCCTCGAACATTCTCTCTGACAATCTGGAGAACGTCGTCGTCGAGTGGCCGGACTTCGAACTGGTCGACCCGTTCTACTACGAACTCGCCGATGCTGTCGTCACCCAGAGCGTGACGGGCCGCAAGACGGACTCCGGCGACACCACCGAGGGTGTGGACGCGCTCCGACAGAGTCTCTCGGAAGTAATGTGGGCCTCTCGCCAAATCGACAACCTCGCCCGCGAGTATCAGTCCAAGCTCCGGAAAACCGACGCCGACACCGCCCGAAAGCACCGCAAACAGGCGTTCGCCCGGATGGCCAGCGTCGTCGAGGAAGTCGAAGACGACCTGCTTCGACTCGGCGCGGCACGCGACGCACTGAAAGGCCTGCCTGATATCCGCCCGGACGAACCCGCGGTGGTCGTCGCCGGGTACCCCAACGTCGGGAAGTCGTCGTTCGTCAACGATGTCACCCGCGCCTCGAACGAAATCGCTCGGTACCCCTTCACGACGAAGGGCGTCCAAATCGGACACTTCGAACGTGAGCGCATCCGCTACCAGATTATCGACACGCCGGGCCTGCTCGACCGACCCGAAGACGAGCGCAACGATATCGAGCGGCAGGCCGTCAGCGCCATCGAGCACCTCGCCGACGCCGTCATCTTCGTCGTGGACGCCAGCGGGGAGTGCGGGTACCCGCTCGAATCGCAACTCGAACTCAGAGACGCCGTACAGGAGCGTTTCGAACAGCGCAACATCCCGGTCCTCACCGTCTGCAACAAGAGCGACCGCTCGACCGATGTGGAAGCCGACCTGTACATGAGCGTCGAGACGGGCGAAAACGTTGACGACGTGCTCGACGCCGCAGTCGAGGCCGTCGGCTTCGAACCCGACATTCCACCGTCTCGAAACGAGTAGGCCGTCTGTGTCTGAATTTTGGCCGTATTGAACCTCTCAACCGGGGTGACCGTTCTCAGAGGTCGTGCTGAATACAGTGCGCAGAGTTTGTCCGCTGTTGGGAGTTTCAACTAATCGGTAGCGCGGAGTCCCCTTCCTCAAGGAGTGAGAGAAGCGAGCGAGTAGGGAGGGGAGGAGCGCGTTCGTATCGGCTACAGACACCAGCCAATAAGTAGCCCGCTGACTACATTGAAGATGTGGCAGACGACTACGTGCGTCGGACGGCAATCACCCGCATCTCGGTAGACGGTGAGCAACGCGAGTTGCTTGAGGAAACCATCTCCGAGTGGAGGCGGGGTTGCCAACTCGCCACGGACATGGCGTGGGGCAAGTGTAACACGAAAAGCGACGTACAGCCCCTCGCTTACGACGACGTGCGCGAACAGACCGACCTCGGGAGTCAGCACGCGATTCTCGCCACCCACCAAGCCGCCCAAGCCATCACCGGTTGTATCGAACGCCGGTCCAAAGACAAGAAGGTCAGCAAGCCCACCTTCACCGCACCCACGGTGAAGTACGACACCCGGACGATGACGCTGTTCGACGACGATACGGTGTCGCTCTCCACTACGGAGAGTCGTGTCCGGTGTGACCTTTCCTTGCCCGACGCCGATGATGGCTACCAACGACAGTACCTCGACTCAGACGAATGGAGCGTCACGGAAAGCACGCTCACCGCCCACGACGGCGACTACCTCTTGCACATCGGCTTCCGCCGACGCAAGAACGACACCGAGCGGAACACCGCCGAGGACGGAACGGTTCTCGGGGTTGACCTCGGTATCGAAAACCTCGCCGTCACCAGCACGGCATACTTCTTCAGCGGGCGGGAGTTAACCCACAACCTCTGTGAGTTTGAAAAGGTACGCGCCGGACTCCAACAGACCGGGACGCGAAGTGCTCACCGGACGCTCGAACAGTCGAGTGGCCGGGAACTGCGATACGTCCGCGATGTACTCCATCAAGCGTCGAACGACATCGTGGATGAAGCACTCCGGTACGAGTGCGACGTGATAGCGTTCGAAGACTTAACTCATATTCGTGACCGAACAGGGGCGTCGTGGGGACACAAGTGGGCGTTCCGAACGCTGTACGAGCAGGTGGAATACAAGGCCGAGGCAGAAGGCATCTCGGTAAAGCAGGTTGGTTCGGCGTACACGTCGAAGCGGTGCGCCGACTGTGGGTTCACGGCTGACGAGAATCGCCCGACTCGCAATGATTTCCGGTGTGTGAAGTGCGAGTCGGAAGCGAACGCGGATTACAACGCGGCGAAGAACATCGGGATGCGGTACGTCCGTCGGGGCCAACAGTCGTCTCGGCGGACGGGTGACAGTCAACTTGCCCTGAAGTCTGGGGCCGTGACGCCGAATGGCGGATTCACCGCCTACCCGGAAGGGTCAGAGGCCGAGTCCACGGACAAGTCCCGCCCTCAAAGCACCGAAGGCGCTTAGGGTGGGGTAGTTGACCAGCACCGGATTTTCGAAGCGAAAAGAGGGTCGAATCGAGGAGCGATCAGTCAGCGGGTAGTTCGAGTTCGGTACTCGCTCACTCGGCCGTGTAGACCATCTCGACGGTGGCCGAGACGGTCACTGGGCCGGGCGAGAGTTCGGTCGGCGCGCCGGAACTGCTGCGGGCGTCTTCGGCGAAGGCGACCGGGTAGGGTCCGGGCGAACTACTGCCGCCGACGTTCGCGGTGTGGACACCCGTGATAGTCACGTCGGCCGCGCTGGCAACGGTGTCGGCGTCAGTCTTCGCCGAATTGACAGCCTTGGTGAGCGCCTCCGAGCGGAGTTCGTCGCGCGTCTCGTCGGTAAGGGTGAACTGTACGCCGCGGATTTCGGCGGCACCGGCACCGACAGCGAGGTCGATGACGTCACCCGCTCGGTCGGGGGCGACCTCGACGGTCAGCGAGTGGACGGCGCGGTAGCCGACCAGTTCGCGTGTTTCGCCGCCGTAGTCGTACTCGGGGTGGATACGGAAGCCGGAACTCTGAATCGCGTCTTCGGCGATACCCGCCTCAGTGAGCGCGGCGCGAACTGCGGCCACGTCGTCGGCGACGATGCCGCGGGCTTCGTCTGCCGAATCGGCCGTTGCGGTCACGCCGACTGAGATGACGGCGAGGTCGGCTTCTGCCGTGACCTCACCGGTGCCGGTCGCCGAGATGGTGGTTGCGTCGGAACTGTCTCCGCCGCCTGTCGTCTGGAGCGGTGCGGAGAGACACCCCGCGAGCAAGACGAGGCTCGCAAGGAGGAGTGGTGCGATGAGACGTCGGTTCATACACGGTATGACGATAGCTGAGATATTCAACTCGCGCTAGAGACAAAGAGCCGTTGTACTCTTCGAAAAGACCCACTTTTTGGCGTCTGGTTAGCCGGAAACGGCGACGTATCGGACCTCTACGTCGATTTCGCCTGCGTCCCACGGCGACAGCGGTTCGGGCGCGACGGCGTTGATGCGCTCTGTGAGTTCTGCCTGCACTTGTGGTGGGTCTCCCCACGGGTCGTAGCCGACCGTGACGACCACGGACGCCGGTTCTTGGAGCGGACCGCCGTCGTGTTCGACGGTTATCTCCAGCAGTCGAGCGTCCGTGTCCTCGAGGACATCTTGCACCGCCATCCGCGCGTCCGCCTTGAATCCCGAATTCCGGTAGGTCGTGTACGTCACCGTCCCGAGGAACGACGAAAGGACGAGCAGTCCGAGTCCGAGCGCGGCGATGCGGAACAGTGTGGTGCGTCGGGCCTTCCCCCGGCGTATCCAGCGCTCCGGTCTGTAGCCTTGCTGCCAGAGGACGGCGATAGCGACGAAGTTGACAGAAAGGAAGTTGACGAGGACGAGGATGGCCGACCCGACGACCGACTCAGGCGTCCCCCACGCGATGCCGATGCCGACGACGGCGGTCGGCGGGACCAACGCGGCGGCTATCATGACACCGACGAGCGCAGTCGAGACGCCGGACGAGAGCGAAACCGCTCCCGCGGCACCGGCACCGAGCGCAATCGCCAGCGAGAGGACGTCCGGCGAGAGTCGCTCGCTGACTTCTGGAATCGCCAACACTTCCGGGCTCGAAAGCGGGACTGCCCCCCCCTCTTTGAGAATGAGGGCAAACAGGGCAGCCGACCCGACGGCCAGCACGCCGCCGAGCCCTTGCAGACGGACGCCGCGGATGAACATCTCGTCGTCGTCGACGACCGTCCCGACGCTGGCAGCCATCGCCGGACCGACGAGCGGTGCGATAACCATCGACCCGACGACGACTGCCGCCGAATTGAGGAGCAGACCGGCGGTGGCGACGACAGCCGAGATGACGGTCATGATGACGAACGTCGGAAGCGACGGCGCGAGGTCGTTCGCCTTGGCGGCCAGTTCGTCTCGCGAGATACGGTCGCCGTTCTCCTCGTCTTCTTGGTACTTCTCCTGTAACTGGTCGAAGCGAGTCGATGCGACCGTCTCGGCGTTCACGACCACGGTGTAGGCGTCGCGTTCGACGCCCACCTCTCGCAGTCGCTCTAACACCGGTTCGACCGCTTCTTTGGGAACCGGGAAGGTGACGACGGCGACGAAATCCCGACCGGAGGTCTCCTCAGAGACGGCGTAATCGACGCCCTCCTCGTCGAGCGTCCGCAAGACCGTCTTGCGCTTGCCAGTCGGCACCAGTACTTGAACGAGGCGCACGCTCTTTTCTCTCTCCGGGTGGGCAAATAAGCACGGGTCGTTTCGGGAGACTCACACGACCGCCCGACGGCACACTCCGGCCGAAGGGTAACTCACTCCGACCGGAGTCGCTGCAAGACTGGCATCTCGTCGATTTGCTCGTCGGAGAGCGCGTCCCAGTCGATTCCAGTCGGCCGGTCGGACGGTGTCTCCGTTCGAATCATTCGCTCCGGCGTGACCACGATGTCCATCGGAACGTCGTGGGCGTCGGGTTCGGGTGCATCGTTTCGAACCTGCAATTCGTGGACCGTCGTCGCAATAGCCGTCTCGTCGCCGACGGCACCGAGACCACGGAGAACCGCGAATTCGAGGTCGCTAAAGCCCTCTCCCTTCCCGATGCGGGCACCCGATTCGGTGACGGCGACCGACCCAGAGACGACGAGGTCGATATCCGGAAGGTCGTCGGGGGCAACCTGTCTTGCGTACTGTTCGACGTGTGAGACGGTTGGGGCGCTGTCGAGATGGTCGTCGTCGATTCGCTCGGGGTCGAGTTCGTAGAAACACCGCTCGTCGCGGAGGCGCGGGACGGCCATGTAGACAGTCTTCCCCTCGTGGAGCGCACGCCGTCGAATTGGGAGTTGTGGCGCGTCGGGATTCGCCTTCACTGTCGCCGCTGCGTCCCACTCCGGCGTCTCGGCGAGTCGGGCGGCCGCATCGTTCGCACCGGCGAAATTTGGGATGCGTCCGTGTGGCGGAAACGGAAACCGCGCCGCACCTGACTCCTCCAGTTGGTCCCAGACGGCCTCGCGAATCGCGTCTTTCTCCATCGTGACCGGTGTATTCGGTGAGCAAGTGAATAGCCTCGGCTTTCGGTCACCGTACTCACGCGAAACGATTTTGCGATATCTTCACGAATGTTCGTGTATGTTTATCCGAACCGCGAGAGAACCCGACGTACCGGACATTGCTCACATCTGCGCAACGGGGTGGCGCGACGCAACCGCCGACATCGTCGCGGACGAGCGCGTCGAATCGACCGTCGAAGCGCGGTTCGGGAAATCACGACTGACCCGCGAGGTGCGACGCGCCGACGACATGCACGGATGGGTCGTCGCCGTCGAAGACGACGCGGTTGTCGCGGCGGGCGGCGGGGGACTCACAGGTTCGGAGACCGGCGAGGTGTTCTCGCTCCACGTCCACCCCGATTCTCGGGGAAGTGGTGCTGGAACGGCACTCTTGCGGACGATAACCGCCCAGCACGTGGTCAACGGCGTTCGCGAACAGTGGGCGTCCTGCCTCGATGGCGACGAAGAGACGCTGTCGTTCTATCGGGCGCGCGGATTCGAGATTTCCGGACGCGACCAACACGAGGCCCTCCCCGCCGAGTCGCTTCGTCTCGTCAGAGACATCTGAGGCCGACTCGCGCGCTGTACTCGCATTGCGGTCGTCTCACCTCCCGCACTCACACCGAGACCGGCTGCCTCACCGAACTCACTTGCGGTCGGCGGCCGACCGCGACAACAGGACTTTTCTGAGAACGGCATTCGCACCACGCCGAACACGCTCCGAGGCCGCTTGCGGGCTGATTTGGAGCGATTCGGCCACCTCTTTGAGTGTGGTCCGCCGCGGTACCTCGAAGTATCCGTCCTCGACGGCCGTGACGAGTGCTTCCTGCTGCTCGGCGGTGATGTCGAACGAGTACACGCCGGGTTCTTCGTCGGCGAGCGAGTAGATTCGGTCGACGCGGAAGTCGATTCCCTCCTCCTGACAGCGGTTGTGGAACTCCGTCAGATCCGTGTGGTCGCTGAACCGAAGGCGGAAGAACCACGTGTCGGTCCCGTGCGCTTCGAGGATGGTCGCGTGACTCTCGATGAGGATGTTCGTGAGGCTGGACACAGTGTCTCCCCAGTGGACGTGATAGAGAACCTTGTCCTGGACTCGCGCGACCGCATTCAACTCCTTGACCATGTGGTTCTCACGTACCGACCGCTCGAACGCTTCGAAGTCTGCCCCGGATGCCCAGAAGAACGGCATGACCTCCCCGCCGGTCGGGACGACGCGTTCGAGGTCGATGTGAATACCCTCTTCGACGGCAGTCACCCGACCGAGGTCGAAGCTCCGAGCATCGATTGTGAGTTCGGCGAGTACAGCCATATATGAGATTCATTCACGTGGTCGCGTATTGAACCTCGCTCCGATGCAGTTCCGCCCCGCTTATCTGTCGTGGCGGCGAACCGCGGGTATGTTCGAAGACCGACCGGATTACGACGAGATTGTCCTCGTCGGGCGGTCGAACGTGGGGAAGTCGACGCTCATGCGCGAGTTGACGGGCCACGACAAGTTCACCACGGGAAAAAAGCCCGGTGTCACTCGGAAGCCGAATCACTTCGATTGGACCTCCGAGAAGTTCATGTTCACCGACCTCCCGGGGTTCGGGTTCATGTCTGGCGTCGACGCCGACACGCGCGAAGCCATCAAGACCGATGTCGTCCGCTACATCGAGGACAACGCCGAGAGTATCCTCGCGGCCGTCCTCGTCGTCGACGGCAAGAGCGTCGTGGACATCATCGACCGCCACACCACCGACGACTCCATCCCGCACGACGTGGAGATGTACTACTTCCTCGACGAACTCGACATTCCTACCGTCGTCGCGGTGAACAAGATGGACAAAGTCGACGACAGGGACGAACGCCTGAACGACCTCTGTGACCGCCTCGGCCTGTTCCCACCGTGGAAGCAGTACCGAAACGTCATCGCCCCGATTACCGCAAAGCGCGGCGATATCTCGAATCTGGAGTCGGCGCTTCGCACCCACCTCCACGAACAGGGCCGCGACGACCTGTTCAAGTTCCTCTAAGCCGGTCCCACCGGTCTCTGTATCGCCCCCGGTCCCCTCTTTTCTAGACTACTCGGTTTCGCAGCGCCTCGCCCGCTTCGATGTGCCCGACGTTCTCTCGGACGAGCGCCGCGATATCCTCATGGTACGCCCCCGTCGCCGCGCTGACGTGCGGGGTGATGAGCACCTCGTCGAAATCCCACAGCGGTGCGTCTTCCGGGAGCGGTTCTTCGTCGAACGCATCGAGCGCAGCACCGGCAATCGTCTCGTCTTCCAGCGCCGACACGAGGGCCGGCGTGTCGACAACCGGGCCTCGCGCCACGTTCACGAGGTAGGCATCGTCGCGCATCGTTTCGAACTCCGGACCGGCAATGAGTCCTCTTGTCTCGCGGGTGAGCGGAACTGCGAGGACGACGAACCGCGCGTCTTCGAGTGCGTCGTGGAGTCGGTCCGGCGTGTAGACGGTCGAGACGCTTGGGACCGGTTCTCCGGACCGCCTGACGCCGATGACTTCCATCCCGAGCGCGGCGGCCCGGTCTGCGACCCCGCGGCCGAGCGTTCCGAGGCCGACGACGCAGATTCGCTCCCCGCTGAGTGTGAACGACTCCTCGTAGGACGGGCGTCGCCACCGGTGGTCGTGCTGCGCGTCGCGATAGGTGTGGAGGCGTCGAGCAAGCGTCAACAGATACCCGATGACCGTCTCACCGACCGTCGTCCCGTGAATGCCGGTGCTGTTGGTGAGGAACGTTCCCGCCTCGTCGTAGACGCCCACGGGGAACTCGTCGTATCCGGCGCGGATGCAGTGGACCCAGTCCGCATCGAGGAACGCGTCGCGGTGCCCGAACGAGACGACGGCGTCGCCCGGGCCGAACTGTTCCCCGTCGCCGACGAGTTCGACCGGTGCGTCGAGGTCCGAAAGCGCATCGACGAGCAACTGTGGTGGCATCGCCTTTCCGACCGACTCGTCGAGTGCAATGCGTTCGATGTGCATGGCTAAGCTGTCACGACGCTGTACGAAGGAACTTGCGCCCCTGCCTATGCCGTCTTCGACCACGGCGGCGGCAAGAGCGCGTCAGTGTCTGGATGCTCACGCCTCCACGCTCCCCACGTCGTCACCGTCGATGGGAGAATCTCCATCCGCTCGCCCGACTCCGGGCCGCAGATTGCCTTCGCGAGAATCTGACTCCAGTAGCTTCCCGTTGCTTCGTCGTAGAGCACGAGGTTGCCGGAGTTTCGGACTTCGGCCTCGCCGGAACTGGCCGAGGCCCCGAACGTCCGGCCCTCTTCGACGCTGGCGTACCCGTACACGGCGGGCGGTTGCCAGAGGTGCCCGGAAACCTGAAACAGCGCCTCCTCACCATCGACGCGTCGTTCGGCGACCATCCCGGACTGGCAAATCGGACAGTACGTTACCAACACCGGGTCGCCACCGAGGGTGTCGTTGATGACTTCGTGCCACCACAGGATGGACAGCGCGTACGCACGGGCCTCGCCGTTGCGTTCGACTCCGACCACGTACCCGTCTGCCGAGAGTCCCGGTCCGACTTCGTACCCGAAGCGGTACTTTTCGGCGACGGCGAGGCCGTTCCAGTTGGGTCCGACCGCCGGTTCGAGGATGGCTTTGATTCCGATAAACGGGTTCGGCGGGTCGCCGCAGACGCTTCCGGGGACCCCGTGTTGCACTATCGGGTCGGGGTTCTCGGGGGCCGGAAAGCCCGCAATCGGTGGGCGGACGGCCCCCTCGGTACACCCGGCGAGACTGGCGGTCGCTCCCGTCAGGAGGCCGAGAAACGCCCGTCGGTTCATACCACATCTGCGGCCGCGTTGGGGGAAACGACGACGGGGTCGTGCGCGGGAGTCGCACGGGGTGTCGGGGATGCGGTGCTATTCGCGTCGCAACTCACGACTCTGCTCTCGGAGGGCTGTCGCTCACGGGTCGAGCGTCGTCAGAAAGTGGCTCAGGTGTTAATGAGCATCGTCACAAGGGGCTCGGTGGGGGTAACCCTCATCATCGCCACTACCTCGTCCTAACTCTACAGGAGTAAAAAGCACTTTCACATGCGCACGGGCGAGTCTCACGAACGATACTTCTGCAACACGACCAGAAAGACCAAGAGAAGCGGGATAATCGGGGCCGCAACTTCGAGTGGAACCAAGAGTAGCACTATTGCAGACATAATCACAAATTCGAGTACGACCAACAGACTGAGGAGTTCGGCTGGATTTGCCATCGTTCGAAAGGAATCCTTGTCACGGTTCTCTCCCCACCGTGGCATCAAACTGGCGGCCACGTGAGACGACCCCCAAGTATCCACTCAGCCGTCGTCACCCTCGCCCTCTCGCGACGACGTGGACTCATCCCACCGAGCGAGTTCGGCGTGTTCGACTGCGACGCGCTCAACGCCGGCCGAATCCAGTCTCCCCTCCTCGGTGACGACCCCATCGACGAGGTCCGACGGAACGGGTTCGAAAAGCGGATTCGATACCTCGATTGGTGCCTCGCCGTCGTACAACTTCCCGCCTTCTTCGCCGACGAAGGTGTCATCGCCGCGTATCTTGTCGCGGGCGCAGACGACAAAGACAGGCACGCCAGCCTGCGACGCAGCGAGCGCGACCGGGTAACTCCCGACTTTGTTGGATACGACTCCGGACGAGAGGACCGCATCCGCGCCAATGAAAACAGCATCGACAGCCTCGCCAGCGACGAGTCTGGGAAGTGCGGCGTCGGTCGTGAGCGTGATTTCGAGTCCCTTCTTCGCCAACGACTCGGCGACGGTGACGCCTTCGAGTCCCGGCCGCGACTCAGCAACGATGACGCTCGGCCCCGCGTCTTCGAGTGCCGCGCGGACGGTCTCGGAGCGCGAGAGCGTCGCCACGCGGTCGTAGCCCTCCGCCCGAAGCAGTTGCGCAGCCTCCGCCGACGCGACTTCGTCGGCCTCGGCCGCGGCGTCGATTTCGGTCGCCGCCCGCTGGCACACTGCGTTCGTGTCGCCAGTGGCATCGGCCAGCACGCGGTTCACGCGATTCGTGACGGCGGTCATGCTGGGCCGGGCGTCCCGCAGGCTTCGGCCGAACGAGACGAGCACTTCCCACGATTCGGCGTCCGTGGCGGCGTCTCGAAGCACTTCGAGGGCCCGAAGCGACACCCACGCCGACCCGTGGGAGTCGTCTTCTTTGACGGTTTCGAGCGTCGGTGCGACCCGGCGGTACGTCGCCCACAACTCGGGGACAGTGTCGCGCTCGCAGATGACGGGTGCGTGGACCCACTCTACCTCGGCGAGTTCCTCGTTGGGAGTGATGTCGCGGTGGTTCACGTCGAACATGAACGCGTGGACGGTCCACTCGCGGTCTCCGGTGGTGATGTGCATCGGTTTGGCGGTGCTGGCCAGCACCGCGTCGGTCACGCCGACTTCTTCTTCGAGTTCCCGTCTCGCATCGTCCTCCGCGTCCTTCGGGTCGCCTTCGACGTAGCCAGAAACACCGGCCCACTTGCCGCTGTACGTCCCGACGGAGTCACTCCGTCGGGTCAGAAGGATGCGCCCTCGGTGGCGGAGAAACGCGGTGACGACGTGCGCCATATCCTGAAGTACGTCCGGCAGTGACAAAACGACTATTCTGCCGTCCCACCATGTTGTAGACATGAATCTGGCCATCCTGAGCGATACGCACGTCCCGAGCAGGGCCGAGACGATTCCGTCGTGGGTCGAATCTCGGGTCGCACGCGCCGACCTCGTCATCCACGCAGGCGACTTCGACTCGCCGGAAACGCTCGAACACCTCCGTGACCTTGCGACACGGTTCGTCGGCGTCCGCGGGAACATCGACCCACCGAGCGTCAACCTCCCGTACGTGGACATCATCGAGGTCGGTGGACTGACGTTCGTCGTCACTCACGGTGCGGGAACGCGAACCGGGTACGCATCGCGGGTCGCTCAGACGGTCAGAGACGCCGCCGGACGGGACGCAATCGGAATCGCGGGCCACATCCACGAAGTCGTGGACGAAGTCGTCGACGGCGTCAGAGTCCTGAATCCGGGGACGGCGACCGCTGCGAACCCGAGCGACGAAGCGACTATGATGGTCGGAACCGTCGAAGGCGGCGACCTCTCGGTCGATGTCGTGCGAGGGGACTAACCAGCCTTCACGGCACCGGGTAGAATCAGTCTTCGACGGGAATCGTATAGAACTCCGAGACGTCGTACTCCTCGTATCGAAGTCGCTCCTCAGGTGAGTGGAAGTTCGGCTCCAGACCGGCGAACTCGACGCCGCAGGCGAACGTCCCGAAGCGGTCGCGGTAAAACGAGACGTGAAACGCGCCGAATCGGGTCATATCGACCGGCGTCGGACTCGTTCCACTCTCCGCTGTCAGCAGATACAGTTCGGCGAAGAGGACGTGGTTGTTCAGGCGGAACGACTTCTTTTCGCCCGTCAGTGGGTGTACGTCTCTGTCCACCCGGTTGCGAATCTTCTGTGGGACGCGCCCGACGTACTCGAGGTACTCCTCGACCGTATCTCGGCCCATCGGGTCTATCGGCCGGTCGTTCATGCCTCGACCACTGGTTGACACACCTTAACAATGTCGCGGATTCTCACACGTCGGTCGTCACTCCGATACCGGCCCGGTTCGCCAGCATCCCGTGGTTTTTCACCGCCGTCGTCGTCACCTCTCGTATGGAGCTGTTTGCCGTCCCCGACGTGCCCGAGATTCGCGAGGGCGACGACCTCGCGCGAATCATCGCAGAGCGCGTCGACCTCCGCCCCGACGACGTGGTCTGTGTCGCTTCGACCGTCGTCTCGAAGGCCGAAGGGCGGTTTGCCGACCTCGATGACTTCCCGGCCGGGCCGCGGGCGCGAGAGCTTGCCACCCGTCTCTCGGAACTCACCGACGACAAGAAGGACCCGCGATTCGCGCAGGCGGTCCTCGAAGAGAGCGTCGACCTCGTGATGACCGAACCGTTCTTGCTGACTGAAACGCGGTTCGGCCACGTCGGCGTCAACGCCGGTATCGACCGCTCGAACGTCCCCGACCACGACCTCCTATTGCTCCCAAAGCGCCCCAGCGAGTCGGCCGAACGCATCCGCGCCGGTATTGAAGCCGACCGCGTCATCGTCTCCGACACGAGCGGTCGTCCCTTCCGCCACGGCCAGCGTGGCGTCGCACTCGGGTGGGCGGGGATGGCCCCGTCGCGCGATTGGCGCGGCGAGACCGACCGCGACGGCCGCGAACTCGGTGTCACCGTCGAGTGCGTCGTCGACGAACTCGCCGCGGCCGCCAACCTCGTGCAAGGCGAGGGTGACGACGGGACACCAGTCGTCGTCGTCCGCGGATTCGAGTGGGGCGACCACGGCGAGAGCCACGCCCACTTCCGCGACATCGAAGGCGACTTCGTCCGACAGGCGCTCCGCGACTGGACCTACGACCCCGATACGAACTGACCGAACGCTCACTTTCACACTATGCTCGGACTCGAACTCACGCCGGAACATCCGGTATCCGAACTCGTCGAACTGGGGACACAGGCAGAACGCGAGGGCTACGACTCGTGTTTCGTCTCGTGTCACTACAACAATCGCGACCCGTTTGCGGTCCTCGCACGACTCGCGGCCGAGACGGACGAAATTCGCCTCGGTCCCGGTGTCGCCAACCCCTACGAGATGCACCCCGTCACGCTCGCCGCGAAGGTGGCAACCGTCGCCGAAGCCTCGGACGGTCGCGGCCTCCTCGGTATCGGGCCGGGCGACCCCTCGACGCTCCGAAACCTCGGCCTCGAAGACCAGCGCGGCCTTCGCTCTGTCTTGGAGGCGTTCAAAGTCGCACAGGACCTCTGGGACGGGAAGCGCGTCACCCACGACGGAACCTTCGAAGCGACCGACGCTGGTCTCAACTTCGACGTGCCCGGCGAGATTCCGGTCTACGTCGGCGGCGAGGGACCGCACATGTGCCGGATGGCTGGCAAGCACGCTGACGGCTTGCTCTTCAACGGCTCACACCCCGACGACCTCGCGTGGGCCCGCGAACAGGTCGATATCGGCCGCGAGGACCGCCCCGATTCGCGCGGGGAGTTCACGCTCGCAGCGTACGCCAGCGTCTCCATCTCGGCCGACGAAACGGCGGCCCGCGAGGCGGCACGCCCACCCGTTGCGTTCATCACCGCCGGGGCAGCCCCACCGGTCCTCGACAGACATGGCCTCGACGCCGACCTCGCAAACGACATCAGCGAGCACATCTCTGCGGGCGAGTTCTCCGAGGCGTTCGGCCTCGTCACGCCCGAGATGATAGACGCCTTCTCGATGGCCGGAACACCGGACGACGTGGCAGATCAGATGGCCGCGGTGCTCGACCACGCGGATGGAATCGTCGTCGGGTCGCCGGTCGGACCCGACCTCGAAGAAGCGATTTCGCTTGCTGCGCGGGCGTTTACCGAGAGCCAGGCGTAGTTCCGAGGCCGATTTCGGCACCGAGTGCGCCGAGGACGACGTACGCGAATACGCCAACCGGGACGAGGATGAACAGGTTGCCGAAGATGATGAGAATCGGCGACAGCGGGTCGTTCAGCGCGACGCTGGAGAAGTTCACGAGTAGTTCGACGACACTCTGCAGCAGTGCCACGATAAAGTCCGTGAGGGTTGCCATAGACGAGACTCCGGATTCGGGGATAAAGACTGTGTGGATTTCGCACGATATTGCGGGTCGGCACCGCTAAGGGCCGCCCGCCCACACGTCCGTTCATGCCGAACCGCTCGCTCGACGACTTCGGTTCCCCGGCCGACAACGATGACCCCGCCGAGTCTGTGTCCGACGACACCGCTGAGTCTGTATCCGACGACACCGCCGAGTCTGTGTCCGACGACACCGCTGAGTCTGTATCCGACGACACCGCCGAGTCTGTGTCCGACGACACCGCTGAGTCTGTATCCGACGACACCGCGACAGAAGAGGACAGTGACGCCCCCGACACGCTCGCAACCTACCGCTGGACACCCGACGGAACGCCCTGTCCAGCCTGTGGCGAGACGGTCCAAAAGCGGTGGCTCGACGGTGAGCAGTACGTCTGTCACGACTGCAAAGACTGGTAACTCCACGCTCTACCAGTTCGTCGCTTCGTCGGCGGCCACACCTCCAGAAAGCACTTGTCAAATCACGGGTGTATTCACGTATGGTCCGCCGCGGGGTCTTCGCTCTCCTTGCCGCGCTCGTCGCGCTCTCCCTCGTCGCCGCCCCGGCGACGATGGCTGACTGGGGCGAGCAAGCGGTGTTCTCCGTCGAGCGGATTGACGAGTCGCAGGTCCGCGAAGAGACACCCGTGCTCCAGTACGACAGTCTCCCAGCGGATGCGCAGGACGCCGTCAGGAACGCCATCGAGTCACCGGACGGTTCCAATACCGTCTACGGGGCCGAAGACTGGCCCGACCAATTTTTCTACAGCGACTACAGCGCTCCCGGGAACGGATTGTACGCCGTTGTCTACGAGGGCCAGCACTACCGTCTCTACACCTACGCTGGCGGCGGCTTTCCGTTCGTGTACTGGCTGTACGAACTCCCGTTCGTCGTCTACGGTGTCGCCCTCGCGTGGGTCGCCAGCAGAACGCACCGCGGGAGCCTGTCACCACAGACCGCCGCACTCGCTACTGCACCCGGCGTCGCGTTCCACCTCCTCGGCCCCGAGTTCGACTTTCCGCTCCTCGACCCGATGCAGTTCATTGGACTGGGCGTCGCCGCGACTGTCGTGTTGGGTGTTGGACTCGCCGTCAGCGTACGCGGGCGAGAAGACGCGAGTACCGAGTAACGAGCACCGAGTAAGTGGAACATCGAGTAGACCGCCGAGCGAAGTTTGGCACTGAATCGGCCGCTGAGCGCGACTCAGTCGAGTCGCCCACTTCGCCGACCAAACCCACGAACGAATGCATCCTCGTCGATGGCGAGAACTGTCGGCCGACCGTGCGGGCAGGTGTACGGCGTCTCACACGACCCGAGTCGGGAGACGAGTCGCGCTGCGTCTTCGGCCGACAGGTCGTCGCCAGCCTTTATCGAGGGATGACACGCGAGGTCCTTCAGCAACTCGTCGCGTGGGTCGCGCGGGTCGTTTGCAGCGAGGTCGGACACAACGTCTGCCAGCGCGTCGGGCGCGAATGGGCGGCCAATCGGGGCTGGAACGGCCTCGACACGGTAGGTTCCGCCGCCGAAGTCGGCGACACGGAAGCCGAGTCTTTCGACGGCGTCTCGGTTCGCCTCCACAAGCGCCGCTTCGGGCGGCGACAGCGACACGCTTGCGGGCGGGTCGACCGGGACAGAATCGACACCTACTGACTCGACGGCCGCCCGCAGGCGCTCGTAGTTCACGCGCTCGTGGGCGGCGTGCTGGTCGACCACGAGGAGTTCGTCGCCGACCTCACAGAGGACGTAGAGGTCGCGGAACTGGCCGATGACGCGCACGTCGTCGAACACCGATTCCGCCTCGACCGGCGACAGCGACGAGTCGAGGTCCATCGCCAACTCGCCGCTTCGACGCAGGTCGGCGGTCGAAAGGGCGTCTCTGACGCTCGATTCGACCACACCCGCGACCGCCTCGGGGTCTCTGAACTCGACTTCCGACTTCGCGGGGTGGACGTTGTGGTCGACCCACGCCGGAGGCAGCGAGATGCGGACGACTGCGACGGGTTCGCGTCCGTCGGGGAGGAGCGTCCCGTAGGCGTCGGCGACTGCCCGACGAATCCGTGAGTCGACGAGTGCGCGGCCGTTCACCGAGATATGGATGTGGTCTCGTCGGGCGCGACTCACGAGCGGATGACAGAGGACGCCATCGACCGCGACTGCACCCGATTCCGCACCGACTTGGACCTCGTGGCTGGCGTCGAACGTCGAGGCGTGGCTGGCAACCTCGCGGCCGTACACGGCGAGCAGCGCGTCTGTGAAGCGGCCGGTTCCCGGCGTCGTGAGCGTCTCGCGGCCGTCGTGCCGGAGGACGAACCGCACGTCGGGGCGGACGAGCGCGTATCGGGTGACGAGACGCGAGATGCGGGCGAACTCCGCTTTCGCCGACGCAAGTGCCTTCTTTCGGGCGGGTCGCTCGGCGAAGAGTCCCGTAACTTCGACGGTAGTTCCCCGAGCGCGGGCCGCCGCAGTGGCCAATTTTTCACCCCCGTCCACGACGACGCGCGTTCCCCGCGGGCCGCCAGCGTTGGTCGTCAGTTCCAGTCTCCCGACGGCGGCGATGCTCGGGAGGGCTTCGCCTCTGAAGCCGAGCGTCTCGACCGTTTCGAGGTCGGCCGCGTCGTCCAGTTTGCTGGTCGTGTGTCGCTCGACGGCGAGTGTGGCGTCTCGCTCGGTCATCCCCGCACCATCGTCGCTGACGCGGATACGGTCGGTTCCGTCGCCTTCGACAGCAATCTCGACCGTCTCAGCACCCGCGTCGAGAGCGTTTTCCACGAGTTCCACGACGACGCTCGCCGGACGGGTGACGACCTCTCCCGCCGCGATTTGCGTTCGTGTCTGTCGGTCGAGTTGGTGAATCATTATTCGAGTTTGCGCTTGAGGTCCGAAAGGAGGTTCAGCGCCTCCAGCGGCGTGGTGTCCACGAGGTCGGCGTCGCGGAGTTCGGCGGCCACCTCGCCGAGGGTGTCGTCTCGGGCGGCGGTGTGGGTTGCACCCGAACCGACCGTTTTGGCTGCTTCGCCGTTAGTTTCGGCGGTCGCTTCGTGGCGACCGTTCGCCAGTCTGTCACCTTCACGGTGGCCGTTTTCCAAGCCGTCCACGTAGGCCGCCAGCGTTCCGTCCTCGGCAGCAGCCATCTTCTCTGCACCCCCTTCGTTTCGAGTCGAGTCTGCAACGACAGATTCGGTTGGCGTTGGCTCGTCGTCGGTGTTGGAGCGGCCGGGGTCGGCGGTGTTGTCGGCGTCGGCATCTCCTGTCTCGCTCACTGCGTCGGCTTCGACGAGGCCACGGGCGCGGTCGACAACATCGGTTGGAACGCCAGCGAGTTGGGCGACTTCGACGCCGTAGGAGGACGATGAAGGCCCTTCGGCGACGCTGTGGAGGAAGGTAACCTCGCCGTCTGTCTGCGCGGCGGTGAAATGCAGATTGAACACGCCCGGGCGCTCCGTCGCGGCGTCGGTCAGGTCGTGATAGTGGGTCGCAAAGAGCGTCATCGCGCCGACTTCGTCGTGGATGAACTCCGTGGTCGCGCGGGCGATGGCGAGGCCGTCGGCCGTGGAGGTGCCGCGGCCCACCTCGTCGAGGAGGACCAGCGAGTCCTCGGTCGCGTTGTGGAGGATTTCGGTCAACTCGCTCATCTCGCGCATGAACGTCGATTGGCCGCCCGCGATGTCGTCCGACGCACCGACGCGAGTGAACACCCGGTCGACGACCGGCAGACGGGCGGCTTTGGCGGGGACGAAACTCCCCATCTGCGCGAGGATACTGACGAGTGCGACCTGCCGCATGTAGGTCGATTTCCCCGACATGTTCGGGCCGGTGACGAGCGCCACGCCACCATGCGGGAGCGAGGCGGGATTCGGAACGAACTCGTCTTGGGCCTGTTCGACGACTGGGTGACGTCCGGCCTCGATTTCGATTCCGCCGTGGGATTCCGTGTTCGCCGCGTCTCCGTCACAGAACACCGGTCGCGTGTAATCGTTGGCGACGGCAACGTCGGCGAGGGTTCGAAGCACGTCGAGGTCGGCCAACGCGTCGGCGACCGCCTGTATGCGCTCAGATTCGGTTGCGACTTCGGCGCGAACTTCGCAGAAGAGGTCGTATTCGAGCGTCTCCGCCCGTTCAGTGGCGCTGAGAATCTCGTCTTCGCGTTCCTTCAACTCGGGCGTGTAGAACCGCTCGGAGTTCTTCAGCGTCTGCCGACGGACGTAGTCGTCGGGAACCCGGTCGAGGTTCGGGTTCGTCACCTCGATGTAGTAGCCGTGGACCTGATTGTAGCCAACGTCGAGCGAGTCGATGCCGGTGCGCTCTCGCTCCCGTGCTTCGAGGTCCGAAACCCACTCGCGGCCCTCGGTGGCGGTTCCCCGAAGGTCGTCGAGTTCGTCGTCGAACCCCGACGCGATGACGCCGCCTTCGGTAATCTCCTGCGGCGGGTCGTCAACGATGGCGCGGTCGATGCGGTCACGGACGTCCGAGAGGTCGTCCAGTGAGTCGCGGAGGTCGGAGACGAGGCCCGAGTCGGCGTCTTCGAGCGTTGCGCGAATCTCAGGAACGCGGTCGAGCGTCGTCTGCAACGACCGCAGGTCGCGGGCGTTCGCACGTTCCCGAGAGACGCGAGCGACGAGTCGTTCGAGGTCGTAGACGGCCGAAAGATGCTCGCGCAGGTCTGCCCGCGTGAGGGCGTCGTCGGCGAACTCGCCCACCGCGTCTAGTCGCGCTTCGATGGCTTCCCGGTCTACGAGTGGGCGGCGAAGCCACGCTTCGAGGCGGCGGCGGCCAAGCGCGCAGGCCGTCTCGTCGAGGACCGAGAGGAGCGTGCTTCCGGTGCGGGCGCTCTGCGAGTCGAACAGTTCGAGACTCCGAATGGCAGTCGCGTCGAGTTGCAGGAACTCGCGGGGGTCGAATCGCGTGATGCGAGTGACGTACTCCAGTTTCGAGTCGCCCTGTGCGTACTCGGCGTAGGTGAGAAGCGCGCCGACAGCGCGGCGCTCTACGTCGGATTCGACGACCGCCTCCGGCCGGGGGACGTACGACGAGAGCGTCTGGGTCGCCGCCTCGATGTCGAAGGCGTCAGGGTCGAACGGCGTCTCCATCGGGTCGAACGAGGGGTCCGGCAGGTCGCAGTTCGGGCCGACGACGAGTTCGGCGGGCGCGAGTCGGTCCAGTTCTTCGAGCAACAGCGCGCGGTCAGCACCCGTCACGAGGCACTCGCCGGTGGAGACGTCCACGACGGCCAGTCCGTACTCGTCGCCGTCGCGGGCGACAGCACCGAGGTAGGTCGCACGACCCGCTTCCAGCAGTTCCTCGTCGACGACGGTCCCCGGCGTGATGAGTTGCGTGACGGCGCGGTCGACCAGCCCCGACGCCTCTGAGGCGTCTTCCACCTGGTCAGCGAGCGCGACGCGATAGCCCGCATCGAGCAAGCGTTCGAGGTACCCCGCCGCGTTGTCGATGGGGATGCCCGCCATCGGCCACGTTCCCGTCGAATCCTCGCGCTGGGTGAGCGTCACCTCGCAGGTGCGCGCAACAGTCTCGGCCGCACCGCAGAACGCTTCGTAGAAATCGCCGACCTGAAACAACACGAGGGCGTCGTCGTGCGTCTCACAGAGGTCGGCGTACTGCGAGAGCATCGGCGTCAGGTCGTCTCGGACCGCCAGCATCTCCGGCGGCGCGCCGTAGACTTCCTCACGTCCGGCGTCCGTGTTCATACCCGGTACGGAGTCGCCGAACGACAAAAGCACCCGGGAACGACGCCTTCGCTCTGCCTCGGTCGTCTCCGGTGGAGTGCGGTGTGCACACATCCAGCAACGTTAGGTGTATTGGGGCAATAGTTCATGACAGAGCGCCCGTCTTACCACCCTCCCGTGGCTGGCGGGACACCCCGCATATCAATGACTGATGTACATGCAGACGCCGACTTCGACCGCGAGCAGTCGGTCGAGTCGGTTTCGAACCTCGCTGCTCGCATCTCCGAAAACGTCGAACGAGTCATCGTCGGCCACCACGACGCCATCGAAGACATCATCGTGACGATGTTCGCCCGTGGACACCTCCTTCTGGAGGACGTTCCCGGCGTGGGCAAGACGATGCTCGCCCGAGCCATTGCCACCTCCATCGAAGGCTCGTTCGAACGCATCCAGTTCACACCGGACCTCCTGCCGTCTGACGTGACCGGTGTGAACGTGTTCAACCAGAAGACGAACGAATTCGAGTTCCGCGAGGGTCCGGTCTTCGGAAACGTCGTCCTCGGCGACGAGATAAACCGCGCGCCGCCGAAGACACAGGCCGCCCTCCTCGAAGTCATGGAGGAACTGCAGGTAACGGTCGATGGTGTCACGAGACCCGTTCCGGACCCCTTTACCGTCATCGCCACCCAGAACGATGTCGAACCCGACCGTACCTACGACCTGCCGTTGGCCGAACTGGACCGATTCATGAAGAAGATACATCTCGGCTATCCGAGCGAGGCGGAGGAAGCAGAGTTACTCGGTCGCCTCGCCGGACACCATCCAATCGAGTCGCTCGAACCGGTTGCGACGGCCGCCGACGTTCGCGCCGCCCGCGAGACAATTTTAGGCGTGGCGGTGAGCGAACCGGTTCGCCGCTACGTCTCGCGACTCGCCGCCGACACCCGCGAGCGGGCGACACTCGGCGTGAGTCCCCGCGGTTCTCTCGCGCTCGTTCGTGCCGCGCAGGCCCGAGCCGCGCTCGACGCCCGCGACTACGTCGTCCCCGACGACGTGCAACGCGAGGCCAGAAGCGTCTGGGCGCACCGCATCCGGACGGCCGGAAGCAGCGACGGCCGCGACGTGGTTGACAGCGCGCTCGACTTCGTTCCGGTCGAATGAGGCCGACACTTCGTGGCTGGGCGGCGCTGGTCGTCGTCGCTCTGGGCGTCGGCAACGCCGTTGCGTTCGGCCCGCGGGCGCTCAATGCCGTGGTTATCCCCGTCGTCGTCGCGTTGCTCATCGGAGCGGTCCAAGTGTGGCGCATCTCGCCACCGCGGGCTGTTCGCGCTCCGCCAGACGACGGGTTCCCCGGCGAGACACATACGGTCTCGCTCGACATCGAGACCGACCATCCCTTTCCCGCGACGACGACTGATTTCCTCTCTGCCAACCTCGAAGGCGACGCCACGGTACAGTCTATCGTCGGCGACGGGAGCATTTCGTACGACGTGACTTACGACGCTCGCGGGTTGGCGACACTCGGTCCCGCGACGGTCGTCGCTACCGACGTCCTCGGCTTTTTCACCCGCACGTTCACCGTCGGCGGGACGACCGAGATACTGGTCTATCCGCGACTCAGGTCGCTCTCTGCGACGGCCCGCCGCGACCTCTCGTTGCTCTCGAACTTCGGCACGGGCGAGGACCGCGAGGAGTTCGACCGACTGCGGCCGTACGTCCCCGGCGATTCGCTTCGCGACGTGCATTGGAAATCGACCGCACGGTCGGGCGACCTCGTGGTGAAGGCGTTCGCCGACCACGCCGACCCCGATGCAGTCGGCGTCTCTGTCGGCAGTATCGAAGGCCGTGTCGACGACGTTGCCGAGGCGACGGCCTCGCTCTGCTGGTCGCTGTTGGACGCGGGCGTTCCGATTCACCTCACGTCCCCGGCTGGCACTATCGACGCCGCGCCCGGCGACCAGCACCAGGTTCTCGCCCACCTCGCACAGATGGATTCGGGGTCGGTCCCGGACGAGAGCGCCGCAGTCGTGGTTCGCGGCGACATCGAACAGACGCGTATCGTCTTCGGCGGCCACGAGACGACGTTCGAACGACTCCGCGCGGAACCGGGCGAGGCAGACGAGGTGAGTCCGTCACCCGACCGCTCCGCCACACCTCGTCGGGAGGCCGCGCCATGAGCACCGACACGCGAACCGGGGGCAGTCAATCCACTGCGAGCGTCTCCAGCTCGCTGACACCAACCACCGAGCGCGACCAGCCAACGATCTTCGGCGTCCCGGCGTCGGCCCTCTCGGTCGCCGCAGCGTTCGTCCTCCTCGGGTCGTTCCTCTCTGTTCTCTACGACGTGACCGATGTCGTCGGCGGCCGAACCGAGTTCCTCCTCATCGCGGGCGGGACGGTCCTCGCTGCGACTATTCTCGCCCGGTCGTTCCGCCCGCGGGTCGCGCTCGCCATCACCGCCGTGTTGCTCGGCGGAGGCTTCGTCGCGTACCTCCTCGCCTTGCCCCAGAGCCAACTCGCATTGCTCTCGCCGAGGCAACTCGCCACCGACTCCGTTGCACTCCTGAGCGGCCTGTCGGTCCTCCGGTTGCTCTCGGCGGACGTGTGGGCGCTCGCGGTGACGCCCGCGCCGACGTTCCTCGCGTGGTACCTCGTCGTCCGCGGCCGGGTCGCCCCCGCCGTCGCCATCGCTGGTGGGGGACTCGGGATGTTCGTCTTGACCGGCGACGCGAGCGGTTCGCTCACGCTCCTCGGCGTCACCGCCGGTATCGCGGCGCTCGGATTCGACAGTATCGACCGATTCGGCACCAGCGGCGGCCAACTCGACGTGCTCACTATCGTCCTCGCCACGATGGTCGTCCTCTCGGCGACTGTTACGGTGCTTCCCGGAGCGGGCGGGTCGCCTGTCCTCCCAAGCCACGGGGTCGCAGAGCAACCGACAGTGGAAGCGAATCTCGTGAGCGCCAGCGACCGCATCTCTGTCGTCGGGAGCATCAGTCTCTCGCCGGACGTCCGATTCGAAGTCGAGAGTACCGCGCCGTCGTACTGGCAGACCGCCTCGTTCGACCGCTATACGGGCGATGGGTGGGTCCGAACCGGCGACACGGAACCGTACACCGGCGGGCGATTGAGCGGCCCGGAGGGACCGTCGCGGCTGGTCCGGCAGACGGTCTCCCCCAAGACGCCGCTGGATTCGATGCCTGCTGCGTGGCGTCCGGTCGCGGTCAGCGGCGATGTGGAGTTGGAGACGGTCGTCACCCAGCAGGGGAACTTCCGCCCGACGCGGAGCATCGGTACCGACGAGAACTACACGGTGAAAAGCGAGGTTCCGCAACACACGCCGGCGTCGCTGCGGCGTACCGGTACCGACTACCCGGAGCAGATACGCGAGCGCTACCTTGGCCTGCCGGACAGTACTTCTGACCGGGTCCGCGAACGGGCCGCCGAAATCACGGCCGACGCGGAGACGCCGTACGACAAGGCCGTCGCCGTCGAACGCTGGTTAGAGGAGAACAAGCAGTACTCACTGCGGGTGTCGCGTCCGGAGGGTGACATCGCTGAATCGTTCCTCTTCGAGATGGACGAGGGCTACTGCACCTACTACGCCACCACGATGGTCGTCCTCCTTCGCTCTGAGGGCGTCCCGGCGCGCTTCGTCACCGGCTACACGACCGGCGAGCGCGTCGACGGCGACCGATACGTCGTCCGCGGCCTCGACTCGCACGCGTGGGTCGAGGTGTACTTCGAGGACACCGGTTGGGTTCGCTTCGACCCGACGCCCGCCTCCCCGCGCCAGTCCGCCGAGTCGGAGGCGCTCTCCGACGCCCGTGAGGAAGGCCTCCCCGGTGTCGACACCAACGAGACGGAACCGCAGACCAACGGCGCAGAGGAAATCACGCCGGTCCCCACCGAAACGCCGAACGAAACGACCGCCAACAACACGACGACGAGCGCTCTCGGGCCGGGTATCGACGAGCGCCTCGGCGTCACGCCGACGGCTGGCGCACCGTCGGGAGAGGGTGACGAATCGGACGGCCTCATCCCGAGGCTTCCCTCACGTGAGACGATGCTCGTCGGTCTCGCTGCGGTCGTCGGCATCGCCGCCAGCGTCCGCCGAACCCGAGTGCCGGACCGCCTCCGGATACTGGCGCTTCTCGTCTACCAGCGTCGGACCAACTCGCCGACGAGAGACGTGGTCCGCGCGTACGACCGCCTCGAACACGTCTTGGCGCGGGCGTACCGCCCGCGACGACAGGGCGAGACGGTTCGTCACTACCTCGATGCGCTCTCGCGTGTCGGGGTCGATGAACGCACGCGACGGGTCGGGCGACTCTACGAACGAGCGCGGTACGGCGACGGCGTCTCCCGGGCCGATGCGGACGACGCAATCGCCGCTGCCGACGCGGCGGTTCGTTCTCGTCTGCCAGTTGTCAGACGCTGGCTACGCTGAATCTCTTGTCTTTTTGATGCCGGAGTTCGGATAGTGGGTTAATGGCGACACGACAGGCGGTCTTCGCTCTCCTGTGTGCGTTCTGCTGCGTCTTTGCAGCGGTCACACCGGTCGCGGCGACCCCCGACGGAACAGCCACCGGACCGGGCGTCGAACCGCTCGTCCAGCAAGGCGTCGAACCCGACAGCACCCGCATCGCCGTCGATGTGGCTGCAGACGGGAGCGCGCGGTGGGAGATTCAGTACTGGACCCGTCTCGACGACCAGAACACCACCGACGCGTTCGAGTCGCTACAAGACGATATTCAGGCGAATCCGGGCGACTACACGACGACATTCGCCAGTCGGATGAACGACACCGTCTCGGCGGCGTCGAACTCGACGGGCCGAGAGATGGCCGCGTCGAACGTCTCGGTCACCGCGGAGACGCGGTCGCTCCCCGATAGTTTCGGCGTCGTCACCTACTCGTTCGAGTGGTCGAACTTCGCGGCCGCTGATGGTGACAGACTCGTCGTCGGCGACGCAATCGAGGGCTTCTTCCTCGATTCGGGGTCGCGGCTTATCCTCTCGTGGCCCGCCGACTACGGCACGACGACGGTCGAACCCACCGCCGACGAGACGCGCGAAAACACCGTCATCTGGCGCGGGGCGGACACCGAGTTCGTCTCCGGCGAACCACGAGTCGTCCTCGAAGCCGGTGGCGGCGCAGCTACGACGGACCCGGGAGACCAGACGCCTGCCACTGAAGACGGCTCGTTCCCCACGACAGGCGCGCTCGCGGCGCTCGCGCTCGTCGGGACGCTCCTCGTTGGTGCCGCGTTCTATCTCCGGTCCCGTGGTGTCTTTGGCGGCGGCACGTCCATGGACGACGATGGCACGATGACCTCAGGAGCCGCTGCCGACGCTGGCGACACCCCGTCGCCCTCCGTCGATAATACCGGTTCCGTACCCGCAGCGGCCGCCGCAGCGGGCGACGAAGCCGCGGAGGCTGACGACGCGGATGACGACGCCGAGGAGGTCCCGTCGGAACTGCTCAGCAACGAAGAACGCGTCCTTCAACTCATCGAGTCGCGTGGCGGACGCATCAAGCAACAGGAGGTGGCGAGCACCCTCGACTGGACGGACGCGAAGACTAGCAAAGTCGTCCGTGGCATGCGCGACGAGGGGACCATCGAAGGGTTCCGCCTCGGCCGCGAGAACGTCCTCCGACTCCCGGAGAACGACGAGTCTGACGACGCGTAAAAAGTCTTACGACCATTTACCCGGTTTACTTTTCCCTAATCGGAAGACGGCAGGGCATCTGCCCTTCGGTCCGAAACAGCGTTGAACCGACGTTAAACGGCGTTGATTCGCGAGTACGAACGCTCGCTTATATCAGAATGTGGGACGAAGGATGTCGTAATGAGCCGACGAATCGCTGCACTCGTCGTTGCGACAGTGTTACTGGTGAGTGCGAGCGCTCCGCTCGCACTTGCTTCTCCTGCAGGTCAGGCACTTACTTCCTCCGTGGGTGACGGAGTCGTCGCCCAGACTGACGGCGGGTCAACAGACGGGACAGCGACCAACGACACGACAGCAGAGACGAAAAACGACGACGAGCCCATCCCGCCGGGACAGAAACTCGCGGGTGCCATCAGCGTCCAGGAGTCTGAGACAGACGGTGTCATCGAACGCCGGGCGTTCGAAAACCGGATGGCGAACGCGAACTCGAACGCGTCGAAAGCGGGTGTCGTCGCCGAGCAGGTTGAGTCGGTCCGCGAGCGACTCACTGAACTCAAAGAGCGCCGCGACCGACTCAAAGCGAAACACGACGACGGGACCATCTCGGACCGCGCCTACCGGGTCCAGATAACTCGCGTCGTCTCCGAAATCGAGCAGGTGAAGTCGCTTTTGAACCAGACGGCTGACGCCGCAGAGACCGTCCCCGAATCGGACCTCCAAGCAAAGGGCGTGAACACGACCGCACTCGACACGCTCCGGTCGAACGCGAGCGAACTCACCGGCCCCGAAGTAGCAGAAATCGCGCGGAGCATCGCGGGTGAGAACCCCGGGAAGGGACTCGACAAGGCCGAAGAAAAGCGGAAGAACGGCAATCGCGGTGAGTCCAACGGGTCGGACGCCGGCGACGGAAACGCTGCCGATGACAACCCCGGAGAGGGTGGCGACAGTGCCGGTGATTCCCCAAAATCGAAACCGGGGGATGGCTCGAACAACGGGCCAGATACGCCCCCGGGACAGGATAACCGCGCGAAGGACGCCGAAACTGGTGGGTCCTCTGACTCCGGTAGTGGTGACGACACCACTGGGTCGAACAGCACTGGTGGTTCCACCGGCTCGGCCGACGACGGCGACTCCACAACCGAAGAGTCGACGAACACCACTGAAACGACGACCGACGACGCCACGGGCGCCTGATTTCGGCGTCCGTGACAGTGGCTCCCGATACTGTTTAATATCCCCATCCTGTAACTCCACACTGTAATGTCGGAAGTCTGCTCGACGTGCGGGCTCCCTGAAGAGCTCTGCGTCTGCGAGGACGTCGCAAAAGAGTCTCAGGAGATCGTCATCCGCATCGACGAGCGTCGTTACGGAAAAGAGGTTACAGTCATCGAGGGATTCGACCCAAAGGATGTCGACATGGATAGCCTGTCGTCAGACCTGAAGTCGAAATTTGCCTGTGGTGGGACGGTGGAAGACGATTCCATCGAATTGCAAGGCAATCACCGCGGCCGTGTGGAGGACTTCCTCCGCGGAAAGGGGTTCAACGTCGCGTGACTGCACTCTAACTAAGCCCGTCGTCGAGTACTTTTCAGAGAATCACGTTCGAAGAGCGGCCGCGCCGGACGAGATGCCACGACCTACTCCTCGACGTCCGATTCGAGCGGGCCGTCCCACGCGTCGAGGCCACCGGCCATGCTCTCGATTCGAGCGTCGTTCGTCCCCTCGTAGGCAGAAAGCAGTCGGACCGCCTGCAGACTCGCCTCCCCGCGCGGGCAGACGGTGACGATGTGGTCGGCTTCCGAGAGGCGGTCGAGAGTGGAGTAGAGGTCGGAAAGCGGGACGTTCAGACTGCCGGGGATGTGCTGGAGGTCGAACTCTGGAGGTGTGCTCACGTCCACGACGAGCGGTGGGTCGTCGCTGTCGAGGAGTTCGGCTACCTCCTCGGGCGTGATTTCGCGGTCGACCACCTACAGCACCCCTTTCTCGCGAGCGAGAAGGATTCCCTCCATGGTCGCGTCGTTCGTCGGTGATTCGAGCGCCCGGTCGAGCGCTTCGTCGACCGGAACCGCGTGGACAGAGAGGAATTCGTTTTCGTCCAGGTCACGCTCGACAGGCGTGAGTCCCTCGGCGAAGACGAACCCGCGTCGGTGCCGGAGGACGCCGGTCGAACACCACACGTCGCCGATGACGGACGCGGAGTCGGCGGCGAATCCGGTTTCCTCGCGGAGTTCGCGGACAGCGGCGTCGCTAAAGGACTCGCCCTGTTCGACGATTCCGGCGGGGAGTTCGAGTTGCGTCTGCCGAACCGTCGGGCGGTACTGCTCGACGAATACGACCTGGTCGTTCGCGACGGCGACGACCACGACGGCCGTCGCCAGTTCGGCCCAGTAGTACCGTTTCGTCGTCCCGTTCGGCTGTTCGACGAGGTCGTATCCGCCGGTGAACCACCCCGTGTCGTACTCGGCTTTCGATTCCAGAACCGGCCACTCGGGCTCGGGGATGGGTTCGTGTCGGCGTCCGTCGTCGGAGGTTGGTTCGCGTCCGTCGTCAGTCATGAGTCTTCGTGGGTCGCCGACGGACTTGTAGCCGACGGGACGCTGTCAGTTCTCGGTCGGGGCATCGGCCGACTCGTTGGTATCCGTCTCTGCATCGAGAATCACCTCGCGGTAGATACGGCCGAAGGCGTTGCGCCGGAGTGTGCTCACGGCAGCGTCGCGTTCGTTTTGGAACGTCGTGGCGACGACCTGTTCGGCGAACGGAACCGCGTGCCACGCGACGCGTTCGACATCCGGATTTCCTAGTTCGACCACCTCGTACGCCGCGTGGTCGGCACACCAGTCGTCGAACTCCGTTCGCGACCCGACGTGGACCGCGAGCGACTCGGCGAACAGGGCGTTTCGAACCGTCTCGACCACGTCTCCGGTCACGCGCTCGCGGTACTCCTCGCGGTCGAAGTCCATCGCTTTCGCCGTCTCTCTGACGACGACCTGTGCGGTCGGACCGACGCGTTCGAATTCGCGCTCTGCCTCGGCAAGTGACTCGGGGGAGATGCTCCCGTGGGTCTCCATCACCACCCGATTCGGGGGCCGGACTTACGACTCTTTCTCGTCGTCGTCGTTCGACTCGGTTGCTTCGTCGTCACCGTCTTCGTCGTCGCCGTCTTCGTCGTCGTACATCTCTTCGGTCATCGCCTTCGCTTCCTCGAAGATTCGCGCGGCGTCGCCCGAGAGGTTCGCTTCCCCGCTGGAACCACCGAGTTGCTGTCTCCCGTGGTCGTGACTGTGGGTGTGGTCGTGTCCCTCGTCGAACGGCGACTCCGCTGGCTGGCGGTCGACCGTATCTTCGAACACCTCGTCGAATTCGCGCTCCTCGGCGTTCTCGGCGACGATTGGGCCGAGCGTGTCGGGGTTCATCGACGACCACGACGGTTCGTGTTCGTCTAGCCACGTTTCGTGGTCGTCGCCGTGGACGATAGCCTGCAGCGCGAGGTGGTTCGCCAGATGCGTCTCGTCTCGCTGCGGCGCGTCACAGACCGGACAGGCGTATCCCATGCTCACCGGTAGTGGGTGAACGTACCAAAATGCGTCGCAGTTCGTCGAAGGGGAAGGTAGCGGTTAGGGCCACTGCACCCGGTGGGTACAGCGTACCGACGGTGACCCCAACCGACCAATGGTGGTGATGGTTGTAGGTGGAGTGTGTGGTGGTGATACCGATGGGTTGATGCTACACGGAAGGTGCGACGATGACCGTTCCGTCGGCCCAGACAGTCACGTCGCAGGATGCGTACCGAAACCGGACGCGGCCGCGTGATGGTTGTTTGTTCCCACTCTCGGTCGGTGCCTCTGACATCGGTGCCCCGCCTGCCGGATGGAAAAGCCGGTGGAGGGCACCGGGGGATACAGTATCCGCGAGCGGTGGAAGTTCGAGTTCGTCGACGGCCAACGCCTGGGCGGTCGCCGTGACTATCGTCACTGCGAGTGTGTCCCGTCCGTCCCAATCGTGCCGTGCGACGACTTCGTCAGTCGTACCTGTGTTCCATCCCGCGTCGCTGCCCTGTATCACGCGTGCGTCGTCCATTGTTCGGTTCGCGTCGGCGTCTCGCCGACAGATGTCCCAATGTAGGTGGGAGATATATCGTTCGTTGCTATGTGGTTAGTACCCGTTTCGAACGGGACTCTAGGTACCTAGAGTGTTCGGTGAGATGAATGTGGTATCATAACATCTGTCACTCGATGCGGAACGCCCGCGGTGTGTCTCACTCGAAGAGTTCGTCGACGACCTTCCGCTCGGCGGCGCGAAGGTGGTACTGGAACGTCGGTGGACTGATATCGAGCGTTTCGGCGAGCGCTTCGGCGGTACTCCGGCGGGGCCACTCGTAGAACCCAGCGAGGTGGGCCGCTCGAATCGCCTCGTACTGCCGGTCGGTCCACTCGTCGCGAATCATCGACGCGAACGTCGTCGGCGACTCTGCCTGCTTCGTTTTCGTCCGTCGAGACAGGAGTGTCGTTCCGGGGTAGTCCGCTTCCAATGCTTCGACGAACGACCGGACGTGAATCCGCTCCGGCACGTCGACGGTCAGCATCGTCTGATGGCCGTCCGAACGAAGCTCTCGAAGCCTCGCCTCCGACGCATACAGCGTCTCGAAGAGCGCCTCTCGCGGAAGACGCAGTTCGAACAACCCGCCAGTGTCGGCCGACGAGAGCGGCCGAACCGCCGTCGCTACATCGGTACCCGCAGCGACCAACGCAGTGGGCTCCGCGTCCGAAGTGACGAACGCGATGAGCGAGCCGTCGGACTGCGGGATGACGCCCGTGAGGGTGACTTCGTGGCCGACGCGGCGTGCCAGCCGAGTGAACGACAGGCGGTCGCTTCCGAGTTTGACTTCGACTTCGGCGCGGCGCTCGGTCAGCATCGCTCCCCCACGTCCTGTCGCGGCGACGGCGTAGGCGACCGTATCACCCAACTCTTCGAGCAGCACCCGGTCGCTGTCGGTAAAAGCGTCTGTGGTGGTCCCGTGGACGACGAACAGCGCTTCCACTCTGTCGTCGGCAACAGCCGGAATAACTGCGAGCGAGCGGAAGCCGTAGGTGAGTGCGTCGCCGCGGTGGCTTCCCCACGCCGGGTCGTCGAGCACGTCGGCGACCGTCTGCATCGACTTCGTCTCCATGGCTCGTTCGAGAAGTCCGGCGAGCGGGTCCGTGTTCGCAACTTCACCGAGGCGGGCAGCGTAGGCGGTGTCGGCTCCGTGGACCGCGTCCGGCCGCGGGTCGAACTCACCCGCCGTCTCGTGAGGTTCGAGGTGCCAGACGACCGCGTACTGGTCTGTGCGGGCCAGATGTTCGCCGACCGCCGCGAGCGCGTCGCTTCGGGTCGGCGCTCTGATGAGCGACTGATTGATGCTCCGAATGGTCGTGTTAATCTGGTCGATTTCTCTGAGCGCCTCGTTCTGCTCGGCGAGTCGCTGGTCGCGCTCGCGCAACTGGTTTTCTGCTCCAATCCGTTCTAGTAACTCCTCGACGGTCGCGGTGAGCACGTTCACGAGTTCAACGTCGACGTCGCTCGGCGCGACGGTTCCGGGGTGGCCGGTGACGAGAATTCCGTGTCTGCCCAGTGGGGCCGCGATGACGCGTTCGACTCCCTCGACCACGCCGCCGTCGGGTGCGACTTCGACCACGCGAACCTCGCCAGCGACGAACGCGTCCCACACGCCACCGTCGCTGATGCCGCCGTCGAGCGGCTTGTTCCCGAGACCGGTGCCCGCTTCGCCGACTCTGGTGAGGCCGGTGTTCGCATCCTCGAAGACGAACAGTTCCGTCCGGGCGTCGCCAAGCACTTCGTCGCAGGCGCTGGCCGCGGCTTCGAGAATCGTCTCGCGGTCCGACGACCGCATCATCTCCCGGATTCGCTCGTGTAAGGTCGCCAGCAACCGCTCGTAGCGATGACGGGCTGTCACGTCGCGAAGGACGCCGACGGACCCGACTTCTTCCCGGTCGACGACGAGGGGCGTCCGGTGGTCTTCGACGCGAATGGTGGAGCCATCCTGCGCCGTCAATTCGAACTCGACAGTTTCGCCAGTCCCCGCGGTGAACACGCCGTTGGTCTCGTCGACTGCTTCGCGCCCGTCGGTGAGCAGACTCACTGGCGACCCGATAATCTCCGCGCTCGAATGCCCGGTGAGGCGCTCGAACGCCGGGTTGACGGCGGTAAACCGCCCATCGCTATCCAGCGCGTACACGGCGTCGCCGACGGTTTCGAGCATCCGGGCGTACTGCTCGACTTCGGCTTCGCTCTCGCGCTGTTCTGTGATGTCCGTGAAGTAGACAGACAGTCCCGTCTCGGAGGGATACGCTCGAACCGCGTACCACGTCTCCGTATCGACCGCGTACGCTTCGAACTGTCTCGGTTCCTGTGTCCGCATCGCCGCCTCGAACTCTTCTCCGAACGACCCGGACGACGGGAGGAGGTCGCGTATGTGTCGGCCGAACAGGTCCGCGGCGGATTCGCCAATCACGTCCTGGGCGGTGGAGTTGACGTACGTCAGTCGCCACTGCGTATCGAACGCCATCACTCCCTCGTCGATTCGCTCTAACACCTCCGAGAGCGCGTTTCGAAGTTCGTGGCGGTCGACTGCCGCGCCGATGATTGCCGCGATGTTCTGCAAGAAGTGTACGTCGTCGTCGGTGAAGCGACCGTCGCCAAGCGCGTGGACGCAGAGAACGCCCCATCGGTCCGTGTCGACACCGATTGGAACGCTCATTCCGCTTTCGACGCCGGGTGGAACGATACCGTCGAGCGGGTCGAATCTGTCGTCGGACCCGAAGTCGTCGACGACGAATGGTTGGCCGCGCTGGAAGGTTTCCGAGACGAGCGACCGCGCAGTCTGGTCGGGAACCGCGTCGATATGCCCTGCGACTGTCTCCGACGCGCCAGCGATGCGGAAGCAGTGCTGTTCGTCGATACGTTCGAGTATCAGCACCGACTCCGCGCCGAGCACCTCACCGACGCGGCGGACGACCAGTTCGAACACCTCGTCGAGATTCATCGTCGTCAGCGCGCGGGTCCCGACTTCGGAGACGACGCGCTGCTGAGCGAGGCGGCTGTGGTGCGACCGCTCGACGCGCCGGTCGGCGATTGCTCGCTCGACTCGGAACCCGAGCCACGCCATCGTCTCGGGGTCAGTGTCTCTGTAGACGTAGTCGGTCGCGCCCGCGTCGATGGCGGCTTCCATGCCCGCTTGGTCCTCACTTGCGACGATAACCGGGAGACCGCCGTCGTGACGGCGGATGTCGCGCAACAACGCCAGCCCGCTTCCGTTCCCAAGTGGGGTGGTGATGACGACGCAGTGAATCCGACTCTGCGCGGCCAGCAACTCCGCGCGCGCCGCTCCAGCGTCCGTGACGTGACGAACCGATGGGTCCTCGATGTGCGCACCGAGTGACGACTCGAGCGACTGGACGAACCCGCGGTCATCACTCACACAGAGAACTGTGCTAGACGACAACACGTTCGCTATACGGAGCGATGTATGTTAAGCACTACCATGGGGCAGGGCGTGGACTATCCCAGAGATTCGAGGGACAGACTAGTTCACAGCCGTCCACTCGTCGATGTCGAGGACCATGATGTAGGCGTCCTCGCCGTTGGCGTAGTAGCCGGGGGCGCGTCTCGCCGGGCGGAAGCCGACGCTTCGGTAGAGTTCGACCGCCGTTTCGTTCGAGACGCGAACTTCGAGTTTGACGACGGCGGCACCGGTCATGGCCATCTTTGTCAGTGCAGTCGCGAGCAGTCGGCGGCCGAGTCCCTGTCCGCGGGCGTCGGGGCGAACTGCGAGGTCCTTGACGTGGCCGATGTCGTTGCCGTGGTTCGGCATCACGTCGCCGACGACGAATCCGAGAACCTCGGTGCCGCGGGCCGCGACGAGAAAGGCGGGTTCGTCGACGAACAGTTCGAACGCCGAGTACGGCCACGGCTCTTCGAAACAGGTGCGCTCGATGCGGAGCACGTCGAGCAAATCGGCGCGTTCGACCCGCCGAACGACCACATCGTCGCGGCGAGCGTCGTCGAAACCCGTCACGCGCGCCGCTACGCGATGAGCATGGAAAAACACGGCGACACCGTACGTTCTCATCGGCCACCGGTCGCCTGTCACTGCCGAACGCGGTCGGTGGGGTGCCGAATGCCGTCACTCAGGAGTTGCGTGCGACTCGTCAGCAATCGAACGCCGTCGCTCAGCAGTCGAAAAATGTGAGACGGTGTGGGTGCGGAGTTAGTCGTCCGCGGGGGCAGCGCCGCCCTCAGCCTGCTGCTTCGTGAGGGTGAGCTTGCCACCGGCCGCGAGGATGTTGCGCTCGCGTTCGGATGCGTGGAGTTCCGCCGTTGCTTCCCAGTCGTCGTTCACGCGGACGGTGAACTCTTCCTGACCGGATTCGACTGCGGCGGCCACGTCGTCGACGATTTCGATGTCGTCGCCCTGTTCGATCTTCGCGTAGGTCTCCTCGTCGATGGAGAGAGGGACGATACCGAAGTTGAACAGGTTCGCCTTGTGGATGCGAGCGAACGACTGCGCGAGAACGGCCTCGATGCCGAGGTACATCGGACACATCGCGGCGTGTTCACGCGAGGAACCCTGACCGTAGTTCTCGCCCGCGACGAGGACGCCGGACTCGGCTTCCTTGGCGCGCTGGGCGAACGTCTCGTCGACACGCGAGAGCGTGAAGTCCGAGAGGCGCTCGATGTTCGAGCGGAACTTGAGGATGTCGGACGTCGCCGGGATGATGTGGTCCGTCGTGATGTTGTCCTCCATCTTCAGGAGCGTCTCACCGGAGATGTCGGCACCGAGCGGGTCCTGCAGCGGGACCTCGCCGATGTTCGGGCCCTTGATGAGGTCGTCGTCGATGGCCTCGTCGGCGTAGATGAGGTCGGACTTCGACCCGTCGTACTTGTCGGGGAGTTCGATGCCGGGCGCGTCGAGGTCGCCGAGTTCGTCGGCGAGGTCACGCGGGTCGACGATTTCGCCCTTGAGGGCGGCAGCGGCCGCGACTTCGGGCGAACAGAGGTAGACGCTGTCGTCTTCGATGCCGGAGCGACCCTCGAAGTTGCGGTTGAAGGTGCGCAGCGAGACGGAGTCGGAGGCGGGCACGTGGCCGATACCGATACACGGACCACAGGTCGCCTCGGAGACGTTGACGCCGGCCGCCATCATCTCTGCCGTCCAGCCCTTGCGGGCGAGCATCTCGCCAGCCTGCTTCGAACCGGGCGCGACAATCATTTCGAGGTGCTTTGCGACTTCGCGGCCCTCGACCATCTTCGCGGCAGGGAGCACGTCCTCGTAGCCGCCGTTGGTACAGGAACCGACGATGACCTGCTCGACCTTCTCGCCAGCGACTTCGCGGACGGGCACCACGTTGTCGGGCATCGACGGGCAGGCGATGAGCGGTTCGAGGTCCGAGAGGTCGATGACGATTTCGTCGGCGTATTCCGCGTCGTCGTCGGCCGTCATCTCGACGTACTCGTCGCCGCGACCCTGGCGTTCGAGGTAGTCCTTGGTCTTTTCGTCCGTCTCGAAGATGGACGAGGTTGCGCCGAGTTCCGTCCCCATGTTGGTGATGGTCGTTCGCTCGGGCACGGTGAGCGACTCAGCACCGGGGCCGGTGTACTCGAAGACCCTGCCGACGCCGCCCTTGACGGTCTCGCGGCGGAGCATCTCGAGGATAACGTCCTTCGCGGTGGACCATTCGGGGAGTTCGCCTTCGAGGCGGACGTTGACGACTTCCGGCATCTCGACGTAGTACGCGCCGCCACCCATGGCGACGGCGATGTCGAGGCCACCCGCACCGATAGCGAGCTGGCCGAGGCCACCGGGCGTCGGCGTGTGCGAGTCGGAGCCGAGGAGCGTCTTGCCGGGCGCGGCGAAGTTCTCCTTGTGGACGTTGTGGCAGATACCGTTTCCGGGGCGGGAGAAGTGGGCACCGTATGTCCCGGCCGCAGAACGGAGGAAGCGGTGGTCGTCCGTGTTCTTAAAGTCGAACTGGTAGGTCTGGTGGTCACAGTACTGGGCGGCGAGTTCGGTCTGTGCCTCGTCGAGGTCGAGTGCCTCGAACTGAAGCCAGACCATGGTCCCAGTCGTGTCCTGCATCAGAACCTGGTCGATTTCAATTCCGATTTCCTCTCCGGGGGTAAGGTCACCCTCGACGAGGTGGTCCGAGAGAATCTTTTCCGTGAGCGTCTGTCCCATAACATCCGATTGTCGATGGGCCTCGAATATAAATCCCGCGTACTTCCCTATCTTCGAACGTGAAGGATATCGCAGTCTGACGGTTTCTATCGTCTAAGGACGATTAAACTCCTTGTTGGTTGCCCCATGCCACTTGTCATCAGACAGATTCTAGTGACAGATTCGTTTCGAGGTGTCCGGCGAAGTTCGGCATCGTTTTAGACGCCGTGGACTCGCATCCGACTATGTACCGTGCCGGTTCATTCGTCGCACAGCACATCACGCCGGTCTCCGACGACCAGGTCCAACCGAACGGCGTCGATTTGACGCTCGAAGCGCTCCTCGAACAGGTCGAACCCGGCCGCATCGGCCGCGAGGGGAAGACTATCGGCGAGCGTCGCGCCCTCGACTTCGCCGACCCCGAAACCGAGACGTACCGCCTCGAACCGGGTGGATACGTCCTTCAGTACGCGGAGACGGTTCACATCCCCGAGGGTCACGTCGGCTACATCTACCCCCGGTCGTCGCTGATGCGGAACTCCTGTATGCTGAACACGGCCGTCTGGGACGCCGGATACGAAGGAAAGGGTGAGGGTCTCCTGCAAGTCCACCATCCCATCGAACTCGAACGCGGTGCCCGAATCGCCCAAATCGTCCTCGCTGAGGCGACCCACGACGACACCTACGACGGGAGCTATCAGGGCGAGCGCACCACGCAGTAACACGGCTGAACGAATCAGGGGTAGGAAGTCGAATTCGATACTCTCGCACCTATCAGTTGCGTCGAACCGAACGTCTCGTTCAACCGACGTTCTCCCAAATGACGAACTCGTTTCAAGTTCTCTTCCCACGTAGGTACCAGTGCGGAGGGGATACGTCCGGGCCGAGCGAGGGGCGACCTGTGGACAACCCGCCTCCGCGTTTTCCTCCCTCTTGGTCGAGACCGTCGACCTGTGGGACCATTTCTCAGTGTGCTTGAGGCCGCTATTTCCAAACACGTGTTCTCCGACCCAAAGGCACATTTACGCGCGAACCCAAATTTGGCCCACTAACCGATGTCACGGAGTCCATCTCTTCCAGAACGTCCTCATCTCGATCTGGACCCCGACATGTCGGAGGCAGAGCGTCTCTCTGCGCTTCGGCAGCATTTCGAACGCATGGTCGAGGTCAACCGTGAACTCGACGAACGCCTCCAGGCGGTCGACGAGAAGCGGGCCGAACTGGTCGACGAAGTCGAACAGATAAAGGCGCGCAACGACGCGCTAAAAACCGCCTCGTACTACATCGCCACTGTCGAGGAGGTGACCGACGACGGCGTCGTCATCAAACAACACGGCAACAATCAGGAGGTGCTGACGGACCTCGCACCGAACCTCTCGTACGAGGAACTCGAACCGGGAGACCGCGTCGCCATCAACGACTCGTTCGCCATCCAGACCATTCTGGACGACGAGACCGACGCCCGCGCGCAGGCGATGGAAGTTGTCGATTCGCCGACAGTCTCCTACGACGATATCGGCGGCCTCGACGAACAGGTCCGTGAGGTACGCGAAGCAGTCGAGCAACCGCTCGAAAACCCCGAAATGTTCGAGAAGGTCGGCATCGACCCACCGTCCGGCGTCCTCCTCTACGGGCCGCCGGGGACCGGCAAGACGATGCTCGCAAAGGCCGTCGCCAACGAGACCAACGCCTCGTTCATCAAGATGGCCGGGTCCGAACTCGTCCAGAAGTTCATCGGCGAGGGCGCTCGCCTCGTCCGCGACCTGTTCAAACTCGCGGCCGAGCGCGAACCGGTAATCATCTTCATCGACGAAATCGACGCCGTCGCCTCCAAGCGGACCGACTCGAAGACCTCCGGCGACGCCGAGGTCCAGCGAACCATGATGCAGTTGCTCTCTGAGATGGACGGCTTCGACGACCGCGGAGAGATTCGCATCATCGCGGCGACCAACCGCTTCGACATGCTCGACGAGGCGATTCTCCGCCCCGGCCGGTTCGACCGTCTCATCGAGGTGCCCAAGCCCAATGTCGAAGGCCGCCGCCGCATCCTCGACATCCACACCCGCGACATGAACGTCGCCGACGACGTGGACTTCGACGCCCTCGCAGAGGCACTGGACGACTACTCCGGCGCGGACGTTGCCTCCCTCACCACCGAAGCGGGGATGTTCGCCATCCGTGACAACCGCACCGAAGTGACCGAGGCCGACTTCCACGCGGCCCACGAGAAACTCGAAGAAGTCGAAGAGTCCGGCACCGGTCCCATCTCCGGATTCACCGACTATCAGTACTGACTCGGCCCGAATTTCCGCCGACACTATTGATTCGGCCCCAAATTCACCCCTGAATACCGAGAGGACCCCGGCTTTACTTCCGTCCCACCCGGTCGCATCCGTAACTCCCTTTTTAGCTGGCGCGTTCGTTCAGTCATGAGCATCATTCGCGTCGTCCGCGGGGTCGGTACGGCCCCGACGGAGATGGCGTCGTACGACGCCGCCCTCGCCGCCGCAAACATCCACAACTACAACCTCGTCGCCGTCTCGTCTATCGTCCCGGCGGACGCAACGGTCGAAGAAGTCGATGCCGCGCCCGACCTCGGCCCCGCGGGGAACCGCCTGACCGTCGTGGAAGCGCGCGAGACGACAGCCACGCCCGGTGAGACGGTCGTCGCCGGTCTCGGATGGGCAACCGGGTCCGGCCCCGGTCTGTTCTACGAAGCGTCCGGGACGGACGAGGACGCCGTCCGAGAGGCAGTCACCGACGGTCTTGCCGCGGGTCGCGGGCTTCGAGAGTGGGACTTCGACGATGAACAGGTCGCGCTCACGGCGGCCGAACACGAGGGCGACGGCTACACGACCGTCGTCACGATTGCGGCGTACGGCGACAGCAAATCTATCTTCTGAACCCTCCTCCGTCGCCTTGTTCGACGTTAGTGTGTGACCGACGCACTAATTACGGCCACCTCCAGACCGCCAAAGGACTGGTGTTCGTGACGCTCTCTGCGGGTCTCGTCTACACACTTGTCAAGCGGAGCCACGACGAACTCGCGCAGACTGCATCTCGCCTCGAAACGCCGCTTACACACACGACTGGAATCGCTCTGTGGCCAGTGTGGGCCGCCGTCGAAGCATCGGGCGGTTCCCTCGATGTCGAAACCCTGTCGCCCCGAGGAACCGTCGTCTCGCTTCGCGTCCCCACGACCGCGTCGTGATTCGATTCGGTACTCGCTCAACTCACTCGATGCCCTCTCAGCCTCACTTGATGTCCGTGCAGACCACTGGTTGCCCCTGCCACGGTTCGTGGTAGCAGCAGTCACGGATGACGACGGGTTTTTACACGTCCTCCCCGTAGGCAGGACGACTGATGAACGGGAACAACCCATATGCGGGCGCTCCCGGCGTACCTGGTGCCGGTCAGACGTCTGGCGGCGTCGAACTGACCCCGGAGCAGATGGACTCGCTCCGACGAGCCGTCGCCGGCATCGTTTCACGGACTGAATCGTACCTTCCCGAAGGGTTCGCCGTCGGGTCGGAACTCTCGACGACGACCGGCGGCCCGATGGCGACGGTGGCCGTCCACCCGCCAATCGGCCACCCCGTCAGCGCCGGGTTCTCTCCCGATACCGACGAACTCGACGCCGGTCTCACGGACGATGACCGCGACGAAGTCGCCCGCGGACTCGCCGCCAGCGCCGCGTTTCAGGTCATGAGCGCCGTCGGCGACGATATCACTCCGGCGGCTCGATAACGGCCGTCTCTCACTGTTTCGACCTGCGTTCGTCCTCCGACAGACTTCCGAGACCATTCTGTCGGTCACTCTTCACTCGTCGGAATCGCAACAACTCACTTCACCCGGAAGCGCGTAGATGACGTATGGACCCACTCAAGCAATATGCAGACGAGATTGGGCCGACCGCGATTATTCTCATCGGGTTGATTCTGGTCATCATCCCCGAACCCGCGTCATCGGCCTTCGGCTTCGGGTTGATGCTGTTCGGCGCGGCCTACTGGATATGGGAATGGAATCGTCCCTGAGTGATTCGAGCGGGGAGAACGCGTTCGCGGCGCGGGTCCGGTGAGCAATCCGCCGCAGTCAGATACCTCGGTAGCGACGCCCCGATGCAGTCGTTCCGTCTCTGTCCGACTCACTCGGCGTCTCCAGACCAGTGTCGGGGGTCGACCGCCGAATCGACCCGGTTGGTGCGGCAACGAACAGCCCATAGGCGAGGACGAGTGCCGATACGAACCCCCCGGCACCGGTCGTCAGTGAGAGCGGTTGGCCGGTCAATGCCCCCACGGTGACTCCCACAAAGAGCGGAAGCGGGAGCACCGCGAGGATGAAGTCGTACCGTGTCTCCGAGACGATGCTGTCGCTATGGGATGTTCGTTTGCGCATGATTCCACCTCACAAGAGAGTATTGGATGCGAGAACAAATTTGTTACGGCGCAGTCGGTCGATTAGGGGTTGTTTTGAGGCTTCTCGTCGAACTTCGAACGACCCTTACTTCCCCCAGAAGGGGTCGCGTCGCCGATGCTTTTCGAGGTAGCCCGAAAGCGCCTCCAGTTCGTCCACGGGGATGTCGTCGCGGAGTTCTTGTTCGAGAATCTTCGCGTGCTTCTCGGGGAGTTCAATCCAGAGTTCGTCGCCCTCGTCGATTTGACGGCCGACGGTCGGGCCGTCGATAGCGACACTGACGCGGGAGCCAGCACGGGCGCTCGACACGTCCTCGCCCTGTTCTTGAATCCCGGAGAGTTGGCCGACGCGATTCGGCTCGCCGTCTTCCCACTTGACGACGTTCATGTTGTTCTTGATGGTCCCGGACATGACCTCGACGCCGACGACGGCGGGGTTGTTCTGCCGGAAGACGTGGTCTTCGAGGATGCGGAAGCGACACGGGCGGACGATTTTGTCGAGGATGGTCTCCTGCTGAGCGCGCTTCATTTCGTCGACGAACTCCTCGTACTCCTCGACGAGTTGGTAGATAACGTCGTCGTCGAAGAGTTTCACGTCGGTCGTGTCGAGTTCATCCCGTGCGTTCGAGAGGACATCCACGTTGAACCCGAGGATGACCTTGTGCTCGGGTTCGCGGGCGGTGGAGGCGACGGCCACGTCGCGCGGGGCGATGTCACCGACTTCGGCGCGGAGGATGGGCACTTCGGCCTCCTGAAGCGCGTTCGCCATGGCTTCGAGGCTACCGAGGGTGTCGGCTTTCACGACGACGCCTTCCTCTTCGGTCGTGACTTCGATATCTGCGAGTTCCGCTTCGACTTCGCGGATAACCTCGTCTACGTCGCGGTCGCCGACGACGCGCACCGGGGCACCGGCCATCGCGTCTTCGAGGTCCGGGGCGGCAATCTTGACACCCGCCGCGGCGCGTACCTCCTCGACCTTGTCGAATCGCTTCTCGGTTCGAATCTCGGCGTTCGGTCGAGGTTGCAGCAGGGCGCGAACTTCAGTCACAATCGGTTCGTTCGCGCCGCCGACGACGATAGTGTCGCCCGCGCGGATGGTTCCGTCGTAGAGGACCACGTCGAGAGTGGCACCGAAACCACGTTCCTCCTTGACTTCGAGGACGGTCCCGTAACCGGGACCGGCCACGTCGATGGCCATCTCGTCTTTCATGTAGCGCTGCGAGAGGCCCATGAGGACGCCGAGGAGGTCCGGAATCCCCTCGCCGGTCATCGCGGAGACGGGGACGACGCCGATGTTCTTCTGGAAGTTCTGGACGCGCCAGTAGAAGTCCGAAGAAAAGCCCTTGTCAGAGAGTTCGCCGATGAGTTGATAGAGACTCTCGTCGAGTTTCGATTTCGCCCGCGAGGACTGCGATTCGAGCGATTTCTGGATTGGTTCACCCGTCTGTGGGTTCCATCCCGGCGTCGTGTCGACCTTGTTGGCAGCCACGATGAAGGGCGTCCCCGTTCGTTTGAGGATGTCGATGGCCTCTTCGGTTTGCGGTTGGAAGCCGTCGTTCACGTCGACGACGAGGATGGCGATGTCGGCCAGCGCGCCACCGCGAGAGCGGAGGGTGCTGAACGAGTGGTGCCCCGGCGTGTCGATGAAAAGCAGTCCAGGCAGGTCGAAGTCGTCGGGATTGACCAGGCTGCCAGCCATCTGCGAGACCGTGTCTAACGGCACCGCGGTCGCGCCGATGTGCTGGGTGATGGCACCGGCCTCCCCTTCACTCACGGCCGACCCGCGAATCTTGTCGAGGAGACTGGTCTTCCCGTGGTCGACGTGGCCCAGGACCGCCACGATGGGTGTGCGAAGCGTATCGGATTGTGACGTCGAATCAGTATCGGACATGGAGAATCGCCCCGGAGAAAGTTCCTTACGCGAATCGAGTCGGTGACTCAAGTTAAGTCCATCGTCACGCCCGCCCGCGAGGCGCGCTATGTGATAACATGGTGTTCGGGGGCAGATTCGGTCCGTCAGTGCTGTCAGTCGTCGGCCACCCGTCAGACGCCCCCGTGGCGTTTATGTGAGGGGACGAGGAAGGTCCGTGCATGGCCGATATACTCGCCGAGAACCTCTCCGGAAAGGCTGTCATGGGGTCTGACGGGACGGAACTCGGGATGCTGTACAACATCACGATGAACCTCAAGTCGGGGACACTCCACGACCTGCTCGTCGAGCCGAACGAACAGATCACGCCCAGTCGCGTCGCGTTCGACCGGGACGACCGCGGTCGCTTCCGTATTCCTGTCAACCGCGTGCAGGCAGTGAAAGACTACATCGTCGTCCAACGCTAGGTAGATGCGGATTCTTGACACGTCTGCGTTCATCCACGAGTATCACACCGACGACGAGACGGCCTCCATCCCGCTCGTCAAAGAGGAACTCACCGGCGAGCACGCCTTCCGGTTCGACGCGCTCGAAGGGGCGGGCATGTACGTCCACATCCCCGGACAGGGCACCGTCGACAAGGTTCTCCGCGCTGGCGGGGAAACCGGCGACAAGGGTGTCCTCTCAGAGACTGACGCCCGTCTCATCGCCGCCGCGTTCGAACTTGACGCCATCCTCGTCACCGACGACTACGCGATGCAGAACGTCGCCGAACACCTCGGCGTCGAAGTCGAAGTCATCGCGCAGGACGGCATCGCCGAGCAGCGAGACTGGAAGTTCCAGTGTCAGGGCTGCGGCCGCGAGTTCGACGAAGACAAAGAGCGCTGCCCAATCTGCGGGATGGGTCTCTCGCGGAAGAACCCGGCGTAAGTCGGAGCGACCGTTTTCGCCCCGGAGACCGTCAGCAGCTATCGAGAGCCGAGCGTCCGGAATCGACGCCGACTCGGCTTCGTTCTCCGAAGGCAGGTCCGAAACCCGAACTAAATCAATCCGGTCGTCTGCGCGTAACTCGCGAGGAACTGGACTGCGTTGAACAGGCCGTGTGCCACCGCCGCGACGACGAGGTTCCCGCTTCGTTCGTAGATGAGCGCGAGGACGCCCCCGAGGACGAACACCATTCCGAGCGAGACGACCGCTCCCGGCCCCGAAAAGGACCACACGTGAATCGAGGCGAAGACGGCGCTCGACAGGACGATGGCCGGAATCGGTCCCCAGAGCCGTCGGAGTTCGCCGAAGGCGATGCCGCGGAAGATGAGTTCCTCCGCCGGGCCGACGAGGACGATGGTGACGACGGTCAGATAGAGGAAGTACATCGGGCTTTCGGCACCCTGTTGGGCGATAACGCTGTCGCCGCTCTGGACGTTGAGGACGTTCATGAGCGCCGTCGCGCCGAGGTAGACGCCGAAGAGAGCGACGAGGCCGCCGCCAATCCACAGGAGGTCGCGCTTCGTCGGCGATTCGAGACGGATGAGTTCCCAATCGTCTCGCGCGGCGAGATAGCCGAGGCCGACGACGCCGAATCCGACGAAGGTTCCGGCGCTCTGTATCGCGGCGAGAAGCGGGTCCGAGGAGGCGAGGAATCCGCTGCCGAGTCCGTGTGCGATGGACCCGAACACCGCGCCGACGATAAGCGTGAGGGCGACGACGATGATGATGCCCCCGTACGTCTGTAGGTGGTCGGACACCGTCGCCGACGAGCGGGCGGTATCGTGTGCCATTGGACTCTCTTCGTAATCGTGTCGGATAACCGATTCGGGTCGATTCTCGTGCGTCGTCGCCCGCGGAGCAACCGAGTCTATTCGACGACCAGTTTTTCCTTGTCGGCGACCGCGTCCGCCTCTTCGAAGTCGCCGCCGCCGAGCAGGCCGCGGGCGGCGCGCTTGCCCCACTCGACCGCCGGTTGGACGAACGTATCCACGCTGGCGAGTTCGCCGTACATGACACACGCGGCTTCCATCGCGTAGAGGAGTTCACCCAGTCCGTACTCGTCCACGCGGTCGATTTCGATGCGGACGTTCGGCCGCCCGGCGGCGACGAGGCTGGCTTCGGTCGCCTCGAACTCGGCGTCGAGGAGTTCGCCGAGCGACGACCCGCCGAGGTACGCGAGGCCGTCGAGGTCGGTCTCCGGGATGGCCACGTCGTCGCGCTCGGTGGCGCGGACGAGCGTCACGAGTTTGTCGTTCGGACCGGCGCGGTACAGTTGCAGTTGGGAGTGCTGGTCCGTCGCACCGAGGGCACGGAGTGGCGTCTGGCCGAGGCCGTCCTTGCCGAGCGATTCGGCCCACAGTTGCGCGAACCACTCGGAGAACGTTTCGAGGGATTCCGCGTAGGGCATCATCGCGTTGGCGGACATGCCGCGCTCGGTGAGGGCGAAGGAGACGGCTCCGTAGGCGTAGGCGGGCGAGTCGAAAAGCGAGTCCGAAAGGCGGGCTTCCTGCGCTGCCGCACCCTCAAGGACTGCTTCGATGTCGTGGCCGCAGATAGCCGCGGCGGCGAGGCCGACCGTCGAGAGAACCGAGAAGCGTCCGGGGACGCCGTCCGGGACGGGAAGCGACGGGAGGTCGTGTTTCTCCGCGAGGTCGCGGAGGTTACCTTCCTCGCCGGTCGTGACGAAGGTTCGGTCGGCCCAGTCGACGCCTGCGTCGGCCATCGCTTCCTGCACGACGAGGAAGTTCGCCAGCGTCTCGGCGGTCGTACCGGAGCGCGAGACGACGTTGACGACGGTCTTCGAGAGGTCGAGCGAGTCGAGAAGGGAGTCGACCGCCTCGGGGTCGACGTTGTCGAGGTAGTAGGCGTCCACGTCGCTTTCGAGGGCGTCGGTGAGGGTGGCCGCGCCGAGGGCGCTCCCGCCGATGCCGACGGTGACGATTGCGTCGGGGTCGTCGAACCGGGAGACGGCGTCGCGAATCGCGGCGGGGTCGGTGCGGCTCGGGAGGTTCAGCGCTTCGTAGCCGTGTTCGCTGTCGGCGCGGCCCTGCTCGATGCGGTCGTGCGCGGCGGCGACGCGCTCGTCGAGGCGTTCGAGAGACGCTCGTGAGAGGCCGTGGACCGATGCCGTATCGAGGACGTTGCCGAGGTCGACGTGCATGCGAAAATGCGCGTCGTCCGGGGTGAAAACGACACCGGTCGCTTTAATCGCGGCCACTCCTAACAGCGACCAATGGTAGACGACTACGGCGGCGTCTTCGGGGCGTTCCCGTACGCGTTCCGGCACAGCGAGTCGTGGGTGTTCAAACTCTACGTCCTCGTGGGTGCGCTCGCGTCCGGCATCGTCTCGTTGTTCGTCGTGTTCGGACTGGTGGTGCTTATCGGACAGACTGCCGCCGTCCCCGGTGGGGCGCTCACCCTCTCGCGGTCGTTCTACATCCTCGTGGGACTGTTCCTCGTCGCACCACTCGTCGCCCCGGTACTGTTCGTCGCGCGTCGCCACCGCCGGACTGGTTCGGACCGCCGCTACGACCTGAGTCTCGCGCTCACTGGGTTCGTGTTCCTCGTGTCGATATACGTCGGACTGGTCATCTCGGTGCCGACGAACCTCCAGACCGCGCCCCAGCCCTTCACGCTCGGTCCGGTCACCATCTCCGCGCTCGTCCCGGTCGTCGAACTTCTCTACGACCTCCCGCCGCTATACGGCCTCGTTCCACCGACCGCGTGTGCCCTGCTCGTCTACGCGGTTCACCGCGTGCTTCGGTAGTCGAATTCGAATTCTCCTTCAGTACGTCCGATTGGTCTCGGCTTCGTATTTGAACCTCACCCGGCCAGCGCGGCGAGTTCGTCGCGGTAGACGTACACCACTCCCGTGGCGACGAGCGCCGCGGCGACGAGACCGGCCGCGGTCACGTAGTCGGTGCTAGCGGCCTGCTCGCCCGCGACGGCCGCGAGTGCGAAGGTCGGAAGCCGACCAACTGCCACGAGGGCGAGAAGCGTCCGCAGGCGAACCGGTGACAGGCCGACGATTGCGCAGAGCGCGTCGTCGGGAAACGTCGGGAGGAGAAACAGGATGAGTAGTCCAGTGACACCCTGTCGCCGTGCGAAGTCGTCGAACCGATTCAGCACGTCGTCGGCGACGACGCGCTCGACGAAGGGACGGCCGATTCGGCGCGCGACGAGAAAGACGACAGCACTGCCGAAGAGGACGCCGAGCATGCTGTACGCCGTGCCAGCGATGCCGCCGAAAAGGTAGCCACCGACGGCTGCGAGTGCTTGCCCCGGAATCGGCGCGAGAATGACCTGTGCGGTCTGTATACCGATGAATAGGGCCGGTGCGAAGGGACCGGCGGCGACGACAACCTCTCGAATCCACGTCGGGTCAGTGAGCGACGGGACGAACGCGGTGAGTGCGAGTGTCGCGACGAGCAGGACGAGCGAAAGGGCGAGGAGTCGGGCGAGGGCGGCGTTCCTGTCCTCACGGGAGGCGAAGACGCGCTGAATCACAGGAGGCCGAACTCCAGCGCGAGACAGAGTGCGATAGTCACCGCGCCCGCAACACCAACGAGCAGGTGTCCCACGTCGGTTTTGTACGCTTTGTAGTCCGACGTCATAAGCGGGCAGACGGCGACGATAGTCGCGCCCGCGACCCACCCGTTCCAGACGGGGACGAACTGAAACAGGAAGTAGTTCGCAAGCACGACGAGATGCGTGTGGACGACGGTCGTCCCGTGGTAGTAGGAGGTTCCAGACTCGTCGCCGAAGCCCTCGCTGTTGTGGCGGATGAGGCGCAACCCACCGAAGGTGAGGACGACGAACCCAACGACGGCGCTCACGACGGCGTTCGGAGCCAAGACGACGTGATACAGAAGCGCCGCCGACACGAGGTACGTGAAGATGTCGATGAAGGAGTCTATCTGTCGGCCAAACGCCGAGGTGCTGCCGGTCTTTCGTGCGTAGTAGCCGTCGGCCTTGTCGAAGGCGAACCCGACGAGAACGGCGACGATTGCCCAGTTCGGCTCGTTCGACACGAACAGAAGCGCCCCGACCCACGCCCAGAAGAGCGCCCCGAGACTCAACCAGTCGGCCCCTCCGAGTCGGGAAATCATGTTCTCACCCGTCGACGACCGCACGACCTCGTTGGCGCGTGCATCGAGTGTGTCCAGTCCCCCGCGAAGCGCTGACCTGAGTTCGTCCGTCATACCTCTCTACGCGACTCTCTCGACCGACAAAGTATAAATTTAATCTCTATAGTATATATTTATTTCAGAACTATATACAAATGTTCCCGAACAGAGCGCTCAATAGCTACCGTGGGGTCACAGAGACAGCGCGGCGTCGCCACGGACCGACACGGTAGTACGCCCGCGTTCGTTCGACACGGAAGTCGTTCGCCTCGAAGGTCCACTGCGATGGTCGATTGTCGCGCGCGACGAGTGCGTGGACGGTGTCGGCACCTCGTTTCTCGGCTTCGTCGACGGCGCGCGAGACGAGCGCCGTGGCGATACCCCGGTTACGCGCCGCGGGCGCGACGAACACTCGGCGGATGTACCCACCGGGAATGTGGAGGTCCCTCTCCAGCGGTTTGATGTGGTACGTGAGTCCGGGGTCGCCGAGAAACAGGTAGCCGACGAGCGAGTCGCCGTCGAAGGCGCAGACAGCCTGTTCGTCGTCTCTGAGTTCGAAGAACGCGTCGTACGTTCGTTCGTACTGTCGGGCTTCGTCGGATGCGAGCGTCCGTCTCTCGACGTCGGCGTCTGGGTCGCGGATTGGGCGGTCACCGCTCGTCTCGGTGACGTACTCGTCCATCTGTGTCGCCGTCACGCCGTGGGCTTTCAGTGCCTCGTAGACGCGGCGCGCCGTCTCGGTCCGGGTCAACCGCCAGAGCGCGGGCATCGTCCGACGGGTCGGTGCCGCGGGAGAAAAGCCCACCGCAGACTGTGATAAACACTCGCAAACCGCGTCGTCAGCGCCCGAAACGGGGAAAAGGCCCGATGGTCAAAAGAGGGTAATGACCGAGTCCGAACGAACGGGGACGTTCCTCGTGACCGCGGCCGACGACGAGTCGGCGGTGCTGAAAGACGTACACTCCGGGCAGGTACACACGCTCTCGTCGAACCCCGGCATCACCGAGGACGAAGCAGTCCGCGGAACTGTCGCCCCCGACCCACCGATGAACGTCTCGTGGCAACTCGTCGAAGTCGAGACGCGCTGGACCGTCTCCATCGAGCGCTCGTCTGAGTCGCCGACGGCGAATTCCAAGGATATCGCCAGCGACAGTGCTGATGGCGAACTCGTCACACAGGAGCGCGCTGGCACGGGCGAGATTCACGTCCTGTCGGTCCCTGACGACCTGACCGAACAGGCGGTCGATGACGTCCTCGACGACCGCGAGGGGCTGCTCTCGCGGGCCGCCCGACTCGGCGTGAACTGGGTCGAAGTCCGCTCCGCTCCGGGCGTTGTGGCTGTCCGCTACATGCCCTGAGAAGGAGGCGCTCCTGTCTGCGAGAGGGACCTACTGTTTTCGCTGCTCGCCGGTCGACGAGGCCGGACCGTCCTTACTCTGGACGCACCAGCCACCGTTGACGCTCCCTTCTCGCTCGACGAATTCGAGTTCCGTCTCCGAGGTGAGCGCCGTCGCGCCGGTCGGTTCGAGGTCTTCGACGCGGAGCGTGAGCGTCAGTGAGTCGCCGCAACACCCTACGTCGAGGAACTCCTCCCACTCGTCGCCGACGGTGACCTCGTCGTGTACCCGGCGCAGATAGTTCACGAAACGGTCGGCGGTCAACTGGTCGTACCCCCACGCGCTCAGTTCGTCGGGAAAGGAGACGACGGCCTGTGTCGCCACCAGCGTCGATTCGGTCGACATGTATCACGATTATCGGTCAAAGAGTATGGGTTTATCGCGGGTTCGCCGGGTGTGCGTCAGACCGCGGGATAAGAAGCCTTATTCAGCATCGCTCTGGACCGCAACCCATGGTCGAGTTTACGGTACCGGAGGTAGATTACACCCGGTACACGAATCGCCAACTCGCGGCCGTTCCACTCGCGGTCCTCGCGGTGGCCCTGTTGGTCATCGCCGGGTGGTACGCCGCGACCGGTGCGCCGGTGACACCTGGCGTCGATTTCACCGGTGGCACAGAACTCCGAATCGCCACGGACGCATCACAAGACGAAGTGACGGCAGCCTTCGAAGCGACTCCCGAGTCGGTTCGAACCGTCGCTGCCGGTGGGAACAGCGCCGGCAACACCTACGTCGTGACGTTCCAGTCAGGAAGCACCACGACAGCGGACATCGAAGCACAAGCGGAAGCCGCAGGCTTCGAGATACGCTCTATCGACGCCGTCTCCGCCAGTTTCGGTGCTGACACGCAACTGCTCGCACTCGGTGGCGTCGGAATCGCCTTCGTCGGCATGAGTATCCTCGTGTTCGCGATGTTCCGCACCTTCGTTCCCTCCATCGCCGTCGTCATCTCGGCGTTCTCGGACATCGTCATCCCGGTGGCGCTGATGAACCTCCTCGGCATCGAACTGTCGCTGGGGACCGTTGCCGCCCTCCTCATGCTCATCGGATACTCGGTCGACTCCGACATCCTCCTGAACAACCACGTCCTCCGTCGGTCGGGTGACTTCTACGAGTCCACCTATCGCGCGATGCGGACCGGTGTGACCATGACGCTCACCTCCATCGCCGCGATGATTGTCATGACAATCACGGCGACGCTGTTCGGCATTCAACTGCTCGCCGCCATCGGGACGGTGCTCGTCTTCGGTCTCGCGGCCGACCTGATGAACACCTACATGCTCAACGTGACGCTCCTTCGCTGGTGGAAGTTCGAGGGGGTGGCGCGATGAGCACGCTTCGCGACAACTGGCGGGTCATCTTCCTCGTCCTCGCCATCCTCGTGTCGACGTTCGCCCTGTTCTCGCCGACGGTCGGGGGAGAACCCACAATCGGCGACGACAACAGCCTGACGAACGTCAAGTACGGCCTCCAACTCAACGGCGGGACGCGAATCCGCGCGCCGCTCGTCGGTATCACCGCCGAAGACGTTGAGTTCGAAAACACCTCCGACCGCGTCGTCGAACAGCAGGTCGCCGCTCAGTTGGACGGTGCCGACGCCGCGGACGTTATCGCCCGGCAGGGTGCCCAGTCCAGCACGGTTGAAGTGACCGCCGAGAACGTCACGACCGACCAGTTGGCTGCCGCTCTCGAAGCTGCGGGGTATCCACACGGTGAGGTCCGAGACGGGGTCACCGAGACGACCCGTCAGGAGACGGTCCGCGTCCTCCAGTCGAAGATTAACGAGGCGGGTCTCTCCGGCGGGACGGTCCAACAGGTGACAACCGCGACGGGAGATCACTTCATCCTCATCGAAGTGCCGAACCGTGACCCCTCGTCTGTCCGCGAACTCGTCGGTGAGCGCGGGACGGTCCAAATCGACATCTACTACCCGACGACGCAGAACGGCACGCGCGTCTACGAGACGCGGGAAGCCGTTCTGACGCAAGCGGACTTCACCTCCATCGGGACCGCACAGGAGCCGCAGACCGGTAGCGGGGCGTTCGTCCCCGTCTCGGTTCGCGACGACCCCGCACCGGACTTCCAACAGGCCGTCAAGGAGACCGGTCTCGCCCAACCCGGTGGGACGCGGTGTACCTACATGGACGACCCCAACACGACCGAAGGGTGTCTCCTCCTCGTCGTCAACGGTGAGGTTGTCAACGCGTTCGGGATGAGTCCCAGCCTCGCTGACTCGATGCGGGCTGGTGAGTGGGCCGAAGCGCCGAGCTTCCAGCTCCAGACGCGCAACACCTCCGAGGCCCAGCAGGTCGCTATCAACCTCCGCGCAGGTGCGCTTCCCGCGAAGCTCGACCTCTCCGGGTCGGACGGCGGCACCACCTCGTTCATCTCGCCAACGCAGGGTGAGAACTTCAAGGGCGATTCGCTCATCACGGGTATCATCGCCGTGCTGGCTGTCGCTGGCGTCGTGTTCATCCGCTACGGCAAGCCCGAAGTCGCCCTCCCGATGATTGTCACGGGCCTCTCCGAGGTGTACGTCCTCCTCGGATTCGCCGCGGCAATCGGCTACCCGCTCGACCTCTCGGTCATCGCCGGGTTCATCGCCGTCATCGGTACCGGTGTGGACGACCTCATCATCATCGCTGACGAGGTGATGGCCGAAGGGTCGGTGACGTCGCGGAAGGTCTTCAAGTCGCGCTTCCGCCGCGCCTTCTGGGTTATCGGTGCGGCCGCCGCGACGACCATCATCGCGATGAGTCCGCTCGCCGTGCTCTCGCTCGGTGACCTCCAGGGCTTCGCTATCTTCACCATCCTCGGCGTCATCGTCGGTGTGCTCGTCACCCGTCCGGCGTACGGTGACATCCTGCGCCTGCTCCTGACCGAGGACCGCTAGCGCCCACTCATCGACAGCGGCTCCCGCCGCTCGTCGGTTGAGATGTATAATCTTTTGAAGCACTTTTCTGCCTCATTTTCCAAAATCATACCAATTATTACCCAACTTGTGGTGTCGGTGATTCCTAACTTCGTATATCCTTCGACAGAATCATATAGAACTGTCCGAAACTATTGACCGAAGAGAATTCTGAGAAGCCGCCGCCCGTCGGTAATTACGGTGCAAATACTCCAATCATGGACGATACTCCTCTCCGACACGACGACACGGACGCGAAGACGACGACACCGAAGGAGCTGTCCGGATGTGCAACCCTGGCAGACGACGTGGAGTACGAAGCCATCGTCACGCCGTACGACGATGCGCCTGATGAGTGCACCATCTTCCCCGCAGGTATCCCCGAAGCCGAACTGATGACGACGTGGATTTCCGCCGAAGAAGGGTCGTTCGTCTCGCTCGGCGAGATGGCCTAACCGGGACCCCCTCCATCGACGACGAATTTTTTGACTCAGAAGTCCCCGAGCGACGCCTGTTCGTGCGCCGCCAAGAGGTCGGCACAGGTCGACCACGACTTGCGCGCACAGTCCGGGAGAATGCCATGTTCGCGGACGAAACCGCGTAAGAAATCGCGGGTCGTCTGGTCACTCGGATAGCCGCTTCCGACCTCGCCGTACTCGTCGGCGATGGCGTCGACGCGCCGGTCGCGTTCGACTTTGGCGACGATACTCGCCGCTCCGACGATGGCGTGTTCGTCGTCGGCGCGGTGCTGGGCGTGGACTTCGACATCAGCGCCTGATTCGGCCACGCCATCGCGGACGCGCCGCCCGAACCGAGATTCGCTCACGTCGCCCGCGTCGCAGACGAGTTCGTCGGCGTCGACCGCGACTTCGGCGGCCGCTTCGACCTGCGCTCGAACGGTGAGCAGGTTCATGCCCGTCTCGGGGTCGTCGATGGTTTCGGGTTCGACGAACGCGACGCCGACCGAGATGTCGTCTCGTGCCCGCAGCTCTGCGGCGAGTTCCTCGCGCCGGGCGGGTGAGAGACGTTTCGAGTCTGCAATACCCTCGGGGAGCGTCTCCGGGTCGGCCCGGACCGCCGCGGCGACCATCGGACCCAAGACGGGTCCCTTTCCGGCCTCGTCGACGCCGATTCGCATATCTGGTCGGGTCTTGGGGTGAAGAATTAGAGGTTGCGGTCTGCGGATGAGACTTAATCCTTGAAGAACTCGTCGTCCTCGAAGGGTTCGTCCTCGCCTTCCACCGCAATCACGTCGAGCGCGGTGACGACTGCGCCCGTGTCGAGGATGCCCGCGAGACTTGGGTTCGTCCGGCCTTCGTCGCCCGAGACGAGTTCCTTGATGTAGAGACCGCCCTCGCCGTGAATCTCGACGGTCGCGTGGCGAGCGTCTTCGAGTTCGCCGGTGGCGTCGTAGGCCTGTCGCGTGCGCGTGAGACTGGCGCGGCGGTGGTCTACGCGGTGGGGCGTGTACTGCTCGATTGTCGCGCCCGTGAGTTCGTCCAGCGCGGCCTGCAAGTCCTCGGCGGTCACGTCGTCGTCGAACTCGACGGCGGCGCGGTACTGCTTCGAGGCGTCGAGTTTCTTGACGCGCTCGACCATGTCGTAGGTGGCGAGTCGAAGCCCCTCGACTTCGATTTCTCCGTCGGCCATGGCGTTCACGTCGCCTTCGAGTCGTTCCACGTCGATGGTGCGGCGACGGGGTTCCATGATTTCGACGACGAAGGGGCGGCCCGTCCCAAGCATCAGGGCGTCGACGTCCTCGCGGCCCGCGCCGTGGAACTTCGCGTCCACGCCGTCCATCACGTCCATCACGACGGGCGCGACGAAGCCCTCGACGCTGTGTTCGTAGAGATAGCCGGACCCACCGCAGTAGTCACACGGTTCCTTGCCCTGATAGCCGGACCCGTCGCATTCGCGGCAGGGCCACTCGGTCTGCGGAATGTCGCGTTCGAGTTTGCGATAGCGCCCGTAGACGAACGCGGAGTTGATTTGCGCCTCGACGGAATCGGCTTCGAGGTCGAGGAGGAACTGCACGTCCGGGCGGGTGAAGTCTACCTCGGTGCCGGTGAGTCGGCCGACGCGCTTTCCGACCTCGCGGTTGAACTCGGATTTGAACAGTTCACCAGCGTCTTCCGGCAGGCCCGCACCCTCGCGCAGGAGAATCTCGTTTTCTTCGACCAGCGGCGGCGCGCGCGTGCCGACTTGGTACGTCTCGACTTCCACGTCTTCGATGGCTTCGGCGCACCGTTCGGCCCAGTCGTCGAACTCGGCGCACAGGCCTTCGCAGACCCAGCACGTCTCGGTCTCGACTGCCTCGTACGGTTCGTCGTCGTCGAGGGCGGCGGCGATTCGAAGCGACCGCCCGCGTTCGGCGTTCGTCAACCCGAAACTTCGGTCGGCGAAGGCCCTGCCGAGACAGGCGTCGCAGACCGGGCCACTCTCGGCGAGTGCTCGGGCGTCCTCGAAGATGCTCATATCCCGTCTCACTCGCGGCGGGCGTAACTACCTTACTTTGTCTCGGCGTCGGCGACGATACATCTCAGTCCTGAGAGGTGTGTCAACGAGCCCCTCGAGAGGTGCTATCTCAGGTCCGAGAAAATTCATGTACACCGAGATGGTAGCCGGTGCAACACCTGGGTCGAAGGGAGATATCTCGTGACTGTCGGAACTCAAACACATCGAAACGTTGGATTGTTCGCACTGCTCGCCGTCCTCTGGGGGACTTCGTTCATGGCTATCGAAGTCGGATTGGAGGTGCTTCCGCCCGCACTCTTCGCCGCCCTCCGCTACGACGTGGCTGGGCTCGTCTTGTTCGGCTACGCTCTCGTCGCTGCCGAGGACTGGCGACCCCGCGGCCGCGACGAGTGGGTCGTGGTCCTCGTCGGAGGCGCACTCCTCATCGGCGTCCACTTCACGCTCCTGTTCTCCGGCCAGCGGTACGTCACAAGCGGCGTGGCGGCTATCGTTCTCAGTCTCTCGCCCGTCTTGACGCCGCTTTTCGCGTGGACGATGCTCCCCGAAGAGCGACTGGACTTCTTTGGGTTCCTCGGCGTCTTCCTCGGCCTCGTCGGGACTGTCGTCATCGCCGTCTCGTCGGGGTCCGTTGGCGGCCAACTACTCGGCGTGGTTCTCCTCTTTCTCGCCGCTGCGAGTTGGGCGTTTGGCTCCGTCCTCGTCAAGCGACTGCCGGGCAACCCGCCGGTCGTTCCGATGCAGGCGTGGATGATGCTCCTCGGCGCGGGTATGCTCCACATCGTGAGTCCGTTCCTCGGCGAACCCGGCCTTGGACAGGTCGCGTGGTCGCCGCTTGTCGTCGCGGCGCTTCTCTTCCTCGCGGTGTTGTGCAGCGCCGTCGGCTTCATCATCTACTTCGTGCTTCTCGACCGCATCGGGGCCGTCGAGATTAGCCTCGTCAGCTACGCCGTGCCCATCGTCGCCGCGGTCAGCGGGTGGGCCGTCCTCGGTGAGAACATCGGCCCCGCGACGGTTACCGGGTTCCTCTTCATTCTCACTGGGTTCGCGTTCATGAAGCACAACGTACTCGGCCCGGTGGTCCGCGATATCGGTGTCCGCGCCGGTCTCGTCGCTCCCAACCGTGTCGCCGACCACGACGCCGTCCCTGCCGACGACTGACCGCTTCTGGAGTTTTTCGGTTCGTTTTCCGCTCGGATTGTTTCGCTCCTTCGAGCTGTTTCGCTCCACGTCACGTTGTCCGCAGGTCGGACTACGCGGCACTGGCGTCGGTTTGGAATAAAAAGGTTCGCCGATAGCGGGGCAGCGCCATCGGAAAGAGGGTTGATGCTGTAATCGACGGTCGGCCGTGTTTACTCGTCCGAGGTCGTCGTCGACTCGGTCGTCGTGTTGGTGGCCGTAGTCGTCTCGTTCGTTGCCGTCGTTTCGGTGACGGTCGTGTTGGTGGCCGTAGTCGTCTCGTTGGTTGCGGTCGTCGTTTCGTTCGTCGCCGTCGTCGTCGCCTCGGGCGTCGGGGTGCCGACCTCGTGCGTGGCGAGGGCTTCCTCGGTTCCAGCGCGGCCGACCCAGACGACCTCGACGGTCGAACCGGATTCGGCGGACTCGATTTCGATGAAGTTACCGACCGAAAGCGGGTACGGTTGCGTCTCTTCGTCGTCTGCGACCCACGTCACCGTGCGCTCGCCGTCGACGGTTACGTACACTTCGGACGTGTGGTCGTCCGTGACCTCGTCACCGCCCATGTGGACGGCGCGGAGGACGCCACCTTCGACCATGAAGGAGATGTCCGACTCCGGAACCGGTGCCGGTTCGGGTGTCGCCGTGGTCGTCTCGCTGTGGTCGGACCCGGTCGAACCGCCGAGACACCCGGCGGTGAGGAGGGCTCCGACGCTCGTCGCGCTTGCGAGGAATCTTCGTCGTTCCATACGCCGCTTTTTGTGAGCCGGTATAAATGTCTTCTATTTTATATTTTGTTGGTCGATACCCTACCCCAAGGCCTTGGTTATCAATATCATGATTTAGACAGTTAGGATTCCGAACTGTCCCAGTGCCCAGAACGCGGCGAGCGTGGCGGCGACACCGAGTGCGACCAAAAGAAGGGTGACGACCACGACAGCACCGATGAGGAACCGGCGGTCCGCTTCGCGTTCCGCTGGCGTTTCGTATCGGGATTCGAGAAGCCGGACGTTCCGGGCGTTGGCCTTCCACGCGGCGTCGAACACGTCGCCGACGATGGGGAGCGACCCGACTGTCGTGTCGAGGAGGACGTTTCCGAACATCCGGGCGAGCGTCTCTCGCGGAACGCCGAGCATCGCCGCCTCGACGAGGATGTACGCCGACAGTGCGGCTCCCGTGGTGTCGCCAATACCCGGCAGGAGGCCGAGGAATGGGTCGAGTCCGACGCGGTAGTTCGTCCCCGGAATCTCGAACGCCTCGTCGAGGTAGTAACTCACTGTCCGAAGACGCTCCATGGTCGCCGCAACGTCCCCGTCGCCGCTGTCGATAATCGCGTCGGCATCCCCGAGGTATTGGTGGTCGTCAGTCTGTGTCGAGTTCACTGGGTCGTCCACAGGCGGCGAGTCGCACGGAGCGAACTTGAGCGTAGCGTCGAAAACGGGCGAAAAATGAGCGTCACGTGCCGCCCCCACGGTGCCGGGCGGTCACGCCGAGTAGACCAGGGTGGAATCAGGTAGCCGTGTCCGGCAGTGTGGTCGATGGCGACCACCTGCCGGGAAGCGAGCGATTAGAGACCGACCTCCATCGCGCGCTCGACGACATCCTCGCCGTACATCTCCATCAGTTCCTCGTGTTGGTCCGGACGGTTCTCGTAGACGTCCTGGAACAGGCTGATGGGTGTCATCGCGGCCTGATAGGTCGCTTCGTCCCACATGCGGTCGGTGGCGATGTCGACTTCGGTGTCGCCGATGCGGAGCGTCGCCGACCGTTCCATGGCGATGGCACCGCGACCGGCCTCCTTGGCCGCCTCGAACTCCTCCATGGAGTCGACGATGTCGTCCATGCTCGGGATGTAGGCGGTCATGTTGAGCAGTTCCTCGTGTAACTCGTCGCTGTCGAGCACCCGCGTGGACCCGCCGATGGTGAGTTCGTAGCCGTCGGTCGTCTCCGAGAGCGACACGCGGTCGCCCTCGTACACTTCCACGCCGTCTTCGGAGTCGAGTTCGACCTCGCCGTCGCCGGTGTCGAAGAGCCAGCTTCCGGTCTTCGGCGGCAGCGGCGACTGGTTCGCCTCGACGACCTGTCCGGGCGTCAGCGACCAGATGCCGAGCATCCCCTTCGCCTGATTTTCTTGCATGCGTTCGTGGTAGCCGTCCACGTCGCGGATGTCGTCGTACGGGCCATCGACTGCGATGAGGCCAGCGGCGCTCGCACCGCGCGAGGTGTTGTGCCGGAGTTCGGGCCACTCGGGGAGTGCGCCCGTCGGCGTGATAGCGCGCATGTCCTTCGTGTAGTCGACTTCGCCGTCGACGAGCAAGAACAACCGTTCGAGGTTGTTCGTGGGCTTGCCCATCTCCTCGCGGAGGGTGCCCATGGCGAGTTCGGCCTGCCCGCTTTCGATGATGACAGACATGGCGATACTGCCCTCTTCGAGGCCGTGTTCGTTTTCGACGATGGTGAAGAACTCGTCGGCCTTCTTCCAGTCGTCGATGTCGCCGACTTCGGGGATGACGAAGCCGTCGATGTGCTCGATTGCGCCCCGTTCGGGGTCTGCGACGTCGAGCATGTGTTGGAAGCCCTGATAGCGGGTGGTCGGGCTGTCGCGGTGCCAGACCATGCGCGGGTGAATCTCGCCGGGGAAGTCGGCCCCATGTTCGGAGACGACTTCGATGATGTTCTCGACGCCTTCGTCGCGCATCGAGGGTGCAGTGGCGTCTTCGTTGTCCGGCACCCACACGTCGGGGGCCTGCATCCCGCGGAGCTGGGCCGCTCGGCGGAGCATCTTGGCGGAGTCCTCCTCGCCTTCGACCGCCGTGGGCGAGGTGAAGAACGTCCGCACGAACTCACGGTCGTGTCGTCGCTCAGTCATCGTCGTTCGTCGTGATGGGGTCGGCTTGTTCCTCGCTGAACCCCTCCGAGGATTCGATGCGGCGACGCGCCTCGGGGTCGAACTGCGTCTCGATGTCCTGATACCGCGAGACGAACGAGAGTTCGTGGTGGCTCTCGGTCGGGTGGTCGAGGTAGCGCTGTTCGAGGTCGAACTGGCCTTCTTCGTCCTGTTCGGCGAGCTTCTTGAAGTCCTCGTAGACTGCGTGTGCGCCGGAGTGGAGACCGAACAGCGTGATGAAGATGTACTTGTAGCCGAGGTCACCCAGTTCCTGGAACGTGAGCGGGTCTTCCTCTTCGGACCACGCGAACGACGACGAGTAGTTGAACGCGAGCTTCAGGTCCGGATGGGTCTCGTGGATGGTCTCGGCGTAGTTGACCGCGTCCTCGCGGGACGGGTTCGGCATCTCTGGCCAGACGAGGTCGACACCGGCGTCGGCGTAGATGCGACCACGTTCGAGGTGTTCTTCCCAGTCGCCGTTAGCGGAGCCGTAGGCGTCCGTCCGGGCGATGATGACGGTGTCTTCTGACTGCTTCGCATCGACGGCCGCTTCGAAGCGGGCGCGAGCCTTCTCTCGGGAGACGATTTGCTTGCCCGCGATGTGGCCGCAGCGCTTGGGCGTCGTCTGGTCTTCGATGTGGATGGCGGCGACGCCAGCCTTCTCGTACTCGCGGACAGCGCGGCGGACGTTGTGGATGCCGCCGTAGCCGGTGTCACAGTCTGCGATGACCGGGAGGTTCGTCGCCTCGACCATGCGCTTGGCGTTTTCGACCATCTCGGTCATCGTGACCATCTCGAGGTCCGGGAAGCCGAACTGCCCGAGGACGGTCGAATAGCCGGACATGTACGCGGCGTCGTGGCCGGTCATCTCGGCCAGTCGAGCGTCAAGGGCGTGGTACATGCCGGGTGCGAACACGAAGTCCTGCGTGTTCAGCATCTCGCGGAGTTCGCGGCCCTTCTGGTTGTCAACATCCTGTGCGAAAACGTCGTCGTCGAGTTCTGTCGGGTTCATCGGGTGAGGGGTTACTGGGTGTCGGTCGGGTTCTGCATCGCTCGCTCGATGCGGTTCAGTTGGGTACGGAGGGCGGCGAGTTCGCGCCGAATATCCGTCATCTCGTCTTCTTCACCCGGTTCTTGGATGAAGGGGACGAGCGGCGCGTCCATGTTCTCCTCGTTGTTGGGATAGCGCCGCGAAGGACGGGTCGTGCGAGTAGTAGTTGTCTGGCGGGGCTGTGTGTCGGTTCGAGTCGTGTTTCGTCGGTTCGTCATTGGTTACGTTGGTGGCGTCGGTGGTCGGTAGCGGGCGATGCTGCGGATGGTCGGCGTGCGGTGGGATGCTGCGGAGTGTACGGATACTGCCATTGTTCGTTGCCTCGCTTGGGTGGAGTCGAGAGTACTACAAATAGTTAATGATTGATAATGATAATATTCGTTAATGACTTTATTCATTGCAGTCGAATTTTAGGCCTTAATTTGACACACAATGGCACACATGGTGCAGCTACTGGCGCACCCGTGGGTCGGATTCGCACCGACTTCCGCGTCCACGACGCTTAATCGGGTCCACCTCGGACCACGTACCAACAGATGCCAAGCGCGATAGAGATACGCGACCTAACCAAGTCCTACGGCGATGTCAGGGCACTCGACGGAATCGACCTCGACGTTCCGGAGGGCTCGTTTTTCGGATTATTAGGGCCGAACGGCGCGGGGAAGACGACGTTCATCAACATCCTCGTCGGTCTCGTCCGGAATTCCGGCGGCGAGGCGAGCGTGTTCGGCTACGATGTCGACGACGACTACCGGGAGGCCCGCGACCGTATCGGTCTGGCACCACAGGAGTTCAACGTCGACCGCTTTTTCCCCATCCACGAGGTGCTCGAACACAAAGCGGGCTACCACGGCATTCCGAAGGTCGAGGCGAGGGAGCGTGCCGACGACGTGCTGAAGCGCGTCGGCATCTACGACAAGCGGGAGACGCGATTCGATTGGCTCTCCGGCGGGATGAAGCGTCGATTCATGCTCGCGCGGGCGCTCATCACCGACCCGGACCTGCTCATCCTCGACGAACCCACCGCGGGGGTAGACGTGCAACTCCGACACGAACTCTGGGAGACCATCACCGACCTCAACGACCGCGGGACGACTATCCTCTTGACCACACACTACATCGAGGAGGCGGAACGCCTCTGTGACGAGGTGGCTATCCTCGATTCGGGTCGCGTCCTCGAAGTCGCCAGTCCCGACGAACTGATGGACCGCGGCACCGACGATATCGTCGTCCAACTCCGCGACCCACCGACGGCGGTTCCGGACTTCGCGGCCGACGACGACCGGGTCGACTCGGTCGACCTCGACGGTACCCGACTGGTCGTCACCGCCCAGCAGGGTGGTCTCGTCGCCCCCGACGTGGTGCAGGCCCTCGACCGCGACGGCCACGAAATCGTCGACCTCGAAATCTCGCGCACGTCGCTCGAAGAGGTGTTCGTCGCGATGACGAGACAGGGCGAGGGCCGCGCCACGATGGAGGTTGAGCAATGAGCCTCGCAAGCCTCGACGTGACCGGCTTTTACGCCCTGCTTCGGCGTGAAGTCCTCCGATTCGTCCGCCGACCCCGAAACACGTTCGTCCCGCCGTTTATCACCAACGTCCTGTACTTCTCCGTGTTCGGTGTCATTCTCGGCGAACGCATCGACCAGATTGCGGGCGTCCCCTACATTCTGTTTATCCTCCCCGGTCTCATCGTCCTCGGGGCCGTCTCGAATGCCTTCGAGAACGCTTCCTTTTCCATCTTCCACGGCCGCTGGAACCGCTACATCGAAGAGGCACTCACGTCACCGCTGTCGTACACCTCGATGGTCGGCGCGTACGTCCTCTCCAGTGCGACTCGCGGGATTCTCGTCGGCGCGCTCGTCGCTCTCATCGGCGCGTTCTTCACGGCCGTCGGCGTGGCCCGTCCGTTCTACCTCGTGGCCTTCATGCTCGTCATCACCCTCCTGTTCGCAGGGTTCGGCGTCATCGGTGGTCTCTGGGCCGACGACTTCGACGACCTGACGATGATGAACCAGTTCATCCTCCGACCGTTGGTCTTCTTCGGCGGCGTCTTCTACTCGCTCAACGAGATTCCCGAAGCCTTCCGACAGGCGTCGCTCCTCAATCCGATGATTTACATGGTCAACGGCGTCCGATACGGCTTCCTCGGCGTCACGGAAGTCAATCCCAATCTCTCTTTGGGTGTTCTTTCGGGACTCACGCTCGTCGTCATCGCCGTGAACGTCACTCTCTTTCGGCGTGGCTACGGGTTGACTGACTGACCTCGAACCGGATGACTGACTGATCCCGACCCCACTTTTCGCAGGAGGGCGCTGAGACGCCCAGAATGGTGTCTACAACACTGTCTTTACACATGACAAGTGTTTTGACAATCGATTGTAAAGTGTGGAACGCTGTATGGTATCCAAATCCTCCAACGCGACGAGGAAGACGGTCTACGTCCTCGCCCTCGTCGCGGCCGTCCTAGTTGGAGCATTCCTCGCCCCCATCGTTTCCGATGCGGTCGCCCCTGAACCCGACAGGGTTGCGGTCATCTCGGTCGATGGGTACATCTCCTCGTACACAGCTGACCAGCTTGAAGAGGACCTCACAGAAGCGCGAGAGAACGAATCCATCAAGGCTGTCGTCCTAAAGGTCGACAGTCCTGGTGGCTCAGCGTCCGCGTCTGAGCGGATGTACCTTGCGGTCAACCGCACCGCGAAGGAGATGCCAGTCGTCTCCAGCGTCCAAGGAATGGGCGCGTCAGGTGCGTACTACACGATGTTGCCGTCGGACCACATCTACGCGACTCCGTCCTCGATGGTCGGAAGTGTCGGTGTCCGCGGTTCCCAACCGTTCCCGGCACCCTCCAGCGAGATTCGGACGGGTCCCGACAAGGCATCGATGACAGTCGACCAGCGCGAGGCGCAGATTGAGACGCTGAAGCACGCCTTCGTCGGCAGCGTCATGCGCCACCGCAGTGACGAACTTACGATGTCCCGCGAAGAAGTCGCCTACGCGAAGGTCTACACCGGTGCTCGCGCGTCCCAGAACGGGTACGTCGACGACATCGGCACGATGCAGAAGGCCATCGACCACGCGGCCACCGAAGCGGGCTTAGAGAACTACGAAGTCGTCGAGAAGGAGCCTGCAAACCGCTTCGGTATCTTCCTGTTCGGCGCGCAGAACGGCAACTCGACCGTTGTCGTCAAGGAGAGTCCCGTCGGATACGACGGCGTTCGCGCGCCGCAGTTCCTGATGGTGTACGGTCAGGTTCAGTACGAAGATGAGGTGATTGGAAATGTCTCAGCGTAACCTCCTCGGCGGTGTGGCAGTCTTCGTGGTCGTCGTCGCCCTCATCGTGGTCGGCGCGGCCATCGTGCCGTACGCCCAGGCGTTCACGAGTAACGAGCAGCAAAACACGACGAACATTGCGAAACAGCAGTACGACGCGAACGAACTCGTCGTCACGCCCGGCCCCGAAACCGGGAAAGTGACGATGGACGCTAACACCGAGTCGAAGACGGTGCTCATCGACGTGGCGCACCGCAACGACGTGAGTGAGAAGGACATCCAACCGCTTGTGGATGCGCTCGTCGCCAACGGGCACAACGTGAAGTACCTGACCCGTGAAGACGCGCGGCGGAACTTCAACTCCTCCCTTCGGAAGGCCGACGCATTCGTCGTCGTCAACCCCGAAGAACCCTACAAAGGTGAGCAACTCACCGCCCTTCGGAAGTTCGAAGACGCCGGTGGTCGCGTCGCCCTCCTCGGCGACCCGCAGTCCGCAGAGGGTATCAGCCTCTTCGGTCTCTTCGCACCCATGTCGCGAGGGTCGTCCGGTGGCGACGCCGGACTGACTTCCGACTACGGCGTCACGTTCGGGTCGTCGTCGCTGTACAACATGCACGACTACTACCTGAACTACCAGAACGTCTACGCGACGTCCGAGACGAACACGTCGCTCACGGAAGGCGTCGACCAGGTTGTCTTCCGCGACGCTGCTCCCGTCTCCGTCTCGTCCGGCGCTGGCACGACTGCCCTCGTCGCGGGCGGTGAGACGAAGGTCGACTCCACGCGTCAGAGCGGTCCGTTCACCGTCGCAGTGCAGGGTGACAACGTCGTCGCCATCGGTGACTCCGACTTCATGTCGCCCGGTGCGGCCTACGAGGCCGACAACGAGGTCCTCGTCGGCAACCTCGCCGACTTCCTCGTCACCGGTGACAAGGAAGAAGGCGCACCTGAGCCGGTTTCCGACGGTCAAGGCTCCGGTCAGGCTCCGGGCGGACAGATGCCCGCCTAAGTTCGGGCTAACTGTCGCGCGCACAACCGTCAATTTTCCATTTTCATCGTTCTCACGAGCGGCAGCGCTCACGTGACCCGACCGCCCGGAGTGGATAGCCCTAAGGCGCTCTCGGGCCGACTCCGTCTATGCGCCAATTTATCGTCCTCGGCCACGACGCCCCGACGACGCCCGACTTCTCGCTCGACGACATCGCGGGCGGCGCGGGCCGCCTCGACGTGCTCTGTCGCTGTGTCAACTCCGCGTTCTTCCTCTCGCACGCGATTCGCGAGGACGTGCGCGTTCACCTCGTCCTCGGCGACGAGTACACTGTCCGATTCGAAGGCTCCGAGTTGCGGCGTCTCAACCCCGACGAGCGCTCGACGGCCGCTTTGATTCGCAAGGCGCTGGAGAAGCGCGACGAGGCCATCGGCCACATGCCCGCCGAGTCGTCGCCGGGCGTCTCAATTCGGCGGATGGGCTTCGAGGCCACGCTGGAGGATGCTGCGCGGGATGCGACTGTGGTGGAACTGCACGAAGACGGCGACCCGGTCGTGGATGTCGAACCCCCGGAGCACCCGCTTTTCGTGCTGTCGGACCACAACGATTTTACCGAGGACGAGGCGGAGTTGTTGGCGGCTGCTTCGGACGAGCGGGTTCGGCTCGGACCCGAGGTGCTTCACGCCGACCATTCGATTACGGTGGCGCACAACTACCTCGATACGGCGGGGTACACGCAGTACTAGGTGGTGTGCTACTCGGTCTGTCAGTTGCAGCTAATCATAACTGTTAAAGCCGGCCGCGGCTTGCGTCAGAATGCGGGCCGGTGGGGTAGCTTGGTATCCTTCGGCCTTCGGGTGGCCGTAACCTCAGTTCGAATCTGAGCCGGCCCATTTCTACCCCAATTCTACGACCGCGAGCGACTGTTTTGTCGCTCGCACTCCGAATGCGGTTGCATGGGAGACCGAAGATTCGAACGCCCGAGCGGTAGCGAGGGAAGTTCGAATCTGAGCCGTTCCCGCGAACGAAGTGAGCGGGTGCTTTCAGACTGCTTCTTCAATCCACTCGCACCACGAGTGGAAATCCTTTGCACCGGACTGCTTGGCGATGGATTGGTGCGTTCCAGTCGGGATATCCGACTTCATCGGGACGGTCACGACTCGAACTTCGTCAGTTTCGGGATGTTCGTACCGCAGCTGAACGTGACTTCCGGTGCGACCGGTGGGTTCGAAATCGTGGCGGGTTAGCGCCTTCACGACCTCCCGGCCGGAGAATGTCGTTCGCCCCACGTTACTGCATGAAGTCTGGAAGCTCTTTCTCGTCGAACTCGTCGGGGTCGAGTCCCCACTCCTCGAGGTCTTCATCAGTGACGGGCTCACCATCACCTTCGTGCAGTACGAGCGCTTCCGAGAGCATACGGAGCGCCTCAGACTTCGTCTCGCCGAAGGATGCGATCCCCGTTTCGATGTCACGGGCGGTGATACTCCCGTCATCCTCGTGGATGAACTCGACACCCTCCTCGCCGTTGTCGTCACGGGTCGCGCTTGCCATACGAAAACTGAATCGTTCTCGGAGGATAAGCGTTCGGACGGCGAGCAACCCCGCGCAGACCCCTTCTCAACACCGACCCCGCGGGGTAGCTCGCGAATGTATACGCCATCCTCGATGTATGCACCTTCACCGTCGTCGACGACGGTCACCGTGCATAGATTCGGACCAGCTCGAGCGGGTGAGCAACGCGGTCGCGGTCATGGCTCACCTGGGGTATAAGAAGAATCGGTGTTCACTCACTCGAGAAACGCGCAAACCGACCCCCGGTGCATACGGTGATTCATAAATGACCACGGGAACCAGCCTGAAGCTCACTGACGAACGCCAGCTACTGTTCGACAAGGCGAGCGAGATCGTGGCGCGAGATGCGTCGGACGACCCACCACGGAGCGACGTGATCGACGCGGCGCTCACCCACTTGATCGAGAGCTACGAGAACCTCGAGAACGTTCGAGATGCGTATCCGCCGCAGACGGTCAAAGACTGTTGTAACACGTCAGTGTTGAGGATGCGGTATCGGACGAGTTTGGAGAGTCGGTGGCGTTAATGATAGACGAGTGTCTTATGCTTACTATTTAGAGACGATTTTCTAAGACATTCTTAAGTTTTGGTGATATCTTCTCTAGATCGTTGATAGCTTTATCTTTATCCAGTCTATCAAACCTCATCTCGGACCCGAAATCTGTATTCTCGTATAGGAATGTCTCTTTGCTCCACTTACCCAGATCTTCGCTTGTCACTCCCTTCAGGGCTTCACGAATCTCTTGGAACAGATTGTTGTGATCTATCTCGTGTTCGGCCTGCTGATCGGCAGTTCCAAGATATTTTGTAGCCGTCTTCCCGTACTGCCAATCTGGTTCGGATGGTATCTCACCGCTTTCGTCAAGATTCTCAAGCGTGTCGCTCAAATCCTCTGAATAGCTCCCGTACATGTACGGCTTGAATTCTGCATCTGTAAGTCGATTCTCCTTGGATACACTATTAATCATCTCAGCGATGTAAAGCAACTTTTGTAACCGAAACTCATGGAGGTACTCATACTCATTGAGAAAACCACGGATCGCGTCTTCAATTGACATCACCTCCGATTCAGTGTCCGAAGACTTGTTGTCCTGCCCAGTGGTTTCATTCATACTTGATTTACTACCTCCAAGCATTAAAAAAGACGTATTTGGTAGACATATAAGAATTCCTATTAATTTCAGACTGTGGTGAAACAACTAGAACTCGTTCAAGTTCGACTGGTCACCTAGCTCACTTTCGGACTCCTCGCCAGCGTTTACAAATGAAACGATAAGATACTCAATGAAGTGGTTTTTGTATGTTCCAGATGCATCGAAAAATACAATGGTTGCGAATGCAGTAACCAGTGGAATCAAGTTCAACAGCGTATCTGGAACCATCGTAAATAGTATGGGGTCTTGGTTCAGAAGCCCCAATTGACCGAATGGCTGGTATATTGCTAAGGAATACAACCCTGTGAGAATAAAGAATACCACCCATAGGCTCCGACAAAAAGAGTAGATTGATTGGAATTGTCTGTGTCCCTGAATCCCTTTCTGCGCAAGATAAGATGTGACTAGAACGTATGCACGTTCGAGTTCTCTGTTATTTGAGGGCCTATTATCAACAAAGACTAGATCTTTTGGATCCACCCCAAATGTTTCTTCGAATTCTTCGTTGAATTTGTCTAAAAACAGGTCTCTTTTTCCTTCGATATCTCGGTCGTCAAATGGAAGCGTGATTCCTGTTTCGTAGTTCCATACAATCCACTTATGAAAGAGGTATCTGTGGCTGACTAGAGAGTCAAACGTCCCCCAAAACCTGTTTTGTACCCACGTTACTGTTCCATCTTGAAGGCTCCATAAGAAATTACGGTTAAAATCGCTCTCGCTAGTCTCACCTTCTTTGTTATATAATGGAGACTTCATGTGGTCAAAGTGAAAATCGATACCAAATTTGACTACAATCACCTGTTTGATTTTCACAACAGCAATCAGTACCCAGTTGAAACCTTTCTCGATGTTATCTGCAAGTGTGTGGAGCCCTTGCCCAACCATCAAACCAATCAACAATAATATTACCAATAGTGCAGCGATATTAACCAGAGATCCGCTTAGTTCGAAACCTTGGCCAGAGCCCCCACCAGGCAGTAACACCAAAATACCAAATAACAAGGCAGCTCCAGGTACCGACTTCCCGAACAAATCATACGAACCAAGTAGTTGTAGTAATTGGTTAGACATCCCTTCTACTCCTCCCTTCTATTGCTGCTATCTTTTTCTTCTCCGTCGGTTGGTTCACCGTTCTCGTCTTCGTCGGTTGATTCACCGTTCTCGTCTTCGTCGGTTGATTCACCGTTCTCGTTTGAAAGGGTCTTATCCAAGTACGGGTGGGCTACCCCTATCCCTGCCCAGGCGGTACTCACTATACTGTAAAGTGACAATATCGATAATGTACTGCCTGCTTCTACGATTTGTGGGGACGGAAGAAACTCTATACCAATTATAAGGCATACAATTGAAACCACCACTGACTTCAAATACAATTTATTTTCATTACCACCTTCTGTAATTTCTGTATCCCGTACGTAGACCGGGTACAAGAAAAAAACAGAGCTAAGGGAGGTAACTAACAAAGCAAGTAACCCGATATCAGACGCACCTGTAATACTTGATGTGGCTATGAATAAAACACCAATTAGAAGGACTCTTGATGCCGTAATCTTTGTCTCGGAAAACAGTCTCCACACATATTCTCGAGTGATGAGTAGCCCAAACCCGACCACAACAAATATTGTGGCAACCTCGAGGATGGCCTGTATCTTACTGGGGTCGCCAGAAGACACCTGTGTCAATTGAACACTCAACATCTACCAACTGTCTATCTAGGTGAATAATAAGTCATGTGCAAGAAAATCTAAACACTCCTAATCCCGTGGTTTGCTGGGCTGAGAATTCCTGATTGAAAAGGAAGACCTGTGTGGATTAGAAGTCCGAAACCCCCTTCGAATATTCAACTAACTTCACACCCACTGAGCTGAGCTGGTACCGGTGGGCCGCGTTCCTCCAGCCGATTGGCACATATTCTTCCCCTTTTGTAACATTAGGGGAACTCTCAACAGCCTGAACAGCCGTATCGTATTTATTCATTCGCTCTACTCCATCGCCCTCTTCGAGAAACTCTCTCTCCACTAGACTCGGTGCAACACCTAGCGCCTTTGCGACGACTTCTCTGACACTTGTGGGATCTTCATTTCCTCCATCGGCCGCGACTTCTCCTGCGCCCTCTGAGCCTTGGTTCTCCAAGTCTCGAATTAGAAGCTCAACCTCCTGATCTACAATCTCAATGACTTCCTCTGACGGTCGAAACTCGAGACCATCTAATCGATCACTGGCAATAAACGAACGTCCACTCAGTGGTGCATGAAGGTTAACAGCGTCTGTCTTTGCGACATTTTCTAGGGTGTTGTCAACCTCATGTTCAAGAGTCACATCAAGCTCTTCTTCGATCTTTTTCCTCCGGTGCCTGATGCCACGAGGTTCGGTCACTCCCCTTTCATAGAGCCAAATTGCGATTTTGATTTGGCTTGGAATGGAGGTTCTGTTTTGGTTTTCTGGATGGTTCTGTATGTGTTCAACGAGCCGTTCGTACTTTTCTGAAATATCGTCCATTTATTTCGGATATGTCGTGATGCATCTCGCCGACCCACAAGCTATTTGACGTTCCGGAGTACGAATACAGGTGTATTCTACCGGAGGGCTTGCTGTCGGGTGTGTCCCGACCCCCGTTGCAGCGGGGATCGAGTCCTTCCGGGTTGCCTAGGGAAATCGTGTCAGGTCACAGTCTTCTAGACTATATCGTGTATATATAACGCTTTCTCCGCTCCGTGTCATACCTGTCTGGTTATCTGAGGCGTATTAGTAATTATCTGAGAACTTTACTCAAACTATGCTAGAGGCCTTGTAGTTCGAAAGCTCGACTTAGATTCACAGAATATTCTAGGTTAACCTAAATTAGATGTGTTCGTAGTGTCTTAACATCGACATATATTATATCTAACTATCATGTTGGTCTAATACATAAAAACGAAATCATTCATTTGCCACTTCTCTATACAAAGCCCGCCCAGTAATCCGGCCGCACCTTATCCGGCGGTCTCGGCTTCGGGATCGGCCGAATCAACCCGGCATTCACCGTCCCTTCGAGATACAGCTGCCCCCACCCGGTAATCTCAAACACGTCAGCACTCGCATGGTCGATAAGCGGTGCTGCCAATCCAGCGTGGCACAGAACGCGACACCGCTCTCTCACCTGTCGTAGCGTCGTCTCGTCGCCAAGCTCCCCGTAGATAGACTCTGGAGACCCCCAGTCGTTCCCGCCGAGATACTCGAGGATTCTATCGTCCCAAATCGTCATCCAGTCTCCAGATTTTCTCATGTCACTGGCTACGCAGCGCCCTCCTCACTGGAAAACCACCCACAACGAAATCCTACACCTGAACACGAAACCGCCCATATGATTCTAGTTGCGCCGGAATGCGTACGAACGTGGCTTCACTGGCGTACGAACCCGCACGATATGGTGGTCCGTCACTCCCGGTCTCGTTGCAGTCGCCGTCTCGTTCAGTCAGGTCGTACCCTAACGCGATGCCAGTACATTCGATATCTCCACAACTGAACTCGGTCCCCCATTCGAGTCGGGAGAGTTGTCGCGTTTCACACGGGCCGATATTGTACTGGTGAACGAGCAGCGTTGTCTCGGACAAGTCAGTTGCGGCAATGAAGTCTCTCGCCGCCTCGACACCCGTGTGTGCCTGCGAAAAATTGAGTGCCTCCCGTTCACCGGGTGCAGTTACAAGCCAATCTTCATACGCCCAGTGTGGCGACGATTCGAACATATCTTCTTCAGGAGAATGGTCGGACGAGTCAGCAGCAGGCTCTCCGTCGGGGTTTCGAACTGTAACCGTATCCGGCGTGTCAACGCGATGTGGATAGTCCGGTTCGCTAGCTGTTGGTGAGGGCGACTGTTCGCGGTTGGAGGTGCGTGTCGTACAGCCTGCGAGGCTGGCGAGAGCGGCACCCGACAGGCTGAGGACTTCTCGGCGCGTTGCGTGATGGGGGACCATGGAAACGTTCGATATCTGAAACAGGTAAATCCCTTCGGCCGAGATTGCCGTCAATCCTTCAACTTTGCGTCGAGTCCGCCTTCGAGAGAGTCTTTTTGTAGGACCTGCTGGAGGCGAGTCCAGCACCCCGCCGGGAAAGCTCCGTCACGCAATCATGACGGAAACAGCGATTGCGGGGCTGGAACTCCACACAGTACTTGATGTGTCATAGTTTGGGAAGGGGCGACAAGTACCCGTCCGCGACTTGACGGGCGAACGCCAGCCGAGAAAACCATCAGAAAGAGAATGACAATTCAAAACAGTTTTCAATTGCATTTGGTATAAGTTTGAGATGAATGCGGGTGGTGGGCACCTGTACCACACGATAGTGAATCACACCACACAATCGTGGCCCTGTTGGTCCCTCCCCGACATTTAGTGTAAACTATCCACCAATATGACAAACGGCAACAACAATCATCGAATGCGTGCGATTCTCCTCTCGGCGCTTTTGGTGCTTTCCGTAATCGGAAGTTCCATCGCGTTCACAGGGGCTACCGCCGCTGCACAGGCTCTCGGCCCCGAAGCGTTCTCAGACCAAAGCACGGACGCTGGAGAACTCACAGCCGGTGATACGGCAGTCGTACAGACCATCGAAATAACTGATTCTGACAGTAACGAGACGAGCGCGGTCAACGTGACTGCGGTGACGGTCGCTGGGAGCAGCAATAACACCGCGTCCGCGAGCGACCTCTCGTCAGTCCGTATCCTCGACGCCGACGGCGACGAGGTTGCCAGTGCGACCCCCACAGACAGTCTCTTCGGGGCGGGCCGGACGTTCAACGTCTCCAACATCTCGGTCCCCGACGACGGGAGCACGACGCTCGAGGTTTCGGTCACCGTCGCGTCCAACGTCTCCGAGTCTGTGGAACTGGGGCTCGAAACGAGCGCCAACTGGTCAGAAAACGGAAGCACCGGTCAGACGGACCCCGTCGCCGACGGGGTGACCGAGACGGTCGGTGCGACCGACCAGACTCCCACCGAGACTACGAACGAGACGACCGAAACGACGACAGAAACGGCCGACAACGGTACCGAAACGACCGAAACCACCACCGCCGCGCCAACCAACGAGACGACGGCGAGTCCAGACGAGGAGACTACGTCGACGAACGAGACCACAGAAGACACGTCGACAAACGAAACGGTACAGACCACGTCGACAAACGAGACCACAGAGAACACGACGGATACCAGTTCGTCGACCCCGACGCTCAACAACTCCTCTGCTGCGCCGGACTTACAGGTCGTTTCTCCGAACAACCAGACCATCGTCGAGTCAGACGACCTTCTCGACGTGACATACGGGTACGTCGAGGACGTTCCGGATAACATCACAGCGACGAAAATCACGCTCACAGATGGGCAGCACACATCGTACACCTACGCGGTCGACAAGACCGAGTACGTTGCGGGTGCGACCGTCACCGTCCCGCTCGACCTCGACAAGCCGGCGGGCAATCTGACCGACGGTGCGTACGACGTCGAGGTGGCCGTTACGAACGAGTCGGGCCACACGGAGACGGCCCGGACCACGTCGCCAGTCGTCGTGGTGAACGACGAGGCACCGACGATCGACAACGCCTCGGTCACGAGTACCACGACCGATATCGCGCCTAACTCGACGCTGAACATCACGTACGACTACGGCCCGGCACCGAACGCCTCCAACGTCACGGTGTGGGTTGTCGACGACGAAAGCACCGCGAACTTCACCGCTGGTGATTTGGCAAACGCGTCGTACACGACCTACGAGCAGTCCGTCGACCACGGCGTCGTCGACGACCGCAACCTGAGTGTCGACCTCGCCGACCGGATCACGGACAACGCGAACTACAGCGTGTTCCTCACGGCGACCGACGCGACCGGAATGCAGAGCAACGCTAGCTCGGCCGGCACGCTCGACGTGAACGCCGACAAGCCGAGTATCGAATCGGTCGAAGCGGCCATTGGCAGCGATACGGTGACGGTACAGTTCTCCGAAGCCGTCGTCGCTGGTGACGGTGATACCAACCTCACCCGCGCCGACTTCGCCTACCAGAACGGCAACGGCGCTGGTTCGGGGTCGATCACGTCTGTCGTCGCACACAGCGGCGAGACGGTGGTTCTCGGCCTCGACACCAACGTCACGTTCGACGACCTCGGGAGTGACCGAGTGAACGTCCGTCGCGGACAACTCGTCGATTCGCACGACACTGACGCCCGTGCCGTCGGAACCGGTGCCAGTGCGCTTGCCGACACCACCCCACCGACAGTCACTCTCGACACCGTTCCCGACGTCAACACGCATAACATCGAGAACTACAGCCTGACGTTGGAGACGGGAAGCGAACTCACAGATGTCGAAATGAACCTCACTGGGCCGAACGGCGCGTCCGTCTCCACCTCGAAACGCGCGACGAGAGGGAACGTGACGCTCACGGTGAACGCCTCTGGGTTCGCTGACGGCGCGACCACGCTCGAAGTGACGATGACGGACCGTGCCGGGAACAACCAAACGGTGACGCGACGTATCGAAACGGACACCGTCCCGCCGACGTTCGAATTCGCGGAGACGAATGCGGGGACCAAAGAAATCGCACTCAAACTCTCCGAGCCGGTCGAAGAGACGGACGAGAGCGACTTCGTCATCAACAATCTCACACACACGGTCAACACGTCACGAGTCGTCGGGCCGTTCGTGACACTCACGCTCAATGCATCCGTGCCGCCGAGTGCGATACACAACGAGAGCGTGACCATCGCTGCACCCAACGTGACCGATAGCGCTGGAAACAAACTCACACAGGGACAGACGCTCGTTGACGGTAGCACACCGAGGCTCTCTAGCATCGAAGCCGAACCGGGTGACGAAGCGCTCGTCCTCACGTTCACTGAGACCGTTACTCCCCGTGACAACGAGACGTTCACCCTCGACGACTTCGCATACAGAAACGAAAACACGGCCGGGGTGACCGCCTTCGAGTCGGTCAACCAGACCGGCCCGCAGACGGTCGTCCTCGAGACGAACGGCGTGCTCACGCCACAGGACCTCGACCAAGACAAGGTCGGTATCGCACCCGACAGCGTCTACGATACGGTCGGAAAGGCCGTTCAAGCGACGAACGAGACGATTGGTGTCTCGTCGGAGCTCAGATTGACTGCCGACGACGGCACGCTGGTCGTCACGGTCGTCTCCCTGAACGATATCACCAACGCGACGACCACGGGATACACCATCAGCAGGGTCAACCGGGAACTCGACTCGGTCGAAGGGTTCGAACTCGGTGCGCGCTTTAGGACCACCCTGAACGCCTCCGACTTCACAAAGACGGAAACGAACGTGTATCGTGCGACTGTCTCGGTGCCAGCGGGTGCTGATACCGCAGACGGGCGCTACGAGATTACCGGGTCGGTCGACAGCAGGTCGATGTCGGCCCAGACAGTCGTCGATACGACTGCACCGCACCCGACTGACGCGGTCCTCCTCGACGTGACCGACGAAGCCCAACTCGACGGCACACCGAACACCTCCAAGGTTCGCGTGCTGTTCAACGAACCAATCGACGCCAGCGACATCATGCCGAGCGACGTGTCTATCGAAGGCTTCGATGGTGAAATCGTTGCAGTACAAGACGCTGGTGTCTTCGGGTCGGTCACGATTATCACCGAAGGCCAGATACAGACCGGTAACAGTCCGGCAGTGACTATCGACGGCGACAGCTACGTCGACTTCGCCGGAACGAACGGCAAGGCCGACGGGAAGACGGTCGTCCACACCGATTCGCTCGACCTCCAAAAAGGCTGGAACTTCGTCTCCGTGCCTGCGGAAAGCGGTGACCTCCCACTCCACGAACTCGACCTCTCGGGCGTCGACGCCATCTACGCGTACGACGCTGAGTCCGGTTCTTGGGACGCGTTCGACCCTGATGCGTGGATAAACGATTTCACGGCGCTCGAAGGCGGCAACGGGTACATCTTCGTGATGGACCGCGCCGCGACTATCGAAATCAACGTCTACAACATGCCCGGGAGCGACGAGAACGCGGATGTCGTGTCACCTGCGCCTGCACAACAGACGCTCACCGCAGGCTGGAATCTGGTTGGACACTATCAGGAGTACGACCAAAACGTCACGACGGCGCTCTCGTCGGTCGATAGCGACTCCGTCTACAACCTCCTCGCACACGACGAGTCGGCCGACGGTATCGCCTATCACTCCTACAACGATGGCGACTTCGAGACGATGGAACGCGGTGAATCCTACTGGGTCTTCGTCCGTGACGACGAGGTCTACACCGGAGCGTCGCAGAACGCCACCGCGAACTAACCGCGAACTCACTTCTTTGTGCTAAATCATATGAAATCACGACACGCGAACAGTCGACGCATGCCGACCACGGCAGCGGTGGCGCTCGTCACGCTGCTCGTCGTCACCGGTGCCGCAGGCACAGCAATCGCATCTCCGCCGTCACCACCGCATCGGTTCTTCGGAACTGTCGAAGACGACGGCGACCCACTGGCCGGAGCCACTGTCGAAGTGACGTACGAGGGCTCGGTCGTCGCATCCAATACGACCGACGACGACGGGTACTTCGACCTGAAGGTATCTGAAGAGCACATCAACACGAGCGAGGAGCGAACGGTGACCATCACCGTCCGCGATGCATCGAAGGAATTCGAATGGGAGTCGACGGGGTCGACCGAAGTGAACTTCGTCCTCGGCGACAGCGACGGCGGTGACGGTGATTCCGGTGGTGACGATGGGAACACTGGCGGCAGCGGTGGCGGCGGTGCTGATGACGACAGCGGTGGTAACGGTGGCGGCGCGGACGAGCAAACGACGACTGCCTCCACGAATACCTCGACGGCTACGAGTACACCAACGGCCGCCACTACGGACACGTCGTCGCCAACAGCTACCCCCACGACGGGTGCGCCGGAGCAGTCGACGAACGAATCGTCCCTCACGAATGCGACGACGGCGGCGGAAACGACACCGGCGGAGTCACTGACGGCCGACGAAACGACGACGGGAACCGGCGTTCCCGGGTTCAGTGTGAGCACCGCACTGACTGCCGTTCTCGCGGCGGCGCTGTTCGCACTCCGAATCGAGTAGCCACGCGACCCATCCTCGGTATTTTTTCGGACGACGGCGTGCGGTACCGTCAGTAGTTGGCATGAACTTCGGTAACAATAAATATGTTTAGTATTTGCTATGTCACATGGGTAAAACACGTCGAAATTTTATCAAGACTACCGCGGCCGCGGTCGGTGGGTTGTCGGTCGCAACGTCGCCAGTTGTTGCAACCGGCGTCCGTGAGAATCAGTTCCTCGTCGATACGCGTTCGGCACCGTCGACGGCGTGGCGCGAGGCGGTCGAAATCGTCGACGAAGCCGACACCGTCGGCTTCGCGTCGGTCAACGGAGACGAAAGCGACCTCGAGGGCTACGGACTCGACTTCGCACCTGAAATCGAACTCTCCATCGAGCCACCGGAAATCGAAGGTGTCTCACCCGATTCGGTCCCGGAGAGCACCCTCGAAGACGGACAGTTCGAAACGACAGACGAAGTCGTAGACGAGATTCCCGAGCCACACCCCGTTCAGTGGTCGAAACGCAGCCAGAACGTCGAATCCCTTCACAACGTGGGCATCACGGGCGAGGGTGCCACAATCGCCGTTGTCGACTCCGGAATCGACGCGAGCCACCCGGACCTCGTCGTCGACACAGAGCGCTCCGGTAACTTCTCACTCGACGATTCTATCGGCACGAGCGACAACAGCAGTCACGGGACGCACTGCGCTGGTATCGCCGCCGCAAACGGGAATCGCGTCTCCGAGGACGGCCCGTACGTCGTCGGCGTCGCACCCGAGGCCGTCCTCTTGGACATGAAGGTGTTCCCGTTCAAATCCAGCGCCTCGATTCTGAGCGCCGTGACGACCGCCGTCGACAACGGTGCGGACGCGATTAACCTCAGCCTCGGCCCGGGGAGCCCTGGGTGGCCGAGTATCAGCCAGCACCTCAGTGTCAAATCCTACCGGCGTGTCGGGGAGTATGCCCGTGACAACGGCGCGATACTCGTCGAATCTGCCGGCAACGACGACACGAACATCGATGAATTCGAGCCGCAGATTACGAACACCGGAAAGGGAAGCCATCCCGGTTGGTTGACGGTGTCGGCAACTGGGCCACGCTCAGACGTGGACAGTCTTGACGAACTGCCGGCTGATTCAGATGGCGATGGGAAGCCGGACTTTGGGTCGACTGCGCCCGAGCATACGCCGTCGAGTTACACGAACTACGGACCCGAGTCAGTCGACGTGAGCGCTCCCGGTGGAAACGTCCGTTCCGGTGGGTCGCTGTTCGATGGCGTGATGAGTACGCTCTCACCGAAGGTAGACGGGTACGGATTCATTCGTATCGGACCGGGGGGAGGGGCAGGTCTCTATGGTGGTTCCGGGATGTACGGAACGCTCCACGGGACGAGCATGGCTGCCCCCCACGTCACGGGACTTGCCGCACTCATTATGGCAGAGTATCCAGACGCGGACCCCGAGCAAGTGAAAGCACACATCAAGAATACGGCGAACCACGCCGACACCACGTACCCGGATGTCGACTACTTCACGGACGAACCAACCGACGAAGACGATTACAACGACTACGAGTTAGAAGACCCGTACGATTCGAAGACGTACCGCGGTGCGGGGCACATCGACATCGAGCGGGCAGGACGCAAATCGGTCCCGTTCCCGGGTGGAATCGAAGTCGACGGCACCGTCTATTTCCCGACTGACCCCGACGATGACGGCATCTACGAGGACGTGAACGGCGACGGCGTCGTCGATATGAAAGACGCCGAGTTACTCTACCAAATCGCGCTCAAGGAGACCGTCGGTTCCGGAGCGACGGCATTCGACTTCAACGGTGACGACCGGTTCGACATGCGGGACGTACAGGAATTGGTTCGGGAAATCGAGTGAGTTCGCTCCTGCGACGTTCGGGCGTCGGCGGGGTTTCACCGAGGGGCACAAGAGCTATACTTTGCCCTTGGTTGCACCCGGTATAGCATGCCCCCTCGCAACCCACATGCACTCCAAGAGTGGCAGACAGCCGGATGGTCCGTCGCGCTGTCAGCGGTGAGACGATGACCGACCGACCGGCCCTCCACCGACGGACGCTCCTCGGCGCACTGGCGACTGCCGGGCTTACATCAGTCGCCGGATGTTCGGCCCTTCGGGGCGGAGCGGACCAGTCTACGTCCGGCGTCTCGGACGACACCGCCCGCGAACTCGCGGCCCGGTTCGCACCGATGCTCTACTTCGACGAGCACGAATCGTGGTTCCCGACGGACCCGCGCCGCTACACCAGCGAGCGAGACGGCGAGACGGTAGTTGATGGATTCGACGCCTTCGACGGATACCACGCTCGAATCGCCGAGACCGGTGAGCGGGCACCCGACCCGACGGTGTTCTACAACGTCGTCCAGTACGGCGACTCGCCCCTCGTGGTCGTCCAGTACTGGCTATACTCGGCGTTCGACCAGTTCACGACCAACTTCCACTGGCACGATTGGGAGGTACTGCACGTCTTCGTGGACGTGGGTGGTGGCAACGGTGACGACGGAACCGACAGCGCTAGCGATGGCGACAGTGCCAGCGATGGCGCAATCGACCCCGAATCCGCCGAACCCCAGTTGTACGTCGCCAGTTCGCATTCGCGGAAAGTTCCCAACAACGAGTTCCTCGACCCGGACCCCGAACGCGTGCCGCGCATCCTCTCGGAACTCGGGTCCCACTCCAGTACCCTCTCGCTCAACGACAGCCACGACCGATTCCAGCGAGTCCCGTCTGGAGACACGTTCGCCGACATCACCAACCGCGCCCTCGAACGTCTCGAAGACCTCGCGGAACTCCCTATCGCCTACGGCTTGCCGCGGGACGAGGGGGCGGTGCTCCCGTACGTCATCCCGGAGTTAGACGGCAAGCCGATTTACGAGGACGACCGCCTCCCGTCAGTATCGCGTGACGCCCTCGTCGACGAGTCACTGACCGTCCGGTCGTTCGACGCGCTGTCGTCGCCACCGGCCGACCTCCCGAAGCGTGCCACCGGAGTAGTGTTCGACCACGAAGCACGCGACAGCGACGCCGACGTGGCGTACACGCTCGTCCCGACGAGCGAAGTCGAATCCATCGCGGACTTCGTCGGGACACAACTGAGCTTCGAGTTCGCCGTGCCGCAGTTCGCCGAAGACGCCATCGCGGGTCACATCACGACGACGAGCGCGCCGTGGAGTCAGCCTCGGTACGAGAACCCGGCCGAAGACATTAGCGAACCAATCCACCGGGCCGCGCTGGCCGAGCGATACGATGCCATCGGCGACCCGCCGGCCGTCAACACGCTCTTCGTCCAAATCACCGAGGCGGTCACGACCGAGGAAGCCCCCGAGGACGAGGGGCTGACGACGCAGCAGTCGACAACCGAATCGGTCGTATTACTCGAAAGCGACCCCGAGGCGGTGCCGACGTTCGGCGGGGCGGCGGTACTTCGAGACGTCCCGTCCGGCGAGCACCGACTCACCGTCAACGGAGCGGGTCGTGCGCCCCACAGCGAGCAGGTACGTGTTGACGACGCGCTCGTAACTGGCGGTGTCGAAGGCGAGATTCCGCTCGTTGCGCGCGAGTCGGCGACCAAACTCGAAGTCGATGCCGACGGGGCCGACAGCGACCTTTCGGACCTCGCGCTCGAAGACGACTTCGCTGGGCGACTGTACGACGCACCCGTGACTGGTCCCGACGCCGTTTACGTCCACAGCGGCGGTGCGTACACGGTCGAAGTCCGCGACACCGACGACGAGATTGGGGCGTTCCGCGTCAACCCCGACCCGGCTGCTGGCTCCGACACTGAGTCGGACGCGCCACCGAGTGTTCGCATCGACAAGCCGAACACCGGGAAAGGGTCGCTCGCGTCGTTCCTCGCCGCCATCGCCGAGGAGACACAGTCTGCCGTCGAAGCCGCCGGGAACCAAACCGAGGACGGAAGCGGGGAAAACGGCGGACAGCAGTCGGATGGCGACGGGGCTTCAAACGCCGTTCAGGGACTCGCACAGGCACTCGCTGCCGTCGCGGAAGCAGCCCAACGTGCCGCAGAGCGTGCCGAAGCGGGCGACCGCGGGCAGGCCGACGCGAGTCTCGAAACTGTCGCGTCGCGACTCGACCGGGTCGCTGAGCGACTGTCGGAGGCCCGAAGCGACCTTCCCGGTGGTCTCTCGCGAGCGACCGAGCGTCGACTCCAGCAGGCACGCCGCCGGACCGAACAGGCGCACACCGCGAAGAAGCTCTGATTTATTCCGGTCCGCCACCTCCACACGACGATGACTGACGCTCTCCCCTTCGACGTGACCAGCGTCGAGGACGTTGCCGCCAACCGCGACGAAGTCGTCTCGGCGGTCCGGTCCCACGCCGGGACAATCGCGCGCGAACTCGCTATTCTCCAAGGTGGTGACTACGGACAGGAGACGTTCAAGACGCGCCGCGGAACGTGGACGCTGAAGTACGAAGCGGGCGCGCTCCAGTACCTTCGGTTCAAGGGCAAGTCCGGCGGAGAGACGTACGTCGTCTCGACGAAGCAACCGCCCGAACCCAAACCGCTGGCGACGGCGATGCAGGACTATCCGGCGTTCGTCGAATCGTACAACGACCACGTCGAATCGCTCGATGGCGTCCTCGACGACGTGCCGACCGAGTTCCCGGCTATCACGACGACCGAGGAAATCGTCTCCGAGCGCGACCAAATCGTCGCGACCATCCGCGAGCTTTCGAACACCATCGCCGGGGAATTGAACCGCTTCGACGGCGAGTACGGTACCTTCGCACAGCGTGTGAACGGAACACGCTGGGAACTGAAGTGGGACGGGCCGCAGGTGTCCTACCTCCGGGTCGGCGGCGAAGGCGGCGTCTATCTGGTCTCGCAGTACCAGCCACCGTCTGCGCCGGACGTGCGCGAACTCGCGGACGGGTTCGCCGGGTTCGTCGAGGCGTACAACGAGTACGTCGAGGAGTTGGAAGCGGACCTCGCTACGGTGTCGTTCGAGGATGCCGAATGACATGTCTGTCACTCGCCAAAATATGACACACCGCGGTGAAGCGAATCCATCGCCCACGCCGTCTTTCCGAACGCTTATCGCTCCGGTTTCGTACATCAATACCGATGGCGAGTGAATCGAACGGACGAGCGGGAATCGCGCTCGTCCTCGTCGGTTTCGTAGTCGTCGTGGCGACGCTCGGTCTGGGTGCGGCCCTCGCGCCCGACATCGGTGCCGCGACGACGAACACTGACGACGCACGCGATGAACGAATGACTCTCGTCGGGTCGCAGGGCGGCGGTCCCGGTCTGCACGAAGGCGGGAGCGTCTACCTCCTCAACGACACGAACATCTCGTGGCGCGTCGCCGACGCCGACAGTTACTTCGACGTGACGAAACTGGAAGATGGGCGTATCGCCGCGGGCTTCATGCACAGCGGCTACGAAGCGTGTGGGCCGTACGAATCACCGTGTACGCACACTGGGTACCGAATTATCGACCCCGACGCCGAGGGCGGTCCGGCAGTCGTCGAGGAGTGGAGTTTCCCCGTCCGGACGCGCGCGAACAGCGAGGTCCACGACGTCGAGGTTCTCGACTCGGGCGAGATTCTCATGACCGACATGGACCGCGAGCGCGTCTTTACGGTCCGCGACGGCGAGGTGACATGGCAGTGGAACGCCTCGTCGATGTACGACGCCCCCGCCGACCCGACCAAGACCGACTGGCTTCACATCAACGACGTGGACGTTATCGGTGAGGACCGGTATCTCGTCTCGGTCCGGAACGCGAACCAGTTGGTCATCGTCGAGCGCGGTGAGGGCGTCGTCGACGTAATCAACGAGGACGACGACGGCGACGGCAAGGGCGACCCGGACGTCATGCTCCGCCAGCACAACCCGCAGTGGTTGGGTGACGGTGCGGTTCTCGTCGCCGACAGCGAGAACAATCGCATCATCGAACTCCACGAGAACGATGCGGGCGACTGGGAAATCGCGTGGTCGGTTCACAGCGCCGAGGGCGTTTCCTTCCGCTGGCCGCGTGACGCAGACCGCTTGCCGAACGGCAACACGCTCATCACCGACTCAGCCAACCAGCGTATCGTCGAAGTGAACCAATCCGGTGAGGTTGTCTGGAGTGTCAAGACCCCGCTTATCCCGTACGAGGCAGAGCGCCTCCCAATGGGTGAGACCGTCGGGGGACAGCGCTCCGACGCGACACCAAGTGCGGCCGTCGAATCCAACGAGATTCCGGTCCTCTCGCCGCTCCTCACGGGGGTTCGAGCGAGCTATCCGCTTCCGTACTGGCTCGCCGAGAGCCACCTCGCGGGCGTCCTCCTCGGACTGTGTTCGGTGGGCTTCGGCAGCGGACTGATGGTGCAAAACCGATTCGACTGGTAGCCCACAGGTTTCGCGCCCCCCGCTTTTCCGGCCCTGACCGCGACGTTTTTGCACACACCGCTGTCACGACACAGTATGGCAGACGACGACCTCGCGTGGGAGACCACCGACACGCGAATCGACTACTCCTGTCCGGGATTCGATATCCGAATGGACGACGTGCGACTCCCTGACGGCACGGAGACCGACTTCCACTACGTCGAGGAACCGCCAGCGGTGGTGATTCTCCCCTTCACGCCCGACGGCGACGTGGTCGTCATCGACGAGTGGCGGCAGGCGGTCGGACGGACGAATCACGGACTCCCGGCCGGTGGAACCGAACCGGGTGACGATGACTACGAGACCGCCGCACACCGCGAACTCACCGAAGAGACGGGCTACGTGGCCGAAACCATGGAACCGCTCGTGACTATCGAACCGGCGAACGGCATCGCCAACTCGGTGTTTCACTATTTCGTCGCCCGCGGATGCGAACAGGAAGGCGACCAGTACCTCGACTTCAACGAGAGCATTCGCCCGACGACGGTCGCCTACGACGAGCTAGTGGAGTCGGTGACGTCCGGCGAAATTCGCGACGGGCGAACCGTGCTCGGCGTCCTCCACTACGAGTTGACCCAGCGACGCTGAATCCTCGTCGGTGAGAGGAGGCGCTGTCGCTGCCGGGGTCACACGACTGAGGGACCCGGAAACGGCCGTCTAACGAATTTCTCCAGACGGGGGCGATGGGCAATCACGTAGCCGTAGAGCTGCTGGATTCGAAAACACACCTAAAATTTGATATTACTCAACGTCGTGTCTACGTGTCAACTTGCAGAGCATTGATGGAGGTGGAGGAAGTGTTCCCGAGCGCCCTACGGACGCGTATGGGGGAGACAATATCAAATGAATGCGAAAAAAGTACTCGACGGCCTCCGCCGGAACTGGAACGACCGACATTGGTACACGGATGTCTTCAACAGGTACGTACCCCGGTATTACTACCAAGAGGTGGTGTCTAACGATGGAGACTACGTGGTAGAGCAAGACTGGGACACCCTCCTCATCCTGGATGGTTGCCGGTTCGACCTGTTCGAGGAGGTGTATCGCGGTGACTATCAGACGGCCCTCGGTGGCACGCTCGAAACGTTCACGTCGAGAGGGAGCGCCTCGACAGAGTTCCTCAAGGAGAACTTCCACGGACGCGAGTTGAACGACGTCGTCTACGTCACCGCGAATCCGTTCGTCTACCAGATTCCCGGCGACCCGTTTCATTACGTCGACCACGTCTGGATGGACGATTGGGACGACGAACTCGAAACCGTCCGTCCGGAGACGATGGTCGAACACGCACTCGAAGTCCACGAGGAGTATCCAAACAAGCGTCTCATCGTCCACTTCATGCAACCGCATTATCCGTTCATCGGCGAGTTCAGACTCCCCGACGACCGGGGGTATCTCGGAGCGGTTGCGAAGTCGCTCGACAACGACGTTCCCGACGTGAAACTCGTCTGGGAACGCCTTCGCGATGGCGATGTCGCCGAGGAGGATGCCTGGCGAGCGTACCGGGACAACCTCGAACTCGCACTCGACGAAGTCCAGGAACTCGTCGATGTACTCCCCGGCAAGCACGTCATCACCGCGGACCACGGAAACGCACTCGGCGAGTGGTCCGGCCCATTCCCGACCAGAGTTTACGGACACGACGATTACCTCCACATCCCGGCGCTGGTCGACGTCCCGTGGCTCGAACTCCCCGCGGACGAACGCCGAGAAATCACGACCGGCGAACGCCAAACGGAAGCGCGAGAGTATCAAGATGAGTCCATCGAACGGCGTCTCGAAGCGCTCGGCTACCGGTAACCCGTAGTTTGTGCCCCGCACGCGATTCGACGACCGAGGCGGGAAGGATTTTCACGACAGGGGTCCTATCACTCGCTCGTGGCTACTACGACGCGCCTCTTCGATCCGATTTGGTCCCTCGCTGCAGCGCTCATCGTCGGTGGTGGCGGGTTGCTCGTTGGGACGGTTCTCGTCATCGCGACGCAACTCGCGGCGGTGAGCGCCGGCATCGAACTGACGCCCTTTACCGTCATCGTGATGTCGCTCATCCTCCTGCAAGGCATCGCGTTCGGCGGTGTCGCACTTCTCTATGCGAAATTCCGTGGATTCGGAATCGACCACTTCGGCGTCCGAATACCCTCGGTACGCGACCTCGCTGCAATCGTGTTAGGGTACGTGATGGCGCTCGGTGCGGCGTTCACCGGCGCGCTCTTGATTTCCTCTATCGGCGTCGAAGCCGGGTCGAATCAGGTCACGGAAATCGCCGCGAAGGACCCTGAAGTCCTCCTGCTTCTCATTCCGGCATCGTTCCTCCTCATCGGCCCGGGTGAAGAACTCCTGTTCCGTGGCGTCGTCCAGAACCGCATCCGGGAGTCGTTCGGCCCCGCGGCGGGTATCGCCCTTGCGAGCGCCATCTTCGCCGCCATTCACTTCGTCGCACTGACCGGCGGTGCGAGCGCCCGACTGGTTACCATCGGCATCCTCTTTTTCCCGAGTCTCGTCTTCGGGACGGCCTACGAACTGACCGACAACCTCGTCGTCCCGGCGCTCATCCACGGGACGTACAACGCGACGTTGTTCACCATCGCCTACATCGCGTTCAAGTTCATGGAGATGAACCCCAACGGAGTGCCGACTGGGCTGTTCTTCTGAGGCCCTCGTTTTTCGAGTTTACAAACCCGGTGTTCGAGTCTACAACTCTCCTGACTCGAACTCTGCATCGTCAGTGTCGAAAAATCCGGAGTACGAACTGTCGTCGGTGCTCCCCGGTGGCGACCCGACGTACACGCCGACTTTGTCGATATCGGGGTGCAGCGTCACGTCCGGGTCGTGCATCGTCGAGATGGCGAGATATCGAAGCGGTTCGTCGCCGTCGTTGACGACGCAGTGCGCGCCGGACTCGTCGGCCGGACAGGTGGCGTAGTCTCCAGCGCGGAACGCGTACGTCTCGCCGCCGAGACGGAGTGTGCCGGTTCCGGAGAGGACGTATAGTGCCTCTTCGTTCGCCGCGTGGTAGTGATACGACCACGGCTGACATCCCGGCGGGAGTTCGTAGAGACTGCACCCGAGTTGGTCGCCGCCCGTGGCTTCGCCTAGCTGTTTTTGCTTGAACGCTCCTTCGACCCCCTCGTGTTCGACCCAGTCGAGGTCGGACTGGTTTCGAGGTTGCATACGGGCCGTTCAGAAGGTTCGATGAAAAGTGTTCGCCGTCGGACAAACGACATCCCGAAGTCGGGATGGGAGTCCGGTGTTGGCTGGTCGCGCCGGGTGTGGGCAGCCTCGCCCGGTTAGTTCAGTTGGCCGGCCTCGTCCGGTTAGTTCAGTTGGCCGGCCTCGGTGTCACCGTTCGACAGTTGTGCTTTGGTCGGCGCGGCCGTGGGATCCGACTGGTGGTCGTCAGCCACGTTGGTCGGCGCACGATTGCTGGATTCGAACTGGCCGACGAGCGACTGGAGTTGCTGTGCGCGCTCCGACAGCGACTCCGAGGCGGACGCGATTTCCTGCGTCGCCGCGGTCTGTTCTTCGGCCGCGGCGGAGACGTTCTGTGCCTCCGTGGCCGCCGTGTCGCTGAGGCTCGTAATGTCGTCCATCGTCGTGACGACTTCCTGCGTCGATTGGGCCTGTTCGTCGGTGGCGCTGCTTATGGACTGAATCGACTCGTTGCTGTCTTCGATTTTGTCCACGATTTCTTCGAGCGCGTCGACCGTCTCGCCGACGGTTTCGCGGCTTGCTTCGACTTCCGCCCGCGTCTCGAAGGTGTCTTCGGCGACACTCTCGGTCGATTGTTCGATGTCGCGGATGAGCGACTCGACTTCCTGCGTCGCTTCTGCGGTCTCTTCGGCGAGCGTCTTCACTTCGCTCGCGACGACGGCGAAACCTTCGCCCGCGTCACCAGCGCCTGCCGCCTCGATAGAGGCGTTGAGCGCGAGGATACTCGTCTTCTCGGCGATGTCGTCGATGAGTTCGACGACTTCACTGATTTCCGTGACCGACTGTTGGAGCTCTTCGACTTCGGTGACGGTCTCTGCGGACCGTGATTCTAACTGCTCCATCTTATCGATGGTCGAACTGGCGGCGTGGCGACTCTCTTTGGCTTGCTCGACGGTGCGCCGCGACTGTCTGGCGATTTCCTCGGACGAAGAGGCAATCTCCTCGATAGTCGCCGAGAGGTTCGACAGTTCGGACTCCGCGGAGTTGAGGTTCCGGTGTTGCGTCTCGTTGCTCGCGGAAATTTCTTCGATACTCTCTGCGACATCCACGCTCGTTACCTTCACCGCGTTCGCGCTCGAGGTGACTTCCGAACTCTCTTCGTCGACTTGTTCTGCGAACGACTGTATCTGGACGACGACAGACTCGATGGCGTCCAGCATCTCGTTGAATCCCTCGCCGATGCGTTGCATCGAGGCGTTCTGACTCGTCGCGTCCACCCGGACGGTCAGGTCTCCGGCTGCGGCGTCTTCCATCGCCTTGCCGTACGCCTCGGCCTGCTGTTCGAGGTCCGTGGTGAGCGCGTCGAGCTCTTTGCGCTGGGCTTCGGCTTCCTGACTCTTCGCTTCCGCGTCCGCGAGAAGGTCTTTCATGTCCTCGACGATTGCGAGCGTCGCCGTCCCGCCGATTGCGAACACGGCAACCGTCGAAGTCATCAACGGACTCGTCACGAGGTTGAACGTCTCTTCGTAGAGCCCGGCTTTCTCGAGTGCGAGACTGAACGTCCACATCACACCGAGGATGGACCCGAACGAGAAGGTGAGCCAGAAGGGAGACTCAGCGTCGCTATCGCGGTAGTTGAGCCACCCCAGACCAGCGGCACCGACGAAACCGAGTGCACCAATTGCGTCGAAGAGTGGAGCGAGTGCGACCATCTTCTACTCACCCGCCGTGATGACTTCCTGCCGGCGGACGTACGCCGCCGCGAGGAACGTAACGCCCGCCAGGCCGATTCCCAGACCGTGTTCGACGAGGTTCAACACTGGTTCGAGGACGAATACTTCCAGATTCGTCGCCAGCATCCCCACGACCAGCAACACGTAGCCTGCGGTGAACAGTTTGGTCTCGTCTTTGTACTGCGTGACGACCGGGACGAGTCCCACGAGGGACACGACCAGCCCGGTTAGTTCGAGTGGTGAGAGTTCGGCCAACATCGTGCCATTAGTTACAGCAACCTATTTTTAAATCAGTCGTCCAAATATTCGAGATTGATAATTAGTAGGGGAGAAAACCAAACATATGTAATTTTATTGTTCCGGATTGTCATATTTGCCGCCACCATATAAGTGATGTGTGACTTGGAGTGTCATCGTCCACCTTCCGAACGCAACCCTTACCGCTGCGCTCGCGGAACGGCCACCCATGCGCGACCACTTCGAAATCCGTGACGGGGACCTCGCTGGGCGCATTGGCCGTCTCGAGGTTCCCCGCGCGGGGGTCACTGTCGAGACACCGGCCCTCCTGCCGGTCGTCAACCCGAACATCATCACGATTCCGCCCGAGCGACTCGAATCCGAGTTCGGCGCGGAGATTCTCATCACGAACTCCTACATCATCAAGAAAAACGACCACCTGCGAGAGGAGGCACTCGACGTAGGGCTCCATGAGATGCTGGATTTCCACGGTGCTATCATGACCGACTCGGGGTCGTTCCAACTCGCCGAATACGGCGAAATCGACACGACAACCGAGGAGATTCTGCAGTTCCAACACGATATCGGCACGGACATTGCAACGCCCGTCGACATCCCGACGCCGCCAGATGTCGCCCGTGAGCAGGCCGAAGAAGAACTCGAAGTCACGAAGCAGGCCATCGCCGACGCCGAGGCAGCAGACACGGGCGAGATGCTCGTCAACGGGCCCGTACAGGGCTCGACCTACCCGGACCTCCGCGAGGAGGCTGGTCGCCACGCCGCTGCTTCCGACCTCGACGTGTTCCCTGTCGGTGCAGTCGTCCCGATGATGAACGCCTACCGCTACGCCGACATGGTGGACGCCGTCGCGGCTGCCAAGCGCGGACTCGGCGTTGATGCTCCCGTCCACCTCTTCGGTGCGGGCCACCCGATGATGCTCGCGCTCGCCGTCGCACTCGGCTGTGACCTGTTCGACTCCGCAGCCTACGCGCTGTACGCCCGCGACGGGCGCTATCTCACGGTCCGCGGGACCGAACACCTCGAAGACCTCGAATACTTCCCGTGTACCTGCCCCATCTGTACGGAGTACTCTCCCGACGACCTCCGCGAAACGCAAGGCGACGAACAGGAGCAACTGCTCGCCGAACACAACCTGCACGTCACCTTCGCCGAACTCCGGCGCATCAAACAGGCCATCCGCGACGGCGACCTGATGGAACTCGTCGAGGAACGCGCGCGCTCGCATCCCGCGATGCTCGACGGCTACCGTACCCTCCTCGACCACGTCGACCAACTCGAACGCGAGGACCCGGCATCGAAGGGCGCGTTCTTCTATGTCTCCAACGAGAGCGCCTTCCGACCCGAAGTCGCCCGTCACCACGACCGGATGGACCGCCTGACCGCCGAAGGCGACGTGCTTCTCACCGAGGGCGGCACGCCGTCGAACGACGAGTTCGACGCAGTCTGGCGGGTCGTCCCGCCGTTCGGTCCGTTCCCGCGAGCGCTCTCGGAGACCTACCCGCTCACGGCTGAGGTGCCGGAGCGACTGGACCGCGACGCCTACGAACAGGCCGCTCGCGGCGTCGCCCGTCTGGCCGAAGAGAACCCCGACGCGTCACTCACGCTCGCGCACAACGACTGGCCCGCATCGGCGCTCGAACTCGTCCCCGACTCGGTGGATACGGAGTCGCTCACGGCGGTTACCGAGCGACTGGCCGAGGAAGCGATGGCCGACGGAAGTCCCGTCGAGCCCGACAGCGACACAGAGCGGTAACCCGTTCATCGTCCGACCAGGACGCCACTATCGGTCGATGGGCTTAGGTTCTCCCGACGTGTCACCAGAGACGATGGAGGCTGTCCTCTGGTACGTACTCACCGGCACGCGCGGTGGCGAGAACCGCGTGCGCATTCTCCGTACTATCGAGTCACAGCCACAAAACGCGAATCAACTCGCCGAGGAACTCGACCTCGACTACAAGACCGTCAGACACCACCTCGATGTCCTCATGGACAACAACGTCGTCCAGCGGAGCGGCGACGATTACGGCGCGGTGTATCTCCCTTCGGGGCGGTGCCGCGCGAACTGGGAGATGGTCGAGCAGATAATCGAGCAAATGGACTGAATATGGAGAGATTTGGGAAAGTGTATATCTGGCTGACGGGGGAAGGGATGAACGAATGAGCATCTGGGTTGATGTCGCGCGGGTCGCCGCCGCGGTCAACGTCGTCGTCCTCCTCGTCCTGTCGGCGATTTGGGCGCGGAACTACGTGACCTTCAGGTCTAAGCACGCGCTCGGCCTCCTCGTGTTCGGGGTGTTCCTCCTCGCGGAGAACGCGCTGGCACTCTACATGTACCTTCTGGACCCCACGCTGTCGGGGTGGTTCAACACGGCCGTGCCCGTCATCGTCTGGCGACTCATGTTGCTCCTCCACGTCTTCGAGACAATCGGTCTCGCGTTCCTCGCGTGGATTACGCTCGACTGAGAGAACAGAGGCCACGCGCACACGGGATTTAGACGACGCCGCGACGGAACTCAGTCGTTGGACTTCCGCTCGTGGGTCGGGTGTTCCGAGATGAAGACGCTCGTGTGGTCCGGAATGTCCTCTGTGACCCACGAGTTCGCGCCGATACTCACGTGGTCGCCGACCGTGACCGCGCCCAGAACTTTCGTTCCGGCACCGATGACGACGCTGTCACCGATGTCGGGGTGGCGTTTGTACCCCTTTTTCAGCATGTGTTCTTCGTTCTCTTCTTCCTCGAAGTGGAGCGCGCCGAGCGTCACGTCCTGATAGATACGTGCCCAATCGCCAACAGTCACCGTCTCGCCGATGACGACGCCGGTTCCGTGGTCGATAAAGAAGTAGTCACCAATCTGCGCGCCGGGGTGGATGTCGATGCCCGACTCCATCTTCGCGTACTCGGTCAACTCGCGGGCGTACTCGGGCGCACCGGCGTTGTAGAGGACGTGCGCGACTCGCTGGACGACGATGGCCTGTAAGCCGGGGTACGACCGGATAATCTCGACGTAGCTCCGCGCGGCCGGGTCGCCTTTGTACGCCGCCTCAACGTCCTTCTTGAGCGTCTCTCGAACGTCGGGGAGGCGTTCGAGGAGCGTTTCGACCATCTCGGCGGGGTCGCCCGCGCCGTCGGTTTCGGCGGTTTTCTCCCCGGACATCTCTTGCAGGTAGGGTGCGATACCGCGGTAGCAGAGCGACGCGAACTCCGCGACGGTCTCTTTGAGCGCCGATTCGTCTTCGACGAGTTCTCCGCCGTTCCAGGCACGCGGGAAGATGAGTCGTTTCAGCAGGTGTACGTCCTCGCGCAGGTGCTCGCGTCGGGGGAACACGAGCGACGTTTCGGTCGGGAAGGGGTCGGTGTCCTCCTGATAAGAGGCAAAGAGGTCACGGTGGGCGTCACCGGTGTAGGTGTAGGACATTGGATGGTACTAGTTGGGTGTTACGCGTATTTATTATCTGTTCGTTAGCCTCCTTAGTCACCACCATAACACACACAACAGCGACTGTTGCGGACGCTCCTTTTGCTGTACCTGCGGGCACAAACCGCCCGACTGGGGCGACATCGGGGAGAGAATTGGGTGACAGTTCGGAAAATTTCCTTTAGTATCTTCGACCCGGATTCAGACATGCGACGCACACTCGCACTGTTGATGGTACTCGTCGTGGCTGTCGGGGGCATCCCGACGGCTGTGACGGCACAAGAGGAGACGGCGACCGTCTCCTTCGAAGACCAAACGACCGCTGGAACGACCGTAACAGTTGACTCCGTGACTCTGCCCGAGGGTGGCTTCGTGACGATTCACGACGCCTCGCTCTCCGATGGCCACGTCCTCGGGAGCGTCGTCGGTTCGTCGACGTACCTCGAAGCGGGGACGCACGAGAACGTCACCGTCCGCCTCGACGAACCGATAGGCGAGTCGGGAACCTTCGTCGCCATGCCGCACAAAGACACCGACGGTGACCGCGTCTACTCGTTCGTCGCCGGAAACGGCGAGGCTGACGGCCCCTACACCGCCGATGGTGGAGCGGTCGTCGCCGAGGCGATGGTGAACGCGAGCGCGTCCGTCTCGATGTCCGACCAGCCGACGACCGGCGACACTGTCGTCGTCGACCGCGTCGAACTCTCGCAAGGTGGCTTCGTGACGATTCACGACGCGACAGTCACCGACGGTGAAGTCTTCGAGAGCATCCGCGGCACCTCCGCGTACCTGCCCGCTGGTGTCCACGAGAACGTCCGCGTCGAGTTGGACACGCCCGTGACCGAGAACACGACGCTCGTCCCGATGGCACACAGAGACACCGACGGTGACGAGACGTACACCTTCCCGGAATCGGAAGGCGAGAACGACGGTCCGTACACCGCTGACGGCAGCGCCGTCGTCGATACAGCGATGGCGATGCCCTCGGACACGGCGAACATCGAATACAGTGAGCAGGCCACCGGTGGCTACTCCATCGTCGTCGACTCCGCGTACCTCCCTGAAGGCGGCTTCGTCACCGTCCACGACGGAACCGTCACCGAGGGTGAGGTGTTCGAGAGCATCCGCGGCACCTCCGCGTACCTCGAACCCGGCCTGCACCGCGACGTGCGGGTTACGCTCGACGCCCCGCTGAACGAGACGACGACCGTCGTCCCGATGGCACACAAGGATACCGACGGTGACGAGACGTACACCTTCCCGGAATCGGAAGGTGAGAACGACGGTCCGTACACCGCTGACGGCGGTGCAGTCATCGACAGCGGCAACGCCACCGTCTCCGCGAGCGTCTCGTACAGTCCCAAAGCATCCAACGGAATGACCGTCACTGTCGACCGCGTCGAACTCTCCGAGGGCGGCTTCGTCGTCATCCACGACCCCGCGCTCTCCGGCGGTGCAGTCTTTGACAGCGTCATCGGCGCTTCGGAGTACCTCTCCGCTGGCGTCCACGAGGACGTGACGGTGACGCTCGACGAGCCGATGCGCTCCTCGCAGGTCCTCACGCCCATGGCACACAAGGACACCGACGGCGACGAGATGTACACCTTCGACGAATCCGAAGGTGAGGCCGACGGTCCCTACGTGGCGAACGGCGGCGCAGTCGTCGATACCGGGGACACCACGGTCAACGCCGTGGTGACCGCAGCAGACCAGTCCGGTGACGGGACGACCGTGATGGTCGATTCGGTCACGCTCCACGACGGTGGCTTCGTGACGATTCACGATGCGACGGTCACCGACGGCGAGGTGTTCGAGAGCATCCGCGGCACCTCGACGTACCTCGGCCCCGGCACGCACGAGAACGTCGAAATCACGCTCGATACGACGCTCGAAGCGTCTGGGACGCTCGTCCCGATGGCGCACAGAGACACCAACGGGAACGAGGCCTACGACTTCCTGACGAGTGACGGCGCAGACGATGGCCCGTACGTCGCCTCCGGCGGTGCAGTCGTCGATACGGCTGACTACACGGTCGAAGGCATGGAGACCGAGATGGACTCCGACGAAGAGATGGACTCCGGTACGGAAACCATGGCTGACGACCAGACGACCGAGGCGATGGGCGACTCGGAGATGACAGACGAGTCCAATACCGACGTGCCCGGCTTCGGCATCGCCGTCGCGCTCGTGGCGCTCGTCGCCGCGGCGCTTCTGGCGCGTCGCCGCTAACTCCGCTGACGCAACCTCTCCGCCCGTTTTTTCGTACGCCGCGCGGGCGCCCACCGGCCACCACCCACACAATCCGGGCAGCGCACTCCCCTCCCCGTCCGGGCAGTAGGCCCTTCCAACCTCGGGGATCTCCCTCCCCGGGAGCCAACGCCCCTCCCCCGCGCGGCACCAGCCCCGTTTGGGGCTTTTTTGATGCGCGTCGAGCAGTCAGATATTGTCTCCAATTTGAAAATTTAATACTGAGAGTTCAGTTACTCTCGCCATGCCCTCCAGACGTGCGATTCTCGCTGCACTCGGTCTCGGTGTCGCCCAATTTGCTGGGTGTGGGGGTCGTCAGTCGAATACGACCACCCACTCAAACACGTCGACTCAGTCACGGACAGCCACTCACTCTCCCACTCCGTCTGACACGCCAACCGCGACACCGGAAGAGACGCCGCGAAACGTGCAGTGCGACCGCCGCTGGGACCAGCGCAACGTGTGGACGTTCGGCGAACTACAGGAGTTTTCGGCCATTGCCGCTGGGCCGACTGCCGTCTACACCGCCACGGAAAACGCACTCTTCGCGCTCGAGGCATCGACGGGCCAACAGCGCTGGCGAACGCCGAACGAGCCAATTGCGGATTCGTTTCACCCTAGCCGTCTGATTGTGGCCGGAGACTGGGTGCTCGCCGTCGGGCGCAGACACCTCGTTGCCCTCGATAGGACGACTGGTCGACAGGAGTGGTCCTTCACCGCACCCGGAAAAGAGATGACCACCTCGATTATGGAGCAGGCGATTACGGTCGTTGGTGAAACGGTCTATGCTGGTGTCGTGAATACCGACCGCCCGTCGTTCGAGCCTGAGAACCCGTACAGCCGGATATACGCCTTCGATATTGCGACCGGCACCCATCGGATCGTTCGTGAGTTCTCACCGGACAGTCAATTTCCGAGGTATCTGACTGGAGACAAGCGAGGGCTGTACTGTGCGGTCGGTGGGCGACTCATTGCACTCGCAGACGACGGAACAACCCAGTGGAACAGTCGTGGAGTCGATGATGAGTATTCCATGTCTGCGCTCTCAGAGGGGGTGGTTCTTGCCTCGGATGGGGAGACGATGACCGCGTTCGATGCGACGACTGGACAGCAGTTGTGGCACGACGCGGCACTTCGGGGGAACGTCGCAGTTTCAGACGGAGTCGGATACGCGACAGCAAAAACGATTCCCGAGGGGAATGGACAGGTTACAGCGTTCGACCCGGAAACTGGCACACACTACTGGGAGGCAACGACACGTGGACGGGGCAGTCCGCTGGCCCTCTCCAGTGACGCGGTCTTTCTGTCGGTAACCAGTTCGGACGGACGATTTCTCACTGCGTTCGATTCCGAGCGAGGGTGTCGTCTCGGCTCGTTCGATTTTTCGTCCGATAGTAGCCCACCGGTTGTCGGTGCTGGCCGAGTGTCAGCTATCAGCCGAAGTGGGGGCACAGACACGCTCCTGTCGTTCAAACTTCCGTAGTGCGTCTCCTGAGCGTTCACTTCGACGACCGCATCCGACTCGCGTAGTTCTCCTATTCGAGTAAGTCGATTCCCCGCTCGACGACCGCATCGGTGACAAAGAGACTCGTTTCAGACTGAAGTGTCCGCACCAACTCGGCAGCATCGTCCTTTTCGAGATGTCCGTACGAATATGCAAGTGCGATAATGTCGCGCGAGCTTCGACACCCTATTGAGTAATATCTTCGAGCCGACTTTCTTCTTCCTCTATTAGGGCCTCGGGTGACGGGATTTCATCTGCGTTTTTATTTAATGCGTCTAAGACCTCATCCGCTTGGAACTCTCGGTACCGTTCCTTCTGAGTCCGTTCCCGGAGAACACCGTCATCTTCCAGTATAGCTATCGCTTGATTCGCGGCCGGATACGACATGTCGATCATCTCCGCTGCACGGTTAACTGTGAATACAGGCTCGGTGAATATCTCCTTGAGAAGAGCCTTTACAGACGGACGAGCATCGGCGTACTTCTCCTGATACTGCTTGTGAAGGTGAAGGAGGAGTTTCGCTCGGCTAAACGCCTCGCTTGCCTGCTCTTTGATGCCTGTGAGGAAGAACAGTAGCCATTCGTTCCATTCTCCCTCCTCGCTAACCGCCAAGAGCCGATCCGTATATTCGTCTCGATTCCGACGAATGTAGGAACTGAGATAGAATAGCGGATGGAGTAAGATATCCGACGCCATTAGCAACAGCACAATAAGTAGACGGCCGACGCGACCGTTTCCGTCGACGAACGGATGGATTGTTTCGACCTGGTAATGAAGAATACCGATATCGATCAGGTCGGGGTATGCCCCCTCAGACTGCATATATTCCTCAAAGTTTTCCATTCTCGACGCTGCGATTTCGGCTTTCGGAGGAGCGAAACGAACTCGCGTTCCAATACCAGTCGATTCATCAATCCACGCGTAGCTTGGTCGAAACTCTCCCGGAAGCGGGTCTTCTTCGTCGCTCCGCCCCTTTTCCATCAGTTCTCTGTGCAGGTCTTTCAACAACTTATTCGAGAGGTTCTCTCGGGAGCGTCCTGTTTTTGACAGCTTCTTCGCCGCCTCGTTCAGGGCGAATGCGTAATTCCGTGCCTCACGGACATCTTTCGAATCCTCCCCTTCCTCATACATATCTGAAACCGTGACGCGGGTTCCCTCAACTTGTGAAGACTGCTCGGCCTCCTTGTACACGAAAAGGCCGAAGACGGCTTCGGGGTTCTCAATTTCACTCCAGAATCCATCAAGCCGACCAAGTGAGTGCATCGCACGGCCATAGGCCTGAATTACGTCATCCGATAGCTCAATCTCTGGCGGCAATTTGTTTGGCTTGTAAAACTTGGAGAACGGAACGCCTGAGCTCGAATCGACCGGCCGGTATACCCCGGGAGCAGGCGTATCTACGAGATACCCGTCTTTCATTAGCTATCTGTCTCACTGTTCTAAGTAAAAGGTTGTGTAAAATCGTTTCCCTAGACGCTCTGTCTTGTGCCTGCGTAAATGATCTACAGAGATTGTTTTTCTAGACAGCCCAAATCATACCTGAGTAAACCTTCCCGACGAGTGTTTTTCTAAACGCTCTATGCTATGGCTGAGAAAACGATTTCTCCGCACGGTTTGCTTAGAATGACGGATTACGTCTGAATAAACTAGCCTGGGAGTCTCTTTTCTAAGTACGTGCTCGCATCTAGTGGATGACTTCGAACAGTTCGAGGCTGTCGACTTCAGAAAGGTGAATCAGCGGTCCGGTATCGGAAACCGCACAGACACTGGCTACGCGTTGAGTCCCCATTCAACGTCCTCATCTATAGCCTGCATCTCGCGGTCTGCACGTTGGACCTTCTCGCGTCCAACACGTTCGATTGCTTCCTCTCGACCGATCTTTCCGTTCACGTATTCTTCGAGCGTTACCTCTTCCCAGAGGTCAGCAAGCCCGCGTTCGAGCGCTTGCTCGAATACTGTTGATTCCGGGAGTCCCGAGCAGCGGCGATATCACGGATTCGGTCGGAGAGGTCTGCGGCCATACGCGCACATCGTGCGTCAACGGATAAAAAGTCCACTCCGACCGCACCTCCGAAAGGCGAGCGTCGTGTTCACTTCGACGACTGCATCCGACTCGCGTAGTCCCACGTGTGAAGCTTCGTGGGTCGAATCCGAATCGTCACCTCGTCGCGCTCGGGCGAGAGCAATCGCTTCGTCAGTGGCGTCTCGTCGTCGCCGAGGTAGCGACCGATGAGTCGTCGAAGGACCGTCTTTTCTGCGTCGGGTTCGATAGTCGCGGTCCCGCGACCCCGCACACCGCGGTAGGGTGGGTCGTTCGTCGACACCTCGAACGCAACGTCGTCGTGAGTGCGGAGGAATCTGACCACGTCGGCGTCAGCAGACGTCGCACACCGGAGTTCGGATTCCTCGATGTCCCACTCGTACCACAGCGAGAGCATCCAGAGGTCGTCTGCCGAAGTTCGACACGAGAGTCGAAGCGGAATCGTCGTCTGTGTGAGGAACTCGTCGGTGCGCTCGCGCGACCACGGACCGGAGGGTTCGAGGGAGGCCATGCTATGTCCTTGGTGGGCCAGCAGGTAAGGGGTAGTGGCTCTAGGGGTGCGTGGTGGCGCGCCCGAGACGTGTCGAGCGCGAACCTTAGCGGAGCCCGACGAAGCCGTCCCGCGTCTGCACGATGACCGTCCCGTTCGAAATCATCGGGCCGAAACGCGGTGTGCCCGGAAGCGCCGTCTGGTGGGAAACAGTACCGTAGTCGGCATCGACGACAGCGAGTCGATGCTGGTACTGGTCGTCGTCTTCGACAGAGACGCCGACGTAGAGGGAGCCGTCACATAGCGTCGCCGCCGTCAGGCCGCTTGCGTCGGGATGGATGTCGAGGCAATCGAGCGACCACTCCCGACTCCCATCGTCCGCACGGTGTGCTTCGAGTTTCACTCCAGACCGCGTTAGATACACGTATCCGTCGGCGACGGCGGCGATGTGGGCGGTACCTTGTCGCCTCCGAACCCACTGTGGGCCGGAATCATCTTCGAGGTCGTAGCTCAGTACCCGTCCGTCGTGTCTGGCGGTATAGAGCACCCCGTCGTGGAGGACCGGTGCAGTCGCCATCGCCTTTGACCCACCGTCCCAACTGGTGACTTCCCACCGAAACTCGCCGGTCTGCGTATCGAAGACGACAAAGCCGTTTATCGTCGGGTGAACGAGCGTACGGGGCGTCACGGCCGGTGGAAAGAGATTGTGTCTTCCTCCGAAGCGGGTCTTCCATTTGGTTTCACCGTCCGGTGTGAACGCGTACGCCGCAGCGGTGGACCTTCCTGTGGAAGTCGCCATATGAACGAGGCCGCCCGCAACAACCGGCTGTAGGGGCGGGTAACCCGCTCCACCTTTTTCCCACGACCACAGCTGTTCGCCGCTTCTGAAGTTCGACGCGTCTAGTTGCGTCCCATCGGTTGTCTCGGGATGGGAGAATAGGTAGTCGCCCGCAGCGACTGGCGTGTGTTTTATCCCCGGCCTACTGAACGAGCCGTACGACTCGCCTCCGTGGGTCGTGAAGAGTTCGAAATTGGTCCGCGACCGGGTGGTCGAGTTCTTCCCTCCGACGACCAACCCGTTCGCCACGACCGGCACTGGATTGTCGGGGACGAACGTCCCGTCGAGCGACATCGGTGCCTTCCAGACGATATCGAACGAGGTGGGGTCCCGAGGGGCGTTCTGTACTGGCGGATGCCGGTTGTTCGTCGCGTCGTAGTTCGGGTGGCTCCAGTCGGTCGGAGCGATAACCGGGGCCGAAGCCGTTTCAGCGCGTTCGAAATCGTCACCGACGACGTAGCCGCCGATAGAGCCGACAGCGAGGCCACCTCCCAAAAGCGAGAGGGTGCGTCGACGTGAGAGTGTGGAGGGCTCTGACATCGGTGACCCATAGATGCAGTGACATGAATGTCCTGCGGTTCGCGCCCGCGGAAGGCAAGATAATTGCCCATCGGGGGCCGAAAGCGGGTATGACCGATTACTTCGAGGTTCACGCGCGCGACGGCGCCGCCCGAGTCGGGGAGCTTCGGCTCTCGGACCCGGTGACGACGCCAGCGCTCGTGGACGACGTTCTCTCGGACGCCGGTAGCCTCTGGGCTGCCGAGCGCGACATGCCCGAGGGGTCCGACGACGTACTCACGGTGCTTCCGCACCGGTCGCTTCCCGCCGGAAGCGCAGACGAGATTCGAGAGTCGTTCTCTGTCGACTACCCGGACGTTGACTTCCCGTCCGTGGCGACCGTCACCGCCGACACCGCCGGTGACTACGGTGCAGACGCGTACATCCTCTCGGACGCACAGGGGTTCGTCGGCCACGCGCGGGCCTTCCGAGATGCAATCGTCGAAGCGAAATCGAAGCTCCCGGCCGACACGGCGCTCATGCTCTCGGGTGTCGCCACGCCGCGAAATGTCGCGGTGCTCGCGTACGCCGGTGTGGACCTGTTCGACGAGAAACTCGCACGGGCCCGCGGTCTCGAAGGCTTCTATCTCACGACCGACGGCGAGTACTTCCTCGAAGACCTCGACGAGTTCCCGTGTGCCTGTGCGGCGTGTCAGAAGGACGCTTCGGAGTTCACCCGTGCGGACGCGGCCGACCACAACGTCAACGCGCTTCGGGCGGAGCTTGCGAGAGTTCGTCGTCGCATTCGGGATGGGCGACTCCGCGACTACGTCGAGGGACAGGCCCGCCACGAGCAGTGGCTGACCGCCGCGTTCCGGCGGTTCGACCAGCAGTACACCTACATGGAAGAACGGACGCCCGTGGTCCGGGATTCGGAACTCGCGGCCGCGTCCGAGGAGTCCATCGACCGCGTGGAAATCCAGCGGTTCGCCGACCGCGTGACAACCCGGTACAAAAACCGGTTCGACAACCCGCTCGTGTTGCTTCCGTGCTCGGCGAAAAAGCCCTACAGCGAGTCCCAGAGCCACCGGCAGTTCCACGAGGCGGTTCAGTACCGCGCCCACATGGTGTCGATGACGTCGCCTATCGGCGTCGTTCCACAGGAACTGGAGCTTACGTACCCGGCTCAGCACTACGACTCGGTCGTGACCGGCGACTGGTCCGAAGACGAGAAGACATTCGTCGCAGAGGTGCTGCGCCGCTATCTGAAGCGCAACGACTACTCGCGAATCATCGCACACCTGCCACCGGGTGCGTACACCGAAATCGTCGAGCGCGTCGAAGCAGACCTGGGCCTCGACGTGGAGTACACTGTCTCCGAACACCCGACGACAACCGAATCTATTGGCAATCTCATGCGGACGCTCGACGGTGAGCCGAAGTTCTCGCGGACGGAGCGCGAACATAACGTCGTCAAAGCTCTCGCTGACTTCCAGTTCGGGCCGGGTGCTGGCGACGAACTCTTCTCGAACGTCGAGTTGGAGATGACGAGTCGCTACCCCAAGCTACAGGTCTGGAACGACGCGGGCGAGCAGTTGGCGACGATGGTGCCGCAGTACGGCGTCCTCTCGTTTACCCTCGAAGGGGCGAAAGTGTGGCGCGACAGCGACGCACCGACGAAGACCGTCGAAATCGACGGGTTCGTTCCCCACGGGTCGGTTCTCGCACCCGGCATCGTCGATGCGGATTCGGACATCCGCCCCGGCGACGAGGTGGTTGTCGAGGGGCCGCGCGCGTTCGCTGTCGGCCGCGCGGAGATGAGCGGTCCGGAGATGGTTTCGTCGACGCGCGGCGTCGGCGTCGAGATTCGCCACGTCGAAGAGACGTAGGGACGGTCCCCGTACGGCCCGACTCTGGAATCTCACCCTGACTCAGGAGTCGTTCGCAGTTCTATACTTTCCCGGCCGTTCGAGTGGCGTTTTTTCACCGATCTCGCTATCTGCTCATAATCGTCTCTCGTTACCACTCTCATACCTAAATTATCAAATACGATATCTGATATGTACTGGTATACAAATTCTCTAATCCTTCGTATAAGGTGGTCTAAATGGGCCATTTACGGGGTTTTCTGAGAAGCAAATTCCTCTGTGATTATCAAAATATCCAATCTTTAAATACCATAGCCGGGCAACACCTTGTGTGATGTCAGGAGGAAACGAGGGGACGGAGGGTCTACTCGATGAACTACCCCACGACGGTGCGGTCGATTGGACGATTGTTCGGTCGTTGCTCTCGGCGAACGACTCCACGTCGAGCGCGTTGGAGTCACATTTGATGCAACTTCACTACCACGATGGCGGTGACGACATCGCGATGACAACGACCCAACAGTATCTCGACGAGGCGATTGCACAGCACGAGCGCATCCTCGAAGACCTTCGTCTCGCACAGGAGGCACTCGAAAACCGAGGTTGACATCCTCCCCGCGCTAAAGCGCGAGGATTCCTCCGTTGGGGGTTCGGCTACCGACCCACGGAGGCAACTTGCGGGTTTGTGCGCACTTCTTTGGGACTTTCGTGAGGGTGTGGTTTCCCCGACCAGTCGTGGTCGTCCCACTCGAATCGCACGGGCCGTGCCATCGGCCTGAGTTCCGTATCGCTGTTTTCTCGAAGGAACGTCTCTGACGCCGTGAGGTCGGCGTGCCCCTCGAATCCACACGGACACGTCAGCGTCTCCTCGTGTCGAACCGTCTTCTCGTGGTCGCCGCACTCGGGACACGTCTGACTCGTCCACGCTTCCGACTTGACTTCGAGAGAGATTCCGTACTCCTCACAGACGCACGCGAGACGGTGGATGAACTTCTTGAACGCCCAGAAGTTGTGCGTCTTCTCGTTCACCCTGACCGACCAGTGCGTTTCCAGCACGTCGGTCAAATCACCTACGTACACCGTCGCCACGCCCTCGTCGTACAGCCGTTCAACGAGGTCGCGTACCAGCGTGTTCTGTGCGTGGTCACGGCGCTTCGTCCGCTGTCGGTACAGCCGTCGAATCCGATTCGAGGAGTAGCGCCTCTCTCGGAGTCGTCCGGAAGACTCCGTCTTCCGTGATTCCGAGAGACTTCGTCTCTCGGGCAATTTCGACTGTAGACGGGCGATTTCGTCGGTCGTCTCGTGGAACCGTCCGAACAACTCCCGACCGTCGTAGAGGTACTGGTTCCCAGTGGTCGTGGAACAGGCGACGAGATTGTTCGCGCCAACGTCGAGGGCGGCTTCGTGAGAAGCCAGTGGTGAATCCAGTCGAGAATCAGGGACGGTGACTGGTTGGAAAGCCCTGAACGTGTCGTTCACCTCGTCGTACTCAAGTTCCAGACGACCCTGTTTGCCGTCCCACTTCGGGTTGCCTCGGACTTCGAGGCGGAGTCGTTCGTGGTAGCCGAGTCCGTATTCGTCTTTCAGTTCTTGCCCGACAGGGATTTCGAGACGGCTACGCTTGCCCCACTGAATCGTGTACTGGTTGTTTCGGATGTAGGTACGGAGTTCGCGTCCGTCCTCCTCGTTGCCCCAGTACGACGGCGGGTTGGCGTACTCGCCTTTCTCCTTGAGGGCGAAGAACGACCGCCACGCTTCGCTGTTCTTGCGCGTGACCTGTTGAACAGTCGCGCTTCCGACGACGCCGTTGTAGCGCCCTCGGTACTCGGAAGTGTCCCACACGTCGCCGTCACCGAAGTAGTTCTGACGGCGCTCGTAGGTGAGTTCGTTCCACAGAGAGGCGGAGGCGTCGAGTAGCCGTAGGAAGCACTCTTTGTCGTTCTCGGTCTGGGGGACGACCTCGAAGGTGTTGACGCGCTTCATATGTCCTCACCCTCCTGTTCAGCGATGTACTGTTCGACAGCGCCCTTCGAGGCGCTTCCCGCTGTTCCGACGTAGTACGAACGAGTCCACTTCACGCGGTCGTCGTACCGCTGGTTATACTTCCGCGCCGAGATGCCCTTCACCCAGTTGACGATGAGTGACGGGGCGTTCTTCGGTGGACTCCCGATGAACAGGTGTACGTGGTCGGGCATGACCTCGGACTCGGCCAGTTCGAGGCCCTTGTCTTCACAGATTTCCGCGAAGATGGCTTCGAGACGTTCCTTCGTCTTCCCCGTCAGGTGCGAACGCCGATACTGAGCGGAACCCTGTTCCGCGAGGTCAGCGGAATTTTCGATTCCGCCCGATTTCGGCACGAACACTATGTGGTAGTAGAGTTCGTATTTCGCGTGACGGGTACTCTTTACCATCTATGCATACTATCACTGCCAGACTGCTTAAAGGCTGCGTTGGAACCCCGTCTATGCCATCGTCAGCGGTTGAATACTGTTGGTCGGCTTCATCCCCGTCGCCAGATTACATCTGGCGGGCAACCAGAACGCAAAGCGTTCTGGTGACGCCCTGAAGGGCGAGGCTTTCGCCTCGAATTTTCCGTAAGTTGACTCAAAACCCGGACATAAGCTGAGAGTCCCCAGGAGTGCCCTCGGACGAAACCGGCAGGCAGTTTAGATTGCCGACCTAACAGGGTTCTACTGGGTAAATCCGCTCGTGTAGCATTCCTATATGGGTTGCTTATTTAACGCAGGATGTTGACTTTCGTCCATGAAGTTGGCCGTTCCAACCGACTTCGATATACTGGAGGCTCTCTCTGACGGGAGGCGAAACACCGCCGTAAATCTCTCGTATATCTTAGACAGGAACCGCTCGTACATCAACACCAGACTCCCGATTCTGGCGGACTACGGCCTGCTAGACCGGGTCGGCCCCGCTCCGAATTCCGGGCTGTACGAAATAACCGAGAAAGGGAAAATCGTGGCCGGGCACCGCGACCAGTACCGAACCGAAGGCGTCGACTTCGACGAACTCGTCGAATCCAAACTCCGGGCACGGACCGACGAGCAGACTGGCGAATAGCGTCTCCGACCGCGCACCACACCGGAGGCTGGAACGGCCTTCGGAGGCACCCCGGTGCGTTTTTTTCTCTCTCGTTTTGCGTAGTCGCTGCTAGTCGTCGCCACGAGCGACTGCACTGTTGTGGTTGGCCTGTACCCTGCCGTGGCTGGTCTTTCCCCCCGAACCGTGAGCGGCGGTTTCACCGTTGGTTTGACAGTGGCTCGCGTTGATACGTTCCTGTACAATAATGAGTATTCTTCGACAAAACCGAGAGACGACGAGAGTGTGCGTCCACGGCCACACCGAGGCGTGTCGAAGGAGCCACACTTTTCTACCGTTAGTATGTACTAGCAGGTGTCAGTTCGGTAGCTACGTATCTCTCACTCTATCATGAAACTCGTCGAACCCACTGACTTCGCCATTCTCGAGTATCTCGATTCGAACGGCCGAAACAACGCGGTCAACATCGGCGTCGCGCTCGACCAAAAGCGCGCATACATGAATACGCGACTCCGTGCGCTCGATGACTTCGGTTGTGTCACGAGAGTCGGCCCCGCCAAAAACTCGGGGCTGTACGAAATCACCGCGAAGGGGCGTGCAGCCCTCGACTATCGAGACGCGCAACACGACCCCGATGTGGACTTCGAGCAACTGATTTCGACAGCAGCACAGTCCGACGAGGACTCGTCGTACGACCACGTCTGAGTCCCCGTCGAGTGAGGGTGAGCGGGTGCTGTCGCCGCCTTTTTGCTATCTGGTCACGCATCGCACTCCATGGACGTAGAAGCGCTTTCGCTCGGCGTACCAAAGCCTATTCTCGACACACTCCCCGAATCGGATGGTGCTGCCGCACAGGATATGCAGAAAGCCGTCGAAGGACTCGAAGTCCGGCTTAACAGAGCAATAGCAGATGCCGACAGCGAGTCGGAGGCCGCCGCATACGTCGTCGACGCAATCGAGCGATTGGAAGCCCACTACGAGAAATACGACGAGTTCATTCCCGAACTCCGAGCGTGGGGTCAATCGCCGATTTACGCGATTGCGTGGCGAAACCTCCAGGGCGACCTGATTATACAACTGCAGGAGTACGATTGGCTCGCCCCGCACATCGACCGCGAGCGGAATCTTCGGCTGGTCGAAGACGGAATTCGGTTCGGGAAGCGATAGGGCTGACGCGGACCGTTTTCGTGGCAGATTGGTGTCGAAACGCTTTTTCGCCCCATTATATTGTATTAAATCTACAATAGTGTATATTGTGCTGAGAAATGGAGGGATTTTGGTTGTATCTGCTTGTTGACTCTAGGCTTATGGTTTTAGTTGTAGGAATTGGGGTGAAGTACATTTAATGTTCAAGTTATGATGTCGTATTATGCTGTTCTGTGGATGTTGAGGGCTATATGTGAATTATGCATTTCTGGTGGGTAGTGGCCAGCAAAAGCTAGAATTTGGAATACTTGTTGTGGGACACGATTGATTGAGGCTTGCTTCTAATATACAATTCTACTCTCGGCAGCAGTAGTCGACACAGAGGGAGAGCGACCTAGGTATAACGACCATACGGGTGTTTTACTAACGGTTCGTGTGGTCTGTCTCGTCCAGCACGGTCCGCTCGCAACCGGCGCTAGTCGTTGAGACCGTACCAACCGAAATACGCGACGCTGACTGCGACGACGGACGAGATAATGTGCATCTGGTTGGAGGACCAGAGGAGGGCACCGAGGACGACCCAGAACGCGACCAAGACCGCCGCCTGTGAGGCTTCGTCGCGTCGCCACGAGGTGTACGTCGTAACGAGACCTGCGATGCCTGGGAGACCCAGTGTCGGCTCTCCGAGGCCGATGACACTGTAGAGGATTACACCGCCCGACACGCACGCGGCAGCTGTCCATCTGACGCGAGAGGGAACCTTCATCACCATACTGAACACCTCCTTCGTCGAGGCGTCGCTGGTCGCTTCGATCCGGGGTGTGGCTGACAGTCGAGACGTATCGTACCCACCACTGCTGTTAGGACGACGAGATAATCTCGAATCGGCCAGTCGAAAGCGCAAGGGCGATTTCCGACCGCGGATAGACGAACTCTCTCCCGTCCGCTCGCTCTGTCCGGACGGCCTCTTCGGTCAACTGCGTGACGACGTGTTCCTCACAGAGCGTTGCGTGGCGAATCGTCGAGCCCTCGGTGACGACATGCGGGGCGACGGCAATCTCGCGTGCCATTGTTCGAAAGATTCTCAGACGGGCTGATATAGGCTCCGATATGTCAAACAAATGTGATTGTTTCGGCGTTAGCCATCTCCGGCCGACTGGCGATACTTCGTGACGAGCGTCACGATGAGTGCGACGACTCCGAGGACGACTGCTGGTGTAACGTCGGTGCTGAGATACAGCCCTGGCGTCGGCGGGTGAATCCGCGTCAGCGGCCACAGCATCGGATGTGAGACGCCCTCCGGTTTTTTCAACAGCCCGTCGGCGACGAGGTGTGACCCTGCACCGAGGGCTAACAGGAGGACGACCCGGCGTCGTTCCCGTGCGTGGACGAGCAGTGCGCCGATGAGGATGGAACACACGACGGCCCCCGCGGTGTGGAGGCCAAACCAGTCGAACGGAATACCCAGAAGTTGCTCGACGCGAGCGTCGGGGAGCACCAGTTCGCCTTTCGACAAATCCGGGATGAACGCGCCAGCCATCGCCACCGTCACGTATGGACTCGTGAGCCACTCGTAGCGCCACGAAGCGACTGTGGCGAGACTGTACGCGAGGAAGGCGTGAGCGAGCAGGTCAGGCATCGTCGCCCTCCGTGGGGGTGTCTCGACTCTCTGTAGAGCTGCTTCGGCTTTCTCTGGGACTGCCTCGACTCTCCGTGGGACTGCCTTGACTCTCTGTGAGACTCTCTCGGAGGTGCTGTGTCCACGAGCGTGGGTTCGGCCGCGGTTCGAGCGCCCACGTCTGTGTATCGAGTCGCCAGGTTCGAACGAGTCTCGTGAGTACCCACAGGCCTGCGAGGAACGAGACGGCGTACATGTAGAGGTAGTTCGTCGCGGGTATCGGATACGCGTTCAGCACGCGGATGGTGTGGTCGGGTTCGACGACACCATAGACGGCGATTCGGTCGCCGAGCGGTACGTCGATACTCGTGTCTGTGAGTTCGACGTGAACCGACTTGCCTGCCCCGTACTCGTCTTCGATGACGAGTGGGTCCGTCTCGACGACGGTCCCCCAGAGCGCCGCTTTCTCGCCCACCCAGGCGTTGTAATTCGCATCGAGGTGTTCTCCCTCGGGGTAAGCACCGACTGCCGGATTGGGGGAGAGCGCGCCGAATGCGACCATGAGCGCGACGAGGAAGCCCATGAGCAGGAGGATTCCCGCGAGCCGTCGCATCGGTGTGTCTTTCATTGGGCAATGTAGTTGGTGCGGGGAAGAAGAACGCTTCTGTCGGGAGTGAGCGAGGGTGCCGACGTGTGGGTCCGCCCACTCAACAGGTGACGACTTCGGACCGACCCGCAGAGAGTTCGAGTGCGAGCTGGTCACGCGGATAGACGTACTCCTTTCCTTCAGACACGGTTCGGACTACGCAGTCTGTGATTTCGACGACGGTGTGTTCGGTGCGGAGATTCCGATGGCGAATCGTCGCCCCTTCTGTGAGTTCGTGTGAGGTCACTGCGAGTTGCTTCGACATTGTCGCTATCCTCTGCATGCCTGCGTGTCGTTCTTCGGGGTAGATGTCAGACAGCTACAATAACCGTGTGGTTTCAATAGGATATGCTGCTTTTATCAGCGGCTGTGGCTGTGTACGCTCCAATTCGGTAGTACACCCCTGAGTTGTCCCGCAACAACCGCGTGGACTACAATTGAATTCCCTCATCACCCGGACTGCTATCGACGCGTCTCTCACAGGGGGGCGATGCCCCACCCCTATTTCAGGTCGAACAGCGCCAGAGATGGTCCTTCTCAGCGTCGAACGCGGGGGACTGGGTCTCGACGACGTGGGTGAACACACAGGTGCGAAACGAAGTTTGAGGGGGTCTCGGAGCAGATCGAATTCGGTCGATACACCCCACCAACGACGGGGTGTACCGGGTCTGAGAGTCATTTGGATTTCCATGTCGAGAGTGTGGTCACTCCCTCATCGCCGTTGCCGTGCCCACACGGTATTCGCGATTCCGGGCCTCACAGGCGCTCGACGCTCGAGATGGGTGACTCGACGACCGCGTGTCTGTGGTTGTTCGACGTTGAATAGACGGGGTTGCTACACCCATTCGTTGCATCGAACCAGTACACCCTTGCGGGAAATCGGCATCTGTGTACACCCCCGTTATCCGGGCGTGTAGCGAGTGAGTCGACCGCCGCGGGCTGTGTGTGGGGTGTAGAAATCGCCCGTCTCTCGCGTGGCTCGTACGACTGGGTTGTCAGTCTCGCGGGTCGAACAGCGGGTTCGTCTCTGGACTCACTCAACTGGTGGCTGTTCGTCGCCGTCGCTGGCCGCCCGTAGCGCTTCGAGTCGCGCCGCGGGCGAGACCCCACCGAGAAGCACCAGGACGCCGACGTGGCGTGCGGACGGCCGTGGATAGTCACCCCCGCGAATCTCCAGGCACTCCGTTTCGTCTTCGACCCAGCTTCGACTCTGCTCGATTGCGCTTCGATTGAGCCACTCCGGCGGGCCGCTTACGACGACGAGGCCGCGCGATGTCGAAGCCACGTCACACGGAAGCGTGAGTCGGCCAAGGAGAGCCTCACGTGTCTGCGTCGTAATCCGGTTTTGGGCGTCGAGGTCGTCGACTGGGTCTGGGTCATCAGAACTGAGGAGTCGTTTGGCTGTCTGGACGATGCCCCCGCTGGACTCTGGTTCCGGAAGCTCGCTCGTTGCATAGCCGAGGGTTGCGACACCCCCACCGCGGAGCGTGTTGATAATCTCGGACGCGTCGACGACGCTTTCGGCGACACCGTCACCGCCCTCCCCGGCGGTACAGAGCGTTCCAAGGCGTTGCGTGAGTTCCGTGATCACTGCGTCATCAGGACCGGCTGCGTCGTTAGGACCGGCCCCCCACGTCTCTGCGTCGGCAGCGATAACGTGGTCAGTGGCTGCGACGAACTTCCGTATCGTGCGGCGAGCCGTGTGTGCACGGTGGGAATCATCTGGTGCGGGAAGGACGCCAACACCGTAGACCGGTTGGTCGTGGATACGTTTGAGGTGCTTTGCAAGCACTGGTGCAGCACCACTGGTCACCTCGCCCAGTCCCGCACAGACGAGGAAGGCATCCGCTTTCGAGACGGGGGCGTCGTCGGTCCCCCGAAGCAACTGGCGGTGGTCTTCTTCGGCGAGGTCGGCTGCTTGTGTTGCGTCGGCGGCGGTCTCGCCGACGCCGAACATGATCTGCTTCGACGAGGGGATGGTGTTCAGCGACTGGAAATCGGCTCTAGTGGTGCTGCAGACAACCCCATCGACGATGAACTCTGCGGGACTCTCCTGTTCGAATTCGGTGAGTGCATCGACGAGTTTGCTCCCCGTCTCCCCAATACCGAAACAGAATACCTTCATGTCTGTGGGCTAAGATGTGGTGGAGGCTGAATCTTCTGGTCGAGCGAATCGGGGCGACTCCAAGGTGGTGTCGCGTTGGTCTTCACTTCAGGAGGCAACACGGGGGTGGTGTTTCGAATGTAAGTTCCTGTTGTGTCCCTCGTTGGGGTCTGAAAACGGGTTTTGGATCTTGGGTTACTTCGAATTCCAACAGTGAGTATACTGGAACGGCGGCTCCCACTCCCATTGATATCACATCCTGAGGTGCCGTTCCAGACCCTGTTTCCCGTTGCTACCACGCCTATTTTTGGGGCTGGCTGTCCCTCCTACGAGTGGGAGAGACAGTAGATTTCGTATGCTTTTCGCCGGACTGCGTGGGACTCTATTCGGTCGGGAACACACGAAATGTACTCTCGAAGCCCGCTGGGTCTGACTCGCATTGCTCTTGACCGAGACTTCCTTTTGCTCTCGAAGGTCTCCCGTTCGCAGCGAGGGGTTCGAGGCGACCCAGTTCCGGGATTTCGATGGTGTGCTCGCAGAAGGAGGTTGTGTCGTCGGGCGTCGAGAGACCGACGACGGTCGTGTTTGATTTATCCCAATTCGAGTTACTGGGCTTCCGGAACCGTTTCACCGCTCAGTCGCGCTTCGGCTTCGTCCCGGTCTTCGGGATAGCCGATGTCGAGTCGCCACCCATCGATTCGGATGGCGTCGATGGTTCGTCCACTGCGGATGAGCAGGTCAATCGCTTCGCTAATCTCGTATTCTCCCCGATTCGACGGCTGGACGAGGTGGCACGCGTGGAATATCTCGGGTGAGAACGTGTAGAAGCCAGTCATCACGAGATTGGACGGTGGCTCCTCGGGCTTCTCGATAACGTCCGTTATCTCACCATACTTGTTCGTGTCACAGACCCCGTAGCGACTCGCTTCATCCCACGGAACCTCCTCGACGAGGAACGCTGCATCGGCGCGCTGTTCCTGCTGGCGGTTGACAACGTCGGCGAGGTTCGCACTGAAGATGTTGTCGCCGAGCATGAGCATGAAGTCGTCGTCGATGTGCTCTTCGACGGTGATGAGGGCATGTGCGAGGCCCTTCTGCTCGCGCTGGTGCGCGTACGTAATTGGGATATCTCGGAATTCGTCGCCGTAGTGCTGGATGATTTTCTCTTTGAGATACCCGACGACGACGACGAGTTCATCGGCACCCAGTTCGGCGAGTTGTTCGAAACAGTGCGTGAGGATTGGCTTCTCGTTGACTTCGACCATCCCTTTCGGTTTGTCTTCAGTGAGCGGTCGAAGACGCGTTCCCTCACCACCAGCGAGGACGACTGCTTTCATACTGACATGTGGCGCGTGGTTTCACAAATAGCTTCTCACAGAGAAGCAAGGAGGAAGCCTACGAGTTTACTCGTGGGAGAAATCCGACTTGTAAGTCAGCAGTTGGAACGTTTGACAGAGAGGCACCGTTTTGCAAGTGTTCTTGGTCAATTAACGGTTCGGTCGGTGAGTTCCTGTTCTATGAGCGTGGGTGCAAGACACGAGGGATGCCCACACCGTATTCGAAATGAAATCTATCCAATCCGAGGCCGATTGTTGGTGCTCCCCCACACCGTATTCGAAATGAATTTTTCGCTTGAATGCCGCCTTGAAGGCGGTCTAACACTGTTTCGATTGATTCAACCGTAGCACATAGATTTCATTTCGATTTCGGTGTCTCGAGTCTCAGTATTTGCTGTTCGAGTCCTTACTACACCAAACCAGACTACCTCAGCGCGCACTCGCGACACATTTCATTTCGAATACGGTGTGGGGGTGGCGTTCCAAACCGCCTGTATTCGGCTTTCTCAGAATTCATTCAGAACACGGTGTCTTCATTTAGACTACACCCCATTCATTTCGAAAAGGGTTATTACAACCTAGTATAGACATTCTGTAAAGAATGAATACGAACGACCGTGACACGACTGGAGATGGGGGTGATGAAGACCTACTTCAAGACGCCGAGACCTCGATTGTGGACGATATTCTTGACGGCGAGAGTAAGACAGTCTTTCAGAACAAGCAGTTGGTCGACCCGAATACAATCGTTGACCACGACCGCATCTACGGTCGTGATGAGCAGTTAGCTGCCGAGGCTCGTGCATTCCGAGACACGCTTGATGGTGAGCGCCCACCGGATTTGCTTCTCTATGGGCCAAGCGGAACTGGAAAGAGTCTGACCGTGAACGCTGTCGCGGAGAAGGTCAAAGACAGAGCGAGGCAGAGCAGCATCGACTTCGACTTCGTTTCAGTGAATTTCAAAATGATGGAGTCGCACACACTTGACCGCGCTGTCTGGAAGCTTGGCCACCAGACCGCAAAGAAAGCAGGCGTCGCGTGGGAGATTCCACGCAAAGGTGTCTCTACCGATGCGAAATACGTGCGCCTCTACGAGATCGTCGACGAACACTTCGATTCGCTTGTGTTCATTCTCGATGAAATCGATACGCTCACAGGGCGCACCACCGAGCCAGAACCGGCGTATTCTCGTCTCCTGTATAGTCTGAGCCGTGTCATGGCCGAACAACACGTTGAGACGCTTATCTCGACGGTCGTTATCACGAATCATCCGAAGTTCCGCGAAAACGTCGACAGCCGAACCGACAGCTCGTACAATCCGACTGGTATCCATTTCTCCGATTACGACGCAGACGAACTCATAGAAATCCTCACTCGGCGGCGTGACGCATTCAAAGAAGACGCACTCGACGAGGGCGTGATCGAACTTGTCGCTGCCTACGGCGCGAAGAACGAGGGTGACGCACGCCGTTCAATCGACCTTCTCAGAGACGCTGGGGAACTCGCGAATCAACACGGCGATTCGGTCGTTACCGCCGAGCACGTACACCGTGCTAACGATTCTGTGTTAAAGAATCGCGTCCTCGAGATCGTCGACGGGATGACCGTTCAAAAGAAGCTCTCTCTGTACGCCGCAGCGATTGTCGCCGAGGTCAATGGCGGTGTTGCGCCGAGTCCAGTAGTGTATAGCATCTACCAGGTGCTCTGTAACCACACTTCGCGAGACATTTACACGCAGGAGACCGTCAACAGCCACCTCAACAAAGCAGGCACGTACGGCGTCCTCGAAAGTAACCGAACGAGTGGTGGGTTCAAACGCGGCGTCTATCTTCGATTTGCGTTCTCCGAGCCTGTTGAGGCGGTCCTCGACACCTTAGAAGATGACACGCCATTTGACGAATTCGACTCGTCGAAACTCCGGTCGGCAGCCAAGCGATCCCTCGCTAACTCGTCGCGGTAATCGTTGTTTGAGCGGACAGGCTTGCTGTTCGATGTCAGCAACTCAGCGAGAGTGTTCGAAAAGGGAAAACACTTGCAAACCGGTGTGGGTGTGGTATATAAAGAACAAGAACACGTGGAACACATTCAGTGGTGGTTCCCCTGTTTGGTCAGCGACGCTGTCCTACTCGTCCTGCCCGACACGGTTCGCGGTTCAGTGTGACTTCCTGTTCTCCTGACTGAGGGTATCAAGAAGCCTGGAACCGTGACTCTATCACTCGGTACGAGGGGTGGGTCTGAGAGGTTTCCCAACACTCCAAGCGAGACTGTCTCCCGTCCTGCTGTCACTCGTTGCGAGGGGTGTGGGACAGTCGAGTCACCCCTGAAAGTACGGGAGAACTCACCCGGATTCTCACCGTCTTGTACGATAGATTCTTGTCACTTGGTGAGGCCCTCAAAGTATGGACGGCAAACGAGTCCTCGTTACTGGTGGTGCCGGATTTATCGGCTCGAATCTAGCGAACCATCTCGCCGAAGATAACGACGTGATTGCAATTGACGACCTCTATCTCGGGACGCCCGAGAATCTGGACGACGCCGTGGAGTTCCACGACATGACTGTCCTCGACGACGACCTCCCGACCGAGGGTGTCGACGTGGTGTTCCACCTGGCGGCGCTGTCGTCGTACAAGATGCACGAGGAGAACCCGACGAAAGGTGTACGCGTCAATATCGAGGGGTTCGTCAACACAGTCGAACAGGCACGGAACGACGGCTGCGATACTATCGTGTACGCGACGACGTCGTCGATCTATGGGTCGCGGACCGAACCCTCTCCGGAAGACATGCCCGTCGAGTCGCGGACGGGATACGAAGCGTCGAAATTAGGCCGTGAGCGCTACGCGGAGTACTTCCACCACCACTACGACATGCAACTCGCAGGGATGCGTTTCTTCTCGGTGTATCAGGGCTTCGGCGGCGCGGAAGAACACAAGGGCGAATTCGCCAACACGGTTGCGCAGTTCACCGACAAAATCGCCAATGGAGAGTCGCCGGAGCTGTTCGGTGACGGCTCGCAAACGCGCGACTTCACGCACGTCGACGACATCGTTCGTGGGTTAGAACTGGCCGCCGACCACCGGCTCCAGGGCATCTACAACCTCGGCACCGGTGAGAGCTACTCCTTCAACGAGATGGTCGACATGATCAACGAGGTGCTCGGTACTGACGTTGACCCCGTGTATGTCGAGAATCCGTTCGAGGTGTACGTCCACGACACGAAGGCCGACTACTCGAAGATTCGCGAGGCGACCGGCTGGGAGCCCGATGTTTCGTTCGAAGAGGGTGTCGAGCGGGTCTGTCAGCCGTATCTGTGACCCTTCTCGATTCGAGAGTCACCAACGCCCGTTGATTGCACGCTGGTAGGCAGCCTCGGCCTGGTCGGCGACGCTGTCCCAATCGTACTGCTCGGCGCGTTTCGTCGGTTCGGTCGGCGGTGTCTCTCCAGCGAGTGCTTGTTCTAACGACTCTGTGACTGAATCGACGGCTGGGTCGGCGAGATAGCCTGCGTCGCCGATGACCTCGCTCGCTGCCGACTCGGGGTGTTGCACACCGATGACCGTGCAGTCGGCAGCCATCGCTTCCGCGTAGGTGATGCCGAAGCCCTCTCTCGTACTCGGTGAGGCGAACACGTCCGCGGCGCGCATGTGGCCCAGTACATCCTCGTACTCGTCGAGAAATCCAAGGAAGCTCACTCGGTCGGCATGGGTGAGCGAGTTCGCCTGCCGTTGGAGGCGGTCGAACTCCGGGCCGTCGCCGACGATGCCGAGTGTTGCGTCGTCGTCCTCTTTGGCGACCCGGTCGAAGGCGTCGAGGAGCATGGAGACGTTCTTGTCGGCGATGAGTCGCCCAGCGAAGAGCACGTCGAACGAGTCCTGTTCCTCGGGGAGTGGCGCGTTTCGAATCTGGTCGACGTCGATACCGTTCGGGACGACTTCGATGGCGTCGCGCTCCGGGCCGATACCGGCGAGTCGGTCGGCCGTGATACCCGAGACGGCGATTGGGTGCTGGGGGACTCTGACCGTGAGGTGTTCGACGAGTTTCCCGAACGGGGCGAGCGCGCCGAGGTAATCGTCCCAGTAGTCGCCCCACACCTCGTGCCAGGTGGTCACGATTGGGATGTCGGTGCCGAGTGATGCGAGTTTGGATGCGAGGACCGGGAAGTAGGGGAAGACAGAGGCGACGACGAGGTCGTGGGCGTTCTCGTGGAGTTGTTTAGACAGCGGATAGGCGAGTCGGGCGGCGAAGTCGATGGCTTCCGTGATGGAGCGGCGGTCGTCCGTGTAGAGGTCGGTTTCGGGGGCGACCGCTCGAAGGGTGACGCCCTCGTGGGTGGTCTCTTTCGGACCATCCCAGAAATGGCGGCCGTAGATGGTTACGTCGTGGCCTCTCTGCGAGAGCCGGGTGGCGATTTCGTGGATACGCTTTTCAGCGCCGCCTTTTATATAGGGGTAAACGACGTTCGAAACAAAACAGATTCGCATTGTGTATTTGACGGACGACCGAAAATAACATTGTTTCGGTCAGACGTGTTACTGCCGCCTACCGTTCGACTGTCGGGAATTTATAATCGTATTCGGACACCACATTCCGTGGTCCAAACTGTCCAATAAAGTGTCGAGAAGACCCATCCCGGAGGCGGATCCCCAGTCCAGACCCATTCGTGACACCCTTCTGCTTGACGGTATAATTTGCATAGCCGAGCGATTCAAGTTCCGACTGTAGTGTTTTCACGGAATCCTCGGGGAATCCATGGGTTGCAAACGAGACCCGCGGAGCACCGCTGTCTCGAAGTATGCAGTTTCCGTCGCCCCAATACCAATGCAGGAGAGCTGTCTCGTCCAGCTTGTAGTTCTCTGGGACGACTTTACGGTGTCTGTCTTCATACGATTCGTACCACGAGTCGTACAGTTCCCGAAAGAGGGGCTGCACGCGCGACCGGATTACCCATTGAGTGTAGTCACCATCGGTGAATGCGTTCGACCGCGTTACCGAGTACGGTTGACCAGACGAAATAAGTCCGTCAGGGAGCCGTCGTTTGACGTGCGCGACGTGTTCCCGTTTGTTGTTCGTGACTTGGAACACACATGACCCGGACTCCATCTGATAGAGACAGCCATCTCCGAGGAGTTCGCCAACGACGATTGAGACCTGAGCAGGTGTGAACCCAAGATCGTCTGGTTCTGAGGGAGGGTCCCGAAGTTCGACGTTCGATTCGAGTAACCGCCGTTTGATTGCGTCGGCCGACGTCCCATAGTTAGTCGCAATCGTCTGGAGTGATTCTCCTTTTTCTGTGTACCGCTCAACAATGTCTTCGGTGTGGTCGTCTAACCACACGTATCGACTCCCTTCAGGGCGGGTCGAGACATTGTTTTCCAACAACCGTTTTCGGATTGTCCCCGACGACACATCGAACTCGTCAGCAATCGATTGCATCGACTGGTCTTCGTCAACGTACAGTCTGATAATCTCGTCTACCTGCTCGTCTAACCATTCGTATCGCATACTTCGACTGAGGGCGGCCCACTACATATTGTTTACGGATGTATCAGTACAATGTATTACTAACGGCTCGTATGCTGGCGGTTTTAGTGGCGGTGTCGAGTACGACGAGTAAATGACCACCATCAAACTCAACCCAACCGACCGTGCGATTCTCGGTATGCTCCGAGAAGGACGCTGCACACCGTCGTATATCGCGGATAAACGCGACTACAGCAGGCAGAACGTCACCAACCGACTCAACCGCCTCGTAGAACACGGATACGTCACCAAAGTACACACGGGACTGTACGAACTCGTCCAGGATCCTGAACAAACTGAGTAGCTTCGAAAACTCGGAGTTGTTTCCTCCGGAAGAATAAAATCCTGTCACGAGTAGATACCTTCCAGATGACTACTGACTGGGACAACATCATCCTCCTGTCAGCCGACGCCCTTCGAGCCGACCATCTCTCGTGTCACGGCTACCATCGAGAGACTTCCCCGGTGTTGGATGACCTTGCGTCCGACTCGCTTCACTTCACGAACGCCTACAGCGCGAGTTCACATACGCGTGAGGCGGTCCCGGCGTTGTTGACTGGTGAGTATCCGGACACTGCCATCGACGCGAAGTACCGACTCGCGACCGATACCGTCGCCAAAACACTCTCTGAGGAGGGCTTCGCGACGGCTGGCTTCCACTCGAATCCGTTCGTCTCCCGAGCCTACGGCTTCGACCAAGGGTTCGACACATTCGACGACGACCTCCACTTTGGGAAGCACAAGGTTATCGCGCTGGCACAGCGGGCGCTCGACAAGCTTCGGAATCGCCACTACGCCCGCGCCGAAGAGATCAACGAACGCTCGTTAGAGTGGTTGGACTCGCTTGATGACGACGAGCCGTTCTTCCTTTGGAACCACTACATGGACACCCACGGCCCGTACGAGCCACCGGGAGAGTACGCGACGCTCTACACCGACGAGACGATTTCCGGGCGGAACGCTCAGTCGCTGTATCAGCGGGCTATCAAGGACCCCGATTCGATTACCAACGACGAGCGGCAGTTATTGATCGACCTGTACGACGCCGAGATTCGCTACAACGACAAGCGAATCAGTGAGTTCCTCGATGCACTTCGTGAGCGTGAGTTGTTGGAGAACTCGTTAGTGGTCTTTACTGCCGACCACGGCGACGCCTTCGGCGAGCATGGGTATTATGAACACCCGCGATACCTCCACGACGAGATTACGCACGTGCCGCTGATCGTTCGGCCGCCGAACGGTGAATCCGGTGTTGTGGAGACGCCTGCAAGTACACTGGATATCGTGTCGACGATTGAATCGGCATACGGTGGCGAGTCGGAGTTCTCGCTTGTTGATCCAGTTGCGGATACGGACCGGCGCGTCCTTTCTCAGGCACGCGGTGAGAACGAGGACAGTCACCTTCGACGGTACGCGGTTCGGACTGCTGAGGACGTGTGCTTCTGTGAACGGGACCGTGAGTCTGGGGAAATCGAATTTACTGACTCGAGTGGCTCAGAGCTGCAGTCGGAACTCCGTGAGCATGTTGAGGCCCGGGTCGCCGTCGAGAATGGCGAGTCTGTGGGTGACGATGAGGATGTCGACGAGGAGATCGAGCGTCGACTGGAAGCGTTGGGGTACAAGTAGGAATGAGGATCGGGATTAACGCCAGAACGTTCTCAGTTGACGAGCCAGGTGGAGCAGTTCAGGCATCTATTCGACTGGCGAAGGAATTAATCGATCATCCTGACAATGAGGTCGTTTTGTTTGGCTCTTCAAGCCTAAGTGATGAGTTTGACACAGAAGTCTGCTCAACGGGATTTGTCGATAGCCAAGCAGTAGGCTTGGTGTGGGAACGTACTATCCTCCCACTACTCGCGCGTAAGGCAGATATTGATGTCTTGTACTGCCCAAACGGAAACGGCCCTTTGCATGAACTAGATCTCCCAGTTGTAATGTGCATTCACGATGTGAATGCTCAAAAAGGAATGTCGAATAGTGTTCACCAAGTATACCGAAAGCTTACAGTTCCTGTTGCTGCAAGAGCCTGCGATACTGTTGTCACTGTTTCAAAATTTTCAAAGAACGAGATTTGTTCCGAAATAAATGTACCGCAATCCAAAGTTGAGGTCATATATAATGGTATTGACGAGATATATTTTGGTGACGAAAGGACTGCGATTGATGTTCCCGACAAGTATCTTCTCTTTGTTGGGTCCCTTAATCCTCGAAAAAACATATCTGGGATATTAGAAGCTTACCGCTGTGTTCAACAGGATCAGAATATCGATCTAGCAATTATCGGACCCTCGAACAAAGATATATTTAAGAGTTTAGACATTGGTCCGATTGAAGGTGTTCGTAGATTTGGTTTTCTTGATTCTTTAGAAGTCAAACACGCGTATGAGAATGCAGAAGCTCTAGTATTCCCCTCGTTTTATGAAGGATTTGGATTACCTCCTTTAGAAGCATTTGCCTGTGGAACACCAGTAGTTGCAAGCGATTGTAGTGCACTGCCTGAATTACTAGGTGAGCGTGCGATTTATGTCAACCCAGAATCACCGCGCAGCATTGCTATGGGAATTAAAAAGATATTGAATGGGGAATTTAATTATAGTGAAGCGGATCTCCAACAGCAAGCAACCCAATATACTTGGAAATCTGTGGCGCAACGTGTTTTAAGGGTCATTGATGATCTATGATCTATTATCTAAAATCACAACTCTGAATTCATTTCACCATGGTCTTTTTATTATAGAAGTTGACGGACGATGGTAAGGTACGTGAGTTTGATTCTATTGTGCTACTAATCATAGAATGGCGTTTGAGAACGAGAACATTTAATAAATCAACGACACCTCTATCACGTACATTAAGTGAATAAGTATGGATATAGAAAACAAAATCGGGAAACAAAATAAAATAACTGTATCTCTTTCTCTGTTGATCTTTTCTGGAACTGTATTATCCATTGAGTCGCAGATAATGAGTGGGATCCTAGTTGGGATAATCTCCCTTGTTCTAATATCTGTACTAGCAAAAAACGAGATTGCACTGGGATTGACTGCTATTTCTCTCACAATTTTATACCCCGGGCCGCATACAGGATACCTCTTTGGTAGAGACACGCATGATGCAGCCAAAATCGCTGAAGGTATAGCACACACTCAATGGCCTGTTGAATCAATAACGGGCGTTGCTGGTTTTCAATTGACCCCTGGTGTACATATCTTTTCAGTAGTCGCACATCAAGTGACTGGCCTCAATATATACCCTTCGACCAAAAGCACTCTCTTAATCACATATCTTTTTCCGATTTTTCTCGCACTCGCAACGCTGATGATCGTGTATCTAGTACCAAGAAAGTGGACTACTAACAGCGTGATTACATTCATCCCCACTTTATTGTGGGTTAGATACCATGATTTCATTCCAACACTTCATCGTACTACGCTTGCTATGGTCGGTGTGAGCCTAGTCTATTTTTTAATATCGTTTAGAAGCAGGTTTCTACCAAGAAAAAGAGTATCGTACTCGGTAGTTGTTTTCTTGTCTCTCTCTTTAATTGTCATATCCCACCATTTCTCAGCAATAATAGTAACCTCAATGGTTATCATTTATTCAATATCAAAATATTTGTCAGAGTATAACGTAACTCACCTGGGCTTGAATTTTATACTTAATTCCACCCCAATTAAAATCGCAGGATTGGCGTTAGTTGGATTCTTTGGTTGGTACTATCTTAACTTGGGTGGCCTAAGGTATGGCGCTGCGATCATTGTATCACTTTTGGGCTCAAGCCAAGTTCTTGCGGTTGAAACGCCAGAATTCACCGCTTCGTTTTTGACAATATTAGAAACAACGTATGCGGATTGGCTTTATCAGATTATTCTAGCGACTTTGATTGTTTTGTCGTGGCTTCAATCATCTAGTAAAGACGTGTTTGATAACTTTGGATTATTATTTGGAGTATTCATTGGAGGCCTCTCTATAGTGGCAATGCAGACTGGGTTTATTCTGTTTGATAGAGTGTTGACCTTTTTTGTGCTTTTCGGAGGGTGGGTAGCTCTAAAAAATGTTAATCAACTCTATTCTAAAAGAACAAAGCGTGTCATTTTGACGTGTACGATGGTACTATGTCTTTTCTTGTCCATCATCATGGTTCCAACATATATAATTAGCGACAATGAGCCAGATTACTCAAACGGCATCAGGAATGAACGCTTTTTGTCGCAAAACTATGCGATTTCAGAGTATCTAGGTACTCATAGTAGGTTTAATGGAGTGCTTGGAGATGAAGATATATTCGAAGTGGTAGCTCCAACTGCAGGGTTAACATATTATGGTGGGTATCCTTCTACAGTTCTTGCAACTGAAACGCCAAATAAGTCTGTAGTTGTACTAGCTGAGAGAAATAAGCATGTATATTATGCTCGGGGGTACAAGTACGGCAGCACGAAAGTTATCAAAACGCGTGTCGATAATATGCTAGAGGTTGCCGACAAAAAGAACAAGATCTACACCTCTGGCGACTTTCGAGCTTTGGTTTGATGATGGGGAGAAAACAGACGAAATCTATAAGTCGATAAATATCAGATACGGAGAAGAATGAGAGTAGGCTTAGTCGATTTTGAATCTGCAGGACATCATACACCATACGCAAAGTATATCTCTGAACACTTAATTGAGCTGGACCACGAGGTAGTATTCATTACCTCAGAAGCTAACGATGAGCTATCTGAGTTTCCAAATGGGCCAAACTTCTCGGTTGAAACGGTACGGTCTGTCACCCACTCTAACATACCATATATCCAGCAAGCACAAGTCCAAATTAATCGGTCAAGACAAATTAAAGACACTCTTGAGCTGGATTTGAATCTGGACTTGATTCATTTCCTATTTCTGGACTTGTCTGAGATTCCCATTTGGTTTAATTTAAGAAACCAATCTAATAAGTTGCCAATAATTGCATCTCTCCACAGAGATGAACCATTTGACTCGAATTACGAAACTGATGAATATGGGTATCTAAGTCTAAAATTACGGACGCTAGCGGAAAACATATTCACAGGAATAAATGACAAATTAAAATCAAGAATGGTTGATAACCATAGGCTCAAAAAAATAATTGTCCATGATCAGAATATTCAACGGAGACTGGCAAGAAAAACAGGAATTGATGAACAGTTCATTGAAAATATTCCTGCTCCAACCCCAGAGGTGAATGCTGATATTACAAAAAAAGAGGCTAGAGACATCTTAAACCTCCCTAAAAAGGGGACTATGTATCTATTCTTTGGAGAACTCAGGTATGAAAAAGGTCCAGATATACTAGCAGAGGCAGTAAGTGATCTCCCAGACGATGACTTCTTTGTCACATATGCTGGGAAAGAAAAAGAAATCACAAGAGAAGATATTCCAGAATGGGATGAGCTAGTAGATCGAAACCTGTTAATTCCAAGGTTAGAGTATATTCCAGAAAAACAAGTTGATTACTACTTCATTGCTAGTGATGCTCTTGTTCTTCCTTACCGGCGGAAGATGGGAATCTCCGGGCCTTTACGTAGGGCTTGTATGGCACGTACTCACGTTATTGGTCCAAATGATACAGATGTAGGTGACGTCATCGAAAGAAACAACCTTGGAACTACTTTTGAGCATAATTCCGTATCCGCGTTGAAGGGTAGTCTAGAAGATTTTGTCAAGAATAAAGACGAATATGATTTAGCTGGCGTAGACAAGTATAAAAAATCCATACACTATTCAACAGTTGTTGAGGAGCTTGAGAATATATACCAATCCTGCCTTTAATAAATAATGAATATTGGAAAGTCTATTATTAAGTTATTTTCTCAAAAAGTAGCGACTTCTATACTGAATTTTCTTGCGCTAGCATTCTTTGCTCGACAACTGGGAGCTAGCGAGATGGGTACTTATTTTCTCTTCCATGCTCTTATCAGGGGACTTCATGTTCCTGCAGATGCAGGAATTAGTGAAGCAGTACAGAAACGTTTGAGTGAAAGTAATGATCAAGGTGAATTCTTAGCAGTAGGTTTAGTATTAAAAATAGTAGTACTGCTATTTATACTCCCCATCTTACTATTGTTTCAAACACAGATCAACGCATACCTAGGTGCTGATTTATCTTTGTATCTGATTCTTGGCGTCATATTGCACGAAACTGCCGAGGTGTTGGAAAAGGTACTCGCTGGTGAACTTCGAGTCGGAGAGACTGCAATGCCACAAATAATTCGCCAACTCTCTTGGGTTGCTTCTGGTGTAGTATTCGTTGTTTTTGATTTTGGTGTTGAAGGGATTGTGATTGCGTTCTTAGTTGGACTGGGAATGATGGTTCTTCTGTTGGCAAATAAAGTGTCTATTTCAATAGACATTCCCGATATTGATCATTTCAAGTCGATCTTAGACTATGCGAGATACAGCTCAATTGGTATGGCGGGATCGTATTTTTATAATTGGATGGACGTTCTTATCTTAGGACTCTTTGTGTCTCAATCGTTGGTTGGTGCCTATGAAATTGCGTGGCGTGTAGCTACCGTCGTTATATTGTTTTCCCATTCAGTTAGCACCACAATGTTCCCACAAGTTAGTTTTTGGAACGAGAACAAAAGCAAAAATAAGATAGAAACGCTGATCTCTGATTCATTGTTTGTCTCATTAGTTCTTGTCATCCCAGCATTGGTGGGGACAATAATTTTGAGTGAAGACATACTATCTGTCGTATTTGGAAATGAATATGCCGTTGCCTGGCTCGTTTTGATTATTTTGATGGCTGAAAAAGTCCCAAATGCGATACATTCGATAACTGGACAAGTTTTAAACGCAATTAATCAGCCTAAACTTGCTGCAAAGTCGACAGTACTCACGTTATTCCTCAATATCTTCCTGAACATCCTTCTCATACCTACTATTGGGATCGTCGGTGCCGCTCTTGCCACGTTGATATCCTTTTCTGTAAACACATTCCTCCATACGTTGTACTTAAACAGATTTGTTCGAATTCAACCACCCCTGGAAGGCCTTTTCCTAGCTACAGCAGGTTCACTATTTATGGGCATTATTGTCTTATTCTCGAAGAGGGTACTAGGAATCTCTTCAATAATCGATCTAATAGTACTTGTTTTAATTGGAGCTGTGAGTTATGCTTGTTTATTGTATGGATTTTCACCGACTAGGTATAAAATATCAACTATCATTGACAACATGGTGAATGACGGGTACTAATTACGCTCAAATCCAGATTGAAATCACAAACGATTGGTTCTGAGTCGAATTCGCGAGATTTTCTTTCGTGTTTCGTCCGACCTAACATACTTGATCGACGAGAAGACGGGTACGTTTCTTAGATTAACCTCAATTATACAGTAGTCAAGAACGTTTGCCTCTGCTGAACCGTCTCCACATCTTGTTATTTGCTGAGAAACGACTTTTCAACAGCATCCGTGGAAATTCATGGGAAGAGAGGCCAATTATAGATGAATTGGCTCTGTAGTTTCGCTAGACAGAGACGCCGCGACTGCGTTATTGCCGTAGAAAGCGAAGAGACAGATCGGTGTGACATCCGAAATCCGTCTCTTCACTCGTGTTACGGTTGCTAAGTCTAAATCAGTTGTTGCGAACCCGGACGAACCCGCCGACCCCGAAGAGGGTGGCGGGTTCGCCGAGTGGGCGATGCTCACGCTTCATGCACTTCGGATCGAGCTGGGCAAATCCTACCGCGTCGCGGTAGATTTGCTCAGCGAGATGCCCAACGTCCTCGAAGAAATAGGTCTCTCCCGGCTCCCTCACTACACCGTTCTCCGCACGTGGTTTGAGCGAATTCCCACGAAGACGTGGCGTGCGTTTCTCGGCGCGTCAGCCGAGAAACGCACTGGCCACGCCGCCATCGACTCGACCGGCTTCGACCGTGATCAGCCCAGCCGACACTACGCCAACCGCACGCACTACCGCGTTCGAGCACTGAAAGTCACGGCTCTCGTGGATGTCGAAACGCTGTACATCACCGACATCCACTCGACGACCTCGAAGAAACACGACGCGGAGATCGGCCCGCAGGTCGCCCGGCGCAACGCCGGCGACCTGCGAAGCCTCGCTGCCGACCGAGGCTACGACGCGAAAGCCTTCCGCGACGAACTCCGCGAAAACGGCATCAGACCGCTGATCAAGCACAGAATCATGAACCCGCTCGATCATGCCCATAACGCCCGCATGGACGGTGATCGGTACCACCAACGCTCCATGTCAGAAACCGTCTTCTCAAGCATCAAGCGCACGCTCGGCGCTGCCGTGCGTGCGCGGAGCTGGTGGCTTGAGTTCCGTGAAATGCTGCTGAAAGCCATTGTCTACAACCTTCGTCGGAGCGTGAGATATCCGTGAAATCGACCGCAGTGTGCCGAAACTACAGAGCCGATGAATTCATTTCTCACGACAAGAGGATTGAAACCCACCGACATATGTTCAGGTGATTGTTAGCTCAACAGAAATTGTTGCTAAATCCGCAATGATTCATTAAAAACAATACGCTCTTCTGTAGGAGATTGTTGATACAGTTCAGCTGTTGCTCTGGAATCGAAGAGGGCAAGGACACCGCGCTAGCGGTGTCCGACACGAATGATTCCGCTCGATGTGTTTGGCTCGGAATCGCTCGCAGCGGACCTGCTGGAACAGGTTCGCTGGCGTGACGGCGTCGAGTGCCCCCGCTGCCGTTCTGACCGAACGGTCAAGAACGGCAGCTATGGGGCGTTTCAACGCTATCTCTGTAAGAATTGCGACCGCACGTTCAACGATAAGACGGGCACAATTTTCGCTCACTCAAAGGTTGCGCTCCGCAAGTGGTTGTTCTCGATTTACGCGTTCTTACGGTTCAACACGAGTCTCCGCCAACTTCAGCGGGAGATTGGTGTCACCTACAAGACGATGCACCGTCGCGTCGAGCGCTTTACCAGAGCGCTCGACGCGCCTCAACTCGACCTCGTTGGACCGGTCGAAATCGACGAAGTGTACGTCTCTGCCGGATTGAAAGGCCGCGAGCGCGACCAAGAGTCGCGCTCGCGTGGCCTGTCCACGCGCGGGCTAGGTTCGTACGAGGGAGACAAACCACCCGTCTTCACCATCGTTGACCGTGGAACAGGACAGCGATACGTCGTCCCAGCGAAATCCGCCGACGAATCGACAGTGCGACTCCTCCTCGCAGACCACGAGGAGGTGTCGCTGACCGTCTACACTGACGGATTTCGGGCATACGACCCACTAGAGGACGACGACGAGTTCGCCCGCGAATACGTCGTCCACGGTGACGGCGAATACGCTGATGGAGACGTTCACGTCAACACCTGCGAGAGCCACGCGTCGCTGGCGCGACGGTGGCTCTCGCCGCATCGAGGCGTCTCGAAGGACAAGTTGACACAGTATCTCCGCGCCTTTCAGCTACGCAGCGAACTCTTCAGAAAACCCGGTCGAGAAGCACTCAAACACGCTGTCAAAGCGACTCTCTGAAATCAACAATCTGCTACACATGAGCGAAAACAATATATGGTCTAATCAGCGTTAAGTAATTAAGTGATGGCTCTCTTTGAGGCAATCCTGTGAGAATTGTACCATTTCGCTCAGCAGATTTTGAGCACTGCGATACGGTTCATTGGACGAAATATCCAAATTGTGTAGCGATATCAGAACGTAGGTGTTGATCAAACTCTTAGCCAATGTGATTGCTATACCTGTAAAGTATCCGTCCTCGTAGATATGATCTATCACGTATTCGGCTTAGTATATGCCTTCCAAAATCAACCCTGAATATTAATTTATGCGTTGGGAATAAATAAGCTGGCTATCTACTGAGCGAACCCAACAGGAACGACCCGAACACCATCTGCAACCCGACCACCACAGCCACGGTGGCCACAACGTCGGCAACCGCGATCGGCAGCGCACTGAACCCACTGGTCACCCACGTAACGGCAAGGTAGCCACCGTAGGCCAACCCACCGAGGAACACGAGCGAGCCAATCGTCGCCCCTCGCTCGAGCGAAATCCGCTTCGTAAACCAGGTCGTAAACGGATCAGAGGCCCCACGAACCGGGTCAGACGACACCGTCGAGAAGGCTCCGAACAGCATCAGTTGAAACCCAGCGAGCGTCAGCAGGCCACCACCAATCCCGGTGTGAATGCCGAACTGCGCACCACCGATCTCCAGACCACTCCACGCGAGCACCAGCGCCAACACACCAACCACAGACAGGCCGAAGCCGGGTGCCGAAAACAGGTAGCCGGGCGCGTTGACCAACATAAACCGAACGTGCCGCCAGCCATCGGGGAAGCTCTCCAGATTGGCCTCACCCTCACGCGGATGATACGTGATCGGCTTCTCCTCGATCTCGAGATCCTTCGCGCCGGCCTCCATAATCATCTCGCTGGCGAACTCCATGCCCGTCGACGAACACTCCATGGTCTCCCAGGCGTCTCGAGTAAAGACACGCATCCCACTATGCGCGTCACTCACGCCAGCGCCGTAGAAGACGTTCAGGAATTTCGTCAACAACGGATTCCCGACGTGTTCGTGCAGCGGGGGCATCGAGCCGGGGAGAATCTCACCCTCCAGCCGCGAGCCCATGGCCATATCCGCATCACCGGACCGAACGAGGTCCAACAACTTCGGCAACTCTTCGAAGTCGTAGGTGCAGTCGGCGTCACCCATGGCGATGTAGTCGCCGCGGGTGCGCTCGAACGCGTAGAGGTAGGCGTAGCCGTAGCCCTTCTTGTCGGGTTCGACGACGATAGCGCCCATCTCCTCTGCAATCTCGGGCGTTCGGTCGGTCGAACTGTCCGAGACGACGATTTCGCCGTACACCTGCAGTTCTTCCAGCGCGTTCGTGATCCACTCGATACACTGGGCGATGCCGTCCTCTTCGTTGAGGGTGGGCATCACCACCGAGAGGACTGGCGAGAGGTCGCTGTCTGCTGAAAGCAGCAGGTCTTCTCCTGAAAGCTGTTTTTTTGCGGTCGACTCTCCGTTGCGTATTTGGTCGATGTTTTGGCGTTCACTGAGCGTACTTGCGGTCCCCATGTTGTGTTCCTCTATCTGTTGTGTTAGTACGTTGAGTCGAGACTGTGACCTGGGCTGTGAGTCGAGGCCGCGACTCGGGTGTACTCTCCCCCGTATGCGAATGCTACTTTAAACAGTATGGTGAGGCGTTAAAGAGTTTGTTGTGTGAAGAATCATGGACTCTAACCGGTCTTTGAAGTCGGCTAGACGGGTGTTCACTTTGCGTCGGCACGGCTGCAATTTCGGCAGTGTGCGACATCGCATCGCGGCCCGGCGCTTCGATTGCCACCGCGTCGCAACGCCCGCAATACTGTTCGTCGTTCATCGGCTGTGAGTCACCGTAACTCGTCGTGCGGAACCGAGTACAGTTGGACGTCGTCGGCGACGGGTACGTCTGAGTCTATCTCCGCGTTGAGTGTGAATAACGCGTCGACACCCTCGACTCGTTCGACAGGGTAGACGTGCTTCGCGGTACCGTACCCGCGATACACCTCTACTGGGACTGCGAACCGAAGGTCGACGCCGTCGTCGGCTTCCGGGCAAATCTCCACCGGTACTGGTTCTCCCACGTCGTATTCTGTTTCCACCATAGTTTGTATCGAACTCTCTCCAGCGGGTATTCCCGAGAATCCAACCACCCACCGTGGATTCCCGAGTACTGGCTCGGGTGTACGCTCTATTGGCAGATAATTAACGCTTTCTGAATAAGTAATCCACTGGGGATAGGTCGCCACTCCCCATCTGACCACTGTGTTCACCCTCTCAGTCGGGAATTTATGTGGGTGCGTCTGAATCGACTACCTGTGTATCCGGTTGGTCACCTCGCACTGGGCTATCTTTGCTATGCGGCGGTCGCTTGGCTGTCGGACCGACAGCTCCCACACGGACTGACGCTTCTCGTCCTCGCTATCGGGACCCAGGCCCCCGACCTCGTCGACAAACCCCTCGTCTTCCTCGGTGTCCTGCCGAGTGGGCGTTCCTTCGGCCACTCGCTGCTGTTCGTCCTTCCCGCACTCGCCATCCTCGCGAAGCGCACAGCCCACACCGATTTCGAACGCCACGCACGGGCGTTCATCATCGCCGTCCTCTCGCATTTCGTCGGCGACACGTACCTGCTCGCACTCCGTGGTGAGTGGGCCGCACTGCGATTCCTCCTGTGGCCCGTCTTCCCCGCAATCGACTATCCCGCAGACGATATCCCACCGTGGGTTCGACTGCTCGACCTCGGAGCCGACTCCCCCGAGATGCAGTTCCAGTATCTCCTCTTCGCGGTCGCTGTCGTGCTCTGGCTGCGGCACACCTATCGACGAAAGCAGACCGACAGCGGTGACACAGCAACACACCCAGACCCGCGGAACTGACGCACGCACTGTGCGTTCGACTACTTGCTTCCCACACGGGACCTACCCACAACTGCTCCCTGCCTGACTCCCAATCAGACCCACTGACTATAACAGACTTACTTCTGTTACACCAAGGTCCAGACACCGATTACGGCGAGGGAGGACAGTACTCCGCCGAGGGGGCGTCCCACTCGCAATCTGTCCCACCGATATGATGGTCCGATTTTCGCGTCACCGACAACGTATCAGCCAACGCCTGCGGCCACCGCGTTGGCGACGCGTCAGCGAGACCACATACACTTAATGTGACCGCTCGTGAGGTTCGGCCCAGAGAACACAATGGGGTATCGTCGTGCGCTTTCGTTCGGGTGGGAAAAGCGAGACACGCTCGCGGTCCTCGTCATCGCCCTCACCGTCTCGTTTCTCGTCGGTGCCGCGCTCCTCGGCGTCGCACTCGGGAACCAGACCACGACGATATCCGACGAGTTTGGAACCGGATACGGCATCGAACACACCAGCGCCGCGCCGGGTGCGACACAGTCCGATTCGGTCGCCACGCTCGCACTCGTCCACGCAACGGTCGATGGCGAGCCAGTCACAATCGTCGGCGTTCCAGACGATGCGCCGACACTCACTGTCCGCGACCAGTCGGTTTCACTCCCCGCTCCTGCCGAAGGGACGCTTGCGGTTGTCGGTGGCCCCAACTCACCGACGAACGCCGAAGTCGCGGTGAACGGAGAGACGACGACCGTATCCGTCACTGGTCGGTCCCCGAACCCTGTTATCGAAGACACGTGGTACGTCGGGCGACTCGAAACCGTCTCCGAACTCGGCCCCACGGAACGCGTCGCACTCACGACCTCTGACGGCGACGCGGCGACACCGCTGTTGTCTGCCCTCCGTTTTTTCGTCCTCGGAACCGAGGAACTCGTCCGCATCCTCCAACTTGCCACGCTCGCCAGCGGAATTCTCGTCGGCGTGACCATCTACAGCGTCGTCCGAATCACCATCAAAGAACGCCGCCCTGATATCGCGGTCCTGCGCTCGACCGGTGCGACACCGCTTCAGGTCGTCGCTCTGTACACGTTTCGGGCAGTCGTCCTCTCCGGGTTGGGCCTCGCGCTCGGCTACAGTTTCGGTGTCATCATCGTCCGCGCCGTCTTGAACGCCGCAATCTACCTCGGTCTTCCCACGTCGCTCTCGCTCGCGATTTCGCCACCTGTCGTCGGACTGCTCGGTATCGCGACGGTGGTTCTGCTCGGAGCGGGAATAGTCGCGGGGATACTCGCGTCGTACCCCGAAGCGACCGCCGCGCCGGAGGTACTCACCTCGACGCCGAAGACCGAACGAACCGACCCCGCAACCGCGTTGGGCCGACTCGTCTCCACCCAGATTGTTGGCTGGGAGGCGGCGGTTCCCGTGGCCGCGACGCTGAGCGTGTTCATGGGCGTGATTCTCCTGTTGTCCGCAATCGTCGGCGCGGTCGGACCGCTCTCCGGCGTCGGCCAACAGACGATTACAGAGCCGGATGCACCCCACCCGATTGCGAGTAACGTCCCCGAGTCGTACGCGACGACGCTCCGCGGCCAGGGCATCGACGTGAGTCCGGAAATCCTGCTGTTCGAAGTGTACGACGACACCCCGTTCGTCGCCAGAGGCGTGAACTACTCGGCGTATTCGTCGCTCGCGAGGACGACCATCACCGACGGGAGACCACCGCAGTCACGACACGAAGCCCTCGTCGGTGCCGACCTCACGCGAGCGACGGGAATCGACGTTGGCGAAACGATTGTCGTCGGCGGGAGTACCACACCCGGACTGACTCGCGTGGAAGTCGTCGGAAAATTCGAGGGCAGCGGCATCCAGGACGACCAACTCCTCGTATCGCTCGATACGGCCAGACACCTCACGACGACGGGCACGCAGTCGGTCCAGTTCATCCGCACCCGTGGACTCGCGGACACGGCCGAGAACACGTCCACGATTGTCGTTACGAGCGCGTCGGTCACGCGAAAGAACGGGACGACGGGCGTCGAGGTCAGCGCCACGAACCTTGGGTTAGCCGACGCCACTCGACCGCTCACCATCTCGCTCGGTGAGTCGCAAGCGCAGACGACAGTCTCGCTCGAAAGCCGACGTTCGACGACGGTGTTCGTTCCCGTCGAGTCGGTACGCGAAGGGACACAGACGCTCGCAGTCGGCGAGGTTTCGAAATCGGTCACGCTCGACGAACGCGGCCGGGTCGTCGAACCGCTCACCGTGACTGCCCCGGCCGAGGCACCCGTCGATGCAGCACCGCAACTGTTCGTCTCGCGAGGGACGACACCCGTGTCGAATGCGACGATTTCAGTTGCCGGGCAGACGGTCACGACGAACGACAAGGGCCGGGTGCGCGTCTCGTTCAACTCTACGGGGTCGTACACCGTCACCGCCTCGGACGCAGACCAGACCGCCACCACGGAGGTTTCCGTCTCCGAAGACGCCCAGAGGCGGCCGCTTCAGACGCTCAGCGTCTCACCGGATGCGCCGAGTCTCTTTACGAAACCGACGGCCACGGTCATTGTTTCGAACCCGTGGGAGGACACACTCACGACGACAGTGAGCCTCCGCGGTCCGAACACGGCCCGCGACCAGCGCGTGTCGCTTCCGCCGGGAGCGACGAAGCGTCTCTCAGCGAAGTTCCCCCAGCGCCCCGCTGGCGAGTACACCGTCACCTCGCAGGTTGGCGACGCCGAACCAATGACCCGGACCTATGCGGTTCAGGGTGACCAACGACTCGGTGTCGCGCTCGCGGAGAGTGGCCGTTATTCGAGCGGCGGCGGCCTGACACAGGCGATTCAGCTCGTGTTCGGCAATATCGAGGTGCTCCTCGCAGCGGTCATCACCCTCATGGGCGTGATGACGGTTGGAAGTACGACCGCGGCGTTCACCCGGTCTATCTACTCGGCGCGGCACATGATTGGAGTGTATCGGGCGACCGGTGCGCGACGGCAGGATATCCTCGCACTCGTGTTCATCGACACGCTGAAAATCGGACTCGTCTCGGCGGTCGGCGCACTCGTCGTTGCCGTCGTCGCAGTCGTCGGGTTGCTCTCGCTGGGTGAACTGCGCGTGTTTGGTATCGCGCTCACGCCGACGCTGTCGCTTCCGGTCGTCGCCGGGATGGTCGCAGCGGGCGTGTTGCTCGCAGTGACGAGCGCCTCGCTGGCGACGGTGTCCCTCCTGCTTCGCGACCCGGCGGCACTCTTAGTGGATAGACATATACCCGTCCCCGCAGGAAACACATCCAACACCCATGAGTAGTGGTCGTCGCCGTGCGCTGTTGGTCCTCCTCACAGGCGTCGCCCTCGCGCTGTTCCTCCGTGCCCTGCCGCTGTACTGGAGTTCGTATCCCTCGACACTCGATGGATTCGACTACGCGTGGTTCGCCCAGACGGCCGCCGAGACGGGCGGACTCGTCTTCGAGATGCGCGCTGACAACCTCGGGTTCACAGTGCTCCTGTCTGTCGTCACCGTGCTCACCGACACGCTCGCCGTCCGAGTGATTCAGCCCCTCGCAACCGTCATCGGGGCGAGCATCTGCTTCGTCGCGGCCGTGATTGCGCGCCGCGTCGTCCGCGACTACGGCTACAGAGACGCCTTCGCCACCAAGGTCGGCGCGGTGACGGCCGTCCTCTTGGCCATTCAGGGCCTGTTCCTCCGTCGCACGTCGGTCCCGGACGAGGAGATTCTGGGTATCCTGCTCGTCATCACGCTCGCGTTCGCACTGCACCTCGCACTCCGCAGTTCGGGACCGCGTTGGTGGGCTGTCGTCGTCCCGATTCTCGTCGTCTTCCCGCTTACCCACACGTTCTCGACGTTCATCGCCGCGCTCGTCGTGACTGCCCTTGTCGTCCGGCACCTCTCGGTTCGGTTGTCGATTCGGTCGCTCCCCGGACCGGGCGCGCTGTCGGCGGGCTTCTGGGCGTACATGTTCTTCTACTACCGATACGCAGAGGCGTCGACCCCGCTTTCGGTCCCGTACGTCGACCGGGTGACGACCTATCCCGGACTCTTTCTCGCGTGGATTATCGTCCTCGCAATCGGTATCGTCTGGGTCCAACGAACCGGCCTTCGAATCAAGCGCGTCTCGTATCTCGCAGTCGCCGGGAGCTTCTTCGCAATCGTCGGCGTGAACGCCATCTCGCCAATCTTCCCCGGAACGACGGCCACTCCGCGGACGATTCTCATCCTCGTGAGTTTCCTCGGGGCCTTCGCGGTCATCGCTGCACTGGGCCTCGATATCTTCGGGGCGTACCGCGGTGGCGTCATCCCGACGGCCGTCTTTCTCGCCCCGGTCACCATCATTGGATTCGGGTTGACGGCGTCGTTGACGCCGGAGTACTACGACACCGTGATGCGCGCACAGACGTTCCTGCACATCCCCGTGGCACTCCTCGGTGGCGTCGTCATCGTTCGACTGCTGGAGCGGGCGGCGCAGTCGACATCACGCCGTCTGCTCCGACTCTCGCTCGTCGCTGTCGTTCTCCTTGCGACGCTCGCGACTGCGCCGCTCGCCTATCTCACGATGGACACGGCGACGGTTCCGAGTACGACCTACGAGTCGGAGTTCGAAGGCGTCCGATTCGCCTCGACGCACTCCGATGGCGTCTGGGTGAGCGACCATTCGCTGACGCGCGTGGGAGTCCACTATTTCAGACACCCAATTGCCGTCACCGGTGTCGCAAGCTGGTTGACTGGCGGGCCGAGTCCACAGTGTCCCGTCGTCTCGCAGCGCTCGTGGACGACGACGGGCGCACACCTGTTCCCCACCGCGCCGGAGACGGTCGATACCGACACGTACGAGAGGTGGACGACCACCCGAAACGTCGTCTACGCCAATTCGGGCAACGACCCGGTCGTGATTTCGAAACCGACGGGCGAATCGACGTGTCACGCGTCTCCCGAATCGACGGCGCACGTAAACTAGTCAACCCACACACTATACATAGGTGAAGCCTGAAACGGGAAGTAACATGACGGACCCCGTGTTACGTGGCGTTTCCCTTACTGTGGAACGAGGCGATTCCGTCATTCTCGACGATGTCTCGATTACCGTCGAGAGCGACACTTCCCTCCTCATTCAGGGTCCGAGCGGTGCCGGGAAGACGACCCTGTTCAACGTCCTCGGTCTCCTGAGCACGCCCTCCAGCGGGTCGCTGTACGTCCACGGGAAAGACGCCAGCGCCCTCCCCGAGCGAAAGCGTGCCGTCCTGCGGCGCGATACGATTGGCTTCGTCTTCCAGGACTTCCAGCTTATCCCGGACCTCACCGCCTGGGACAACGCCGCCCTCCCACAGGACCACACGCGCAGTCGCGACGAAGACTGGCTGGAAACGCTCTTCGACGCACTCGATATTACGGGCCTCGCCGACCAGTACCCCGCGACCCTCAGCGGCGGGGAGAAACAACGCGTCGCCATCGCACGGGCGCTCGCCAACCGCCCGGATATCGTCTTCGCGGACGAACCCACTGGGCAACTCGACCCCGAAACCGCAACGCGCGTGCTGGACCTCCTGTTCCGAATCAAAGAACAGACGAACACGGCGCTGGTGCTCATCAGTCACGACCCTGCGCTCTCCGGACGGTTCGACGAGACACTGGTGCTGAAAGACGGGTCGCTGCATCGCGACGACCAGAGCGTCGAGTTCCTCCAAACGCAATGACTGTCCCGCGTCGGTAAGATGCGCTACGCGACGACGCTCCTCTCGAAGTGGTCGCGGCGCGAATGGCTGAGCGTCGCTGTCATCGCGGTCACGACAGCGTTCCTGCTGGGTTCGACGCTGTTGCTTCTCACCGCGGCGACGTACACCGGAACGCTCAGTTCCGACCTGGAAAGCGGCGCGTCGGTCACGCACGCCGATTCCTACGACCGGGCCGTCGCGGAGGCACCCGACTCACACCTCGTCGTCGCACTCACGACCGTCACACTTCCGAACGGCGAGACGCGCTACGTCGTCGGAATGCCAGACGGCGCACCGCGAACTATCGAGAGCGCGTCTGTCTCGTGGCGAGAGGCATCACTCCCGGTCCCTCCGGATGACGGTGTTTCGGGTCCGGTATCGACCGTCCAGACGCAGGAACTGACGGGCGAGACCACGCGCTCGGTCACGGTGTATCCACATCGCGTCGCGGGCACTATCTTCCCCGCCGACTGGTACGTCACCGATGTCTCGACAGCAAGAGACCTCGGGTCCCCGAGCGCCCTCGTGTTCGACCTCGGACAGGAGGAGACCCACACGACGCAGTCCGGAGCCATCCCGCTTATCGCCGCATTGTCGTTCCTCGTGGGCGGGATTACGCAAGTCGTCCGAACGCTCTCGGTCGCGGTCCTCGGCGGTGGCCTGCTCGTCCTCGTCGTCGTGTACAACGTCATGCGGATGTCGATTCGGGACCGGCACAAACTCATCACGGTCGCTCGCGCCACGGGTGCGTCGCCGTGGAAGTTGTTCGCGATTCTCCTCGCGCGCGTGTGCATCCTTTCTGTGACCGGTATCGCACTCGGCTACGCGGTTGGCGTCATCGCGACGAACGCGGTCATCAACGCCGCCACCTTCGTCGGCCTTCCCGTCTCGATACAGACGGTCATCACGCGCGACATCGCGCTGTCGCTTCTGGGAATTAGCGGCTTTCTGCTCGCCATGGGCGTGGTCGCGGGCGCGATTGCATCGGTTCCGGCCGTCCGTGGCGACCCCCGGTTCGGACGCGACGAGGGGCGGTCGACGACGCTTCCTGCCGCCTTCGGACGACTTCGACAGGTGTTCCGCCCAACGCTCGTCGACTGGCGAGCGTTCGTCCCGACGGCGGCCACGCTGTCGGTGTTTATGCTCATCATCCTCCTCACCGGGGCGATTGGCGGGGCAATCGCGCCGCTGGCGACGACATCGAGCGGGACAATCGTCGAGAGCGGTGCTGCCCACCCGCTGAACAGTCGGATTAGCGAAGACTACGCGTCCGTCCTCAGAGCACAGGGTATCGAAGCGAGTCCCGAGGTCGTGTACGCGCAGTCGCGCGGTCCTACCCCGTACCTGATTCGCGGAGCGAACTATACCGCATTTAGCTCGGTCACGGATGCCACCCTCGTCGAGGGACGCCCGCCCGCGAGTGCCGACGAGGCGGTCATCGGGACCAGTCTCGCCCAGACGCTGGATGTCGAAGTCGGCCAGTCGTTGACGCTCGGCGGAAGCGTCACGCCGGGCGTCCGGCGCGTCACGGTCGTCGGCGCGTTCAGCGGGAGTGGCGTGACCGACGACCAACTCGTCGTTCCGCTAGAGACGACGCAACCGCTCGCGACGGGTGAGGGGACCGTCCACCTCATTCGAACGGAGAACGCCGAGGACCGGTTCAACTCGTTCGAAAACCAGTCGTCAGGCCTGCTCGTGACTGCGCTCTCTGGGAACTCCAGCGTCGGCGTCGGGACACCCTACGAGGTGACAGCGACGGTTCAGAATCTCGGTGCAGAGACGACGACTGACACCGTCACCGTTCACGTCGGCAATCGGGCGCTCGAACGCGAACTCACGCTGAAGCGGGGCGCGTCGACGCGTATCACGTTCGAGACGCAGTTCGCGACGGCGGGACAGTACACCATCGAAGCTGACGGCGTCACGCGCTCGGTGTCGGTCCACCGGCCCAACACGCTCCGATTCCCGCCGGAGTACCCCACGCAGGCACCGCCGGATTCGACGATTATCGTCCCCGCGACGACGACCAACGAGTCCGCCGTTTCCGGCGCGACGGTCACGCTCGACGACCGGCGGGCGAAGACGAACGATCAGGGTGCGGTCCCGATGCGCGTCCCCTCCGAACCGGGAACCTACACGCTCACCATCTCGAAAGAAGGCTACGAACCCGCGACACACACGCTCGTCGTGAAAGAGGGCACGCCGAAGCGACTCAGCGGGCGACTGTCCGTCTCCCCGTCGTCGGGGACGCGACTCACGAAGCCCGTCGTGAAAATTCAGGTTGCCAATCCGTGGGGCACGTTCCTCGTCCGAAATCTCACACTCGTCACGCCCGGTGAGACCGAGACGCGAGAAGTCGAACTCGCTGGCGGGAATATCTCCCAGATAACGCTCTCGGCGTCGGAAGTCGGCTTCGACGAGAAACTCGCACCGGGGTCGTACGACCTCCGACTCGTCTCCGACGGGACGGTCATCGCGACGACGACGTACCGCGTCACTGGAGACGAGCGCGTTGCAGCGACGCTCGCGAGTCAAGGCGAATACTCCGAGGGGACCGGAATTAGCCGTGCCATCGAGAACGTCTTCGGAAACGTCCAACTGCTCTTCGTGGTGATGGTGTCGCTCGCGGGACTCAGCACGATTGGCGGGACGACGGCGACGTTCGCGCAGGCCGTCCACGCGAACCGCCGCGTTATCGGCGTCTATCGCGCGACCGGTGCGAGCAGACGGCGGATTCTCTGGATGCTCACGACCGACGCGGTCCAACTGGCTATCCCGGCCGCGATTGTCTCGTTTGCGGCCGCGGTGACGCTGTTGTGGGCACTCGAACAGCTACAGGTTCTCGTCATCTTCGGGATTCGACTCGCCGTGCCGCTCTCCCCACTTCTGGTGGCGCTCGCCACACTGGGTGCGGTGTGTCTCGCTGTTTGCAGTGCCGTCCTCGCAGGCTACGCGTTCGTTCGATACGACGTTGGCCGGAACCTGCGCGGCCACTGACGAACTGTTAGCCGGAAAACCTGTGCGGCCACTGACGAACTGTTACGCAGAAAACCCTGCGCGGCCACTGACGAACTGTTGTGGCAGAACATTGTCTTTCTACATAAAAATACACTTATCCATGACGACTGAATGGGCATGTACAACAGATGCAATGGTCTACGGTCCTCGTTTCGACCCTGTTATTGGTGTGTCTCGCCGCCGCCCCGCTTTCGGCAGCGGGCGACACAGCGTACGATGTTGATATCGACGGGAGCGTCGACGTTCCCGACCGAACTATCTCGACGAAGTGGGGTGACAAAACAATCGACGAAATCGGAAGTGCCTCGTTGGACGGGACGGTGAGCGCCTCCACAGACGGTCCGACAAACGAGTCGTATTCGATTCGACTCATCGACAGCGAACAGCGACTTCGGGCGAGTAAAAACGTGGATGGTGGTGGAAGCGCATCCTACGATTTCGATCTGGACCGGTACGACGCCGGAACGTACGCAATCGCCGCGACGAATGACTCGGATGAGGTGTACGCCGTCGAACCGTTCGTCATCAACGGCTACACCGTCGACCAGACGGCGGCGTCGAAAGTCGAAGAACAGCGCGCCCTCGATGTCGAAATCAACCTCACAGAAGAGAGCGACGATGTCGACAACCCACCGGCGGAAGTCGAAGTCGCGCTCACCAACGGGTCGGCTATCGTCCGGACGGTGGCGACGAAAGAGTCGGGCCTGAACTACACCGCCTCCGTGGACGTAGAGTCGCTCTCAACGGGTGACTACGAACTGTACACCGGCGTCAAGAGCGACAACGAGGTCTACGGTGAACAGGAACTCATCGCGATAAGCGATTCGGTGACGGTGAGTGTCGTAGAGGAAGGGTCGCTCCCCGACGACGATAACTCGTCCGACGACGGTAGCTCGTCCGGCGACGGGTCGTCCGACCCGACTGAGACCACGACGACCAGCGCCCCCAACGGCACGAACACGACGAGCACTCCCGATAACTCGACGACGACCACCCCCGGCGACTCGAACGCGACGGCCACTCCCGAGCAGACGACGACCACCGAACCCAACACCACGGTGACGACCACCCAGACGACCACGGCGACGACGACAGCGTCGAATCAGACGTCGGCCACCTCACCGAACTCTCCGACGACGGCGACTGAAGTCCCGGTCTGGAGTTCGGGCGGAATGCTCCTCCTCGGTGCGGTCTTCGCCCTCGGACTCGCCGCACTCCGGCGTCGGTAGTCGCACCGAACGCCGAATTTTCTCCCGGGTTCTCCCGGGGTCCTCCATCGCTCGTGTGTCTTCCGTGAGACGATGGTGCGTCCGGAGACCCGACGGTTGAGCATGACCCAAACCTGAAACCACAACGACTAATTCGACGAGTGGCGCACAATCGCGTTCATGCCACCCGAGGAGAGCCCCACCGTAGACGACGCGTACGACGCATTGGCGGAGACGTACGAGACGCAGGAAGAAGACCCGTACTGCGCGGACCTGGAATTTCCTGCGATGACGGAACTCATTCCAGACGTAGCGGGCAAACGAGTCCTCGATGCGGGTTGTGGACACGGACGGTACGCCGAGTGGCTGAGCGAGCAGGGGGCGGATGTCGTCGCCGTCGACAAGAACGCCGCGATGCTCGAACAGGCGAGACGGCAACTCGGCGACCGAGTAGAAATCCACCGGGCCGATATCACACAGCCCTTCGAGTTCGCCGATGACAATGAGTTCGACGGTGTCGTCTCCGGCCTGTCGCTCCATTATGTCGAAGACTGGCGACAGCCCTTCGCGGAGTTCGCGCGCGTCCTCCGGCCGGGTGGGTTCCTCGTGTTTTCGGCCCACCACCCGGTTGATGAGTACATCGCGTTCGAGGCCGAGAACTACTTCGAAGTCGAACAGGAACGCATGACGTGGTCGGCTGACGGCGAGGACGTTGCCGTTCCGTTCTATCGCCGACCGCTTTCCGAGGCCATCAACCCACTCCTCGAAACAGGCTTCCAACTGGACGAACTGGTCGAACCGAAGCCCCGAGAGACGTTCAAAGAGAAAAAGCCTGAGTCCTACGAGAAACGCTTGAAATACCCGACGTTCCTCTGTGTCCGAGCGTCGAAATCCGAATAGCGACTGCGTGTGGAGACAACTCGGTTCTGATTGCGCACGCTGCGTTCTTCTTCGTGCGCGAGTCCCTCTCGCATCCGCCTGAGCGGGCGCTCCGAACTGTGTTGGTCGACCCGAGCGGGCCGCTCACGGCTTGAAAAATAACGAAGGGGGAATGGGGGGTGTGGTTAGTCGCGACGGAGCGCAATCAACGAGACTGCGACCAGCGCGACAACCGCAACGACCGTCCCGAAGCCGGGGATACCGGTCGACGACGTGGTGGTCGTCGGGGAAGTGGTCGTGGTTGTGGTCGGACCAGCCGTCGTGGTGGTCGTCGGACCGGCCGTCGTGGTGGTCGTCGGACCAGCCGTGGTGGTCGTGGTCGACGGAGTCGTCGTCGTACCTGGCTCTGCGGTTGGCGTTGCAGTGCCAGTGTCGCCGTCATCATCATCGTCACCATCGTCGGTGTCGCCGTCGTCGCCGTCGTCACCGCCGCCACCGCTCGGTGGGGGAGTGTCGCCGTCGTCGCCACCATCGTCGGTGTCAGCGGCGACTTCGACAGTCGTCACGCCACCGGTGTGGGAGAGGTCGTTGCCCTTGGTATCGGTGATGTCTTCGACCGTGACCGTGATGTCTGCCGACGTGTTGCTGTCGACGGACTGGGCGGTCACAGTGATGTCCGCCAGCGAGATGTTACCGGTCGTACCGGATGTCTCGCCGGTGTAGCCGACAACGGTCACCGTCCCGTTGCCGTGGTCGGTCGTCTCGACGTCGAATCGGCTGTTGCCGGACACCGAGATGTCGACCGTGCTGTCGTCGTAGCTGATGTTCAGCTCGTAGGAGCCGACACCATCAGCGTCCTCGACGTTGTAGGCCGTCAGCGTCGTTGAATCGCTGGTGCCCTCTTGGAGCGTGCCGACCGAATCGACCTGGACGGTCTTTCCGGTCACCGCCCCGCCGAGACCAACTGCGCCGACGAGCATGACGGCGCACAGTGCGACTGCGAGTGCCTTCGAGATATTCATCGGTTAGGGACCTCCACTCAGCGTGTAGTCTGCATCACGGTTTCCATCGGCGTACTGCTGGACGAGCATGGCGTCCACGGCGTTCACCTGACCGTCGCCGTTGACATCGCCGTAGTCGGCGCTGTTGTCGTTGGAGACGTTTTCGGCAATCGTGGATGCGTCGCTCGCGTCGACATCGCTGTCGAGGTCAGCGTTTCCGAGTTCGTAACCCTCGAATTCGACGGTGACCTGCGTCGCCGCGCCGGTCTGGTTGAGGCGCACGCGCTTGTCGCCGTCGAGTTCGCTCTGGGAGATGATGTTCGCACCACTGCTCGCGTCGCCAACGCCGCGAAGCGGCTTGTCGGGTGCCGAGATGTCGAACACCGTCGTCCCGCTGGACTTCGAGAACGTGAACGTTACCGTCGCGTTGACGGGCGTCGTTGCGTTCCCGTCCGTCTCGGACGTGGAGTTACCGACGTGCGACGGTGCATTGCCGGTGTACGCGACTTCCTGGATGTCGTTTGTCCCTTCGACGAAGGTCACAGACTGCGTCTCCGAGATGCCGACCCCGACTTCGAATTCGGGGGCGTTCGGGAAGTTCGCAGTGACCGTGTGCGTGCCTTCGAGCACCGTCTCGCTGACCGAGTCGGCGCCTTTGTCCGCGCTGTCGATAACGACCGCGGCGCTACTGTTGCCTTGGATGTTCGCATCGACCGTCCCGACACCACTCACGTCGAGGGTCGTGGTGACGCGTTCGTTGTTCTGCGTGTTGTACAGCGGGCGAACGTCAGCGGTCAGCGAGGTCGAACCGGCCGAAGAGAGCGTCACGTTGAAGTGGTACGTGCGGCTCTCGCCTGCCGGGACGACTTCGCCGTTGATGACGATGGCGTCGCCCGTCGTGAACGTACTGTCGCTGACCTGCGCGTCGCGTACGTCACTCGTGTTGTTCACGTAGACTGCGTCTTCCGCCCCGCTTGCGAGCGAGAACGGACTGCTAATCGGAACCTCCACGACCGGGTTGAGGAGGTCCGTACTCTCGTTGTTGGTAACCGTTACTGCTATCGTCTGGTTGCCGTCCGTACTGAGGTCGTCCGGAGCGTCGATGGAGACCGCGAACGGAGCGTGATCGTTGGCAGCCGCGATTCCGGGGCCGACACCGAACGCTATCGATGCCACCACCACGAGTGCGGCCACCGTCGTTGAGATTTTTGCTGTCATCGTTCCACCTTAGTTGGAGTCCTCGTACTCCTGCTCGTTGACGAGCTGTTCGGACTCAGCACCGATGACGACGAGCGAGTCGTTCGCCGTCGTCAGCGTGATGGTGCCGTTCTCACGGAGCGAGACGAGCTCGTCCGTGGTGAACGTCACCTCGGCAGTCGGCGAGGAGCTGTTGACAGTGACCGGCCGGCTGGTCGAGCTGTTGATTTCGATGGTCACCGTCTGCGCGCCGGAGCCACGCTGGTCCGCCGTGGTGAGTGCATCGATGGCGACACCCGTCGCGCGGGTGTTACCGAACGAACCGCCTTCCTGGTAGATGCCGACGAGGTAGTTGACACCCGTGGAGACGGTCGTGTTGTTCGACGCCGTGTAGCCTTCCGCGGCGTTGAGCGCCAGGATGACGTTACCCGTCGAACGGGCCTTCTCGCCGACGTTGTTCCAGTACGGCGAACTCCAGTAGCCCTTCCAGGAGCCGTCGCCGTTCTGGTTGTCAGCGAGCCACTGGACACCGCTGTCGATGGCGGCACTGACGTTCGTGCTCGTCTGGTTGTTCACTTCGGCGCGCTGGCTCTCGTTGAGCGACGCGAGGGCGCGAACTGCGAAGGCAGTCTGCTGGACCTCGCGGCCAGTCGCATCGTAGTACGACTGGCTGGTGCCGGTGCTCCAGTTACCGGCAGCGTTCTGCTCGTCGATGAGGTAGACCGCCGCATCGACGGAGAAGTTGTCGGCGGCAGCCGTGGCGCTCGCGTTGAGGTCGTCCTCAGCGCGGTCGACTGCGACTGCGGTGTACGCAGTCGCGGAGACGCGGTCGCGGAGGAAGTACCCGCTCGGGCGGATGCTTCCAGCGTTCGCGCCGGATTCCTGCTGCTTGTCAGCCAGCCAGAGCACTGCGCCGCTCTGGGAGATGTTCTTCAGGCTGTTGTTGACCGACGTGCGGTTGCTCTGCACCGTGTCGTCAGAGACGGCACTCGAGCCCTGCAGGGCGTAGATGGTGTAGAACAGGTCACCGTTCGGGTTGTAGCCGAACATGCTCCATGCACCGTTGTCGTGCTGCGAGATGTTGGCGTAGAAGCCGGGCGTCGGCTCGTCGGCGAGCTTGCTGATACCCTGGCTGACGGTGGTGTTCGCACGGTCGCGGTCGTAGCTGTCCGGAATCGCACCGTCGCGGTAGTACTGGTCGGTACGGAGCGCGGACATCATCTGGGTCGTCGTCTGTTCGACGCACCCGTACGGGTACCAGAACAGGTATTCGAGACCACGCAGCGTCCGGCCGTCCGCGCCAGCCTGCACGTTGACGGTGAGGTTGTGTTCGTAGGTCGTCGCGTCCGAGACGTTGAGCGCGAGCGTTTCGGTCGTGCTCGTGTTCAGCGTCGTGGAGTTCGTCACTCTGTGCATGACCTTCGGGAGCGTGACGTTCGTCGTCGCCGACGCCGTGTCGCTCTCGCCGAAGGCTTCGACCGAGACATTCAGCTGTGCGTTGTCGATGTCTTCGGTCGTGTTCGCGCGGACCTTCCACGCGGTGACGCCGCCCGTTGCGGTCGTCTGGACTTCGTGCGTTGCCGTCTCACCGTCGGCGAGCTCGAGGCCAGTCGGCAGGTCGAGCGTCGCGTTGGTGGTCGACGGGTGGTTCGTCTCGAAGCCTGCGAGGACGGTGAACGTGGTGTTGTTCTCCACTCGCGGGGGCACAGAGACGTTCTCGTCGGTGAGGTTCAGTTCGAACGCCTTGACGGTGACATTCTTCGTGCTCTCGTTGTTCGAGAACGGAATGCCGTCGGAGACGTTCGCGGTGACGGTCTTGTCACCGCTCGTACTGAACGTGTGGGTGAGCGTCGTCGCATTCGCCTCGGTGGCGTTGAGCTGCGAGATGGTGACGTTCTCCGTGGTACCGTCACCGTAGTCGACGGTCACGTTGAACTCGCCAGTCGCTGCCGTTCCGTTGTTCTCCGTGTAGACGACGTAGGTTGCCTGCTGACTCTGGAGCGCGGTGCTCTGTCCTTCGATGCGGACTGCCGGGTCAGCGTAGACGACGCGCGTCGAGTTGACGGCGCGGTTGTTCGTCTCGTCGGTCTCGACGATGTCGTCTGCGGGGTCGACCGTCGCGGTCACCTTCGCGTTCCCGTCAGCGAGGTCGCCGAGGAGGTTGTCCGCGGCGAAGTCGGTGAGGTCGAAGGTGAGCGTGGTCGAGTTGTTCGCTTCGTTCCGGGCTTCGATGGTGCCCGTGTGCTTCGTGAAGGTCTTGGCCGGACCCGAGGCGGGGTCGACCGTCAGGTTGACCGTCGAGTTGGAGACGTTGACCAGACCGTCGTTCGAGACGGTGACGTTCGCGGTGACGCCGTCGCCGAACGTCTGCTTCTGGTCGACATCGAGGCTGGGCGAGAGGTCCGCAGCCTCGGCGAGCGTGAACGTGACGTTGTCGCCCGTCGTGTCGACGGTGAGGTTCTTCGTGTACGTGCGGTTCGCGAACTTGCTGCTGTTCTCCGGCGGCTTGACGCGAACCATCACGTCGCCGCTGAGTTCGATACCGGTCTTGCCGTCTTCACCGACCGGGAAGAGTCCGTTCGCGCTCGAGTTGAACGCGACACCGGACCGCACGCCGTCGTTCTTGTGCAGCACGGCAATCGAGGCGTTCTCGACCGGGTTACCGTCCTGGTCGACGACGGTGATGTTCAGCACGCCAGCGTCCGGGAGGTTGGTCGTGCCGAGGTCGAGGATGCTATCGCTTCCGTTGATGTCCGCCAGCGTGTAGATGTCCGGCGAGCCGTCGCGGGCGAAGTTTGCGCCGTCCATACCGGACGGGTCACCCTGGACGTAGCCAACGGTCTGGTTGGTGTCGCTCAGGATGGGAGCGAGGTACCGGCCCTGGTCGTCGGTGAAGGTCTGTCCGACGAACCACGATTGGTTGGTCTCGCTCGCGTCCCGGTTGAGGACCCAGACCTGGTCGTCGACGGCAGCGTCGCCGTCGGCTTCCACGACGGTACCCTTGGCGAGCGGGCCACCGGTGATGTTCGCGCTAACGTTGTTGTTCTCTTCGATCGGTTCGGTGAACTCGTCGTCCGGGTCGGCAACCACACGAACCGTGTAGTTGCGCGCCTCGGTCCGCGAGAGCGTCGTGTTGAGGTCAACGGAGTCGCCAGCGTTGAGGGTGACAGTCTTGTTCACGAGGTCGGTCCACGTGCTGCTGCCTTCCGCCTGCGCTTGGACGACGACGCGGACACCTGACGTCACGTCGAGGTTTCCGCTGTTCGAGACCGTCGCGTTGACCGGGATGGTACCTTTCTCGACTTCGGTCGGCACGGTGAGGCTCGACGAGAAGTCGGCCGCGTCGCCGACGAAGATCATCGTCGGTGCTTCGTCGTTGACCGTGACGTTGTGCGTGCCGTCAGTGTCGAACGTGAGGCTGAACTGCTCGGTGTGCGTGTCGTTGGCGGGCACTGTGACCGTCTTGGAGTCGACGACCTGCCCGTCCTTCTTCAGGTCGAGTGCGAACTGCCCGTCGAAGGTACCGTAGTTCCGAACGGTCGCGTTGACCGTCAGCGTCTCGTTGGCACCGATTGCCGTCGAGGAGACGCCGTAATCGACGAGTTCCATCTCTGGCTTGATAACCCAGAGGTCGATGCTGGTCGAGACGAACGCCGTCCCGTTTTCAGGCTCCTTGGTCACTTTGGCCGTGCCGGATTCGAGCGGCGTGAACGTCACTTGACCGTTCGCGTCCGTCGTGAACGTCTGGCCGTTGTAGGTGACGTTTGCACCCGACACGCGCTCTTCCGTGTCCGCGCGCGTGACGTTCAGCGTGACGCTGTCGCCCTGCTGAATTTCGACGGCGCTCGCGTTGACGTTCAGTGGGACGCCTTCCGTGAGGTTCACCGAATCCGTCGCGGTCAGCGTCTCCGTGCCGTTCTGTGCGGTGGCGAAGTGGATAATCGAATACTCGCCCGCAGAGAAGTTCTCGGACGTCCGGAGGGTGACCGTCTCGGTCGGGCCACCAACCGTGCTGTTGACCGACGCGTATATCGTCGTGTTGTCCGTCGCGGTGACGTTCGTCGAATTACCGCTCAGGCGGTCGAGCAGCGAAATCAGGTTCGTGTTCCCGTTGTACCGGCTCGGTGGGAGTTCGTTTCCGAGGAAGTTCGCATCCTCGTGGATGTCGGTTGCTCCCTCGACGTTCTCGATGGTCGAGTTGATTTCACTGATGTTCGACCCATCGAGCGTGATGGTCTGTTCTTGGTTGGCCAGCGTGTCCTCGTCGAGGAGGACGACCGTGTGCGTGACCGTATCGCTGCTGAGGTTCGACGCGTCGGCGGTGACCGAAACGTTGTTTCCAATTGCAGCGACGTCAGGCGAACTCACCTGCGAGCTCCCCTGCTGCACGACGAAGTAGTCGAACCCGACAACGGTCACGTTGCTTTCGGCGGTCAGGTTTCCGTTCCCGGCGGGCGCGAGACCGGTCTCGCTACTGTTTTCGACGAGAACCGTCGCAAAGACGTACTGACCGGACTTCTGGGGCGTGAACTGGAAGTAGTTCTCACCGGACTCACCGGTCGTATTCTCGACAATCCGGGACGACGTGTCGTTGCTCGACGTAATGAACGCGGCAACGTCTTCGATGGACCCGGGCTGTTTGGCCCCTTTCTTCATGTGGACTGCGACCGTCTGGACCTTCTCACCCGAGATGACATCGGGCTTGCCGACGGGGCTCCCGTCGAACTTGGTCGTTACTGGAGTCCCTTGCTCGAACGCGTAGAACTCGTTTTTCTTGAGTTGGGTCGCAACATCTCCGGCATCGAGGTACGTTGTCGTACTTTTTATCGTCGTACTCGGACTTTGAACGGCATCATAGCCGCTTCCGTCCTCCCCTTGGGTGAACTCCCAGGGCGTGATATGCGCCCTGAGAGGACGAATCCCGTATTGCCAGATCGAGATGTTATCTGTACTATTGATTTTTAGGTCATCACTGACAGCGGCCGTTGTCCCCTCCATGAGGGAGACACCTCCGCTGTCGAGTGAGGCCGATGCATCTTGTGAGGCGAGGGTGCTCGCGCTAACGGGCCCTACCACCATCGATAGGACCACAACCCCCGTCAGAACCAAACTTAAAAGTTTAGTCCTGTTGCTGGTCGTAGGCCTCATGGTACATGCAACTGATACAAGCGTTAAAATACTTATGTATTTACAATAGATTACTACAGCGAAAATTAAACGATAAAGAAGGTCATGAACAGAGAACTTTCTACCTCTCTATCGGGTTTGGTATCTGCCAGCGGTAGTTCGGTTGATGCAGACGATGAACTTGAAGCTATTGTTGCCTACGAATTCTCACAGTCCCCGTTCCACAAACTAATTTTGATTGGCGATTCATACACCCACTAGAGAAATGCGACGACGCCACTTCCTCGCCGCAGTCGGGAGTACCTCGCTTGCCCTCCTCGGAGGATGTTCACAATCTGATACGAACGGGGGTGGTGAGACAACCTCTCAAACCCAGACCACCGCGACACCGACACCGTCTCCTTTCATCAAGCGAGGCAAGGAGTTTCGGTCCTTCCTCGCAGACAAGGAGATTACCGTCGTCGAAATCACCGCGTTCCCCGCCGAACGGCGGGTTGACTTGCGATACATCTCGACGAAGGATAGCTATCAGGCCGTTGGCGGTGAAGTCGGTTCCATCGCCGGTGGATTCTTCAGACACATCGGAGACGGCTGGTCGGCAAAGCGCCTCGATGCCACAGTCCTCGAAGACCAAGACACCAAGTTCGGAACGTGGTACGCGAAGGCCGAGTGGTTCGAGCAGTTCCAAAACGGGGACCTCTCTGCGAACGAACTCTCGCTCAAAGTCCTCAACACCCTCGAAGCGTCCGACGAGTGACTCCAGTCTACGTCGGACGGCAGGGTGACGCCCCACCTGCGTCGGACGGCGGTTCGACACACCCGCCTGCGTCGGACGACAGTTTGAACATCGACCCACGCACAGAGACCATCATGGTAACGTCACGCCGACATCGCTTCGTCCACGCCCAAGTCGGAGTGATGCTCGCTGCGGCATTCTTTCTGTCTCTCTTGGGGTCGCTCGAACTCGAGTTGTTCTTCGTCCTTTCCCTAATTGGCTTTCTCGTCAACGTCGAACTCACCGCACCGTTTCACGTCACGCCGCGGTGGCGACGCCGACTTCGGTGGGTCATCCTCCTCGGGTTGATTGGCTTCGCCTACATCGTCGTCCAGCGCATCTTGGAGATTCTTCCCCCGGGAGTGTTCTAATCGATGGCGACCACTGACCGATACGTTCGCTTGCTCGTTGGCGGACTGGCGGTGCTCCTCGTCGGGACGCTCGTCGTCGCGGGGTCGACGTCCGCGGTTTCGTTCAGCGCCTACAACGCTGCCTGGGACGGTGCAACCGACCTTCAGGACATCGCGGAGACGACAGAGGTGGACTTTTCGACGACGACCGAGGTGTCGCGATACGCCAACGAAACCGATGCACTCGTGATTATCCTTTCCCCCGATACGGCCTATTCTGCTGCCGAACAGGAACAGATACGACGGTTCCTCGCTGCCGGGGGGACGGTCGTCGTCGCCGAAGATTTCAACCCTCACACGAACGACCTCCTCGCTGGCGTGGGGTCCTCGTCGCGAATCGACGGCCGACTGCTCCGTGACGAAACCGAGTACTACCGAAGTCCGAACATCTCCGTTGCGACGAAGGTGGAAAATCGCTCGGTTCTCTCCGGCGTCGAGCGACTCACGCTTAACCACGGGACGGCCGTCCGCAGCGGGAACGCAACGGTCCTCGCCCGGAGTTCGGAGTACGCGTATCTCGATAGCGACCGGGATTACGCGCTCGACACCGACGAAACGCTCCGGGCCCGTCCCGTCGTGACGCGCGAGGAAATCGGGAACGGGACGCTCGTCGTCGTGAGCGACCCCTCGATATTCATCAACGCCATGGCGGACCGCCCGGGGAACCGTCACTTCGCGCGGAACCTCTTCGACTCGCACTCGCAGGTCTTTCTCGACTACAGCCATACGAGTAGTGTGCCACCGCTCGTGTCGGCGCTGCTGTGGCTTCGCACGACTGTCGTTGCACAACTGCTCGTCGGCCTCGTCGGTCTCGTCGGGATTCGAGTGGCGACACACCACCGAGACGCGATTGACGACCTGTTGACGTCCGCGCCCCGAGACGGGAGCGAGGTTGACGACCAAGCGCTCACCCGGTACGTACATGGTCGCAACCCCGAATGGAACCAGTCTCGACTTCGAAAATTGATGGCAGGAGTTATGAACGACGGACCGAAAGAAGAGGACAATGACTGACCCCGCCCAGCTGTACTCTGAGATTCAATCAGAGGCAAGCAAGGTTCTCATTGGGCAGGAAGAGCCAATCCGCCGGCTTACCGTGTCGCTTCTCACACGGAGCCACGTGTTGCTCGAAGGTGTTCCGGGCGTCGCAAAGACGACGCTCGCGAACGTGTTTGCTCGGACCTCCGGACTCCACTCTCGTCGAATTCAGATGACGCCCGACCTGCTCCCTGCGGACGTGACTGGGACCAGAATTTACCGCGAGGATGCCGGGGAGTTCGAACTCGAACGCGGTCCTATCTTCTCGAATCTCGTCATCGCCGACGAAATCAACCGGGCGACGCCGAAGACCCAGAGCGCGCTGTTGGAGGCGATGCAAGAAACACAGGTGACTATCGAAGGCGAGACGCTCAGTCTCCCGTCTCCGTTCATGGTCATCGCCACGCAGAACCCCATCGAGATGGAAGGGACGTTCGGCCTTCCGGAAGCACAGCGTGACCGGTTCCAGTTCAAAATCACCGTCGACCTTCCGGAACGTGACGACGAGGCCCAAATCCTCGACCGGTTCAATTACGAACCGAAACTCGGCCCCGAAGACATCGACACCGTCGTCACGCCAAACGACATCCTCGCCGCGCGTGAAGCCGTCTCGGATGTCCACGTCTCCCCTGCAGTCCGCGATTACATCTTGGACATCATCGACGAAACCCGCGACAGCCCGGATGTCGAGTACGGCGTCTCCACCCGTGGTGCGCTGGCACTCCAGCAGGCGTCGAAGGCACAGGCCGCAATCAACGGCCGCCACTACGTCATTCCGGACGACGTGAAGGAACTTGCTGTCCCCGCATTAGCCCACCGTCTCGTGCTGGGAACGGACGCAGAAATCGGCGGTATCTCGACCGAAACCGTCGTCGAAGACCTCGTTTCGACCATCTCACCACCGAGCACCGCCGACCTCCAGCAACCGTCGGCCGCAGTCGGTGACGGTGGTCAGACGACCGACGAGTAACGATTGACCAGACGACGGACGAACAGCGGTTGGCCAACGACCGACAAGTAACCGAACAGGCTGGTACTCGTATCGACGTTAGCTGTCTTCTTCTACCCGGAACGTGACGACGAACTCGTCACCGTCCGGTATGACCGACTCTAGCACCGCTGGCGTGCCGAGCGTGTCGGCCAGCCCGATTCCGAGAAACGAGACAATCGGGTGGTCGAACGTCGTTGGTCGCCCGTAGGAGGTGTCGGTGACGCGAACCGTGATGCGGCCGTCGTCGCCGTCGACCTCCGTCCGTGCAGCTTCGGCGAGTTCGAACTGTTCGACGACCCCGTCAGCCAACCGGCGAGCGAGTTCTCCGGGGTCCGTCTGTAGCTCTCCCGTGACCGACTGCGAGAACTCCCGGTAGAGTTGCGTTGCGGCGGGTGTGATTCCGACACCTCGACGCGTCGCGTCGTCAGGAGAGACGAACAGCGCACGCAACGCATCCGCGTCAGGGTGGTCCCACTGGGTCGACTGCGGGACGAACAACCGAACGCCAGCGGTGCTCGGGTCCGGGTTCGAAAGCGGCGTGTAGACGGAGATATCCTGGAGTCCGAGTTCGGACTGCAATTGTTCACCGAGCGTCGCGTACGCGCTGTACGTCGCTTCGCCGACCGACGCGGGGACGAGTTGGTCCGGTGTGAGATAGAACAAGAGCACACCGGCGAACCCGCCGGTCCCCGCGAGGACGATGAGTACCGTCCGAACGGACGGAAACACCACCGACCCGAGGAGAGAGAGCGCACCGAGCGCCAGCAGTGCGACCGCGGATTTCCGATACGTGGCCTGCCGGGCGCGGAGATACTCGGTCCGGAGCCGCTGGTTTTCTTCGCGAAGGTATTCGACTTCGCCTCGAAGTTCTGCTGCGTCGCTGTCGGCGCGTTCCCCACTGCCGTCGGCGTCTCGACCCAGTGAGTCGTTCGTACTCATACGTCCACTGCCTCCACGAGACCCATGGTAACTCGCTGATAGCGGTGCATGGCATATATACCGCCCGCACTGAGAAGACAGACCACACTCGCAAGCTGCCAGTGGTCGAGCGATGTCGTCACCGCCCCCCAGATAACGACGAGACTGCCGAGCACCACGACGATGGCCGGGCCAATCGCTGTGCGGACCGTTTGGAATGGCTGTGTGTCGCTGACGAGGAGTATGGCGAGACCAGTTTCCGCGAGGAGCCACACCGGAGAAAGCGGGTGCGACGTTTGAACTGCGATACCAAGTTGGCCGAGGGCGAACACGTAGACCGACGGGATGCGGAACCACAGGAGTCCGAGTGCAACCGCAATCGCAACTCCGAGCACTCCGGTTTCGAGATATCCGGCGATGCCAACCAGTGTCGCGGCGAGTCCAGCGAGTGCTGTGGCCGCGGTCCCTCGCTCCTGTGTGGTAACTCGTGTATCCATGCTGTGTTATCGGGTAGACGCTGTTGGGTCGGTGTGCTGTTGTCGGTTCAGTATCGCTGCGAGCCTGTCGGCTGGCCCGACTTCGAACGCGGAGACCCCTTCGAACGTACTGAGTTGCGTTCTAAATCGCTCGAAGTCCTGGTACTCCCGGTAGGCCGCTTCGAGATTACCGAACGCGTCCTGGTCGAACAGAATCCGTGGCGTGATGAAGACCAGCACGTGGCTGTCGTCTTTGCGGGCGACTTTGACTGCTTCGTAGAGTTCGCCGCGGTTGGTGTCGTCGGTGAAGATGAGCGTCTGCACCGACCCCTGAACTCTCGACAGGTGTCGTTTGACGGCTGAAAACAGGGGTTTGTCGCTGAATCGCTCGACGTATCGGTCGGTCGCCCTGAAGTAGGGATACAGCGTCTCACTGTACTGCGACGAGTCGGAGACGATTGCTGTCGCAAAGTGACGCGTGTGTGTGGGCTGTGTCCGGTCCGCCACGGAGTCGTTGCCTGTCGTCGCGTCAGCTGCGGAGCCGGAGCCTGTCGTCGTGTCACCCACAGCGTCGCCGCCCGCCGACGCAGAGAGGTTGTGAAGCCTTTGGCGAAGTCGCCGATACTGCTCGTCGCTCGCTCGTGGTCGGACCACGTGGGTACTTCCGTGGTCGGAAACCGAATACAGGCCGACCGGGTCATCCAGTTCTGCCGCGCTATTGAGGAAGGCAAGCGAGACTTCGCGGAGGTAATCCAGTGCCGAGCCATCGACGCCCGACAGCCGAGTCGACGCGCGATGGTCGACGACCAGGGCCGTCTGTTGCGCAGTCGGTACCTGATAGTCGCGGATGTGCGGTTGGTTCAGCCGAGCGGTGGCCTTCCAGTCGATGCGACTGATGTCGTCTCCGTGGACGTACTGTCGGATTTCGGCCGGTTCGATACCCGACCCTCGCTGGTCGGAGGTGTGTTCTCCGTAGCCGGTCGAGATTCGCTGGCCGCCTTCTCCCACGTGGACGCGGCGGGGCGCTCGCGGTTCGACGGTGACGGTCGTGGCGTCCCCGACCGAGAGCGACTCTTCGAACAGTCCGTCGGCCGAACGGAGTGTCACTTCCGGGCGGTCGAATCGCCCGACTCCGGCCGTCGGAATCGCCACGCGGTACGAGGTCGTCGCGTCGGTGTCACCGGCGGACAACTGCACTGACGACGACCCCGACTCGGTCGTCGCGGCGAGCGGCGGAGAGGAGCGGACGGAGATGTCGACGCCGGATGGAACCTGTGGAATCGAGGCGGAAAGCGTCACGAGAAACGGTTCGTCGGTGATGACGCGCGTCCGCGACGCAGTCTGTGTAACCGAGAGTGCTTCCGAACCCTTGCGAAGGTGTGTGGTGAACAGATACTGGCGAACGAGGAGCCACACGGCGAGAATCCCCGCCGCACCGGCGAGAAACGGTCGCTGAAGTACGACCGCGAGAACACAGAGGAATCCACCGACCCCTGCGACTTCCCAGAACCGCCTCGTGACCCGCATGTCTCTACAGACTTGGTAGACGACTTAAAATGTTGGGCGATAGAGTTTCGCACACTGAACACGGATTCGACAGAAGATGTTTTATGAACCCGTCAGATACACTGCGTACGTGAATTCGAGTCGGGTACTCACCTGGGTGCTGGTCTGTCTCGTCGTCTGTTCGGCGGTAGCCCCCGGCGTCGCAGCGAGCGCTCACGCAGACCGGACGCTCGACGTTTCGCGTGTCCACGACGCGCCCCTTCAGGTTGAGACGCCCGACGCGCAGAACAATTCGACGACGCAGCACGAGAATCCCGACGAAACCGATGACAGCGGTGACCTGTCGGCCGTCAAGGGATGGCTCTCCGGGCGGATGAGTGAAACGCTCGTGAACTGCGTCAGGGAAAACCGAACGCTCGACCGAGCGGTGTGTTCGCGCCTCAATCGCTCGTATCCCGACTGGGTCTCGAAATACGTCAACGTCACCAGAGAGACGGAGTCGGAACAGGACGACGAGGTGGCGTCGCGGTTCAACGAATCGCGAAAGGAACAACAGCGATTCGTCGAGTCGCTCACCGAGTTTCAGGAGACGAAAGAACAGTACGAGACCGCCCGCGAAAACGGCAACACGACGCGAGCGCGCGAACTCGCACGCGAGTTGTCGAAGCAAGCCGAGACAGTCAACGAATCGGCGACCAATCTCAACGCTGACTTCGGGTGGCTCAGCAACGAGACGTCGGCGAACCTGACTTCGTCGGCGGAGGCTATCTCGGAACTCTCGAACAACACCACCGCCTCGGCCGAACAGATTCGAGAACTCGAATTCGTCGAGACGAGCCTCTCTGTCTCGCTGAATCGCTCCCAGATTGCGTACGACTCGCCCGTCGTCCTCGTCGGGTCGCTCGATGCAGCTGGCGGCGAAACCGTGGCGAACCGCACGGTACGAATCCGTGTGGGGTCGCAGACACACACCGTCTCGACGAACTCGACCGGGGGCTTTTCGCTTCAGTACCGACCGACGCTCGTCTCGAACAACGCCACGACGCTCGATGTCGCGTACATTCCTCGCCCCACGTCGCTGTACGACCGGTCCGACGCGACGGTTCCGGTTTCGATTACACAGACCAACACGACGGTTACGGTGACGACATCGACCGACACCGTGCGGTTCGGCGACCGACTCCGAATCCGCGGGACTGCAACCGCATCGGGGCACGGCGTTGCCGATATCCCGGTGCGGGTGGTGGTCGGCAATCGCGTGCTTCGAACTGAGACCGGCGAAAACGGAACGTTCACGCACGCGACTGACATCCCCGCGTCGCTGTCCACTGGGACCGTCTCGGTTCGGGCGGCGCTCGCCCTCGACGAGCAGGCACTGCGCCGCTCGACGGCCGAATCGACTCTCGTCGTCAACTCCACGCCGACGGTCCTCTCTGTCGACGCCGCTGATGTTTCATCGTCCAATGCGACGGTCCGCGGCCGCTTGACGACCGAAGACGGAGAGGCCGTCCCGAATTCGGTCGTTCGGCTTCAGGTTAACTCGACGACCGTCGGTCGAGTTCGAACGAATGCGACGGGAGCGTTCCGCTCGCAGGTCAACTTGAGTGCAATCGACGCCCGACAGCCGACCGTCGTCGCAGTGTTCGACCCACAGGGAGGCAACCTCGAATCGGCGACAGGGCGTGCGCAACTAACCGTTCCATCGGCGATGGACGGTGGACTCGACGCGCTCACACTCGTCGGTGCCGCGGCGGGTCTCCTCATTCTCGGTCTGGGCGGCGTGTTCGTGGCCCGTGCCTCCGGCGTGCTTCCTCCCGAGATGGTCACGGCACTACTGTCGGCACTGCCCGGTGGAACAGCGTCGCGTCGCGAGGATATCGAGTCGGAGTCCACTGAGGATTCCACAGAGTCGCCCGAGTCGAACCCCGAATCGCCCTCGCAACCGGCGCAGGACGCACAACTCGACGCGCTCGAAGCGCATCTGGAACGGGGTGATGTCGATGCCGCCGTAATCGGTGCCTACGACCTCGTTCGGGAGGACTTCAGGCGTTCGTTCGACCTCGACTCCTCGTTTACCCACTGGGAGTTCCTCGAACACGTTCGACCCCACGTCACAGACGACGAAATGGACGCCGCACGCGAGTTGACCGAGTCGTACGAGACCGCCGCATTCGCACCCGAGGCTGTGTCCGAGAAACGAGGGACGCGGGCCGTCGAGATTGCGACAACGCGAACTGGGGAGACCGACCAATTTTAGTGAACAGTTCACCCAACCAATAGGCGATGACCTCCGATACGGATTGGCGCCTCCTCGTGCCACGCCCAGTTCGGTCGTTCCCCCCGGACTTAGCCGCAGTCGTGGCGCTGGTCGTGTTGACCTGTGGGGCTGTCACAATCCCTGGCGTCCGCGAGACGCCGCTCCGCGTCGTCCTCGGACTCCCGTACGTACTGTTCGTCCCCGGCTATGCGTTCATCGCCGCACTCTTTCCCGAAGCGGGCGCGCTTGTCGACGACGAGGGAAAAGAGACCGTCCGTGACGGTATCGATGGCATCGAACGCGTTGCCCTCTCGTTCGGGACGAGTATTGCAGTCGTTCCACTTCTCGGACTGGTCCTCAACTTCACTCCTTGGGGAATTCGCCTCGTCCCGATTATCGTCTCGATTAGCGGATTCACAGTCCTCGCAGCGGTGATTGCCGCCCGGAGACGCGCCGCAGTTCCCGAAGAACGGCGCTTTACCGTCCCGTACAAGTCGTGGGTTTCGGGTGCACGCGCAGAGCTGTTCGACCCCGACTCGCGCGCCGACGCCGCCTTGAACGTGGTCCTCGTGTTCAGTATCATTCTGGCGGTCGGTGCCGTCGGATACGCGGTTGCCGACCCCGGGCAGGGCGAGTCGTTCTCGGAACTCTATCTGCTCACCGAAAACGAGTCGGGAGAACTCGTGGCCGACGACTACCCAACCGAGTTCACGGCGGGAGAGTCGAGGTCGCTCTATGTCGGCGTCGGCAACCACGAACACCAGACGGTCGATTACACCGTCGTCTCGCAGTTACAACGCGTCGAAGTCGCCAACAATTCGACGACAGTGCTCGAACGAACGGAACTCAACAGGTACTCGCCGACCATCGAGGCCAACTCGACGTGGCGGACCAAGGATACGGTCACGCCCACCATGACGGGTGACCGACTGCGCCTCACGTACTTGCTATACAAGGGCGACGCGCCCACGAAACCGACCGTGGACAACGCCTACCGCGAAGTCCACCTCTGGGTGAACGTGTCCGCACCGGCCGACGGATAGCTGTTTTCTGCGGCGATTCGCTCTTCGGTCATGGCCCACTTGATGTCTGCCGCCTCGCCCCTCGACTGGCACGTCTGCAAGAAGTCGCGGGCGTCCGCCTGTGAAAGCTGATACGTTACCGCACCAGAGAGTGTCGTCGAATTCTGTTCGACACCGCGTTCGACGGCTTCCGCCGACGTATTCGCAGTTGCCCCTGCCTGCGCCGGGACAGATGTCTGTGCGGCCCCTGCAACCGGCGCGAATATCGCGCCCGTGACGAGGAGCGCAACCCAAGCGACCCCACCCCGTCTGTGTAGTGAGTCTCCCTTCATATACTGTGTACTGTCTCCTCATTCGGTCGTAAGACCCGCCACTCTCCGTGTCGGCTGCTCACACAGCCGCGGGGAGATATTCATTACAATCATAATTGTTACAAATCAAATATATCGACGACGGGGTGAAACACTTGTATCAGTGTTATAGTCGGCGCGTTATCCCTGTCCGTGTTCTCCCTCTGCGTGTTGCCGTCGCTGCCGGGTCGACGACGGAAGTTGAACTCGCCGCCACCGTGTCGACAGCGGACCCGGTTCGGTTCACTGCCGGTCCACTGCTTATCACACAGCAAAACGTTACGACAGCGGCCGCAGAGACAAAATCTACCACTACGGTCGAAACGACCCACGAACCAACAGGAACGACCAGTGTCAGAAAAGGAACGACGGCCTCCGTAACGTCTGTCCCCGGATTCACCGCTCTCTCTGTCGTCGTGGCAATCTGTCTCTCCGGCATGGTGTTTACCGCCAGTCGCCGAGACTGAGCGCTGGTTGTTTCTTCACACCCTCATAACAGATTATCACATCTCAAAACTGGACCCCACTTCGAGCGCGGGATTTGCCAATGAATAATATTGTACTAAATATACACAACTGCGGTGAGTGAGATTATAATTTCAAAATACAATTTTAGAATATAATGTCTAAACCTCGGTTTAGAATTCATAATGGAATCTATACCCACTTTATTAATTTTCTAACACGCTCAACAGAAATGGTTGTTTGTGATGAGTGAATAACTACTGGAAATAGATGTCGCCGATTTGTTCTTATCACTTGTATATTTTCATGATTTGCTACTTACCGGAAAAATACTTACAACTGCAAACTGAATTTGGTTTAGATAGACAAGAGATGGGACATAGCACAGACCAAACATCTCGCCGTGGTGGTCGCGGTCCGAAAATCGAGCGACTTGCTGACCGCTATGACCTCACCGGCCTGGGCGACGAACTCGTCGCTGCGTGGTTGGGCGAGGGGCGAGAACAGCGGAGTCTTCGTGAACTCGAAGTATACGTCAACAAGCGCCTCATCCGGGCAGCACTCGACGATGCTGGTGCCCACGTCCTCGATGGCGAAGTTGACAACTTCTATCGACTCTTGACGAGCGACGACGTGACTGCCGGGAGCAGAACCGAGGCACGCAACACGCTCAAAGAGAAGGGAGTCGACATCGACCAATTAGAAGCGGATATCATCTCCTACCAGTCGGTCTACAACTACCTGAAGCGACATCGAAACGTCGAGCGCGACTCGCCCGACGAAGACGACGAGGCGGCCGCGAAGTCGGGACTGGACACGATTCGAAAGCTCCGGTCTCGCCTCCGTGTCGTGACCGCCGACGTTATCGAACGGTTAGCCGATGCGAACGCGGTCTTCATCGGCGCGTTCGAGGTCGATGTCGATATCCGAATCACCTGTACAGACTGCGAAACACGTCTGACGCCGCGAGAACTACTCTCGACCGGGCACTGTGGCTGTGAACGCACAGCCGACGAGTAGCGGCATCATGACGCGACGAACTCACTCAAACACGATATGACGAACGCAGAGGCACCTCAGTCAGCGACTGTCAGACTACAGAATATTGGCGGCATCGACGCCCGCGAGGTATCGCTCTCACCTGGTGTGACGGTCCTCACCGGGAGAAACGCGACCAACCGTACTTCGTTCCTCCGGGGACTCATGGGTGCGTGCGGGAGCGATGCGGTGAGCCTCAAAAGTGATGCAGACGAGGGGATGGTCGAACTCGAACTCGATGGTCGAACGTACACCCGCATTCTCTCACGAACCAACGGCCGCGTCTCGCTCGATGGAACGCCGTATCTACAAGATGCGACGACTGCGGAGTTGTTCGCCTTCCTCCTTGGGTCGAACGAAGCGCGGCAGGCGGTCGTCACAAACCGCGACCTCCACGATGTCATCATGGCGCCGGTCGATACGGACGCCATCAAAGACGAGATTCGCCGCCTTCAGACCGAACGGAAGCAGACCGAACGAGAGCTCTCCGAGTTGGACTCGCTCGAATCGGAGCGACGGCAACTCGAAGCCAGACAGACCGAACTGAAAGAGGAAATTTCGGACCTCGAAGCCAAGCGAGACGACCTCTCGGCACAGATTGACGAGGAAGACCAGACGGTCGAGACACAGAAAGCCCAGCGTGACGAACTCGACGAAACGCTGGACGAACTCCGGGACGCTCGCTCGGAGTTGGAGACGGTTCGCTTCCGACTCCAGAGTCAACGCGAGAGCGTCGAATCCCTCAGAGAAGAGCGCACAGAACTGGAATCCGAGTTGGAGTCAATCGACGGGACGGACGTCGACCGCGGAACGGTTACCTCTCGTATCGAACAGATTCGGACGCAAATCGAGTCTCTCAACACCACGATTGCGGACTTACAGACGGTCATCCAGTACACCGAAGACATACTGGACGGGAAGACCGACCTCATCGAAGAGACGCTCGTGTCGTCCGCTTCGGGCGGGTCGGTGACGGACCAACTCGTCTCGTCAGAGACGATTACGTGTTGGACCTGCGGAACGGAAGTCGAAGAGAGTCAAATCGAGGAGACGACCAACCGACTCCGTGGTGTTCGCGACGACCGACGCGAACAACGTGCGGAACTCAGACAAGAACTCGACGAACTTGAACGCGACCTCAGGTCCGCCGAAGAGACGAAATCGAAACGACAGTCGCTCGAACGAAAACTCGACCGACTAGAGAGCGAACTGGAGAACCGGACCGAGCAAATCGAATCGCTGACGGACGAGCGCGACGAACTCGCCGCGCGTGTCGAACAGTTAGAGCGCGAAGCAGAATCCAAGCAAGGACAGACGAACGAGACGCTCATCGAACTCCACAAGGACCTCAACGAGGTCGAATTCACGCTCGACCGCACCCGCGACGAACTGGCCGATGTCAACGACGAACTCGACGCCATCGAGGAGCGGTTCGACCGACGGGAGACGCTCGAAGCCCAGCGCGAGCAACTGACGGACGACCTCGAAGCGGCCCGGACGCGAATACAGTCACTCACGTCGTCGGCCGTCGAGGCGTTCAACGAGGAGATGGAGGCGGTGCTCGACCTCCTCGAATACGAAAACATCGAGCGCGTCTGGTTAGAGCGTGTCGAGCGCCGCGTTCGCGAGGGTCGGCGGAAAGTGATGCAGACACAGTTCGAACTGCACATCGTCAGAACGGCCGACAGCGGGGCGGTGTACGAAGACACCATCGACAACCTCAGCGAGAGCGAACGAGAGGTTATCGGCCTCGTGTTCGCCCTCGCCGGATATCTCGTCCACGACGTGTACGAAGACGTTCCGTTCATGCTCCTCGATTCGGTGGAGGCTATCGACGCGGACCGAATCGCAGCACTTGTCGACCACTTCAAGGAATACCCGCGATTCCTCGTCGCTGCGCTTCTCCCCGAAGATGCGCAAGCACTCAACGGTTCCTACGAGCGTGTCGAGTGGGGCGACGAATAGTCAGTCGGCAACCCCAGACAATCTGTCTGAGGACGAAGTAACATTTTCACCAACCGCACTCTTTTAGCCTGCCAGTCGGCTTCTTGACATGGGTTATTAGTTTAATCATTCTTGGCGTATACTTCTGGTACGCAAGAAATATAACAGGTAGGCCGGATATACTGTTTACACAGTATACGGGGGGATAAGCCATCAGTACACTTCTTACTCACAGACACGGCGAGGGTGAACAAACACGAATTTGGTACGACTGCGACCGCTCGGAGACGATTACTGAGGCGGTCTTGATTGCGGCGGCGGAGCATGCGAACTGCGCGCCCACGGAGTTGCCGCCACTGGCCGACTACGTCGACGTCGACGCGCTCAACACGCTGTTCGGAGATGACTCGCCGATGTCACCGGCGCTCGCCAGCGGCACACTCGAATTCGACTATGGCGACCTCGTCGTCGAAGTCGATACCGTCGGAACGGTCGACGTTCGCGACTCGGAGTAACACCGCTTTCTCGGGGTGGTTTTCGGTGGGACGCTACGTTTCGTGTGCTGAAACTCCTGTGCAGATTCGACCGGGGATTCGTTTTTGGGGTGGGACTCTGGAGAAGTGAGAGAGTACATTTCGTGTGCTTTTCGTGCGGCAACGCGGCCGTTGGACTCACTTCTTCGAACCGAGTGAGAGTACATTTCGTGTGCTTACCATGGCACTGTCTGTCGTTCTCTCCCCGAAAACAGGAGCACACGAAACGTACTCTCGTCCCCCGCGTTGGACGTAGACCGGTGGTTTCACCTCCTCGCTTCGTGAATCCCTTCTCGACATGGTCCTCGGCGGTCTTCTCCCGAGCACGCCCGCTACGAACGTCCTCCTAATCGTCGTTGCCACGGCCTTCATCTGGCTCGGGAGTGGGTGGCTCGAAGAGTCGGCCGACCACCTCGCGTCGTACTACGGTCTTCCGCCGATTGTTCAAGGGACGATTATCGTCGCACTCGGGTCGAGTTTTCCCGAGTTCGCGAGCGTCGTGTTCGCCGCTCTCGCTGGCGTGTTCGACATGGGGGTCGGCGCAGTCGTCGGCTCCGCGATTTTCAACATTCTCGTCATTCCCGCCCTCTCGGGGCTGGCAACCGACGGCGACTTAGAGACGAGTCGGCTCGTCGTGTACAAAGAAGCGCAGTTCTACATGATTGCCGTCGCGACACTCGTCGTCACGTTCGCGCTCGCAGTCATCTACATTCCCGTGGCGGACGCGCCGCCGTTGACCGGTCGAATCACCCGGCCGCTCGCCGCGATTCCGCTCCTGCTCTACGGACTCTATCTATTCATTCAATGGCAGGACGTAGACGAGTACGACGGCGAGCCAGCCGCCGACGATACGGGAATTGCTCGCGAGTGGGGTCTCCTCGCGCTCGGATTGTTAGTCATCCTCGTCGCCGTCGAACAGTTAGTCGGGAGCGTCGAAGCACTTGGTTCGACGTTCGGCATCTCGACGTTCCTCACGGGGGTTACAATCGTCGCTGCGGCGACAAGCCTTCCCGACTTGCTCGTCAGCGTTCGCTCCGCGAAAAATGGCAACAGCGCCACCAGTCTGGGGAACGTCCTCGGGTCGAACACGTTCGACTTGCTGGTCGCGATTCCCGTTGGCGTTCTCATCGTCGGCAGCGTCCCAGTCGACTTTGCCGTCGCAGTCCCGATGATGGGCGTCCTCACGCTCGCGACTGTACTCCTATTTACGCTCCTCCGGACGAAACTGTCTCTCACTCGTCCCGAAGCTTACATCCTCCTCATCGCGTATGTCGTGTTCATCGTCTGGGTCGTCGCCGAGAGCGCTGGCATCACGCAGTTGGTCCGGGGATGACCGACCGCGCACGATAGCAACTCGCAGAAAGGAGTCTGGGCCGCCTACACGGACGGAGGCGGCGACTGTGCTTCGTCTATCTGGAGGGTGAGTTCGTGCCGGTAGTACCGGTAGATGATTGCGACAATCAGCAGCCACATGAGCACCAGCAGATAGGCGAGCCAGTTGTCGGACTGTCCGATGGGTGACTCCGGTGCGTCGCCACCGGATGGCCCTGCTGGCGCACCGAAGTCAGCCACGGGAGCAGGCGTCGTCTCCGTCTCGGGTGACGGACGCTCGCTCGGCGGGACTCGTCCATCGTCGCTCTCACCCGACCCGCTGGCATCGCTTACAGCAGGTGTGGCGGTCGTCGAACTCGCGTCGTCTCCGGTCGGTTGACGCGTCTCGCTCGTGGTCGACGAACTGCTGTCACCACCGCCGCCACCACCACTCGACTCCGTCTCACTGGCCGCCGTCGTGTCATCATCTGCTGACGAGGTATCATCATCCGATGGCGATGTCGAGTCGTCGGACGGCGATGTCGAGTCATCGGACGATGTGTTGTCGTCTGTCGTCGAAGAGTCGTCATCAGGTGTGGTTGTGGACCCGTCGTCGGGGTCGGTTGTGGTGTCGTTCCCGGGGTCGGTCGTCGTATCGTTCCCGGGGTCTGTCGCGGGCGCATCGTCGCTCCCGTCCTCGTCGCCAGCGCAGTCGTCCGAAGGCGAATTCGCACCGGGCGTTCCGTCCTGCTTCGCTTCGACGAGAAGGTCGCCGACGAACTCGGAGACCTGCCCGCCGACGGTGGCTGACGATTCCTCGTCGTCTGTCTGGACCTCACACTCGGGCGGATCCTCGCAGTCAGTGTTCCCGCTCGAACGCTCGTCACTACCGACGAGGGTGCCGACGAACTCGGCGACTTGTCTTCCGATAGACGCCGATTCGGAGGGCTCCGTGCGGCAGGTATCAGCCGGTGGCGACCCGTCGTGTGTGGGTTCGGATTCGTTTGCAGGCGTGGACTCGTTTGCGGGTGCAGTCTGAGTTGGGGATGTGGCTTCGGGCTTGGAGGAAGTCCCGTTCGAAGCAGCCCCATCTGCGGACGAGGAGTTGTTTGCGGAATCCGACTCGTTTGCAGACGAAGTGCGATTTGGTGGTTCTGACCCGTTCGGGGGTGCTGAGCTATTCGACGCTGTTGCTCCGGTCGAATTCCCCCGAGAACTGTCGGTTTTCGGGTCTTCGGATGGAGAGGCTGAATCCTCGTCGTTGGTGGGGGTTCTCGCGGATTGCTCGGCGGCGTGCTCGTTCGGAACGGCGGCGACTATCGGGGCCGCCAACACCGCTACCACGACGACGAGCACCGCGACTACGCTTCGGGAAACCATCTTCTTTCGCTCGTGAATTTGTTTTATACGGGGATTGTAACGGACGTATTAACCGAAATTAGTAGGTGAATACCCGTTAGCGAGGGTTGAGACGTGGCGAATTCACGCTCTGAGAATCGTACGTAAACGGTGGATGGAACACCCTACCGATTCGGAGGTGCGGACCAAGTACCGAGCGAGTCGCACGGTTCTGTGAATATGCGTCACCGCGACGTACCTTTTTGTCTCACGGCCGCTGAAGTGACGTATGGAACTCGAATTGCGCTTCTTTGCGACCTTTCGTGAGGCAGTTGGGCAGAAGACGCTTCACTGGCGGGTCGAAGACGGCGCGACGGTGGGTGACGTACTCAACGCGCTCGAATCCGAGTACGACGGACTCGCCGGCAACCTCCTCGATGGGGGCGAGGTCCGACCGCACGTGAACATCTTGAAAAACGGACGCGAGGTGGTCCACCTCGACGGCATCGAAACCACGCTCGACGAGGGGGACACGGTCAGCGTCTTCCCACCGGTGGCGGGTGGCTGAGATGGCTCGCCGAGAGCGCGCGTTCCGCGGCATCTCACCACGCCTCGTGCGGCACTACTTGACCAACCTCGGCGGCGAGGTCGAAAACGACACGCGGGTGGTCGGGCCGGATTGGACCGCCGACATCGACACCGAGGAGGTCAGCATCACGAGCAGCATCCAACTTACCGAGGTCCAACTCACCTTCGAAGGCCCCGAAGAAACGCTCGACGACCTCGTCGAGCGGTTCGCACAGAAGGCCATGCGGGCGGGCGGATGACCATGCAAGTGGATGAATAACCACGTAGGCGGGCGAATAACCATGCAGACGGTGCGGGCGGATAACCATGCAGACGGTGCGGGCGAATAACCATGCGGGTAGGTGGATAACCATGGGCGCGAACGACAACCACGAACCAGACGACGCCGAGGTGGAGAGCCGCGAACGACTCCGCGACCGATTGGCACCCGAAGAAGCGAACGAAGACCCGATAGGCGGTGCAGTCGACGGGACGGCAATCATGCTCGCGGCGGCCAAAGCGAGCGTCCCGGCCGACCTAGTGCCCGTGCTTCTCGACCGCGCGCAGCGCTATCTCGACACCCATGCCGACGAGTACGACCGCGAATTCGAGTGCGTCTACGAGGACGACGAGACGGTCGTCTACTTCGTCCCCCTCGGGCACTGGGATACGAAAGGACTCGAAATCGGGTTCTCGCACCGCGAACTCGACGCCGTCCGGCGGGCACACACCGAGCACCTCCGCCGTGTCGGCACGAAGTCCGACCGCCGCTCCGAGTTCGAGACGGCACTCGAAATTCGTGAGGTTGCGGTCGTCAACCGCGAGGGGAACCGGCAACCTGCGCACGGATAGTCGCCTATTTCGGCTGTGGCACCCTGCATTTGACAGATGCCTACGCTCCCATCCGACTTCCTCGACGGCGTTCGGGACGCGGCCCCGCTTCACCTCGGTATCGTCCCGTTCGGCCTCGTCGCGGGCGTTGCCGCCGTCGAGCAGGGTCTTTCGGTGTTCCACGCAATCGGCTTTTCTACCGTCGTCTTCGCGGGTGCCTCGCAACTGGCGATGATTGAACTCCTCGGCTCGGACGCGCCTCTCGCAATCGTCGTCGGCACCGCCGTCGTCGTCAACCTCCGAATGCTGATGTACTCGGCGTCTATCGCGCCGTACTTCCGCGACTTCGCCGCCCGCTCGAAAACGGTCGCGTCCTACCTCCTCACCGACCAGGCGTACGCGCTCTCGTTAGCCCGGTACAACCGCGACAGCGGGACCGACCGCTTTGCGTACTACATTGGGGTCGCAGCCTCGCTGTGGGTCGTCTGGCAGGTGGCGACTATCGTCGGTGCCCTCCTCGGCGCGGAACTCCCGCCTGAATGGGGACTCGAATTCGCCGCCCCACTCGTGTTCCTCGCGCTTCTCGTTCCGGCGTTGAAAGACCGTGCATCGGCAACGTCGGGCATCGTCGGTGGCGTCGTCGCGGTTGCGGTGGTCGTTGCAGGTGTTCCCTTCCACCTCGACATCATCGTGGCTGCCGTCGTCGGCGTCCTCGCCGGTCTTTCGGTCGACTCGTTCGGAGGTGACGCGTAGGTGGCGACCAGTTACGACCCGGTCACGGTCTGGGGCGTCATCGTCGTCGCTGGCATCCTCACCTTCGCAATCAGAGGGTCATTCGTCTATCTTTTCGGTCGCATCGACACGGTGCCACCGAACGTCAAGTCCGCGCTCGAATACGTGCCAGCGGCCGTGTTCGCGGCCCTCGTCTTCCCGGCTATCGTCGCACCCGCTGGTGAAGTTGCACTCTCGCTCGGCAACGAACGACTCGTGGCGGGCGTCCTCGCAGCACTCGCAGCGTGGTACACTGAGCGTGTCGTGGTTACCATCGGCGTCGGAATGGGTGTCCTCTGGCTGTTCCGGTTCGTTCTCTGAACGCATACTGTTCGATTCACTGACAAAATCATCGTCCTCGAACTCGGACAGAGTGCGATTCTGAGTGTTGCTACTGGACTCCTGTTCGGGACGATGCTCCGAGAAATATCGAACTGGTGGAAGTCCCGGTAAACTACCCACCTTACTCGCTCAGTCGTCTGCTGGTGCCGTCGAGTCGCCGCTGGAGACGCCCGTGCCGGGGCCGAGGTCGATTCCGAGTTCTTCGAGACGCTCGTCGGGGACGACCCCGTCGACCCACTGGCGGCGCTCGTAGTACTCGTCTTTCATCTCTTCGAGTTCGCACAGTTCGCCTTCGGACGCGCCCTGTCCGGGCACCGCTTCGTCGCCGGGGACGAACCGTCCCGGCAGCGAGTCGTCCGAGCCATCGAACCCGGCGAGGTTGTTGTAGTAGCGCTCCAGCGTGTAGATGCGGTCACCGGTTTCCAGTAACTCGTCTTCGGTCACGTCGCGGCCGGTCATGCCGTTGTACTGCAGGACGTACTCCTCGATACCCTCCGCGAACGCGTTGAACTTGCAGATGTCGAAGGAGTCGGAGATGGCGTGCATGTCCTGGAAGAGGGCGACCAGTTCGCCCTTGCCTTCCCACTGGTAGGGGTCGTGCTTCTCCGGAATGCCGAGGATTTCGGCCGACGGCGTGTATCCGCGGAGGTGGCACGCCCCGCGGTTCGAGGTGGCATAGCCGATTCCCATGCCCTTCATACAGCGCGGGTCGTACGCCGGGATGGTCTGGCCCTTGACGGCCAGCGAGTTCTCGTGGGCGTCCATCACGTCGGCGACGTGGTTCGCGCCGCCCGCGAGGAGGTCAGCGAGGTCGCCCTCGCGGTTGGCGATGCGGTCGAGAAGGCCGACCATCTCGTCGGCGTCGCCCCACTCGATACCCTCACCGAGGGCGTCGAGTTTGCCCTGCTCGGTCATCTCCATCGCCATCGCAATCATGTTGCCCGCTTCGATGGTGTCGATGCCGAGGTCGTTACACTGGTCTATCATGACCGCAATCTTGTCGCGGTCGTCGTTCATCGAGTTCGGGCCGAGCGCGAACGCGGACTCGTACTCGTAGGACTCGCCGCGGACGTTCATCTCCTCGCCTTTGACCGTCGTCGTCACCTCGACTTCCTTCTTGCAGGCGACCGGACAGGAGTGACAGGTCGGTTCGTCGACGAGGATGTTCTCGCGGACGTTCTCGCCGGAGACTCTCTCGGCTTCGATGTTGTGGTCGCCCGGGGTCGCCGCCGCCTCACTCGACGTGGAGGTGTACCGCCCGTTCCGGGTCGGGAGGCCGTCCATCTCCTCGGTCGCGTTCATGAGGACGTTCGTCCCGTAGAGCGACAGGCCGCCTTCGTTCGGCGCGGTAACTTCGGACTCGCGGATGAGTTCCATCGCCTGCTGGTAGCCCTGCTTGAACGTCTCGGGGTCCGCAGGCTTCGGCATCCGAGTCCCAGATTTGACGACGACGGCCTTGAGATTCTTCGACCCCATGACCGCTCCCGTGCCGCCGCGGCCAGATGCGCGGTCGTCTTCGTTGACGATACAGCCGAAGCGCACCTGGTTCTCTCCGCCCGGCCCGATAGCCATCACCGAGAGGTTCTTACCGAGCGTGCCGTCGACTTCGCCTTCGAGTTCGTCGATGGTGTCGTGGATGCCCCACCCCCAGATGTGCGAGGCGTCGCGGAGTTCGACTTCACCGTCTTCGACGACGGCGTAGGTGGGGTGGTCGGCTTTCCCCGTAAAGAGCAGGCCGTCCATCCCGGACCACTTGAGACGGGCACCGCTCCACCCGCCGTGGTGGGAGTCCGTGACGGTTCCCGTCAGCGGTGATTTCGTCACGACGGCGATGCGGCCGCTCATCACCGTCTGCGTTCCCGTCAGCGGCCCCGTCATGAACGCGAGCAGATTGTCCGGCCCGAGCGGGTCCACGTCGGGGCCTTGTTCGAAGACGTACTTGACGCCCAGTCCGCGTGCGCCGATGTACTTCTTCGCGTCTTCGTCGTCGATGCCCTCGTACTGCACCTCCCCCGCCGAGAGGTCCACCCGCGCAACGCTGTCGTGATAGCCGCCGAGTTCAGTCATTGTAATCTTCAATGATTATGTACGCACTGAGGAGGGTTAGTGATTCACACACGAATGTAACCAAATTACATTACTCCTACCATCGCCACGTCGTCGGCGTCTCGGAATCTGGTCCTTCAGAGAGCGTCATCCAGGCTGCGGACCGGCCGCGGTTAGGGAGAGATTACCGGTGGCGTCGACGGCGAGTGTCGCCGGTCCGCGCGGGGGACACGACCACCACGTTCCGGACACCGACGCCCCGGTTTCGACGCTCGCGTGCACGCGATGCGGTCCGGATTCGACCACGGGAACGAGGTCACGTACCTCCCCGGCAGTGAGGTCGATAACGCGGTCGAACACCCCCGATTCGGTCTCGATGTGCAGCGAGAGGCGGTGCGCGGTGTCGTCGCGGTTAGCGACGGTCAGCGTCGTGTTCGCCGGACCGCACCCGCTTACCCCGCTCGTCGCGTCCACGTACTTCGCCGGTTCGTCGGGAACCCGCCACAACACGTCGATAGCCCGCTCGCCCGTCTCGATGCGCACCTGGTAGTTTCCGGTTCGGTACGTGACGGGAATCGACAGTCTCGTCCCCGCTGGCAGTCGGAACCGGCGGTCGATGAGCGTCGCATCCCGGAGGTCGACGCGAACTCGCACATCGGTTCGCGGTCCCGGATTCTCGACGATGAGGGCTGCCGGTGCGTACCACCGCGACAACCCGTCTCCAACCAGTGGGAGGTCGACATCTTCGCCGTCCTCGGCGAGACCGCACGCCCCGTCTCCCGAGCAGGTGACGGCGCGCCAGAACTCCGCCCCGGACCTGTTTACCACGACTTCGATACCGTCGAGCGATTCTGCGACGCGCCACGTCGCCTCCTCACGGATGCCCGTGTCCGTCTCGACGAGAACGGAGAGGTCGGCGAGCGGCACGTCGATACGACTGCTCGTTCGCTCGCCGGGGAGCAGGTCCAGATTTCGGAAGAATACGTCGGTGGTGGCTCGCATGCCGACGACCGTCGCAAACACCGGGGTCGGCGTCGGGTTCCAGACCGTGAGACGCTGGCCGAGTCGCTCTTTCGGGGGCGCGGTGGTTGGCGCTTCGGGTCCCGCCTCCGGTGTGGGTGTCCCCGTCTCAGCCTGGCTGCCGGGCATACTGCACCCGGCAACCACGGTGATGCCACCCGCGACGAGTGACAGGAGGGTCCGGCGGTCCATAGCATCGTCTACGGGCGCAGTCTATATGAAAAGCGTCGCGAGTCGAACTGGAAAACGCCACCAATCCGAAAGTAAACGGCGCACGCTAGACGAAGCGGCTTTACGCGACCATCCGATAGGGAACTCCAATGAGTAAGCCGAGCCCCGAGGTCTACGAACGGGGACGCGGGATGGACGCGCACAACAAGGTGATGCGCGACATCCGTTCGCGGAAGCAGAAGACCTACGACCCTCACGAGCCGACGCGGGTGTGGATTGACGAGGACAACACGCCCGACGGCGTCTACGACTCGCTCACGATTATCCTCAACACTGGCGGGTGCCGCTGGGCCCGCGCCGGTGGATGTACGATGTGCGGCTACGTCGCCGAGTCCGTCGAAGGTGGCAGTGTCTCCCACGAGGCGCTGATGGACCAGATTCAGGTCTGTCTCGACCACGAAGCCGAGCACATGGACGACGGCGAGAACGCTGGTCTCATCAAAATCTACACCTCCGGGTCGTTCCTCGACGAGCGCGAAGTGCCCGCCGAGACGCGCGACGCAATCGCTGAAACGTTCTCCGACCGCGACCGGATGGTCGTCGAGTCGCTGCCGGACTTCGTCACGCGCGAGAAACTCGAAGACTTCACCGAGCGCGGACTGGAGACGGACGTTGCTATCGGTCTCGAAACCGCGACCGACCGCGTCCGCCACGACTGCGTGAACAAGTACTTCGACTTCGCCGACTTCGAAGACGCCTGCAACGAGGCCGCCGAAGCGGGTGCTGGCGTGAAGGCCTACCTCCTGATGAAGCCGCCGTTCCTCTCGGAACCCGAAGCACTGGCGGACATGAAGTCGTCCATCCGCCGGTGTGCGGCCGTCGACAACTGCCACACCGTCTCGATGAACCCGACCAACGTCCAGCGGTACACGATGGTCGACGAACTCCACTTCGCGGGCGGCTACCGCCCACCGTGGCTCTGGTCGGTCGCCGAAGCGCTCCGTGACACGTCCGATGTCGATGCTATCGTCGTCTCCGACCCCGTCGGCGGCGGACAGGAACGCGGTGCACACAACTGCGGCGAGTGCGACGACCTCGTGTTCAAGGCCATCAAGGACTTCGACCTGCGACAGGACCCGACTGTCTTCGACCAGGTGTCCTGCGAGTGTGAGGACACGTGGGAGTACGTTCTCGCAGCCGAAACGAGCTACAACATGCCGCTTGTCAAGTAGCCACTCCCTCACGTCCTCGTCTAGAAATTAGGACGCGGACTCATCGGAAGCGAAGATGGTTATTCAGACGGATAATTCTCCGTTAGTGGACCGTAAGTGGTACGCTTTTTTCAAGGAACTACCCGGTTAAGGTGTCATATAGCCTGGTAATTGGAACCTAACCGAATTGATAGGATACTTGTATCAAATAGGATGGCACTCGTTGTCATACTTGGTGGTTCGGTCGGGTTCGCCCGGGCTACCTGCCATCATGACGACACACACGTACAAGACCGTCTACTACGCGGATGGATGGTTCGAGATTCGTGAAGAGGAGAACACCGAGGCGTGGGTCGCCACGGACACTCCACACGCTCTCGTCCCATAGAACGCGGTATGCGGGTCGGAAATCACCTCCAACCATCGCTCGTACCACGTCGCCCCACGCTTACCGACCCTGTATCGCCCGCCACCGCAGCGGACGGTCTTGGTATTTAGTACCCCTCGAAGCCAGCAAGCACACCGCGACCGTCGGTGTTGCCGAGCGTCGGAAGCGCCGCTCGTTCCGGGTGCGGCATCAACACGGCAACTGATTCCGACTCGCCGAGGATGCCCGCGACGTTTCCACGGGAGCCGTTCGGATTCGCCTCCTCGGTGACGTTGCCGTCTTCGTCACAGTAGCGAAAGAGGATGCGGTCTTCAGACTCAAGTTTCTCGTAGCCCTCGTCGTTGATTTCGAAGCGCCCCTCACCGTGGGCGATGGGAAGTTCGATAACCTCGCCTTCGTCGTACGCCTGCGTCCACGGGGTGTCCGCGTTCTCGACGCGGAGGTAGACGTGTTCGCACTGGAAGCGAGCGCTCGCGTTGGTCGTGAACGCGCCGGGCGTGAGGGCGGACTCACAGCCGACTTGTGCACCGTTACAGACGCCGAGCACGGGCGTTCCGGCTTCGACCGCCTCGCGAACGGACTCCATGATGGGCGAGCGCGCGGCCATCGCGCCACCGCGCAGGTAGTCGCCGTAGGAGAAGCCACCGGGGAGCATGATGCCGGTCGTCTCCTCCGGAATCGAGTCTTCGTGCCAGACACGCTCGGCCTCGAATCCGAGGTCCTCCAGCGCGCGGACGGCGTCACGGTCGCAGTTCGACCCGCCGAACTGCACTACTGCAATCATCTTAGGCCTCTACGACCTCGACCTCGTAGTCGTGGATGGTCGGGTTCGCCAGCAAGCGCTCGGCCATGTCGTCGGCGCGGTCGGCCGCCTCGTCGACGTCCGAAGCGTCGAGGTCGACTTCGTACCGTTCGGTAAAGCGCAGCGCGTCGAGTTCGAACCCGAGTCGTTCCAGCGCGCGCTTCGTCGTCTCCGCCTCCGGGTCGAGGACGCCCTGCTTGAGACGTACCGTCACCGTCGCGGTGTAGGTGGTCATCAAGAGGTGATGCGTAGTGATGTGCAAAAACGGTTTTGGGTCGCGTTTGATATACACGAATGTGATTACCTACGTCGAAACGGCCGCTATTCGGCCGAAGACCGCTCTACGTCGTGGACGTTCAGTTCACCATCGATGCGGAGTGTGAGCGTCTCGTCATCCGCTTCGAAGGTCACTTCGGCCCGAACTGGGTCTTCGGACACGATGTTCACTGTCGGCATCTCGCGCCACGACCGCTCCCAGAGGTGCGGTTGCGAGAGGTCGATTCCGTGGTCGTAGTAAAACGAGACGACTGCGGGGTGGTCGAGATAAATCACTCCGACCTCGATGAAGAGTTCGTCGTTGCACCGTTTGCAGTCGTATTTCACTTGCGCACTGTCGAAGCGTTCGTCGTCGTACTCCCCGTCGATGTCCGTCACGAGCCGTCCTTCGAACTGACCTCGGCAAGTGATACAGAATCCGGCGTTGGCCTGTGCGATTAGTGTCCGAGTGTACCGGTCTGCGACTGCGGGCAACTCTTCGGTGTCGTAGCCCTCGAACACGCCCGGCGGGATGCCGACATCCACCAACGGCTTGTCGCACTCGGTACACTGGACGGTGATTCGTTCGTCCGCGTAGGTCGCTTCGATAGCACTGTCGCATATCGGACAGGGTGGGTCGAGTGGAATGGGGCCAACGTCGTCGCCGCGACTGTACGTCCCGGCGAGGATAGCACCGATGACGAGTCCTCCGGCCAGTCGGAGTTCGTACCCTTCGTCGGTCTTCTCAACGAAGCGCCCGGTGAGTTTGCCGAGGTGGTAGTTGAACCGCCCGCTGTCGGCGATGCCAACTCGCTCGCGGAGTTGCGAGAACGTGAGCGGCGTATCCGACGTGTCCGCGAGCGTCCGCAGAATGGCGAGTCGCGTCTCGTCGGCGAGGAGCGAGAATGCTGATTCGGCGTCCGAATCAACCGCTGACGAGGAATCGGGAGGCATGGAGGGAAAGTACGCCACTCTCGGTTATAACTGGTTCGCGAGCAACAGTATCGGCTCACAGACGCGTCTCTACACGGTTTTTGGGGACAATTCGTTGCGGAGAACGACAGCTGTTTAGGCATCGACCACGCAGGGCGGTGTATGTTCAGCCTCGAACAGCTGGAGGTGACGGTATGACGCGAGAACTAACCGAAATCACGGTCATCGGAGGAGACAAGACCGGACTCATCGCGAACGTGACCACCCTGCTGTTCGAACGCGGAATCAACGTCGAAGACCTCGACCAGGCGGTCCGCGAGGGCATCTTCCGGATGACGCTCCACGCGGACACCTCGGAGATGACTTGCTCGCGCGACGAACTCCGCGAGGCGCTTTCCGACCTCGGAGACGACCTCGGCGTCGACGTGCAGGTTCGCTTCCCGTCGGACCGCGAAACCCGCGAAATCGCCGTTCTCGTCACGAAGGAGTCCCACTGTCTCGAAGCACTATTCGAGGCGTGGGCCAACGACGAACTCGGCGCGGAGATTTCGGTCGTCATCGGCAACCACGACACCCTCGAACCGCTGGCGAGCCATTACGACGTTCCGTTCTACGACATCGGCGACGAGAAGGGAACGCCCGACGAGGACAGACTCCTCGAACTCCTCGAAGAGTACGACGTGGACCTCATCGTCCTCGCGCGCTACATGCGCATCCTCGGTCCCAACGTGGTCTTCCGGTACGAAGACCGCATCATCAACATCCACCCCTCGCTCCTGCCCGCCTTCCCCGGCGCGGCCGCCTACCGACAGGCCAAGGAGGGGGGCGTCCGCATCGCGGGCGTCACCGCCCACTACGTGACGACCGACCTCGACCAGGGGCCGATTATCACCCAGCGGGCATTCGACGTGCCCGACGACGCGACCATCGACGAAATCAAAGCCCGCGGCCAACCCGTCGAGGCAGACGCGCTCCTCGAAGCCGTCAACCTGCATCTCGACGACGCCATCTCGGTCCACCGCGGACGCACCGGTCTCCGCGAGAGCGTCGACCCCGACGACTACCAACTCGGCCTGACGCGCGAGGCGCAGGCGGCGAACCCCGACCGTCCCGTCGACGGCATCGTCGACGCACTCGGCGAGAAGGAGACGGCCGCGCCCCCGCAGTCAGACGACTGAATCGAGTCGTCTGACCCATCGCAGTCAGACGACTAACGGAGACCACCGACATCACGTCGGGCGATTCGTATTTATTCTCGTCCCGCTTCTCCGGGATGATGACAGATTCTTCTGCTCCCGGTATCCCCGACCGACCCGATAGCCCCGGCGCTGCGCGCGCCCTCGGCGAGTTCGCCCTTCGCGTCGAAGACTTCGAGACGATGCGCGCGTTCTACCGCGACGTGGTTGGTCTCGGCGAGCCTATCGGCGACTTCGGTTTTGCGACGTTCTTCAGCCTCGGCGAGAGCCACGCCGGTCACGAAGCCGTTTTCGCCCTCTTCGACCGAACGGACGAGGAAGACTTCGAGGGCCTCGACCAGACGTTCACGACGCTCGACCACCTCGCCTTTAGCATTTCTCCCGCGGATTTCGACGCGGAAGTCGAGCGCCTGCGCGGGCACGGCCTCGAACTCGACTTCGCGTACCACGAGTGGGTCGAGTGGCGCTCGCTGTACTTCGCCGACCCCGAGGGCAACCGCGTCGAACTGGTTTGCCGCGACCCGGAGGGTGCGGCGAAAAACGAGCGGTACGAGTAGCGAACGTCACTACTCACGACGAGCACGCGAACCGCGGCCGAATACCTAGTGCGGCGTCAGTGCAACTGGCCGCGAATCTCTCCAGGGAGGTTCGCAAGCGTGTGAACGTTGACGTACGCCTCACCGCGCTCGATAGCGTCGAAGACGTCCTCGAGTGACTCCCACCCGCATCCGTTTCCGGCATCCGGTTCGGTAACCGTTCCCTCAGCGAGGACACCACTCTTCGAGACAGGACCGCCTTCGAACAGGGTGACACCGACCGGGCCGTTCACGCCCTCAGGGGCGCAGTGGATGTGCGCTGCAACTACGTCTTCGATGTTGGCGACGATGAGTTTGTAGCTGAGCGCGGAGATATCGTCATCGAACGAGACAATCGCCTGCCCCTGCGCCTTCGTCTCGACGGGCGGAACCTCCTCGTCGCCGCGAAGGTGCGCCCGGAAGTTCCCGCTCGGTGGGGCGTGCGTCGCCCCTGCGACGGTCCCCGCACCGACGCCAGTCAACAGTGCGCCTCCTGCTCCAACCGAGGCCAGAAACCGTCGTCTCCCAATGTCTGACGAGTACATGTCATACTGAGAGAGGAGTGGCAGCCGTTTTGTTAGTCGTCGAACAGCACGCAAAACGTTCTATTAACCCGGAATACCGGGGGATAACGTGAACCGCTGGGGGTCAAGCGGTTCGAGACACGGAGCGTCTCGTCATTGCGGGAAATCAGAGATTTCCGTACGACCCCGAATCACTCGCCTCGAATCTGTAGCATAGCGCCGGCTTTTCCTACCATAGCGCCGGCTTCGCCTACAGGTCTTGGACGCGCTCTACCGCATCCTCGATATCCGGCGCGTCGAACCAGTCGTAGCCGACGTAGGCGTTCGTCCCGGCACGGTAGATGTCCGACAGCGCCTCGACGATTTCTTCGGGCAGATGCTCGGGCTCAATCTCGCACTTCTCGCGCCAGTTGGGTTCGCCCGTTTCGATAGCTTCCTGCTTCGCGTCGGAGACGGCTTCGACCCACTCGGGTTGGACGCGCTTGTAGTACTGGCGGACGACCTCTTTCGACACCTGCTGGCCGTCGTACGAAAAGCGGTTCTCGTCGAACGTGCCGACCACGTCCGCGACTTTGACGGTCCCGTCGTGGTACAGACACTCGATTTTCCCGTCTTCGTGGCTGAAGCCCGCTTCGGCGGCCTGCTCGGTCAGGATGTGGTTGACGGCGAGTGCGAGTTCTTCGAGGCGGTCGAGGTCGACCGCGCCCGCGACGGAGTCGGCCTCTTCGCGGTCGAGATAGCGGTCCTGTTCTTCGTACTTCGTGGAGAACTCGACGACCGGTTCCGGCAGGTCGATGGGTTCGTCCGGCCACTCGTCGAAGTCGAGGCCGTAGTCAGCGGGTTCGCCGCGCTTCCGGAGGCTCGACCCCACGGGAACCGTGTTGCGGAAGACGATTTCGAGCGGGATGAGATAGTTGTCGCCCGCGACTTTGTGGTAGGCCTCGTAATCGTACTCGCCGTCTTCGTGCGGCAGGTCGGGCACCTGCGTCAGGTCGATGGCCATCTCCGTCGGCGGCGACTCGCACTCGCCGAGGTCTTTGACTTCGCCGTCCTCGCCGACGACGCCGCGGTAGTGAGTCGGGACGTGGTTCACGTCCAAGAGTTCGAAGTTGTACGCACCCATCAGACAGAGGCTTGCACCCTTGCCCGGGATGTGGTCGGGCATCTCGCCCCAGTCGAACACGGAGTAGCGGTCAGAGAAGACGAAGCGGCCCCGGCCGAGGTCGGTCGCCGTTGCTTCCTCCTCGACGCGGAAGTCCTTCACGCTGGTCATGCTCCCACGTCTGCGCCCCTCCCACTAAGAACCTTCCACTTCTGTGCGCATCTCGATTCAAATAAGGGGGAATATATACACAAATATGAGCATTGAATCGGACCACGGTGCTTTTTCACTCCCACCCCGTGCGTCCGAATATGGACGCGGACTTCGACGCTGACGCCGAGTGGGTCGCCAGCCGTCTCCGTGATGCGGACGTGGCAGTCGCGCTGACGGGTGCGGGGATGAGCACCGCATCGGGCATCCCCGACTTCCGCGGCGACGACGGCATCTGGAACACCGAATTCGACCCCGCGTCGTTCCACCGCGACCGATTCGTCAACGACCCCGCTGGCTTCTGGCGCGACCGCCTTCGCCTCCACGAGCGGATGTTCCCCGACGAGGTTGGGCCGAACCCCGGCCACGACGCGCTCGCATCGCTCGAATCGCAAGGTGTCCTCGACGCGGTCATCACGCAGAACACAGACGGTCTCCACCGCGCTGCGGGGTCCGAGCGCGTGGTCGAACTACACGGCAACGCCGCCGACGTTGTCTGTGAGTCTTGCGGAACCAGATTCGCCGCCGAGATGGCGTTCGAACAGGTGAGAGACGACGAGGTTCCGGCGACTTGCCGAACGTGTGACGGTGTCCTGAAACCCGACGTGGTCCTCTTCGGCGAGCAACTCCCCCGCGTCGCCTACGCAAAAGCGACCTCCCTTGCCGACGACGCAGACGTGTTGCTCGCGCTCGGGTCGTCGCTCACGGTCCACCCTGCGGCCGGCATCGCAGGGCAGGCCGCTGAAGACGGGTCGCTCGTCGTGGTCAATTTCGACGAGACCGAGTACGACAGGAGAGCCGACAAAGTCGTGCGCGCCGACCTCACGGAGTTCCTGCCGGCAATCGAAACGCGAGTCTGAGTTGCCGGTCAAAACGCGAGTCTGATACCGACTGCAACCGACGAGAGCGAGGCGTGTTCGGCGAACTGCGCGGAACAGACCATTAAATACTAACAGTGTGTCATGTCTAGCCATGTCGCCCCACGACCGAACACGCGGGTCCGACGGGATAGAACCGACCGTCCTCTTCGTCGCACCCAGTTCATCACTCGCTGAGGAAGGGGCTTAGCGCCTCAATTCAGCTACTCTTGGTGACTGGACGACTACTCGAACTCTTCGCGGAGGTACGCACCGAGGTAGCCACCGAGCGCGCCGAGACCAACGGTGTACGCGAGGAGGGCGGCGAGTCCGAACAGGACGATGAGTCCGAAGCCGAGGATTCCGAAACCGACGCCCAGTCGCGGGGCACCGACGAACGCGACCACGCTGAAGAACCCGAAGACGACGAGCGAAAAGAGGACGGCGACGAGACTCACGAAGAGGCCCGAGAGCGCCCCGGATTTCACGCCAACGTCGCGGTCGGTTCCGGTGAGATACCCCGCGAGCGCTCCGCCGAGAATCGTCGACCCGGGGAGCGGAGAGAGCACGATACTGGCGATTGCGCCGACGAGCGCCGAAAACAGGACGCTCTCTCCGTCGTCGTCCACGCTCGGAACTGACGACTCCGCGGCCGGGGCCGCCGACGCAGGGTCAGTGTCTGTGGGCGGTGAGTCGGTGTCTTCCGACGTGGAACGTTCCATATCCGAGATGTATTCGCCCGAGTGGGAAATCCTTTCTGCGGTGCGCAGTCGAGACCAGTGTCGCAACCATCAGCAGACGCCTCCGCGACCGCCTCGTTTTTTACCGCCGTAGCGCGTTCCCAACGACCATGACAGGTGCCGCCCGCGACGACTTCGGGTTCGAACACGTCCCGGAGACCGACCAATCGTTCGAGAACGCCTTGGAGAAGGCCCAAGCGGGCGAGCGCCTCACCGTCGCCGACGGCGTCGAACTGATGACCACCGGCACCGACTGCGAGGGCATCGACCCCGTCCGAAAGGAACTCGTCCTCGAAGCGGCGGACCGCCGCCGCGCTGATATGGTCGGAGACGAGGTAACGTTCGTCGCCAACCTGAACAACAACGTCACGACGGCCTGTACCACTGGCTGTCTCTTTTGCAACTTCAAGAACACCGCCCACCTGTTCGAGTCGGACACCGACGTGGACCACGAGGGCTTCACGAAGACGCCCGAAGAGTCCCGAAATATCGTCTCGGAGGCTGTCGAGATGGGTATCTACGAGGTCACGTCCGTCTCCGGCCTCCATCCGGCGCTCGTCCTCGACGAGGAACACCGCGAGATTCTCCAGTCGTACGACAACCCCGCCGCCGAGATGACCTACAAACCGCCCGAAGTCTACGACACCGACCCCGGAACGTACGCCGAGCAACTGTCGGCGATGTCGGTCGACGGCGTCCACGTCCACTCGATGACGCCCGAAGAGGCCCACCACGCCAAGCGCGGCACCGACTGGTCCTACGAGGAGGTCTATCGACGCCTCGCGGACGCCGGTCTCGACAGCGCGCCCGGTACCGCCGCCGAGATTCTCGTTCCGGAAGTCCGCGACGTTATTTGCCCCGGAAAAATCGGCACCGGCGAGTGGGTCGCCGGGATGGAAGGCGCGATGAAAGCCGGTCTCGACGTGACGGCGACTATCATGTACGGCCACGTCGAAAACGAGATGCACCGCGTGATGCACCTCGACGTGGTTCGCGACTTGCAGGACCGCTACGGCGGTATCACGGAGTTCGTCCCGCTCTCGTTCATCCACCAGAACACGCCGCTGTACGACCGCGGCCTCGTCACCGGCGGTGCGACCGACGACGAAGACGAGTTACTCGTCGCCGTCGCGCGACTCTATCTCGACAACGTCGACCACATCCAGTCGTCGTGGGTGAAGTTCGGCAACGCGAAGGCACTCAAACTGCTCAACTGCGGCGCGGACGACCTGATGGGGACTATTCTCTCGGAGGAGATTACCAAGCGCGCAGGCGGCGAGTTCGGCGAGTTCCGCTCGTTCGACGACTACGTCGACATGATAACCGCAATCGGCCGCCAACCGGTCGAGCGCTCGACGGACTACCGGACTCGCCGCCCGCTCGATATCGAGGCCGACTCGCACGGCCCGATGCTCGGTCCGCAGGCGGACGGAACCCCGCTGCTCGGTCCCCGCGACCCAGCCCCCGCGGACGATTGAGATGATGGCGACCACCCACGCGGCAGTGGGTCTGGCCCTCGCTGCACCGCTCGTGTGGGTTGCCCCGGAACTCGCACCGAGTGCTGCGCTCGGCGCGCTCGTCGGCGGCGTCATCCCCGATGTGGACCTCTTCGTCGGCACCCATCGCAAGAGTCTGCACTATCCGGTCTACTACACGCTGGCTGCCGCCCTCGTCGGCCTCGTCGCGGTCGTTGCACCCACCACACTCGTCGTCGCCGTCGCGTTCTTTTTCCTCTCGGCCGGGGTCCACTCCATCTCCGATTGGTTCGGAGCGGGCGATGAACTCCGGCCGTGGCACCGCACCTCCGACCGCGCGGTCTACGTCCACCCGGCCAAGCGCTGGCTTCGACCCCGCTACTTCGTTCGCTACGACGGCGCGCCGGAAGATCTCGTGTTGACGCTCCTGTTTTCTGTTCCTCCCTTCGTCGCGTTCGAGGGCGGTATCCGCCTCGCCGTCCTCGCTGGCGTCGCCATCGCCGTCTTCTACACCGGATTCCGCAAGCGGATGCCCGAGTGGTTCAATATCTGACTCGGGGAGAAAGAACGTAGTCTGACCCCTGTCTCACGAATCGTCACCGCATCTCTGTACCCGTCTAGCCACGCTACTCAAGCGTCTCCACGACGGAGAGTAGTGAACGATGAATTGTTCGCCGAACCGTCGGAAGGTGACCCATCGGTGACTTGGGTGGTGACCCCTCGATGATGTCGGAGGCGACCTGCCGATGATGGCCCCGACACACGTCGCGCTGAGCATCGTGCTCGCGGTGGTCGTCGCGTTCGTCGCCCCGGCAGCAGCACCGCTTGTCGTCGCTGTTGCGCTGGTCGGCGGACTCGCCCCCGACCTCGACATGGTCGTCGGCGTTCACCGCAGGACGCTCCACCAACTCGAGGGATTCACCATCGGTGCAGTCGCCGCTGGCCTCGTCGCGCTCACGACGCGCGACGTGACCGCAGTCCTCGCAGCGACTGGATTCGGGTCCGCAGCACTCCACTGCTTCGCGGACCTCGCAGGCGGGAGCAGCGAACCCCAACCATGGGAGGCAACAACCGACCGCGGCGTCTACCTCCGGTCCGGTGGCGGGTGGGTTGCCCCACGTCGCTGGGCGGCCTACGACGGGTCACCCGGCGACCTTGCACTCGCCGCGCTGCTATCGATACCGGGCTTCCTCGCATTCGGTGACGGCGTTCGCTTCGTTCTCGTCGCCAGTCTTGCCGTCGGCGTCGGCTATGCTACTGTTCGAAAGCGCGTCCCGCAACTCTCCGGGCGGACCCCCGCGATGTACGCGGCGCTGGTTGCGTTCGTCTCGCTGCTCGTGCGCCGACGGTAGAGTGCCTGCCGTCTGGAACGGTGTTCTCAGTGCTCCGGCACCGACAGCGGCCCGTCATCTCGAACAACATCTCGGAAGCGCGCGCCGTGGACGTCGTCGGAGGAGAGGCGCTCAACGATGGGACCTCGAACCCAGTCGCGGTCGGTCACGCGCGCCGGGGTGCATTCAGAAGTTGCGTCGGCTGACCGATAGTCGTCCGGCAGGAACCGCTCGTAGACTGGTAGTCGCTCGTGGAGCGCAACACCCGCCTCGTCGGCGATATCGGCGAGTTCTTGCAGCGCCGGCCACGCGTAGTCGGGGTTCACGTAGTCGTCTGTGACAGGTGAGACGCCGCCGAGGTCGTCGACGCCACAGTCGACGAGCGACGCCGCCGCCGAGAGATTCGGCGGGACCTGTACCGACACCTCCTCGGGGAGCGCGGCGCGCGCCATCGACACGACGCGTCGCATCGTCTCGATAGACGGGCGCTCGAAGTCCGACCGCTCGTTCGGCACGACGTTCTGGACGATGACCTCCTGAATGTGTCCGTAGCGCTCGTGGAGGTCGCGGATGGCGAGCAGGCTCTCCGCCCGGTCGCGCCACGACTCGCCGATGCCGACGAGGATTCCGGTGGTGAATGGAACCCCGACCTCGCCCGCGGCGCGGATGGTGTTGAGGCGCTGTCCCGGCGTCTTTCGGCGGTTTCCGGCGTGAGCGTCCACGTCGGCAGTCGTCTCCAGCATCACGCCCATGCTCGCGTTCAGCGGGGCGAGGTCGGCCATCTGTTCGCGCGTGAGGTCGCCGGGGTTCGAGTGGGGGAGCAGTCCTTCGTCGAGCGCGACTTCACACGCGGCAGCGAGGTAGTCGAGGATGTCGTCGTAGCCCCACTCGTCGAGTTGGCGATGAATCTCGGTGTAGCGGTCGTCGGGTTCGTCACCGAACGTAAACAACGCCTCCGTACAACCGGCGTCAGCGCCCATGCGAACCACGTCTCGGACTTCGTCGAGGGACATGAGTGTCGCCTGGCCGGGAACGTCGTAGTAGGTACAGTAGGTACAGGTGTACCGGCACGCGGTCGTCAAGGGCACGAACACGTTGCGAGAGAACGAAACCGACGCGGGTTTGGCAACATCGTCGGGGCCGACAGCGAGGAGTCGCTCGACATCGCCGGCGTCAACCTCGACTTCGACTCCGTACTCGTCGGCACCGGGGAACATACCCCTCGGTCTGTCGTGGAAGACAAAAAACGTGTCACTCGCAGTCGTCGCGTAGTCTGGCAAGAACGAAGTCGGAGTGTTGGTGCCAGACACTACTCCGACTTCTCCGCAAGCCAGTCACGCTCCCAGAGACAGACTGTTGTGTCGTCCGGGGTCGTGACGGTCGGAGTCGCTCTGCCTTCCTGACCGCCGGTAGACGGCATGGAAGGGCGCGGCGCACGTGGCCTCAGTTCCCGCCGGCGCACAGACACACCGCGCCAAGGCACTGTTTAACGTGGAACATTATGGTCCTATCGGCGTTCGCGTCGCGCTTCGACGCGGCCGTCGCCTCGGTGGAGACGGACGCCAGCGTCGTTGAGCCATTCACGAGCACGTCCGCGGCCGTGGAGAAGCACCTCGACGAAATCCGATGGTTCGTCCACGTCGACAGCGAGGCGCATCGAATCGAGTTCGACGACGGTTGCCCCGACGTTCTCGGCGATGCGTCGGTGGTCGGCGATGGACGCGCCGTGGTAGTCGACCGAAAAATCCGGATGGCGAACGACGAGCGCGTTCGTCCCGCCGCCGAGTCCCGGTACGACGACCACATCGCCGTCCGTCTCGAACAGGCGGGTGAGCGCTTCCGGTGTCGCAAGCGCCAAATCAGACATTACGATAGCAACCGGGAGGTCCGCCGCGAGTTGGTCGTTCACCGCGTCTGTCAGCGGTCGGTCGTCGACTTCGACGGGTGCGTCGAGGTCGGTTTCGACGGGTGCATTTGCGAGTACGGTCGGCGTCCCGCCGGCCTCACGGACCGCGTCGAGAACATCTCGGAGCATGGCGACTGCAAAATCGCGTCGCTCGTCGTCGTCGAGCAAAGGAGCGAGCCGCGTCTTCGGGGACTGTGCCCCAAAGGGAACGACCACTCGCACGGAGAATCAGCCCAGTTTGTCGTAGGTCTGCTGCTGGGACTTCCAGTAGAAGAAGCCACCGGCGAGCAGGGCCACGACGACGAGGCCACCTACTGCGTAGATGAGCAGTTGCGTCGTCTGGCTCGACTGTTTCGCCTTGTTTGCGCGCGTTTCTGCCTCTTCAGCCAGCGTGGTCGCGAGGTCGAAGTTACCGCTGTTGTAGGCGTCGACAGCGTTGTTGAACGACTGCTGTGCCTCCTTCGTGTTCGCGCCACTCACCGAGGCGATAGTCGCCTGCGCGCTGTCGAGTTTGGCGCGCGCGGCGGCACTTTCGTCGGTGTAGTGGGTCGCGTCCCACGACTGGATGTGGTTACTGGAGCCACCTTCGCGGGTCTGGTTGAGCGAGATAACGGTGAAGCTCTGTGCAGGGTCGTAGGAGTACTCCGTGACCGTCGGCACTGTCCCCGTCACCTTGACTTCGACTTCGCTCGTCCCGTCGTCAGCGACGACCTGTGCGCCGCTGAAGTTCTGTCCGTCGAAGGACTGCTGGTCGACCTTCGCGCCCGTCTGGTCGTAGTACGTGACGGTCCACGTCACGTCTTCGAGGTCAGTGTTTCCGGCGAGTGTCCACGTTTCGAGTTGCGGATTCTTGTACAGTTCGTCGAGCGTGGCCGACGCGGTCACTTTCGAGTCGACCTGTGCTTCGCTCGGTACGTCTTCGGACGCGACGCTCACGGCGCCTGTCGGAGCCACGAAGGCCGACAGGAGCACGACGAGCGCGAGCGCCAGCTTAGAAGAGCGACTCCAGCTCGTCTTCGTCATCGTTTATGAGGTTCTCCAAGTTCGAATCGCTCTCCTGTCGGATCTCTTCGATGTTGTCTTGCGCCTCGATGGCGACCTGCTGGAGCTCCTTGATGCGTGGCACGTTGGTCACGCCTGAAAGGAGGATGACACTGGCGACCTTGCCGGCACCCGGAATCGGGTAGTCGCCGCCGCGAACTTCCATGGAACCGGTCTGCTCCTCGATCCATTTCCGCCCGCGCTCTATGCCTTTCCGGTTCAGATGCTCCGGCGGGCCAGCGAGAACGAGCAGCGCGCGCTCGGCACCTTCGATTTCACACGGGAGTGTGAGGCGGCCGAGTGCGGCCTTGCGCACGAGGCTGGTGATGCGGTTCGTCGTGTGGGCGGTGTCGAGATTGTCGTCGGGTTCGTCACCGCCAGTGAGTCGCGACAGGAGGCCGCCACTCTTGTTCTGTCGGGGTTCGACACCCTCGGAGGCGTAGCCGACGGTCGAGACACCGCCACCGGCCAGCGTGTTGATAATCTCCGAGGAGTCGACGACAGATTCTGCGACTTCCTGTCCGTCCTTGACCTCGCCGGCACCGAAGAGGACGCCGAAGCGGTTGACGATTTCCTGGTTGATTTCGTCGTAGCCGCCCTGCACCGACTCACCAGTCTTGCGCCACGCGTCGTTGTCGAACACGAGGAGGTTGTCGACCTCGCGGACGAACGTCTGGAACGAACGTGCGGCGTTCAGGGTGTAGATACCACCCTCGTCGGAGCCCGGCAGGATACCAAGCCCGTAGACAGGTTCAGTGTAGATACGTTTGAGGTGTTTCGCGAGGACCGGCGCGCCACCGGACCCGGTACCGCCACCGAGACCGGAGACCACGAGGAAGGCGTCGACTTCGTGCACCGGGATGCTGTCGATAGCACCCTGCACCTCGTCGATGTCTTCCTCGGCGATTTCCGCGCCAAGTTCGTTGTCCGCACCGACGCCATGTCCCTTTACGCGGGACTGGCCGATGAGGACGCGCTGGTCCTTCGGGATGTTCTGGAGTCCGAGCAAGTCGGCTTTCGCCGAGTTGACTGCGACAGCGGCGCGGACGATGTCCGCGTTCCGTTGCCGGTCGTACTCGACGAACTTGTCGACGATCTTTCCCCCGGCTTGCCCGAATCCGATCATTGCGAGCTTCATAGGTTCGGTCCCCTCGCCATTGCGTGAAAGCCAGTACGAACGCAGACATAAGCGTTGTGATGGCCACGTGTCTGCCCAGGAACAGATTAGCTGGAAAAAACGGCGGACGTGAGCCGGGTCTTAAGGACCCATTATCCGGGCTGATGCGTCTCTGACACTACTGAATTTCCGGATTTATATAGTGATTAATGGGACTGTTCGATTCAAATACCTGAATGGGGAGCCGAAAGTTAGTTTCGTTCTGACAGGAACGTGTCGAACGTTTTTAACGACCCCGGATCGACGCCGAACGCTCCGATGTCGTTGTCTCGGACCGCGTTGTCGATTTTGAGCGACCGGTACTGGTCGGCACCCATTGGGAACCCGGGGACGTAGCCGAGAACGGTGAGTCCGAGGCGGGCAAACGGCATCGGGAGGGGAATGATGGTGATGGACTTGCCCTCCGATTCGTAAATCATCTCAGTGAGGTCCCGGAGTGTGAGCACCTCCGGGCCGCCGATTTGGTACGTTTCGCCGACGTGTTCGTCGTCTTCGATGGCCTGAGCGAACATCGGCGTGAGGTCGTCAATCCAGATTGGCTGGAAGCGCGTTCGACCGTTGCCCGGAAGGGGATAAAGCGGGACACCCGGCGCGAACATGTCCTTGAGCTTCTTCGTGAAGTCGAGAATCTCCGCACCGTCGCCGAAGATAATCGACGGTCGGAAGATGACCCAGTCGAGACTGGACGACTTTACCGCGTTCTCCGCCTTCCCCTTCGACCGGATGTAGGCGGTGTCTGCGTCAGGACTCGCTCCGAGCGCGCTCATCTGTACCAGCCGAGGGACGTCGTGTGTCTCGGCTGCCTTCACGACGTTCTCTGTGCCCTGCCAGTTGACGATGTCGTGCATTCGGTAGCCCCCGTCCGGCTTGAAAAGCGGCGAGAGCGCAACGAGGTTCACGACAGCGTCCTTGCCCTCGAACCCACCGACGATGGAATCGTAGTCGGTGACATCCCCAGAGACCGTCTCGACATCCTCTGGGAGGTCCTCGTCTGAGGGGGTGCGTGACATCGCGGTCACGCTGTGCCCGCGCGAATTCAGCTCTCGGCAGAGGTTACTACCGACGAACCCGCTTCCGCCGACAACAAGGACTTTCATAACGTCGTATTATTCGGCGGAACGAGCCTAAAGCTAACGGGTACTACAGGTCGATTCCGCCGGAAACAGGACCGACAACAAGAGTGTTCGACGGTCGAAGTCTCATGTGTTCGACGGTCGAAGTCTCACGCCAGAATTGATGGCGGACGCACCCGGCCCGTTCGCTTTACGATTCGGCCGTCCTCGTCGTAAACGACTATCTCTTGGTCGTCTCGGTGCCACTCGTCCGGCGCGTCACAGGGGGCCAGAACTTCCCGCACTTTGGTCGCGTAGCCAACCTCGTCCGGCGACACCGTCTCGTCGAATCGGACGACGCTGTATGGACGCGATGACGGGAGCAGCGCGTCCCATCGGTCTATTACAGGGTCTTCCACCGATTCGAGTTGTTCCACACGGCAGAATATAAGATTCAATTGACATTATCCTTGCGGTGGTTCGCGGTGCTTTTTTCGCAGGGGCGACTGGGGAGATGTATGCTCGTCACCCTCGAGGGACTCGACGGTAGTGGGAAGACCACCGTCTGGGAGGCACTGCACGATAGGTATCCCGACGCAGTCTTCACGCGGGAACCGACTGATGATTCGTGGTACGGTGACGCGGTTAACCGCGCTATCGGCGACGACGACGCCGACCCGCTGGCGACGCTGTTCTTGTTCACCGCTGACCACGCGGACCACCTCTCGCGCGTCGTCCGCCCCGCGCTCGAAGCGGGCGACCTCGTCATCTCTGACCGCTACTCCGATTCTCGATACGCCTACCAGGCCGCCTCGCTCCGCACGAGCGAGTTGAAGCGCCCGATGGAGTACATCATGGGTATCCACGCGGCGTTCACTCGGCCGCCGGACAAGACCATCTACCTCGACGTGGACCCCGAGACGGCCGCTGCTCGAAGTGGGTCGACGAACAAGTTCGAACAGGCGGCGTACCTCGCCGACGTTCGAGCGAACTACGAACGTCTCATCGAGGCGGAACCCGAGCGCTTCATCAAAATCGACGCGACGCAGTCGCCAGAGGCAGTTCTCGACGAGGTTGAAGCGGCCTTCGACGAGATTCTCGCCGAGGAGTAATTGCTTCTCGCCGGGGAGGAAGTCGCTGATTCGGTCGCGGGCGTAACCCTCGATGGGGACGCTGCGACGCTACCGAGACTCGGGCAGGTTCTCGAACTCTTCCGGTGGCGGAACGTACAGCGTGTCGATAGTGAATCCGAGAGCCAGTGGCATCCCAATCATCACGCCAAACGCCGCCGTGGCACTGCCGAGGTTCACGCCGATACCGAACACGCCCGAAAACACGAGCGTAGACACGAACAGTACCAGCGGGATGAGGAACAGGGCATAGAGGATGTATCCCCACTGCGTCTTCAATCGGAGGCGGAAGAAGCGCGTCATGACCGCCGCGATGAGGGTGTGAAACACGAGCACTACGCCCATCAGCGCGAGGTTGACCACCGAGACCATACCTCGGCTTAGTGTGCGGTCGTCTTTTCCCTGTCGCTCCCGGCGTCCCTGCGCGAGGCGGACCGCGGCAAGTTGGTGCTTCGCCGTCCATCGAACTAGGGCAGTTTGTTCCTTCGCCGTCCATCGAACCGGGGACGTTTATCACGAAGGACCGTGACCCTCTGCGCATGCACCGACTCATCGCCGAGCACGGGTTGGACCAGACGGACTTCACCGAAGACGATGCTCGTGCCGCCCTCCGCGATATGATTCGAGCGCGCCGGTTCGACGAACGTGCACTCGCTCTCCAGCGACGCGGGTGGATGAGCGGTTATCCACCATTCAAAGGTCAGGAGGCGTCGCAGATTGGTGCCGCTCACGCGATGCGCGAGGACGACGTTCTGCTCCCGACGTATCGGTCGAACGCTCTCCAGATTGCTCGCGGTGTCCCTCCGAGTGACCTCTTTCTCTTCCGTCGCGGGTACGCCGAGTACGAGTCCGACCACGACGTTCCGGTGTTCCCGCAGGCCGTCCCAATCGCAAGCCAGATTCCCCACGCGGCCGGTGTCGGCATGGCCAGCACCTACCGTGGTGACGACTACGCTGCGCTCGTCTGCTTCGGCGACGGAGCGACCTCCGAGGGCGACTTCCACGAGGGACTGAACTTCGCTGGCGTCTTCGACGCACCGGTCGTCTTCTTCTGTGAGAACAACGGGTGGGCAATCTCCCTCCCGCGCGACCGGCAGACCGCGAGTGAGTCTATCGCCGTCAAGGCCGAAGCATACGGCATCGAAGGCGTGCAGGTCGACGGAAACGACCCGCTGGCGGTTCGAGAGGTTGTCAGCGAGGCGCTCGAAAAAGCACGACAGGGCAAGCCGGTGCTCGTCGAGAGCCTCACCTACCGACAGGGTGCCCACACGACTGCCGACGACCCGACGCGATACCGGGACGACGACCCGGACCTCCCCGAGTGGCGGACTGCCGACCCGCTCGAACGCTTCGAGGAGTTCTGTCTCGACGCGGGCATCGTCGACCAAGACGAACTCGACGCGATGTACGAAGAGGCCAACGAGGAACTCCGCGAGGCCAAGGAGACGGCAGAAGAGACGCCCGAACCCGGTCCGGACGAACTGTTCGACTACGTGTACGAGGACCTCACGCCGGAACTCGCCGAACAACGGGCTGAGTACATGGCCCACGTCGACGAACACGGACCGTTCCACATCGAGCGCTGACGTTCCCACCGGAACGTCGGCACTTCACTCGTCCAACGAAATGTAGGTCTTCGTTTCGGAGACGCCCTGCAGTCCCTGGATGCGCGTCGACGCTGTTTTGAGAACTTCGTACACCGCGTCGGTGTCGACCTCCGCGATGATGTCGTACGCCCCGGCGACAATGTGGGCCTCCGTCACCGTATCGAAGTCACGAATCGGCCCGAGCAATTGTTCTGATTCCCCGGCACCGGTCTTCACCATGATGAACGCGTGAACCATGTGTGGGATATTCTATCACACAATGCAAAAGCCTTGCTCCGTTCGGTGTCGGGTGTTTCAGTCGAAACTGGGGTAAGGTTATTTGCCTTCGCCGACATACCGTACTTCCATGCGGTTCGTTATCATTGGTTCTGGACGGGTGGGGATGCGGACGGCCCGCGTCCTCCGAGAGGAGGGCCACGACATCGTCCTCATCGAACTCGACCGCGACCGGGCAAAGCGAGCCCGTGAGGTCGACTTCGAGGTAGTCGAAGGCGACGGCTCCCGCGAGGAGGTGTTACTCGAGGCCGGTATCGACGAAGCAGACGCGCTCGGTGCGCTGACGGCCGACCTCAACGTGAACTTCGCGGCGTGCATGATTGCCAAGCACTTCGGTTGTCGGACGGTCCTCCGGGTCGACGAGGACTACCGCGAGGAGGTGTACCAGAAGTACGCCCGCGAGGTGGACGAAATCGTCTATCCCGAGCGACTGGGTGCCATCGGTGCGAAGAACGCGCTCCTCGGTGGGTCCATTCGCGCTATCGCGGACATCGCTCAGAACTTGCAGGTCATCCTGGTGACGATTACGGAAAGTTCTCCCATGAACGGCTACAGTATCGAGGAGGTGGCGCTGCCAGCCCACGCGCGCATCCTCGCGTTCGGGAAGAAAAACAGTTCAATGGGTATCCCGCTGTCGGATGACTCGCTCGAAACCGGCGACAGAGTCGCCGTACTTGCTGACTTCGACGTTCTCGACGACGTTCGTCAACTGCTCGTCGGCGACGAAGTTGTCACTGCTACAGGAGGTGCTTGAAATGGTTCATGCGTACATCATGGTGAAAGCCGCAACTGTCTCGAACGGAATCGACCAACTGAAAGAGGAACTCGTCGATGTCGACAACGGCATCGAGAGCGTCCACATCGTCGCTGGCGATGTCGACTTCATCGTGAAGGTGAACGTTGACTCTCCGGCAGAGGTTAAAGAGGTCGCAGGCGGTTTGCAAGGAGTCGAGGGCATCGAGGACACCCAGACGTATATCGCGATGGACTGACCGGATACCGGAACGCTCCGGTTCTCGGGGACCCCCGTCTCAGAATCCGGTTCCGGCGTTCTCCTGTGCGCGACTCAGGATGTTCGTCACCGGTTCCGTGTAGTCGTATCCAGGGATGATTCCCTGCACGAACGTCCCTTCGACGTAGTCGATGACAGCGCTCGCGTCGTCGACGCCGCGCCGTTCGTTGATGTCTGCAAACGACGTTTCGATGAGTGCCTCGTCTTCTAGTCGGGTGACCGCCGGGTCGAGTTCGTGGTCACCCGCGGTGACACCGTTTACGTCCGCCATCCGGAGTTCGAACGTCTCGTACCACCCGTCTTCGACCACGTCCGCGACACCCTCTTCGACGACGGCCGAGAGCATGGGGATGCGAACCGACACGTCGAACTCGATTTTCCCGTCGTCGCGCTGTGCGACAGTGACGTGCCCGTCGAAGTGCGTCGTCGTCGAGACGAACGTCCGGTCGCCGTCGTGTTCGAACGAACCGTGGTCGCCGAATGCCCGGCGGACCCGGCCGGGGAGTTCCTGCTGCTCACTCATGACGAGACGAAGGCACCGATGGGAGAAAAGGCCGTTGCGTCTCGGCCGAATCATACCGGGACCGAATCGCCCGATACCGGCCGAATCGGCGGGATGGCGGCACGTTTAAGTATCTCGCCGCACTCCTTTCAGGTGACGCTTCGCTTTGGAGGGCCGAAGCGTCAGCGGGGACCAATCTAGGGCGGCATTTGCCGCACGGGCCGCTCCCGTGCGGCTGCCTATCCCTTTCTACGAAACTCGACTATTGAGCCGCCAGTCTGCTGATTTCTGCGCGTGACTCCCACAAGAACCAGCGCCGCCGCTCGCTTTCGGGAGTTGACAGCAAACGTGATTATTTGTTCGAAAAGAACGTTCGCGCGAGAGCGGTTCGGCTCGGATTCTACTCCGAGTGCGACCCGGGTTCGGTACCCGAGCCATCGGCCGCGAGGTCCGACCCCGTCGGCGACGAGAGCACGTCGTCGTCGCCGTCGGGTTCTGAGACGCTCTCGGGGTCGTCGGCGTCTTCCGCGCCGTCGGAAGCAACGGCATCTTCTGCGTCGTTGGACCCATCACCATCTTCCACGTTGCCGGACTCATCGCCACCTTCTGCGCTGTTTGGCCCGACTGCGTCGTTGGTGCCCCCGCTCTCGTGTAGGGTGTCGTCCACCTCGGAGTCGTCGGTCCGGACCTCGAATCGGTTTGCGAGCGCGCGGAGTTCTTCGGTCGTGGTCGAGAGTTCCTGCATCTGTCCAGCGACGCCGAGCATCGCGTCGTTCTGGTCGTGGGCCGCCGCCGCAACGTCGGCCGCCTCGGTCTGGGTCTCGGTAGCGATTTCGACCGCCTCGTCGGCGCGGAGGGCGACTGACTGGGCCGCTTCCGCCTGCGATGCCGTCGCAGCGTCGATTGCTTTCACGCCGTCGTCCACCTCGTCGAGGCGGTCGACCGCGTCGTCGATGGCTTCCACGCCGTCTGCGACCGTCTCAGCCCCGGTCGAGACGCGCTCTCTGGCGGCGTGGACTTCCGCCACCGTCTCGTCGGCCGCGACTTCGACTTCTTCAATCGACGAGGCGATTTCGGTCGTCGCTTCGGCCGTCTCATTTGCGAGTTCCTTCACGCTGTCGGCGACGACAGCGAAGCCCTTGCCCGCCTCGCCAGCGCGCGCGGCCTCGATGGAGGCGTTGAGCGCGAGCAGGTTCGTCTGGTCGGCGATGTCCTCGATGAGGTCGACCACTTCGCCAATCTCCGCCACTTCGTCACGGAGCGACTCGACGCCGTCGGCCGCCGCGGCGACCCGGTCGTCGATAGCCGCCATCGCTTCGTGGACGGCCGCGCTCGCGTCACGCCCGTCTTGTCCGCGTTCGCTGGCCTCGGTGGCGAGGCTCGCGAGTTCGTCGGCGGAGGCCGCGACTTCCTGGACGGTCGCAGAGAGGTCCTGCATTTCGGTCGACACCTCGTCGAGAAGCGACGCTTGCTTGGATGCACCGTCGGAGATGTCGGCGGTGGCCTGCTCGACGCGCTCGGAGGCCGCGGTGACTTCTTCGGTTCCCGCGGTGACGCGCTCCCCGGCAGCATCGACAGTCGTTGCGAAGGTTGCGACCTGTCCGATGGTCTCTTCGAGTTCGTCGACCATGGCGTCGATTCCGTCGCCGACGGCCGCCATCGCGTCGTCGTCGGGTTCGACGGAGGTCCGGACCGTCAGGTCGCCGGTCGCAACGCGGTCCATCGTCTCTTGGTAGTCCGCCGCGGCGGCGGCCAGGTCCGCTTGGGCGTCTTCGGCCGCTTCGATTCGTTCCTTCAGTGTGTCGCGCATCTCGGCGAACGAGTTGGTCAGCGCACCGAACTCGTCGACGCGGGAGGTCGTAAGGTCAACATCGAGGTCGCCACCGGCCAGCGTCTCGGCGCGGCGACGGAGTCGGCGGAGCGAGACGACGGTCCCGCGGCCGATGACGAGGCCGACCAGTGCAAGGCCGCCCAGTGCGACGCCGATGAGGATGGTGATGTCGCGCTCGACGAACGCCGCGACGGCGTAGGTGGTCTCCGGCGGCGCTTGGATGAGGACGGCCCAGTCGGTCCCTTCGACGGGCGCGTGAGCGACGATTTTGTCGTCGCGCTCGATGACGCCGGACTCGCCACCGACTGCGGCGTCGAGCGCAGGCGTGGCCGCGTCCTCGCGGTACTGTTTGAGGACGTTGCTGCCGTACTTGTCGAAGGCGACGACGCCCGTGCTGGTGACGACCTGCGTGTGCGACCCTTCGACGGGTTCGCTGAGCGTTTTGGCGTGGCGCGTCGCATCGACGACGACCATGACAGCCGCGTCTCGTCCCGCGACGGGGCTGAGGAATGCGAGGCGCTCACCGCCACCATATCGGTACACTTCGGAGATAGCGACACCGTCGGTCATGTCCAGCGACCCGGTGGTCCACGACACTTCGAGTTCGGAAATGGTCTTAGTTTCCAGTACGGCGTCGGTGCTCTTCACAATCTTCCCGTTCGAGGGTTTGACGTAGTGTATCGCCAGCACCTCTGACGGAAGTTGGTCTCGCTCTCTTTCGAGGGCGGTGTCGACAGCCTCGGGATTCCCGGACCGAATCGCATCGTACTCCGAGAGCATTCGGGCCGTCCGCGTGTACCCTTCCATCCAACTCGACAGCTCTTCGGCTTCGAGCGTCGCGACCATCTCCAGTTCGGAGTGCGCGTCCGCTCGGACCTCCTCAGTTACCATCCCCGAGATGTAGAAACCTAACCCGCCCATCACCCCGGCGACGACCACGAGGACGAGCAAGAATTTCCGGAGGTAACTCCGTCTGAGGACCTCTGGAACGAACCGTGCGATTCTCATGCTACTCGTTGACAAGCAAATCCCACGTAAAGTGTTGTCCCGCCGGGTATCAGCTGTGATAACGAGTGTCTCCCCCGTGCGAGGTCAGCGTCACAGGTTGCCGACGGTCGCACCGAGTGCAAGTGCTGCCGCGCCCGTTGCCCCGCCGCCAGTGGCGAGGTACGCAGGGACCGCCGAGACGAGTCCCACGACGCCACCGAGGACTAAACAGACCGCCATTCCGGCGAGGGCGACATCGAACCGAGATGGTGCGTTGGCTGGCAACACAGTCTAATTAGATGTTATTACAGCGTCTGCAAAATGTGTTGGGGTGTCGGGACTACTCGCCGGACTCTTGGAGTTGCCTTGAAAGCGCTAGAAAATGACTATCACGCTTGTCTGCGTATATGTGTATGGCGTCACGCCCCGAATCAGCGTGGTTGGTGTGGACGCCGGTGGGTACGCATGTCAACACAAACGACAGCAGAGAACAAGGCGGCAGTCCAGCGCGAGTTCGACGAGGCGTGGAACGGTGACGACCTATCGGTACTCGACGACCTGTACGCGGAAGACGTTCGTATCGCGACGGTCCGAACCGGCTCTGAGGGGACGCTCGTCAGCCGAGACGACCTCAAGGACCTGTACAGCGAGTGGGACGAGGCATTCCCCGATGCGACGACCGAACTGCACGCGGTGGTCGCCGAAGATGATTCCGTGATGGTCTGGTGGTCCATCCGCGGCACCCACGAGGGGGCGTTCCGCGGCATCGACCCGACCGGAAACGAAATCGACGTCGAGGGCTTCAGCTATCGCCGGTTCGAAGATGGCCGTATCGCCGAGTCCAAGGATGCGGCGAGTATGACGACGCTGTTCAAGCAACTCGGCGTTCCGTTGCCGGTCTGAGGGCGCACCGGTCGCTCTCAGCTTGTGATTTTTTGGTGTGGGAACGTGGTGGTGGTCGCGATAGCGTGCTACGTGCGGGGGACGAGACTCGGACCTTGCGGGGGACGCGATTTGAACTTCGCTCCGACGCTCACGACGTTCGCGTCGCTCCCGAGTTCAAATCTCTCTGTCCGCACTTGGCACTCGTCACTTTGTTTCTCGGCACAAGTGCGGGGGACGCGATTTGAACGCGCGAATCCCTACGGAAGCGGATCTTAAGTCCGCCGCTTTTGGCCTAGCTCAGCCACCCCCGCTCAGGCTATCGTTCTCGGAGGGACAGAAAGTGCTTTCGTTTACAAGCGGTCAAGGAGAATGCCCCGGGGCTTGGCTCCGGGGTTGAATCCGATAGGCAGGGATACAAACCATTAAATGAACACGTCTCTAATCGACAGACAGCGATGGAGTACAGTCACCGCTACCCCGCGTATCCGACACAAGAGGTAGCGGCTGAACTGGAATACCACATCGACATTCATCGCCAAGCATACAACTACACCCTGTACGAGTACGAGAACGTGGATGCCGACGACATCGGCTCCGCGTACAAACACCACTCCCGACTCCCCGGCTGGAAAGACGAGTTCACCATCTTTTCGGAAGTCAATTCGAAGGCTCTGCAACGAACTGTCACACGGTTCTACCAGAACCTCTCGAACCTGAACGACCAGAAAGAGAACGGGAACAAGGTCGGGAAACTCAAGTGGAAGTCACAACGGGAGTTTCAGAGTATGACGTTTTCGCAGTCTGGCTTCGAACTCAAAAACACGAGTGGCCGACGTGCGACTCTCTGGCTCTCGAAAATCGGCGATATCAACATCCGATACCACCGCGACATCCCTGACAAAGCGGACATCAAAGAAGTCACAGTCAAGAAAGAGACGACCGGTGACTGGTTCGTCTCATTTGGCCTCGAAACCGACGACGCTGACCTACCCGACAAACTCGCGCTGGACGAGTTAGATTCAAGCAACAGCGTGGGTATCGACCTCGGCATCCTCAACTACATCCACACGTCTGACGGCAAGACAGTGGATTGGCTCACCCTCGAAGATGAGTACGAGCGACTCCGCCGTGAGCAACGCAAACTCTCACGGAAGGAGAAGGGGTCGAACAACTACGAGAAACAGCGTCGGGAAGTGGCGAAAAGTAAACGGCATATTCGCCGGAAGGTTCTGGACTACCAGCACAAGATAACGACGTGGCTCGTCCGCGAGTACGACGCCGTGTTCGTCGAGGATTTAAACGTGAAGGGGATGCTCGAACAGTCGCACAACACTCGCAACAAGCAGGACGCGGCGTGGCGACAGTTCATCACGCTCCTCGACTACAAGGCCGACCTGTACGGTTGTCACGTCGTGCAGGTGGAAGCGCGTGGAACGACGAAGGAATGCGCGTCGTGTGGTGTAGAAACAGCGAAGCCCATTTGGGTGCGTGAACACTCCTGCCCGTCATGTGGGTTCGAGTGTGACCGTGACGCGAACGCGGCGATGAATGTCCTGCAACGCGGCTTTTCTGAGTTAGGGCTGGAATGGCCCGAAGACACGCCTGTGGAGACTGCGCTCCCTACGGACACCCATTCGGTGTCTGCAAAGCGCGTCGTAGAAACAGGAAGCCTCGGGGCTTGACCCCGAGGCGATTCAC